>CBDUZE010000071.1:0-16834 GCA_965371625.1 uncultured Alphaproteobacteria bacterium
CATTTCATCGGCGCCGGCCCCGGGGCGCCCGACCTCATCACGGTGCGCGGGCGCGAGCTCATTCGACGCGCGCCGGTAGTGCTCTACGCCGGCTCCCTGGTGCCGGCCGAGGTGGTGGCCTGGGCCCAGGAGGGGGCCACAGGGAGCGCTAAGATAGCCGACACCTCGTCGATGACCCTCGACGAGATCGTCGCCGAGATGGAGGCGGCGCACGAGCAGGGGCTCGACGTCGCCCGCGTCCACTCGGGCGATCCCTCGCTCTACGGCGCCATCGCCGAGCAGATGCGGCGCTTGGATCGGCTCGGCATCGACTACGACGTGACCCCCGGGGTGCCGGCCTACGCGGCGGCCGCGGCGGCGCTAAAGGCCGAGCTCACCCTGCCGGGGGTGAGCCAGACCGTGGTGCTGACGCGGACGGCGATGAAGAGCTCGCCCATGCCCGAGGGCGAGGACCTCGCCACCCTCGGCTTGAGCGGCGCCACTCTCGCCATCCATCTCTCGGTGCGGAACCTCAAATCGGTGGTGCGGGAGCTGGTGCCCCACTACGGCGCGGAGTGCCCGGCGGCGGTGGTCTACCGCGCCTCGTGGCCCGACGAGCGCGTCATCCGCGGCACCCTCGGCACCATCCGCGAGCAGGTGCGGGCGGCCAAGATCACGCGCACGGCACTGATCCTGGTGGGGCCGGTGCTGGGGGCGGACGCCTTCGAGGACAGCAAGCTCTACGACCCTG
This sequence comes from uncultured Alphaproteobacteria bacterium, assembly GCA_965371625.1. Lineage (GTDB taxonomy): Bacteria > Pseudomonadota > Alphaproteobacteria > CBDUZE01 > CBDUZE01 > CBDUZE01. The sequence continues at coordinate 731 of CBDUZE010000071.1, forward strand.
AGCACCGCCACCTCTTCCGTCCCCGGCGCTAGAGCGGTTCCGCTTCGATCGGAACCGCGTATGAGTCTTGTCGCTCACGGTGGCGGACCCGAGGGGGCGGACCCGAGGTTCCGCGCCGGGGCGCCGCCTACAGGTGTCAAGGGGATAACCACGAGCCGACATTCGAGCGGTGACTTCCGCTTTGCCCCCGTTTCTGTCTGCTTCACACCCAGGTGCAGACCTGCCTAGCGGTGCCGCCGTAGGACCGGTTTTGACCCATTGCGGAAGTTGACGAGGCTGGGCGAGTGTCAGAATATGTACCAATCTTGACAGGCCTAAACTGTTCGAAAAACCGTCCGATTCGATACCCCCTCCGTCACATTTTCGAGAGGGTCATTTAATTTTCGAGAGGATCATTTAAGGGTCAGCGATCGATCCGACAACCTAGTCATTGCACATCGCGCGCGCGTCTTGCTTTACGTTGGCCCTCTATCTGCGACACGGCCTTCTCAAGAGCTTTGATCGCCTTGGCTCTGCCCTTTCTTGTTAGCTTGTTTCGGTCGATGGTCAGCGTCAGGCCGTCCTGATCCACGCGTATGATGCGTCCCTGGTTGACAAGATCGTCATAGATGCCAACGACGTTGTAGTTCCGTACAGGCTTGGCATAGCCTTTCACCGGGATGGTCTCTTGCTCTTCGGCCAGCACCGTGTCCTTGACCAAGGAGTAAGTCGCGTTGGCCATCAGGATGCCTCCGACCTGGGCATGCGACTGCAGGCGCGCCGCAAGGTTCACCTCGTTACCGATGATCGTATAGTCCATGCGATCCTCGCTGCCGAAGTTGCCGACGGTGCAATAGCCGGTGTTGATTCCGATGCGCAGTTGGAACGGCTGCTCCAGTCCCCGGTCGCGCCACTCTATCTGTAGTTCGCTCATTCGCCGTTGCATGGTGATTGCCATCTCGACGCAGGCTATTGCATCCTCTCTCACACCCCTGGTATCCGGATCACCGAAAAACAGCATCATCGCGTCGCCGATGTATTTGTCGATGGTCGCGCCATATTCCAGAGCGATCTTCGACATTTCTGTTAGGTAATGGTTCAGAAGGCTTGTCAGGTCTTCCGATTCCAGAAGATCGGTCGTCTCGGTGAATCCCGCGATATCGGAAAAGAAGATCGTCAGTTTCTTGCGTTTCGATGCAATCTCGACACTCTGTTCGCCGCTAAAAATCGACGAATAGAGCTGTGGCGATAGGTACTTCGATAGCTTCGACGATAAACTTTCGAGCACTTGGTTCTGCTCGTTGATGTGGCGGTTGGCCTCAAGCAGGTCGTGCTCCGCCTGTTTGCGCGCCGTGACATCCGTCAACGAGCCGGCCATCCGATAGGTCTCCCCATGCTCGTCCCGGATGCTCCTGGCACGGTCGAGAAACCAACGATACTCACCGTCACCGCAACGCACCCGGTACTCGCACTCATAGAACTCTACATTTCCGCCCTTGTGAGCGCGTTGCGCCTCCTCCCGAGCCGCAAGATCGTCCGGGTGTATCAGCGCCACCCAGTCATCGAGCGATATCGTGTCGCCTGCCATGTCAAGACCAACAAGCCGCTTGTAGCTTGCGGAAACGACTATTTCGTCCCTGCCCGCGCTCCAGTCCCACATACCTTCATTTGCACCGGCCATCGCGAGCGAATAGCGTTCTTCGCTTTCGCGCAACGCCTCCTCGGCGCGCTTGCGCTCGGTGACATCAGCATACGAAAGGAGCAGGCCGTCACGCGAGATGGGGGTGTATCGGATGTTCAGAATTTGCCTGGTCGCCAGCTCGTACTCAAGCTCATCCGGCCGGAACTTGCGGGCTCGGGTAAGGCGAGACTTAACATGCGCCTCGATGTCGCCAGGGCCATAGTCGCCCCGTACCGCATTGAATCGATAGAATTCGGTTATTTCCGTACCGGGTTTGCACAGCGTGGCGGGATAGCCGCGCAACTTGCGAAACACTTTGTTACACGCGACGAGCTTCAGATCCTTGTCGAACACTCCGAATCCAAAACTCAGCACGTCGAGGCCTCTGCGGATCAGTTGCGCGACTTCATCCGATGTTCTCGGGTTCGTCGAAGTGCCTTTGGTGTTTAGTTTCGCCATGGCCAGCCGATATCGTCGATGAGGCCGTGATTGGACTCGCCGCAGGAAGGCCTCTCTCAAGTCGGCATACTGAGAATGGAGTTCCCCAAAAACATCCTGTCGATACGCCGAGGAAAGTCATTGATTGAAATCAATCGCCGTCTCTTGCTCCTGGCGAGATGTACGAGGCGGCAATTCTTTCGAAGTCCCAGGCACCCGCCAGACCCTTGGCACGCCATGTCCGTTCCTGGCTAGGAGGCGAAGTTTGGAGGACTACTCGTGTAGGTCCGCTTACAGTCTGGAAGCGGACATCGGTGAGCCGTTTTCCAGAGCCGTCGATAACCCAGGTCATGGGTACACGCTCTAGGGGCCGGGGCCGCCCTCAGGCCCACTCGCGCCGCTCGCCGAACAGGCCCTCGACCACCGCCGCCGCGGTGACGGGCCGATCCGCCTCGCCATAGGTTCGGGTCATGAGCTCGGGGCGGTGCTTCCACAAATACGCCTTGGCGAGCTCGACGCCGCCCGGGTCGCGGTCCTCGCGGAGCCGGAACTCGGCCTCGGCCAGCAGCACTTGGCCGATCAGCGCCGTGGCGAGCGCTTGGGTGCGCGGGTAAGCGAGGTACTCGCGGCTGGTCTTGTCCTCACCCAAGCTCAGGCGCAGAGCGGCGAGGGTGGCCTCCATCTCGGCCCTGAGCGCAGCGAACAGCGAGCGGGTCTCGTTGCGTTCGAGCCTCGCTTCGAGCTCCCTCATCTCGTCGCCGAGCGCCCGGTCCGCGTCGAGCTTCTCGATCGCCCGCAGCACGTCGAGCACCAGCATGTTGGTGGTGCCCTCCCAGATCGGGTGGACGATGGCGTCGCGATAGATGCGCGCCGCGGCCCGGTCCTCGATGTAGCCGACGCCGCCCTGGAGCTGCAGGCATTCCGAGGCCACCTCGACCGCGACGTGCGAGTTGTTGCACTTGGCCAGCGCCGTCGCCATGCGCAGCCTAGCTTCGAGCCCAGCGTCCTCGGGCGCGGCATCGTGGCGGTCGTAAAGCGCGTAGGCGAAGGCCAAGAGCGCGGCGGCGCCTTCGGCCTCGGCATAGGCCTCGACCAGCGCCCGCTTGACCATGCCGTGGCGATGCAGCACCTCGCCGAAGGTGTGGCGCTGGCGGGCGAAGTTGAGCGCCTCCATCAGCGCCCGGCGCATCGCCCCGGTGGCCATGGTGGCGGTGCCGAGGCGCGAGCCGTTGAGCATGCCGGCCATCACGTGGAAGCCCTGGTCGAGGGCGCCGACGGGATAGGCGAGCGCGCCGTCGAGGGTGATCTCGGCGGTGGCCATCGAGGCGGTGCCGAGCTTTTACTTGACGCGGTTGATGCGGTAGCGGTTGCGGCTGCCGTCGTCGAGGAGCTTGGGGAACACGAACATGCCGAGGCCGGCGGTGCCGGGAACGGCGTCGTCGTAGCGTGCCAGCGTCCCGGCGAGATCGAAGTTGGCGTTCGAGCAGAACCACTTGTCGCCATAGAGCCGCCACTCGCCGTGCTCGAGCACGGCGCGGGTATCGGTGGCGCCGACGTCCGAGCCGCCGAACTTCTCGGTCATGAACTGGGCGCCCTGGAAGGGCCGCTCGCCGTCGAGGCTGAGGAAGCGTGGCAGGTAGCGGGCCTTGAGCTCGTCGTCGCCGTGGCGCGCCAGCACGCCGATCAGGCAATCGGTCATGAAGATGGGGCAGTAGAGGCCCTGCTCGGCGGCGGCGAAAAGCACCCCGGCCATGGCCTTGACAAGCCGGCTCGGCGTCCGCGAGAGGCCCCGGAAGGTGGGCAGGTGGTTGACCTGCGCCAGCCCGAAGCCGTAGGCCAGGCGGCACATCTCGGTGTAGCTGGGGTGAAACAGGATCCGGTCGACGCGCGCGCCGCGCTCGTCGAACTGCCTGAGCTCGGGGGTGTGCCGGTTGGCGAGCGTCGAGAGCTCGGCGATGGTGCCGCCGCAGAGCGCCCCGAACTCGTCCAACAGGCTAATGGCCCAGTCGCGCTCGTCCGTTCCGAGGTAGAGGCGCAGCCTGAGCGCCATGTTGGGGTCGAGCCGGAAGTAGTTGGCTTGGCGGAGCGCCGGCGGCACCCAGTCGGCGCCGTGGCGGTAGGCGGTCGAGCCGAGGTCGGGCTTGGCGACCTTGGGCGTGTCCGCGATCGACATCTCGCTCTCCCCATATCCCCTTTATCTCACCCCGATCTTGCGGGCGGCGGCGGTTGATTACAACCGCTGGCCCCGGCCCTTGAAGCGGCGTCCGTCACCCCCATATGTACGGGGTCCGGTCGGCGTGCCCCCTGGTGGCGCGCCGTTGTGCCCACAACAGGGAATTAGACGTAACACCCGTGGTCGGTGTGGGACCTGGGGAGGCCGGGCTCAGGCCATTATCGGCAGGCCGCCGGCGCGCGCTCGCGCCCGTTCGGCGTCGGCCCCTGCGGCCTTGTCAAAGCTGGCGCGCGCGCCTCGGCGCGGCGACCGACATGCGAGCGAGACTGGAACATGAAGACCTGTCAATGGATCGATGGCGACCCGCTCCAGCCCGGCTGGAGCTTTTGCGAGAAGCCGGTGCGCGACGTGACCGAGCCGTGGTGCAAGGAGCACTACGAGCGCGTCTACCGGGTCGAGCCCCGCGCCGCCAACAACGACCGGGCGCAGAAGAAAGCGGCCTAGCCGCGCCGCGCCGCCAGCCAGGCGAGCGCCTCGTCGACGCTGGCCGCGCTCTCTCCCCAAATCTGCGGCGGGCGGCGGATCATCACCACCGGCATCCCCTCGAGCCTCGCGGCGGCGATCTTGGCGTAAGTCGCCTCGCCGCCGCTCGCCTTGGTGACCAGGGCGTCGATGCGGTGGCGCCTGGTGAGCGCGCGCTCGGCCTCGAGGTCGAAGGGCCCCCGGCCCAGGATCAGATGATGGTCGGGAAGGGGGAGCGGCCTCGCCGGCCGCTCGATGAGCCGCACCAGGAACCAGATCCCGGCGAGCGCCGCGAAACGCTCGAGGCCGCGGGCGCCGAGCGTGAGGAAGACGCGCGCGCCGAGCCCCGGCAGCGCCGCCGCCGCCGCGGCCGCATCGCCGACCTCGATCCAGCGATCGCCTGAGCGCCGCTCCCAGGCCGGCCGCACCAGGGCGAGGCGTGGCACGCCCTTTTCGCGGCAGGCCTCGGCGGCGTGGACGCTGATGGCGGCGGCGAAGGGGTGGGTGGCGTCGATCACGAGATCGATGCCCTCGGCCTCGAGGAACGCGGCCAGGCCGGCGGCACCCCCGAAGCCCCCGACCCGCACCCGGCCGGCGAGCGCGGCGGGGCGCGTCGTGCGCCCGGCGAGCGAGCTCAGCACCTCGGCCTCGCCGGCGGCCTCGGCCCGCGCCGCGAGCAGGGCCGCCTCGCGGGTGCCGCCCAGGATCAAGAGGCGGGGCCGGCGCTCAGAAGGGGGCACGGCCCACCAGGCGAGCCTTGCGGTCGTAGATCACGACCTCGACCTCGGTGCCGCCGTTCAAGGTCTCCAGCGCCACCGCCCGGGCCCGCCGCGCGACCTCGTCGCCGAGCCCGAGCCCGGCCTGGCGCGCCACCTCGAGCACCTGGCCCGCGGTGTTGGCCGCGGCCGCCGCCTCTTGCACCCGGTCCTCGGCGCCGAGCTCGCCCAGGATCGCGGCGAGATCGCCGAGCCCGACCCGGCTCTGGCCCGAGTGGAGGTCCAAGCGGCCCTGGGCCAGCTTCGAGAGCTTGGCGAAGCCGCCGGCGATGGTGAGCCGCGCCACCGGGTGCTTGCGCAGGTACTTGAGCACCCCACCGGCGAGGTCGCCCATGTCGATGAGCGCCGCCTCAGGGAGATCGTAAAGCGCCTGGACCGCGGCCTCCGAGACCGAGCCGGTGGCCGCCGCCAGATGGTCGAGGCCCGAGGCCCGGGCGACGTCGATGCCGCGCTGAATCGAGTGGATCCACGAGGCGCAGGAGTAGGGCACCACCACCCCGGTGGTGCCGAGCACCGAGAGCCCGCCGACGATGCCGAGGCGTCGATTGGTGGTCCGCGCTGCCATCGCCTCGCCGCCGGGGATCGACACCGTGACCTCGAGGTCGCACGAGCCGCCGCGGGCACGCGCGACCTCGGCCACGGTCTCGCACACCAGGCGCCTGGGCGCCGGGTTGATCGCCGGCTCGCCGACGCCGAGCTCGAGGCCGGGGCGGGTCACCGTGCCGACGCCCTCGCCGGCAAGGAAGCGCACGCCGCCGCCGCGCGCCCCGCCCCTGACGCGGACCCGCACCAGGGCGCCGTCGGTGGCGTCGGGGTCGTCGCCGGCGTCCTTGATCACCCCGGCCTCGGCGAAGCCCGGCCCAAGCCGGCTCTCGGCGAGCGCGAAGCTCGGGCGCTGGCCGCGCGGCAGGGTGATCGTGACCGGATCGGGGAAGCGCCCGGTGAGCAGCGCCTCGTAAGCCGCGCCGGCGGCGGCGGCGGCGCAGGCGCCGGTGGTCCAGCCCTTGCGCAGCTCGCCTGAGGGTCTTCTGACCATGGCGCGATTGTAGCCGCGGCGGGCGCCGCTTGACTAGGCGGTGAACGCGGCGACCGGATTTCCATGGCGCCGGCGATCCGATTCTGGCGTCGCACCCGGAGAGGCAACAGAACACCCTCGGCTACACCCAGACTCCCCGGCCACCTCGCCCGTCCGACCGCTCTACCCTCGAAACCCGACCTTGCAGCAGCATCGCCCGCTTTGCCCCCGATTTCGTCTGCTTCACATCAGGGGAGGAAACCGAGGGGAAGGACTGGCTCGAAGCTGGGCCGGGCTATGGTTAGCCAGGATCGGTCGGTCGTCGGCATCAACACGGCGATGTCCGGGGGGGTCACATCGGGGTGTACCGTTCATGCGGAGGGCAGAGGGCTCGGTCACGGTTAACTATGCAGTCATGGATATATTGTTAGGAAATGATATCCGTACGATGGGTAGCGCCAATCTTGCGGACAGTTTCGTTCGGCACGCCGGCTTCTTCTGCAAATTCTTTCCAACGCGATACGGCTTGCTGGACCTCTCGCAGAATTTCAGTGGTCCGGCCACGTTTCATTGCGGCGTTCTGGGCGCAGGCAACAAAATCGTCTACCTCAAAGTCGTCGCGCTTACTGTTCAACGACATTTGATGAGTTCCGGTCCAAAGCCCTGACGGATTATAGCTGTACGTGACATCAAAAGCCGGAGAAAGAGACCATCGCCCTGATCGATCCATCAGGAATGCGATATTCTTGACGTGATCATCCTGATTGCGACCAATGATATTGAAGGCCATGCGTCTGAATTGTTCTTCCACAGCGTTCTTGGGCAATCCGAGTTTGTCGATCACGCGCAGAGCCTGTTCGTAGGAATACGCGCCAGCCTGGTTGAAGTCGTAATGGGCCATGGCGCACAAGGACTGCATGTGAATCTTCTGGCCTGTCTCTGTACGATCAAAGCGTTTGGTCATGAAATGATTGCGACTATTCTCCCGCAGGAGCCGGCATTGGTTCATTTGAATTCCGGCTTCCCGCGCCATCTTGTGATAAGCATACTCGATCAACCCATAGCCCTGGGGGTCTTCAAGCTCTTTATCCTTGTTGCCTGCCACGCCGTCGAATTTCAGGAGCCAGTAAGAAAATCCGTCACCTGCGGCGATCTGTCCGGAACGAACCTCATCGGTCTCGGGATTCCAGGCAATGATCGCCTTGGCTCTGGCACCGCCCGCCGATGTGCCGACCCTCAATATATCTTGTAGCGCTTCGTCTCTGTCAGGAGGGGCAAAGGAGCCCTCAAGGACGGTCCGCTTGGTGAGTATCTCGCTTGCGAGTTTAACAAGTTCTGTCACATCAACGTTTTTGGATTGTCTGTATGTAGGGCCTTGCGCCGGAGCAAACTCGAACGCGCCCATACCTCGAATTCCGGTATAGCAAAGTCGTTCGACGGAATTGAAATCACCCGGATTGCGCCCCTGTCTGGCGAGCCACGCATTGATGAGTGTATTGCCAAACCTGTCAGGCAGAGAATCTGCAAGAAGTCCCGGCAGACCGTAAAACGTTTCGCGGGCCAGTGCCGGGAATGAGTAAATCTGATCGGAAAGCGGCGTCATGAGCGGCGCGACTTCCCGGCCGCTCTCAACGAAGGCTGGATCATACTCAAAGTTGGCAATGCCTCGATCATCATCCCAGCTCACCGCACCGATCGTTCGTCCCCAGAGATTGACTTCGGCGACGGTCATTCTTCATCCCCCCAGGTCCATTCAGGTGGCCGGTGCTGTTTGCCAGATGGGGATGAAGCGCGTTGCCTCAGCTTGCCGTGCATTTTGGCTTGCTGGATCGGACTGATCGCAGGCTCGGGAATGAGGACTTCAAGATTGTCGAGTAATTTGAGCGCCCGCAAGATCCTGATGAGGTTTGAAGCCTGGGTCGATTTTCCTTGCTCAATGCGCTGTATGGTCGGCGTCGAGACGCCCGCCTGGGCGGCCAGCATTGCCTGTGTGAGATTCTTGTTCAGGCGATAGCGGGCTAGACGGCTGCCAAGCTCTTTCAGCACTGCGCGATCTGACATGTCACCTGATATTTTCATAATTTCTCAATTCTGATGCGTTACCTTAGATTCCTGGGTCTAATATATCATTTGTGATGTCTTGTTGCAAGAAAGAAAAATCAGGGTACGCATCATATTTGATATGTAATCAGGATCCTGTCACTTAAACTATCACTTTTGATGTATTATAGTAACTTGAGGCGGCGCCAAGCCTGCAGCGAGATCTACGCGCACGCTATACGGCGTGTGCATGGAGCTGCGAGTCTTCGGGGAGCCGTCCACACATGGCCATGGCGCGATGGTAGCCGCGGCGGGCGCCGCCTGACTAGGCGGCGGCGGCGGCGCGCGCTAGATTGGCGCCATGGACGACGCTTCCCTCTCGTTGCCGCCCTTCGAGCCGGGCTGGGTGTGGCTGGCCGGCGCCGGGCCCGGCGATCCCGGACTGCTGACTCTTCTGACGCTCCACGGGCTGCGCCACGCCGACGTGGTGATCTACGACGCCCTGGTGAACGCCGCTGTGCTCGACCTGGCGCGCGCGGAAGCCCGGCTCGTGTACGCCGGCAAGCGCGGCGGCAAGCCCTCGGCGCGCCAGCCCGACATCTCGCGCCGGCTCATCGAGGAGGCCCGCGGCGGCGGCCGCGTGCTCAGGCTCAAGGGCGGCGACCCCTTCGTCTTCGGCCGCGGCGGCGAGGAGGCGCTGGCGCTGGTCGAGGCCGGGGTGCCGTTCCGCGTCATCCCTGGCATCAGCGCCGGCCTCGGCGGCCTCGGCTACGCCGGCATCCCGATCACCCATCGCGAGATCAACTCGGCCGTCACCTTCGTCACCGGTCACGCCGCCACCGGCCAGGTCCCCGACGGGCTCGACTGGGAGGCCCTGGCCCGGGGCGCGCCGGTGTTGGTGTTCTACATGGCGCTCAAGCACTTGCGCGTGATCGCCGGGCGGCTGCTGGCGGCGGGGCGCAAGGCCGAGGAGCCGGTGGCGGTGGTCGCCAAGGCCACCACGCCCGAGCAGCGGGTGCTCGAGACCACCCTCGGGCGCTGCGTGGCCGAGGTCGAGGCCGCCGGCATCGAGCCCCCGGCGATGGTCGTGGTCGGCGAGGTGGTGCGGCTGCGCGCCGCGCTCGACTGGCTGGGCGCCGCCGAGGGCCGGATCCTGATCGCCGATCCCCTGGGCACGCGCTCGAGCCGCGACGCCGGCTGAGGCGATGGCGCTCGGGCTGGTCGTCGCCGCGCCCGGCTCGGGCAGCGGCAAGACCACGGTGACGCTCGGCCTCCTGCGTCATCTGCGCGGCCGCGGCACCGCGGTGTCGTCGTTCAAGGTCGGCCCCGACTACATCGATCCCGCCTTTCACCGCGCCGCCAGCGGCCGGCCGTGTCACAACCTCGATCCCTGGGCGATGCGGCCGGCGACGCTCGCGGCCCTGGTGCGGACGGTGAGCGAGGACGCCGAGCTGGTGATCGGCGAGGGCGTGATGGGCCTGTTTGACGGCGCCGCCGACGACACCGGCTCGACCGCCGACCTCTCGGCGCTGACCGGCTGGCCGGTGCTGCTGGTGATCGACGCCTGGGGCCAGGCGGCTTCCGCCGCGGCGGTGGTGCGGGGCTTCATGAGCCACCGCGACGACACCGCCATCGCCGGCGTACTCTTCAACCGCATCGGCGGCGCCGGCCACGAGCGTATCCTGCGCCGCGCCTGCGCCGATCTCGACGTGCCGGTGGTCGGCTGCCTGCCCCGGCTCGAGGCGCTGGCCTTGCCCGAACGCCACCTCGGGCTGGTGCAGGCGGGCGAGCACCCGGCGCTCGAGGTCTTTCTCGAGGCGGCGGCGGCGGCGCTGGGCGAGCACGCCGACGTCGACGCGATCCGCGCCCTGGCCCGCCCGGCGTCGATCGAGCCGGCGCCGCCCGATGCCGAGCCCCCGCTGCCGCCGCTCGGGCAGCGCATCGCGGTGGCGCGCGACGAGGCCTTCGCCTTCGCCTATGAGAACGTGATCGAGGGCTGGCGGCGGGCCGGCGTCGAGGTGCGCGCCTTCTCGCCGCTCGCCGACCAGGCGCCGCAGCGCGACGCCGACGCGGTCTACCTCCCGGGCGGCTACCCCGAGCTGCACGCGGAGCGCCTCGCGGCCAACCAGCGCTTCCTCGGCGGCCTCCGTGAGAGGGCGGCGGCGGGGGCGCGGCTCTATGGCGAGTGCGGCGGTTACATGGTGCTGGGCGCGGGCCTCACCGACTCAAAGCGCCGGCGCCACGCCATGGCCGGGCTGCTGCCGCTCGAGACCTCGTTCGCCGAGCGCCGCCTCCACCTCGGCTACCGCGAGGCGCGGCTCGTTCACTCGGGCCCCCTGGGTGCAGCCGGCAGCGTCTTCAAGGGCCACGAGTTCCACTACGCCACGGTGCTCGAGGAGGGTGACGAGGCGCCGCTGTTCGCCTGTCGCGACGCCATCGGCGCCGATCTCGGGACCGTGGGCGCGACGCGCGGCAGTGTGACGGGCTCGTTCGTGCACCTCATCGACCGCACCGGGCGGTGAGGCGGGGCGGCGCTTCAGGCTCGCGCCAGGCGCTGGAAGAAGAAGCCCGCGGCGCCCCCCAGCACCAGCCAAAAGACGGCGTTGGTGACCAGCGTCGCGGCGACGAAGGCGGCGGCGAGCTCGGCCGGCACCTGGCCGCCGTAGGCCTCGGGGTGGGGCGCGCCGATGACGTGGGGGACGACGATGAGGACGATGCCGGCGCCCTTCCAGATGAGCCGCGGCGCGAAGGCGAGGAGCGCCAGCCCGGCCGCGGTGAGGGTCACGGTGAGCAGCCACCAGCCCTCGCGCGCGACCAGCTCGGCGGCCATCGCGCCCGGCACCTCGGGCGGCAATCCGAGGGCCGGCGCCAGGTGCACGGCGGCGTAGCCGCCCAGGCCCCACAACAGCCCCTTGCGCCAGTCGACGCCGCCCTTGAGCGCGAAGCCGGCGGTGATCAGGAGGCCGAAGCCGACCGCCGCGAGGACGTTGGCAAGCAGGGTGAAGGCGCCGCGCTCGAGACCCTCGGCCGGGGCCCAGGCCTCGAGCTGCTCGGCCTCCGCGCCCGCGCCGGCCCCGGCGTCATGCGCCTGGGCGGCGACCTCGTAGGTCTCGGCCTCGAGAATCAGCGGCGCCACCTCGAGCGCTTGCAGGCCCGAGATCAAGACGCCGGCGATCAGCCCCGCCAGCAGGGCGCTGAAGACGATCGGCCTGAACACGGCGGCCCGCCGGCCTCGGGGTGGGACCTAGTGGCAGGGGAAGGCGAGGGCGTGGCGCGTATCGTGGGCCGCGTTGTGGATGAGGTCGGGCTGGGCGATGCCGACGCCATAGACGATGAAGAGCCCGAGCAGGGCCGCCAGGACCGCCGGCAGGACCACCGCGGTTCGCGTCACGGCCTGCTGATCGTCGATTCCGTGGCTTTGCGCGGCAATCGTCTTCACCATTCTCGATCCTTCCTTGAGCTTAAGGCGCCGGGCACCCACGCGCCTGCGCCGGCGCGGCCCAGCGACTTCATCCCTTGCCTCAACTCTACGTGAGGCGTGGCGGGGAGTATAGGCGGGCCCGAGGGCGTCGACAACCACGACGGCGCCCGACCAGGACTGCAGCGTACCTTTACGAGAGCGCCACGACGGCGAACAGGAACAGCACTTCGGCCGCCTGCTGGCCGGCGCCCAGAACGTCGCCGGTGGTGCCGCCGATCTGGCGCCGGGCCAGGGCTCCGATGGCGGCGGTGGCGAGGCCGGCGGCGATCAGCGCGGCGAGGCCGGCGGCGAGGCCGACGAGCACCAGCGCCACCACCACGGCGATGGCCAGCGCCGTGTAGAGGCCAGGGTCATCGGGCCGGCCGGCGGCGGCGCCCTGGCCGTCGCGGCGCGCCGGCTCGAGCCTGTGCATCATGCCCACCATGGCGGCGCGCGAGGCCGCGCTCGCCGCGATCAGCGCCGCCATCACCGCCCCCGGCTCGGCGATCGCGGCGATGGCACCGAGGCGGGCCAGCAGCGCCAGCACCAGGGCGACGGCGCCGTAGCTCCCGAGGCGGCTGTCGCGCATGATCTCGAGCTTGTCGTCGCGTCCGCTCCCCCCCCCGAGGCCGTCGGCGAGGTCGGCGAGGGCGTCCTCGTGGAGCGCCCCGGTGAGCAGCACCAGCGCCGCCAGTGCCGCCAGCGCCGCCAGCCCGGGCGGCAACCCCAGGCCGTGGGCGATGACGTAGACCAGACCGGCGGCGAAGCCGAGGCCCGCCCCCACCACCGGGAAGGCGCGCGCCGCGCCGGCCAGCCGCCCCGCCGCCGGCGCGCCGGCGGCGGCGAGCGGCAGGCGGGTGAGGAAGAGCGTCGCGACCCTGAGGTCATCGCCCCAGCCGCCCCCCGCGCCGTCTCCCGCGCCGCCCTCCGATGCCGCCATCCCGCGCTCCTGGGCCTCGATCCTGGCCCGCCGATTTCTAGTGGCAATGGCGCCCCCGTTATAGGACAGTCGCGCGCGGGCGCCAAACCGTGGCGTGCCACAGAGGGCGCCAATTCGGGCGCCAATTCGGGCACTACAGGGGGCGCCAATTCGGGCGCCGACTCGGGAGCCGACCATGGACCACCCCATTGCGGGCTCGTTCGACGATCTGCGCCGGCTGGTGCGCGAGCTTCCCCAGGCCGACCGCGAGGCGGAGCGCCGGGCGCGCGAGCGCGACGCCGTGCTCACCAAGCCGGCCGGCGCGCTGGGCCGGCTCGAGGACATCGCCGCCTGGATGTCGGCCTGGCAGGGGCGCCATCCGCCCCGCGCCGAGCACATCCTGGTCACCGTCTTCGCCGCCAACCACGGCGTCGCGGCGCAAGCGGTATCGGCCTATCCGGCCGAGGTCACGGCCCAGATGGTGGCCAACTTCCGCGCCGGCGGGGCCGCCGTCAACCAGCTCAGCCGCGCCGTCGGCGCCGAGTTCGAGGTCCACGAGTTGGCCCTCGATCGCCCCACCCGGGACTTCACCGAAGCCCCGGCGATGGACGAGGACGAGTGTCTCGAGGCGGTCACCCTCGGCATGTCGCGGGTCTCGGCCGGGGTCGACCTGTTGTGCCCCGGCGACATGGGCATCGCCAACACCACCGCGTCCGCCGCGCTGTGCCACGCGCTCCTCGGCGGCCAGGCCCGGGACTGGGTCGGTCCCGGCACCGGGGTCGATGGTGCCGGGATCGAGCGCAAGACCGCGGTGGTGGAACGGGCGCTGGAGCGCCACCGCGAGGCCCTCGGGGGTCCCCTCCCCGACCCCCTCGAGGTGCTGCGCCGTCTCGGCGGGCGCGAGATCGCGGCCATCGTCGGCGCCATCCTCGGCGCCCGCCTGGCGCGGGTGCCCACGGTGCTCGACGGCTACGTGGTGGGCGCGGCGGCGGCGGTGCTCCATGCGATGACGCCGGGGGCGCTCGACCACTGCCTCGCCGGCCACCTCTCGGCCGAGCCCGCCCATCGGCGCTTGCTCTCGAAGCTCGGGCTGACGCCGATCCTCGACCTCGGCATGCGCCTCGGCGAGGCCAGCGGGGCGGTGCTCGCGGCCGGCGTGGTCAAGGCCGCGGTGGCGGCGCACAACGGCATGGCGAGCTTCGGCGAGGCCGGCGTGGCCGAGCGCGACGGCGGCCCCGCCGACGGGCTCTGAGGGCCGCGCCCGCCGGCCGTGGCCGGCTCCGCTCCACGCACCGCTCCGCTCCGCCGCCCAGGCCCGCGCCCGAGCCGAGCCCCCCCCCCCGGCCGCGCCCGCCGCTTGACCGCGGGCCGGTTCCGCATTATCATATGAACACTTGTTCATATGTTGTTAACAAATGGTCCGATGAGCTCCGACTCCGCGCTGGCCGAGGCCCCTACCGTCGATACCGCCGAGCTCGCCGAGATCTTCCACCTGATGGGGGACGGCAGCCGTCTCGGCATCCTGCTCGCCTGTCTCGAGGGGCCGGTGGCGGTGGGGGCGCTGGCGGCCGCGCGCGGGCTCTCGCCCTCGCTGGTGAGCCACCACCTGAGGCTTTTGCGGGCGGCCCGCCTGGTGCGCGCCGAGCGCCGCGGCAAGCAGGTGTTCTACGCCGTCGCCGACGATCACGTGCGCCACGTTCTGGTCGACATGGTGGCCCACGTCGCCGAGATCGCGCCGCCGCCGGCGGGCCCCGGGGAGCTCGGTTAGATGGACGCGTGCCGCGAGGCGGGCCCCGCCCCGGACCCCCACAGCCCCTACCGCCGGGTGCTGTGGCTGGTGCTGGGCCTCAACGCGACGATGTTCGTGGTCGAGGGCGTGGCCGGGCTGATCGCCGGCTCGCTGTCGCTGCAGGCCGACGCGCTCGACTTCCTGGGCGACGCCGCCACCTACGCCATCACCCTCTTCGTGCTGGGGCGCTCGATCCACTGGCGCGCCTCGGCGGCGCTCCTCAAGGGCGGCGCCATGACCCTGTTCGGCCTCGGCGTCGTGGGCAGCGGCGTCTACCGCATGATGGCGCTCACCCTGCCCGCGGCGGGGCTCATGGGCTCGGTCGGGGTGCTGGCGCTGGCCACCAATCTGTTTTGCGCGCTGCTCCTGTTCCGCCATCGCGCCGGCGACAGCAACCGCCGCTCGGTGTGGCTGTGTACGCGCAACGACGCCATCGCCAACCTGGCGGTGCTGGGTGCCGCGGCCGGCGTCGCCGTCACCGGCAGCGGCTGGCCCGACCTTGCCGTGGGCGCCTTGATTGCCGCGCTTGCGCTCTCGAGCGGCTTCCAAGTGATGCGCCAGGCCGGCGCCGAGCTACGCGCTGCCGCGGCCCAGGCTTCGTAAGGCGATTCTGGGGAGAGTGGGGGGCTTCTGTTGCCCGGCGCCCCCCGAGCCGCGCTTACTTATGTCTAAGCAGCGAGCGCCAGTTCGTTATCATTGGCACTTGTGAGTGTGACCCGATAACGGCGGAATCATACCGGGCGAAGACCACACCTTTACCACGCGCGTCGATCCTATTTCGCCCCCATCAGAAGCGCGCCGGCTCAAACCTTGCTTGGTCCTGCCCGCCCTTGCGCGCTTGTGGTGGAGGCGCCGGGTACCGCCCCCGGGTCCGCTACGCTTATTCCATGCGGCGTTTATCGCCATAGCTGGTTGCCCAGCCCCCCTAATATAGGCGATTCGCGGCAAAATTGAAAGCCCTGCCGCAGCCCTCGCTGGCGGCCCGGCGGCCAAGCGGCTAACATGCCGGGAACGCGGGAGAGGGGGCGGGAGAGGGACCCGAAGTGTCGGTCACGTCCGAGCAGCAGCGCGAGATCGAGGCCCAGCGGGCCGAGAGCGAGCCCACCCGGCGCGCTTGCGCGCCCCAGCTCGAGGAGATCCTCTATCAGGCCATCCCGGTGCTCGACCACGGCTTCATCCGCGTCGTCGACTACATGGGCGACGATGGCGCCGTGGTCCAGGCGGCGCGGGTCTCCTACGGCCGCGGCACGCGACGGGTGAGCGAGGACCGCGGCCTGATCCGCTACCTCATGCGCCACCGCCACACCACGCC
>CBDUZE010000072.1:0-16814 GCA_965371625.1 uncultured Alphaproteobacteria bacterium
CAGCTCAGGGTTCAGGCTGTGTGAAAATTCGGGTCGGCAGCGGACCAACGGCGGCGCTTCCGGGGGGGAGAAGCAGACGAAATCGGGGAGCAAAGCGGACCTTAGGCTCGAATGCCGGCTCTCCGGGATAGAGCGGTCATGCCGGCGACCAGGCCCGAACTATCGCTCATAACCAAGAGGCGATATCAGGACATCGAGTGCAGAATCCGACAATTCGGATTGCAGCCGGTCGAAACGACAATATTGATGGTGTCGACTGGGAACAGTCGTTATAGCTTCTCGATCGCACCGCCGGCTTCAACCCAATCCTGGAACGCGCCAAGGTTCCTTACGTCTTGATACCCTAGTTCCATCAGAGCCTTTCCCCCGAGGGCAGATCGCCCACCGGAGGCGCAATAGAGAACTACGGTCTTATCCTTGGAAAACGCCTCGTTGTAGTATGGTGTTGTCTCGTCTGCCCGAAACTCCAGCATCCCCCGGGACACATTGAGCGCACCTTGGACCTTTCCCGTATCGGTCAGTTCCGGGGCATCGCGTACGTCAACTACTAAGACCTTGTCTTGCCCCAATATGCTCTTGAGCTCTTCTGGGCTGATTGATGGAACCATTGCTTTCGCTTCGGCAACGAAGTCCATTATGGATTTGGTCATGACCGCCTCCTTGGATTTGGCTGACCGAATATTAGCGAAGTCACGGTCGGGCGTCAGGTAGATTCCTCGATCGTTCCTGTACCGTCTTCAATCAGGTGCCGATGACGGCTCCGGGTCGACCATCGGAGTTCGTAATGAAAGGGCTGTTGTTGTTGCACGGTGGGTAGGTGCGAGAACTCGCGGCCGCGAGTTTTCCCCATATCCAGTGCGGTGGCGGCGATTTTCCTGGCGCTGCAGGGGGCGGGTGCGGTGGTCGGCGGCTAACCTGACGCCGACCGGTCGTGGTCGGGGAGGTGGGGCCCGGCGAGTGGATCTCAAGGCGACGCTGGCGGCGCTCGAGCGGGCCCTCAAGCACGCCTGAGGCGGCCTTCCGAGGGTTCGGTCCAATCCACCGCGAGGTGTTGCGCCGGCGCCGCGTGGCGACCAGAATGGCCGCGCCTCCTGCCCGCTCCCGCGCCTTCCGGGAGCGCCGCCGCCGTCGAACTCCCTCTCAAGCCACCCTTCGCATGACCTTCGAGCGACCCTCCGCCCCGCCGCCGCGCCTTCCCGAAGTGGCGCTGAGCGTCGACCGCCACGGCCTCGCCAACGGGCTCGTCGCCTTTCTCTTCGCGGCCACCGGCCCGCTCGCCATCCTGCTCGCGGTGGCCACCGACGGCGGCCTCTCGGGCGCCGACATCAGCTCGTGGGTATTCGGCGCCTATGGCCTCGGCGGCGTCATCAGCATCCTCTTCAGCATCCTCTACCGCCAGCCCATGGCGATGGCCTGGACGATTCCCGGCACGGTGCTGCTGATCCCCGCCTTCGATCACCTGAGCTTTCCTGAGATCATCGGCGCCTACCTCGCCTCGGGCGTGCTCATCGCGGTGCTCGGCGCCACCGGCCTCGTCGGGCGGATCATGGCGGCGATCCCGCTGCCCATCGTCATGGGCATGGTGGCGGGGGTCTTCCTGCCCTTCGGCCTCGGCATCATCGGCGCCTTCCACGAGGTCTTCTGGGTCTCGCTCGCGACCGTGACCGCCTTCGTCGGCCTCTCGCTGATGCCGGCGCTCATGCGGGTCTTTCCGCCGGTGCTGGGGGCGCTCGTCGCCGGCTTCCTCGTGGTGGTTGTGAGTGGCCAGTTCACGCCCGAGAGCGCGGCGGGAGTGGCGCTGGTGCGGCCCATCTTCTACGCCCCCAGCTTCTCGCCCCGGGCCATGATCGAGCTGGTGATCCCGCTCACGCTGACGGTGGTGGCGATCCAGAACGCCCAGGGCTTCACGGTGCTGCGCGCCGCCGGCTACGAGCCGCCCGTCAACGTGCTCACCTTCGCCTGCGGCGTCGCCACCCTCGGCTTCGCCGCCGTGGGCGCGGTGCCGGCCTGCGTCACCGGCCCCGCCAACGCCATCCTCAACAGCTCGGGCGAGCCCGAGCGGCGCTACGCGGGCGGCGTGGTGTTCGGGGTGCTGATGCTGCTCTTCGGCCTCTTCTCGCCGCTCGCCATCGGCTTCGCGCTCAGCCTCCCCACCGCCTTCATCGCCATCCTCGGCGGCCTCGCCATGCTCAGGGTGCTGCAGACCGCCTTCACCGCCGCCTTCAGCCAGGGCTTTCCCTTAAGCGCCCTGATCGCCTTCCTGGTCACGGTCTCCGACCTCACCATCGCCGGCGTCGGCGCCGCCTTCTGGGGGCTGGTGTTCGGCTTCGCCACCGCCTGGACCTTCGAGCGCGAGCACTTCGGCGGCGGCGAGAAGGGCTGAGCCGGGCTAGAGTTTTGTCGCTCACGGCAGCGGACCCAAGGGTCCGCGCCTGCGCGGGCGCGCCGGAGGACCGGCGGGCCGCGGTCGCGGCCTGCGAGCGATTCCAGGCAACCTGGAATCGCTCTACAGCGTGAGGCCGCCGGCGCAGATCAGGATCTGGCCCGAGACGTAGTCGGACTCAGGGATGCAGAAGAGGTAGACCGCGCCCGCCGCCTCCTCCGTGGTGCCGGCGCGCCCCAGCGGGGTGAGGCGGCGGAGCAGCTCGGCGGTCTCGGGCTCGAGCCCCACCTTGTGCTCGCGCCCGCCGACCTCGATCGTGGCCGGGCCGTCCTCGAGGGTGCGCGTGAGCCGGGTCTCGACGTGGCCGAAGGCGACGCAGTTGACGGTCACGTTGTAGCGCCCCCACTCCTTGCACAGCGTGCGGGTGAGGCCGATCAGCGCGGTCTTGGCCGAGGCGTAGGCGAGCTGGGTGGCGGCGCCGTAGAGGCCCGAGACCGAGGACACGTTCACCACCTTGCGGCACACCGCCGCGCCCCGCGCCTGCTCCAGCTTGGCGGCGCCGCGGATGTAGTCGCTCGCCGCCCTCAATATGCGGAAGGGGGCGGTGGCGTGGACGTCCATCATCGCGTACCACTGCTCGTCGCTGGTCTTCTGGATGGTGGTGTTCCAGATGTAGCCGGCGTTGTTGACGATGATGTCGAGGCGCCCGAAGCGCTCGAGCGCGGCGCCGATGAAGCGCTCTCCGAAGTCGGGCGCGGCGACGTCGCCGGCCACCACCTCGGTCTCGGTCCCCAGCGCCCGCGCCGCCTCGGCGACCTCGGCGGCCGGTCCGGGGTCGATGTCGTTGACCACCAGGCGGGCGCCCTCGGCGCCGAGCTTGAGCGCGATCTCGCGGCCGATGCCGCGGCCCGAGCCCGTGATCAGCGCCACCTTGCCGTCGAGCTTCGCCATCTCGCTCTCCTTCCTCCGGCTGCCCGGCCGCCGCGTTGACAGGCGAGAAGCCGGCCAACGATACTCCAAGCCTAGCGCGACGGGGGGGTTGGCATGAGCGCGCCCGAAGACATCCGCTTCGACTTCGCGGTGGCGCCGGTGAGGGCGCCCGGCACGCCCGACGCCGGGCTCGAGGCTTACATCGCGCTGGGCTTCAACCGCTTCGTCATCCACGCCGCCACGGTGGGCATCCCGCGCCCCGTCCACCACCAGATACTGAGCCCCCTCGCGGCCGAGGTGGCGCCCCGCTTCTCCGCCGCCTTCGCGGACAAGTCCGCGGCCTGAGGCTCCAATCCGGCGGCCGAGCGCTTCTTAAAGATGGGCGCGGAGGAAGGCGAGGGTGCGCTCCCAGGACTGCGCCGCCGCGGCTTCGTCGTAGGCCGCGACGGTCTCGTTGAAGAAGGCATGCTGGGCGTCGTAGCGGTGGATCTCGTGCACGACCTCGGCTTTGGCGAGCGCCGTCGCCAGGGCATCCACCGCGGCCGGGGTACACCAATCGTCCTGATTGGCGAAATGGCCCTGGAAGGGGACGCACATCCGGGCCGGATCGGCCTGATCGAGCGGCGGGATGCCGTAGTAGCACACCCCGGCGTCGCATTCGCCAAGCTTGACCCCGGCGATCAAGGTCAGCGCCCCACCCATGCAAAAGCCCATCACCGCCGCCTTGTCATGAGAGGCCTTGAGGTGTTGGAGGGCGCCGCGCACCTCGACCTCGGTCGCCCCCACCCAGTCGAGCCCGGTCATCAGATGATTGGCCTCGTCGGCTTCGGTGGTCACGCGGCCGTCGTAGAGGTCGGGCGCCAGCGCGGCGAACCCGGCCGCCGCCAAACGATCGGTGAGGCCCCGAATCTGATCGTTGAGGCCCCACCATTCCTGGATCACGACGACACCGGCCGGCGCGCCGGCGACCTCGGCCAGGTAGCCCGACGCGCTGCCCCCGCCGGGACAATCAAAGGTGATCATTGCGCCCATCACTCATCCTCCCTGGTGCCAAGGAATGGCGGGCCCGAGCCTGCGGTCTCGGGCGCGGTCAGTCCGTCCTCGCCTTGGGCCCCTTGGCGGCGCTAGCCCCGCCGCTGGGATAGCTCGCGGCCAGGCCCATGGCCGGGTCCATGTGGGCGCCGTAGGGCGGGATGGGGTAGCGCAGGCCGACGCGGCCCAGGCCCTCCAGGCCCTCGATGCCGCGGGCGAACTCGTCGGGCGGCAGCGCGAGCAGGAGCTCGTCCTCGGCGACGCCGCCGTAGCGGCGCTCGGCGTAGCAGGGGATCGAGATGCTGGTCTCGCGGCTGGCCAGCGCCCGGCCCCAGGAATCGGCGCAGGCGCTCTCCCCGGTGATGGTCATGTCGTAGCGCTTGTAGCGCTTCCACTGCAGGCCGTTGACGAAGAGGATGGTCTGCGCCGGGGTGGCGTAGAGGAGCACGATGTCCGGCGGGTCGAGGCGGGCGGCGCGCAAGGGCGAGGCGCAAATCCCAGCGAACCCGGGCTCGACCCGGGTCATGCCCTGCTGATGGGCCTTGGCCGCGGCCCGGTTCTCGAACCACACGCCCGCCATCTGCTTGCCCGAGAGGGTATCCGAGCCCGGCTTCTCGAGGCCGATGACGGCACCGCAGTTGCCGCCCCCGCGCAGGTTGTCGAGGGTGATGCCCAAGGTAAAGCCGGCCGTGCGCGCCTGGGTCACCAGTTGGCAGGTGGTGAAGTGGAAGTCGGGCGTGGGGGTGCGGATCTTCTCGACCTTCATCATCTCGCCCCTGTCGCGGTAGAGCTTCATGCCGATGGGCAGGGTGCGGATGCGCAGGAGCTCGACCAGCTTCCCGGCCAGCAGCTTGAGGTTTTGCGCCGAGACGTCGTAGCCCTTGGCCTCGGCGGTGGGCGCGGCTTCAGGCATGCTGGTGTCCTCCTTGCTCGATCGCGGTCATCCTAGCCGGTCTCGGCGGCGGCGCTCCCGGTGAGCTCCCAGATCGCCATGGCGCCCTTGCCCTTGACCTCGACCTCGCCCTTGGGGGCGAAGGCGAAGCGATCCTTGAGCCGCTCGCGAAGCTCCGCGGTGACCTGGATGGTGCCGGGCGCGCCGAGCGCCTCCATGCGGCTCGCGGTGTTGACGGTGTCGCCCCAGAGGTCATAGAGGAAGCGGCTGTCGCCGATCACGCCGGCCACCAGGGGGCCTGAATGGAGGCCGATGCGGAGCTCGACCGGGGCGCCGTCGGGGCTGCGAATCCGGGCCACCGCGGCGCGCATGTCGAGGGCGAGGCACGCCATCGCCTCGCGGTGATCGCCGCCCTCCCCGCCCCCCACGCCCTCCCCCGAGAGGCCCCCGGCCACCATGTAGGAATCGCCGATGGTCTTGATCTTCTCGAGCCCGTGGCGCTCGACGAGGGTGTCGAAGGCGGCAAAGACGCGGTTGAGGAACTCGACCACCGCGCCGGGCGGGTGGCGCGCCGAGATCGCGGTGAAGCCGACGATGTCGGCGAAGAGCACGGTCGAGTCTTGAAAGAGGTCGGCGATGGTGCGCTCGCCGCGCTGCAGACGCTCGGCGATGGCGCGCGGCAGGATGCGCACCAGGAGCTCGCGATAGCGCCCGCGCTCCTCGCTGATCGCGCGCAGGTTGACGAAGTCGAGGCGCAGGAAGCGCTCGGTCCGATAGAGCGCGTACATGCCGATGAGGTTGGCGGTGGCGAGCTGCATGACGATCAGGGTCAGAGCGGAGGGGCTGACTTGGGGGCTCGCCGCCGCCCCGGCCAGGTGCAGGGCGGAAGCGAACCAGGCCACCGCGGTGCCGTGGACGAAGTAGAAGGGGAGCAGCACGTAGATCCCCACCACCACCAGCATGCCGCCGGCGTAGTAGGCCGGCGCCGCGCCGCCGATGTAGTTGGCGATGGCGTAAAGGCCGATCAGGACGAGCGCCGCCAAGGCCAGCAGCGCCGGCCAACGGGTGCGGAAGTAGGCCGCGTAGCTGAGCCCCGCCAGGACCAGGAGCGCGCCGT
Source organism: uncultured Alphaproteobacteria bacterium (assembly GCA_965371625.1). Lineage (GTDB taxonomy): Bacteria > Pseudomonadota > Alphaproteobacteria > CBDUZE01 > CBDUZE01 > CBDUZE01. The sequence continues at coordinate 6,355 of CBDUZE010000072.1, forward strand.
TGACGGCGACCAGATGGATCCACAGCACCGCCGTGAGATCGTCGAAGATGAGCGGATCGATGGCCGAGAAGAGGCTGTTGAGCGCCACGACGACGACCAGGGTAATGCGCGTCTGGCGCAGGTTGCGGGCGCGTTGCGCGGCGCGGTAGAGGGCCTCGAGATGGGGGTCGGCGAAGCGCCCGGTGAGGCGGTGGAGCGCGGGCCTGGCGGGATCGCCTTGGGGATCGTCGGCCATCGGGCGGAGCTGTCCCGCGCTGCCGGCTAAGCGGTCCTGGCCGCCTCGGCCGCCGCGCGCAGCGCGCTCAAGGTGGTGCGGGTGGTGATGGCTTCCGCGTCGATGCGCAGGTCGAGCACCGCGGCCCGGCCCGCACCCAGCGCGCGCTCCAGCGCCGGCGCGAAGTCCGCGGTGCGCTCGACCACCTCGCCATAAGCGCCGAACGAGGCGGCGTAGGCGGCGAAGTCCGGGTTGACCAGGTCCGAGGCGATGACCCGCCCCGGGTAGGCGCGCTCCTGGTGCATGCGGATGGTGCCGTAGAGGCCGTTGTTGATCACCAGCACCACCAGCGCGAGGCCCTCTTGCATGGCGGTCGCCAGCTCATTGCCGGTCATCAGGAAGCCGCCGTCGCCCGAGAAGCAGATCACCTGGCGCTCGGGGCAGGTCACCTTGGCGGCGATCGCCGCCGGCAGGCCGTAGCCCATGGCGCCGTTGGTGGGCCCGAGCTGGCTCGGGTAGACCGAGAACTGGTGGAAGCGATGGGCCCAGCCCGAGAAGTTGCCGCCGTCGTTGGCGACGATGCAATCGGCGGGCAGCCGCGCCTCGAGCTCTTTCATCACCACGCCCATGTCGAGGGCGCCGGGGCAGGGGTCGGGCTCGAGGGTGGCGAGATAGTCCTCGCGGGCCTGGCGCGCCCACGCCGCCCAGGCGGCGCCGTCGACCGGCTCGAGCGCCCGCGCCGCGGCGGCGAACTGGGGCGGACCGGCGTTGATCATCAGCTCGGCCTGATAGACGCGGCCCAGCTCCTCGGCGCCGGGGTGAACGTGAATCAGCGTCTGCCTGGGGCGCGGCGCCTCGATGAGGGTGTAGCCTTGGGTGGTGACCTCGCCCAGCCGCGGCCCCGCCGCCAGCACCAGATCGGCGTCGCGGGCGCGCTTGAAGATCGCCGGGCTGGCGCCGAACGCCAAATCGCCGATGTAGTTCCGGTGATGGTTGTCGAAGCGGTCCTGGCAGCGGAACGAGCAGGCGGTGGGCAGGTCGTTGGCCTCGGCGAAGGCCATGATATCGGCCGTGGCCTGGGCCGTCCAGGCGCCGCCGCCGAGCACCATGAGGGGGCGCCGCGCCGCCGCCAGGAGCTCGCGCAGGCGCTCGAGATCGGCCGCCCCCGGGCTCGCCTGGACGCGGGCGTAGGGGCCGGCGTCGGCGGTGGCCGAGCGTTCCCGCAGCATGTCCTCAGGGAGTGCCAGCACCACCGGTCCGGGGCGGCCCGAGACCGCGAGGTGGAAGGCGTGGCTCACCATCTCAGGAATGCGCGCCGGGTCCTCGACCTGGGCCACCCATTTGGCGAGGGGACCGTACATGTGGCGGAAGTCGACCTCCTGGAGCGCCTCGCGGCTGCTGATCCCGCGCCCCACCTGGCCCACGAACAAGACCATCGGCGTCGAGTCCTGGAGCCCGGTGTGGAGGCCGATGCTGGCGTTGCAGGCGCCGGGGCCGCGGGTCACGAAGGCGATCCCGGGGCTGCCGGTGAGCTTGCCGTAGGCCTCGGCCATGAAGGTGGCGCCGCTCTCGTGGCGGCAGCTGACCAGGCGGATCTGCCGGCGCGCGTCGTAGAAGGCGTCGAGCGCCGCGAGGTAGCTCTCGCCGGGGACGCAGAACACGGTGTCGACGCCGTGGATCTTCAACGCCTCGATGAGGATCTGGCCGCCGCTCCTGAGGTTGCTGCTCTCGCTCATCGATTTGTCACTTCACCGATTGGGATCGCCGCGCCGGGGCGCGGAACTTCACGGCGTGAGCACCACCCGGCCCACCACCCGGCCCGCCACCAGGTCGTCGAGCGAGGCTTGGGCGCGCTCCAGCGGGCGGGTCTCGACCGGCACCGGCCGGGCCTCGCCCTTGGCCGCCAGCGCCACCAGCTCGCCCATCTCGCCGAGGCTGCCGACGTAGGAGCCGCCGATCGAGATCGAGCGGAAGGGAAGCAAGGGCAGGGCCAGCGTGAGGGCGCCGCCGAAGAGGCCGACCACGATCACCCGGCCGCCCTTTCTCAAGCAGTCGAGCCCGAACTGGGCCGAGGGCGGGGCGCCGACGAAGTCGATCGCCGCGGCGACGCCGCCGGTGGCCTTGGCGAGGCTCCGCGCCGCGCCCTCCTGGGCCGGGTCGACGGCTTGGGCGGCGCCCGCGTCGAGCGCCGCCTGGCGCCGCGCGGCGTCGATGTCGGCGACGATCGGCGCGACCCCGAGCACGTTCTTGGCGAGGTGAACGGCGGCCAGCCCGACCCCGCCGGCGCCGATGATCAGCAGCGGGTCGGAGGGCCCCAGCCCCTCGACCTTGTTGAGCGCGCTGAAGGCGGTGAGCCCCGAGCAGGCCAGGGTGCAGGCGCCCGCGTCGGGCACCGGGCCGGCGTCCAAGAGGTAGCGCGGGTGGGGCACCAGCACGTGGTCGGCGTAACCGCCGGCGACGTCGATGCCGAGCGCCCTCGGCCTCATGCAGAGGTGCTCGTCGCCGCCGCCACAGAGCGCGCAGGTACCGCAGCCGATCCAGGGAAAGGCGACCCGGCGGGCACCCAACTCGGGCCCCTCGGCCTCGGGCCCCAGGGCCACCACCTCGCCGGCGATCTCGTGGCCCGGGGTGTGGGGCAGCGTCATGGTGCGGGCCATGTCGACCTTCTTGCCGCCGCCGAGGTCGAAATAGCCCTCCCAGAGGTGGACGTCGGAGTGGCAGACGCCGCAGGCGCTCACCTTCACGAGCACCTCGGTGCCCTGGGGCTTAGGCGTCTCGCTCAAGGATTCCTGGAGCGGCGCCCCGAAGGCCGTGACCTGATAGCTTCGCATGCTCGGTCCCTCTCTTCCCGGTGCCTGGCCGCCCCTAAGCTTGCAGTGTGCCGGCACTAGAGAACCCGTCGCTGGCGCTGTCAAGCGCCGTGGCACGGGCCTCGCGCTTGCTCTAGAGTGGCGCCCGGACCGGGCCGGCCGGCGAGCCGAGGCGAGGGGGGGAAGCGATGGCTGAGCGGGTGCTGAGGACCGAGGACATCCGCTTTCTCACCGGCGCCGGACGCTTCACCGACGACCTCTCGCTGCCCAACCAGGCCCATGCCCAGGTGGTGCGCTCGCCCCACGCCCACGCCCGCATCCGCTCCATCGACGGCCGCGCCGCCGCCGCCTCGCCCGGCGTGCTGGCGGTGCTCACGGGCGCCGACTGGGCCGCCGACGGCCTCGGCTCGCTGCCCTGCCTGTTCCCGCTCGCGAACCGCGACGGCAGCGCCCCCTTCCGACCGCCCCACCCGCCGCTGGCCCAACACCGGGTGCGCCACGTCGGCGACCCGGTGGCGCTGGTAGTGGCCGAGAGCGCCCACGCGGCCCGTGACGCCGCGGAGCAGGTCGAGGTCGACTATGACCCCTTGCCCTCGGTCAGCGACACCGGGGCGGCGCTCGATCCCGGTGCCGCCCAGGTCTGGGAGGAGGCGCCCCATAACCTGTGCTTCGACTGGGAGGCCGGAGACGCGGCCGCGACCGAGGCCGCCTTCGCCGCCGCGGCGCACGTGGTCCGCCTGCGCCTCAAGATCAACCGCATCGCCGCGGCCACGATCGAGGCGCGGGCGGCGATCGGGCTATATGACGAGGCCAGCGGCCGCTACACCCTCCACACCCCGAGCCAGGGGGTGCACCTGCTGCGCGACATCCTCTGCGAGCACGTGCTGCTGATCCCGCGTGACGCCCTTCGCGTCATCACCCCCGACGTCGGCGGCGGCTTCGGCATGAAGATGTTCCCCTACCCCGAGCAGGCCCTGGTGCTGTGGGCGGCGCGGCGCCTGGCCCGCCCGGTGCGCTGGAGCGCTGAGCGCGGCGAGGCCTTCCTGAGCGACAGCCAGGCGCGCGACCACGTCACCGAGGCCGAGCTGGCGCTCAACGGCGAGGGGCGCTTCCTGGGTCTGCGCGCCTCGGTGGTGGCCAACCTGGGCGCCTATCTCTCGGGCAACGCCTTCAGCTCGCCCACCCTCGGCGTCAGCAAGCTGTTCACCAACACCTACCGGGTGCCCGCGGGCTACCTGCGCTCGCGCGGCGTCTTCACCAACACGGTGCCGGTCGAGGCCTACCGCGGCGCCGGCAAGCCGGAGTCGATCTACGTCACCGAGCGCCTGGTCGAGAAGGCGGCGCGCGAGCTGGGGCTCGACCCGGTGGAGCTGCGCCGGCGCAACCTGGTGCCGGCCGCCGCCATGCCCTACCGCAACCCCTTCGCCCAGACCTACGACGCCTGCGACTTCGCGCGCAGCCTCGAGGGCGCGGTGACGGCCAGCGACTACCAGGGGTTCGGCGAGCGCCGGCGGCGCTCGGCCGAGCGCGGGCGCTTGCGTGGCATCGGCCTGGTGTGCTGCATCCACGCCGCCGCCGGCATGCCCGACGACATGGCCGAGATCGTGGTCGAGGCGGGCGGCACGGTGAGCGCCCGCGCCGGCACCCAGTCGACCGGCCAGGGCCACCAGACCACGCTGGCCCAGGTGGTGGCCGAGCGGCTCGGGGTGCGGCCCGAGGCGGTGCGGGTGAGCGAGGGCGACAGCGACGCCTTGTCGAGAGGCGCGGGCTCGGGGGGCTCGGGCACCCTGTCGACCTCGGGCGTGGCGCTGACGATGGCCGCCGACCAGGCCATCGACAAGGGCCGGCAAATCGCCGGCCATCTGCTCGAGGCCGCCGCCGCCGACATCGTCTACGAGGGCGGCCGCTTCACCATCGCCGGCACCGACCGCTCGATCGGCCTCTATGAGGCGGCGGCCGCGGCCGCGGCGGGCGAGGACTGGCCTCAGGGGCTGCCCCAGCGGCTCGACGGCGAGGGCCGCGTCGCTCTCGCCGACCCGACCTATCCCTACGGCTGTCAGGTCTGCGAGGTCGAGGTCGAGGCCGAGACCGGGGCGGTGCGCATCGCCCGCTTCACCGCCGTCGACGACTACGGCCGCCTCGTCAACCCGATGATCGTCGCCGGCCAGGTGCACGGCGCCATCGCTCAAGGAGTAGGCCAGGCGCTGCTCGAGGAGTGCCGCTACGACACCGAGAGCGGCCAATTGCTCACCGGCTCGTTCCTCGATTACGGCCTGCCCCGCGCCGACGACCTGCCGCCCTTCGAGGTCGAGCTTAAGGCCTGGCCCACGGAGTCGAACCCGCTGGGCGCCAAGGGGGTCGGCGAGCTCGCCACCGTGGGCGCCCCGCCGGCGGTGGTCACCGCGGTGCTCGACGCGCTCCGCCCGCTCGGCGTCGAGCACCTCGACATGCCGCTGACGCCCGAGCGGGTGTGGCGGGCGATCGAGGCTGCCAGGGCCAAGGGCGGAGGGTGAGGGGGCGCCCGCCGCTCAGGCCAGCGCCCGGCGCGGGCGCGGGGTGCGCGTTAAAAGCGTGGCGACGAGCGCCAGGTTGGCGAGGTTGAAGGCGACGCCGGTGACGAAGGCGACCTGGTAGCCGCCCGAGAGGTCGAAGAGGAAGCCGGCGAGCCAGCTCCCCAAGCCCATGCCGATGGTGGCGAAGAAGTAGACGGTGGCGACGCGCCAGCCGGTCTCGCGCATCGGGAACAAATCGCCCACGATCATGGCGTAGGCGGGGATGATGCCGCCGAGCCCGACGCCGAACAGCGCCGATACCAGGTAGAGGCCGGCCAGGCTGTCGACGACGATGAAGAGCGCCAGGATGCTGACCTGGCAGGTCGAGGCCACGAGCAGGGTCCTGAGCCCGCCCAGGCGGTCCGCCGACCAGCCGAAGGCGAGCCGGCTCAGCGCCGAGGAGGCCAGCAGAAGCGACAGCATCTCGGCACCCCGCGCCGGCGAGAACCCAAGATCGCTGGCGTGGGCGACGATGTGCACCATGGGCATGGCCATGGGCACGCAGCAGCCGACGATGGCGAGGCACAGCATGGCCTGGACCAGGTTGGGGCGGAAGCCGGCGATGAGGCCCTTGTCGCCCGCCGGCAGCGGCGCCGCGCGCGCCGGCTCGGGCGGCCGCGGCCACAGCAGCAGGCTCAGCGGCACCATGGCGCAGATCGCGAAGAGGCCGTAGCCGATGAAGGTCTCGCGCCAGCCCACCTGGTCGATGGCGTAGCGGAAGATCGGCGGCCACACCGCGCCGGCCAGGCTCTGGCCGCTGATCACCAGGCCCAGCGCGAGGCCGCGCCGGTGGGCGAACCAACGCGTGGTGTTGGCGACCAGGGGTGAGAACAAGGCGCCGTTGCCGAGCATCCCGATAAGCAGCGCGTGGGCCAGGTAAAAGAGCCACAGGCTGTGGCTCAGCCCCGCCACCACGGCGCCCAGACTGGTCATGGCGGCGCCCACCAGGGCCGGTAACCCCATGCCCACGCGGTCCGACCAGAAGCCGATCAGGATGCCGCCCAGGCCCATGCCCACCATGGCCAGCGAATAGGCCAAGGCGAGCGAGGCCCGCGACCAGCCGAAATCGAGGGCGATCGGTTTGAGCCCCACCACCACCAGGTAGTTGGCGCCGAGGCCGATGAGGATGAGCGCCACCGAGGCCACTACCACGAGCCAGCGGAAACGCTGCCCGAGGCGCCGGGCGAGGGCCTCGATCAGGGCCCCGGACCTTTGCACCGCCACCACGCCGGCGGCGCTTGGGCGCAATCTCCCTGACGGCCGTGGCGCGGGCGGCGCATGCGAAGCGCGGGTGACGGATCGGTGGCCATGGCCTGTCGCTTGAGCGTCGGCGCAGTAGAGGTTGCGGGCGCCGCCCTGTCAATCGAGCCACCGTCGGCCCCTCGAACCCGGTAAAACTTGCCGCCCGCGCCGCGGATTCGAGCGCCCAAAGCCGGCGCGTGCCGCCCGCTCACTACATTTCGCGTGGAGTCTCAAGCGCTTGTCGGAGGCCGGCAAATGGCACGGAACTCGCAAGCCTCTGGCCTCGATTCGGCTCATTCCCGGAGGATTACGCATGCACGTGGGAGACACACCGGCGGTCGTCGCCGAGGCAAAGGCGCTGCGCCCGCAGCCAGGCGCACAAAACGGCAGCCCGTACCAGGATGGCCCGCCGAAAGGCGGCGTCTCGGGCGTCGCCAAGACGATGCACCCGCACACCGCGCCGCTCTCATCCGCGACCCTTGGCGCCACCATCGCGGCCCAGGCGGAGGGCGACGGCGAGATCGAAGGCGCGGGCGGGGCGACCGCCGCCCCCGGGCGCTCGGGCGAGACCCCGGCGGCGCGCGCGCGGGCCCTGCTGGAGAGCGATCCAAGCCTCGCCGCGCGGCCGTTCGGGCAGATCGTCTCGGCGTTGGCGCGGGGCCTCGAGGTCGCTCCGGCCGATGCCGATGCCGACGATGGCGAGAACAGCCCCGAGCCCGTGGCGGGCGACGATGGGGGCTCGGACCAGGCCACGGCGGTGACGACGGACGGCGATGAGACGCCGGTCGGCGACCCCGAGCCGGATGGCGGCGCGGGCGAGAGCCCGGGTCTCGCCGAGAGCCCGGACCTGGTGGCGCCGCCGCCTGAGCTGGCGGTCGAGGAGGCCCTGGCCGAGGTGCTCGAGGAGATGCTCGAGGACGAGGAGGACGCGGGCGCCTGATCGCTCACGGCGGCGGACCCGAGGGTCCGCGCCAGGGTGGTCGCGCCGGGGCGGGCGCGCCGGGCGACCGGCGGGCCCGAAGGTCCGCGCCGGCGCGGCCTGAGAGCGATTCCAGGTAACCTGGAACCGCTCTATCCCTCGACCTCGGAGAGGAAGTCCTCGAACTTGCCGCCCGCCGAGCGGGGGATCTCGTCGTGGTAGGTGACGGCGATCCGGAAGGGATAGCCAAAGAGCTCGCGCAGTTGCTCCTTCATCTTGCCCTCGTCGGCTTCGCTTAAGCGCGATTTCGCGACCAGTCTTATTTCCAGCTCCTCGAGGCTGCGCTGGACCACCTGAACCTGGCTGAAATCGGCTGCCGTCCGCAACGCCCGCAGGAAGGTCGGCCACTGCCGCTCGCCGTTGGGCAGCCGAATCATGTTGCGAACCCGGCCCATGACGCGCCGCAGCACCGGCAGTCCGCGCCCGCAGGGGCAGGGCTCGCCGACCTCCGCGTAGTCGCCTATGGCGTAGCGGATCAGCGGCATGGCGAAGTTGTGCAACGGGGTCACCACCACGGTACCGATCTCTCCGGGAGCGCACGGCCGGCCTTGCTCGTCGAGCACCTCCACCAGCACGCCCTCGGCCTGAACGTGGAGGGATTCGCAGTCGGGGCACTGCAGGGCCAGGTAGCCGATCTCCTGGGCGCTGTAAGTGTCCGCCACCTCGATGTCCCAGGCCTCCCGGCAGGCCGCCCTGGCCTCGGGCGTCAGCACCTCGCCCAGACTCAGGGCCTGCCGCAGGGTGGGGAACCTGAGCTCCCGCTCGCCGCAATACTCCGCCAAGGCGCGCAGGTTGGAGGGGTGAGTGAGGAGATAGGCGGCCTCCTGGCGCCCTAGCCATTCGGCCTGTTCATGGATCCTGGTGGAGATATCCAGCGTTACCCCGGGGCCGGTGGCGAAGATGTCGCCGGTGCTGCTGCCCCAGACCTCGGAGCGCACGCCGTCGGGGTAGGCGGCGGAGGCGTGCGTGACCCGGATGGCGGCCAATGTCTTGCTCACGTCGCGGCGCTGCCAGAGGTGCTCGCGAAGCGTGAAGGCGCGCCAGAAGAGCTGCGCCAAGTCTGTTTTCAGCACCTTGACCGGCATGCCCGTGGAGCCCGAGGACGTGATCTCATGGGTCCTGCCGTGGGCCTTGGGACAGCGCCGGCTGAGCAACCCATCGAAGGACTGTTGCAACTCTTTGCGGGTGAGTACGGGGAGGCGGCTCCAGTCCTCGGGTGTGAGCTCGCCGGCGGCGCCGATCCCCGCGGCTTCCAGGCACTGGCGATAGAACGGCACCGTCTCGAAGGCGTGGCGAACCACGTTCCCGAGCTGGAGGAACTGGTGCTCGAGCAACCTCTCGGGCGGCCACCATTGGCTCTGCTCGAGCTGGTACATCAGGGCCAGCAGGTTGGCGGCCGCGCGCCCTGGAATGGCGGGCCATACCTGTCCGGCGACGGCGGATTTTGGCACCAGCGCGGTCATGCAGGGTCGGCGCGATCGTCGCCCGCCATCATCATCCGGTTGATGGGTAAGTACGTCATCGACTCTGGTTTCCAATAGGAACCAAATCTGTAATCGTACTCGCGCGGGAGAAATCTATGGTTTGCTTCAGCGGGATAGTTTGTCAACTCGCCAAAGACAATTCTGTTGCGAATGTTGTAGAGGTCAACTCGCAAGAAGTCGAAGCCACGGCTCAGCAGTCTGGCAATTTCTAACATCCCGGCGAGATATCCCGGACGGGGTACCATATTCGGTGGATAATTCGGCTGCCCCTCGACAACCTCGAAGGTGTTCCAGTCTAGATCGAAAAACCTGCTTCTGCGACCTGAAGGAGGTCCGAACGGAACTTTGAGGTATCTGGGCTCCCCATCGAAACAAAAAAACTTGTAGTTGATGAGGTCATTACCCTCGGGCTCGAGATATTCCTCGGCAAATACCTTTCGGTGAATTGATTTGTGCGCCCATTGTCGGTTGCGCCGTCCATAGTTTGTTGTCAGCCATTTGCGGACCAAACGGACAATAGTGTCGGGATTCTTGTCCGCATCGGATTCGACGAAATAGTTGAGGCCAGAGCCATGATTTGCCTTCAGAACAAATCTGTCCGGTAGGTCGTCAAGGCGGATTTCCGTCTCTCTGCCATAAACCGCGTAAATTGTCTTCAGAACCTCCGAACCAACGCGCGCCCTTACGAAATCCCGTACCGATAGCTTGTCCGCTATGATCGGCAATAGTTCGTTTCTGTCAAACAGCATCTTACAAAGCACTTTCTCCGAGAAAGCCGAAGGGCGAATGAGATTAGGAAATCTTCCTTGTTTAATCAGGTACCGGGCAGTAAGGAACAAAAGGTCCGGGACGGCGAATAGCAAGGCCAGCTTGATTGCCTTCTTGCATGGGACGAGCAATCGACCGACGGGCACCGTCATTCCTTCGTTCCTTGCCCCACCGTCCGGCAGCATATCGCATTTCGAGAGTGGAGGCTAACTTCGGCCGTGACATCATGAACGGGATGCGCGGGATCGTCGAATTCGGCCTTAAGCTGTCACGATAGGCGGTGGCCCGCTGTCGAGCAGGCTGATTTGGCGATGAAAAGCCAGGGCCTGCGACCATTTCGCACCTTGAGGGGGGGCCGCGGCGTTCAGCCCGGGGCCGGCGGGCGCGGCGTCGGCGCGCCACCGCCGGCCG
>CBDUZE010000073.1:0-16494 GCA_965371625.1 uncultured Alphaproteobacteria bacterium
CCGCTTCACCTCAGGGAGCGGACCATCCCGGCGATGCTCCGGTTCGGCAGCTCCTGACCCACATCATCCGTTCGGACCCGATGGACTCCCCCATCAGCCAGCCTTAGAATTCCACCCTTCACGCGCATCCGGGAGGGAACGCTCTCGATGGCCGAGGAGCGCACCCAGAGGAGATTAGCGGCGATCCTGGCGACAAAGACAAGGAGGAGCTTATGGTTGGTCGATTTCGTAAAGCCTTTTTGCTGACCGTGATCAGCATCGCAGCGCTAGCCGCAGCCGTTCCGATCTTCGTGAGCACTACCGCAGCCCAGTCGACAGCCGGCGTGAAAGTTGGCGTCCTCACCTGTAATGTGGCGAGCGGATTTGGGTTCATCTTTGGTTCGTCCAAGGACCTCAAGTGCATCTACTCGCCGGACAGCGGCCAACCTCCCCAACGTTACCGCGGTAAGATCCAGAAGTTCGGCGTCGACATCGGATACACCGAAGCCGGCGTGATCCTTTGGGTAGTGGTGGCCCCCACGCCCGACCTGGATCACGGCGCTCTGACGGGAAAGTACGGGGGGGTTTCCGCCGAGGTGACCGTGGGACTCGGTCTTGGCGCCAACGTCTTGGTGGGCGGCGGCAACTCGATCGCCCTACAGCCCGTGAGCATCTCAGGCCAACAGGGCCTCAACGTGGCCGCCGGCATCGGCACGGTGGTGCTGGAGTGGGTGCGCCAGTAGGCGTTCGCTCGGTGGTGCGGATTTTGGCCCGGCAACTTGCGGGCTCTCACGATAACTCACGAGCAACCGCGGTACGTCACATTCTAACCGGTGGAGGTGGCCGTGCCGAGAGCCCTTTGGCGAAACATCCTGAGCCGAACTTCGAGCGGCAACGTCCGCTTTTCGACCCTTTCCTTCCGCTTCCCCCCCAGGTGTGGACCCTCCTAACGGTGCCGCCGTAGGACCGCTTTTGAGCGGACATTGGCGGGCAACTGACTACCGAGCTATGTTGGTCCGATACCATGCCGTGTTGGAGAGATCGCGTGGCGAAAGACAAAGTCATACGTCGGCTCGGCGACTAAGTCCGCTCAGTCATCTACAAGTGCGATGGCTTCGATTTCAATCATTGCTTCTGGCGTGTATAGCGCCTTAATCTCGACGATACTGTCTGCCGGATAAGGGAGCGAAAAGTGCTTTCGGCGCAGATCGACGACGGAGCTAAATTCGCCCATGTCAGTGACAAAGATTGTGACCTTCACAACTTTATCCAATGAAGTACCCGCAGCGGTAAGGGCACGGTTCAGGTTCTGAAACGCCTGCTCACCCTGTGCAGCAAATCCGCCCTCAACGATTTGCCCATTGTCATCGTAGCCGGCTTGTCCGGAGACGAACACAAACGGTCCAGACTTGATCGCCTGCGATAGCAGGTATGGAGCGTAGGGATCGGGTTGTGTGGATACACCTTCAATTTTCATTGCTTTACTCCAATATCGTGTCTAACACGGAAGCCCATGATTAGGCTGCGGCTCATGATGCCATAAGGCCGTGGCCAACCGGTACTGCGAGTCCGGGCTGCCTCTGTCCGCCTCTGCCCGGAGCTGGTCGATATCGGTCATGACTGCGTCGGGCCCCACACATCCTTAGCCGATGGCTCCCACCACCTGCCAACGATTGTAGCAGGAAGGGCGTTTGCACCACACTTCCCGTCGTGAACCGGCGCGGTAGGTCGGGTGCCGCTCCTTGTCACGGCGATTTGGCGATCGAAAACCCAACCGGCCAGAGTCTGCTCATGGCTAGAAGCGGCTGTTCTGGCCAGGGTCGGGGTAGGTCCGCTATACCCCCGGGAGCCGACCATCGAGCGGCCGCGTCCGCTTTGCCCCCGATTTCGTCGGCTTCTCCCCCGGGAGCGGACCCGCCAAGCGGTGCCGCCGAAGGTCCGAAGTTAACCCGGAGCAAACTATTTAACGACGATCCGCGAGAGCGGTGCCGTGAAATAACCGTCGTCGCAGCAGAGGTCGACGACCACCATGCCGGGCTCCACGCCAAGCGAACGTACTAAGCCCTTAGGGTCCGGCCATAAAGCCCCCACCAGTCGCGATTTGGCATGGCGGTCGCGGGGAAGAAGCTATCTTAGCCACGCAATTTAGCGGGCACCCTATCCAGGACCTGTCCCCGGGCCGGCGTTACTCCGCTGCCCGCCGGCGCAGGACGAAGCGCTGTATCTTGCCGCTCGGCGTCTTGGGCAGCTCGTCCACGAACATCACCTCACGCGGGTAGGAATGCGCCGAGAGGCGGTTGCGGGCAAACTGCTGCAACTCGTCCACGAGCTCGGGCGAGCCGGTGTGGCCGGGCAGCAGCACCACGAACGCTACGACGATCTGGCCGCGTTCGGCGTCCGGCTTGCCGACCACAGCCGATTCGGCGACCGCCGGATGCTCAATCAGGCAGCTCTCGACGTCGAACGGGCCGATCCGGTAGCCGGCGGAGAGAATGATGTCGTCGGCCCGCCCCAGAAAGGTCAGGCTGCCGTCCTGGCCGAGCTCGGCCGTGTCGCCCGTCAGGTAATAGAGCCCGTGGACGAGCGGCTCCTTCTGTTCCCGATAGCCTTGAAAGGCATAGAGCGGCGACCGGGTCGTATCGACGGCCAGCCTTCCGGACTCCCCCGGCTCCACCTCTTTGAAACCGTCGTTCAGGACGACAACGCGAAAGCCCGGCATCGGCAGGCCCATCGAACCGTGCCGCACCGGGTGGCGCAAGCCGTGATGATTACACACCACCATGCCGACCTCGGTCTGGCCGTACTGGTCGAAGACGGGGCACCCCAGATGCTCCTCGACCCAGCGGATCGCTTCGGGGTTGAGGGGCTCGCCGGCGCTGCACGCGGCGCGCAGGCAGCTCCGGCACGCGTCGGCCAATTCGTCACCGGCAGCCATCAGCAGCCGGTAGGCGGTGGGCGCGGATGCCAACACAGTGATCCCGTGCTTGTCGAGCATGCGATAGGTGCTCTCGGCGGTGAAGGCGCCCTCGTAGAAGTGGGTCGCGTTGCCCAGCAGCAGCGGCCCCACGACGGCGTAGAAGAGCCCATAGGCCCAGCCCGGATCGGCCATGTTCCAGAACCGGTCTTCGGGACGCAGATCAATGCCGTACTTCATGTAGACGATGAACGACGGCAGCGCCTTCAGGGGTATCGCGACGCCCTTGGCGCTCCCGACGGTGCCGGAGGTGAACATGAGCAGGAACGGATCCTCCGCAGTCCGCATGACCGGCGTGAAGTCCGGTGACTGGCCCGCGATCGCCTCGCCGAAATCGACGTCGCCCGGGCGGACGGCTTCGTCCGGCTGACGCGTCACCACCATCACCGGCGGCGCGTCCGCGACATCGTCCAGCTTGGGTCGGTTGACGCCGTCGGTCACGACCAGGCGGGCGGCGCTCCTTTGCAGACGGTACTCGATGGCCTTGGGGCCGAAGGCGGTGAAAAGCGGGACGTACACGGCCCCCGCCCGCCATACGCCGAGGGCGACCACGAACAGCTCGGGGATCCGCGGCAGCATACAGGCGACCTGATCGCCCGGCTGCACGCCCTGGGCCGATAGGAAGTTGGCGAAGCGCGCCGCCCGGTCCCGCAGCTCGGCGAAGCTGTGCGTTGAGCTGCTGCCGTCGGCACCCTCCCAATAGAGCGCGACGCGGCCCGGGTCGGCGTAGCGGTCGCAGCACTCGTGGCAGACGTTGAGCCCGGTCTTCAGGTCGCCAGCAAGCAGCCCGGTGATGTCCTCAAGCCGGAACGCGGCGGCAAAGGAACGGTAGTCGGGGACCGGCGCCCCGCGCGACGACCGGTCGGCCCTGTCTTCGGCATCGCCTGGCATGGAAGATCCTATCCCGCCTAAACCGGGATTTCCCGGATGGCTCTCACTGTTGAGCCGAAACGGTAGCACGAGGGGCAAGGGGCGACGAGCCTGGGTCTGATCTCGAACTTTGAGAAAGTCGGCAGGAAGTCTGAGATGAGGAAGACCTTGGCAAGGAAGTTGTCCGACATCAGCTCGCGCCAGGACCAGAAGCTGTCGCCCGCCGGGCCGCCGCGCTCGGCGGCCCCGGCCATGGCGCGCTGGAAGGCTTGGGAGTGCAGGTTGGGCATCCCCGGGATCACCGGGCCGGCGGCGCGCGGCAGACTGCCCGCGGCGCTCCCCGGGTGGTCCGGCGATGTTCCCGTCGTCGGCGATGTCGAGGCGCACGTCCCGGGTCCAGCCCTCCGGCAGCAACGCCCACTCGCAGAACAGCACTTGCATTTCGCGCCTTCGCCGGTCCCCCTTTCGCGCCTCGTGCCAGGGGATTAAAACTCCCCCGGGAGCAGCGAGACAAGCGCCGCCATGTGGGACCAACTCTGGATCGACGTCAACCTGGCGACCATGGAGCCCGGTGCGCCCTACGGGGCGGTCGAGGACGGGGCGCTGGCGGTGGCCGACGGCGCCATCGCCTGGCTCGGGCCGCGCGCCGAGCTGCCGCGGCCGCCGGAGGCCTGCGCCAAGACCGTGCACGAGGGCGCCGGTGGCTGGTTCACCCCAGGGCTCATCGACTGTCATACCCACCTGGTCTACGCCGGCAGCCGGGCGCGCGAGTTCGAGCTCAGGCTCTCGGGAGCGAGCTACGAGGAAATCGCCCGCGCCGGCGGCGGCATCCTCTCCACCGTCGAGGCCACCCGCGCCGCGTCGGAGAGCGAGCTGGTGGCCGGCGCCGGGCGACGCCTCGAAGCGTTCCTTGGCGAAGGGGTGACGACGATCGAGATCAAGTCGGGCTACGGCCTCGAGCTCAAGGCGGAAGCCCGGATGCTCCGCGCCGCCCGGGCGCTGGGGGCGAGCCATGCGGTCGAGGTGCGCACCACCTTCCTCGGCGCCCACGCGCTCCCGCCCGAGTACGCGGGTGATGCGGACGGCTATATCGCCCTGGTTTGCGACGAGATGCTGCCCGCGGTCGCCGATGAGGGGCTCGCCGACGCCGTCGATGCCTTCTGCGAGACGATCGGCTTCACGCCGGCCCAGACCGAGCGGGTGTTCGAGGCGGCGGCGCGGCTCGGGCTCCCGGTCAAGCTCCACGCCGATCAGCTCTCGGACCTCGGCGGCGCGGCGCTGGCGGCGCGCCACCGGGCGCTGTCGGCCGACCACTTGGAGTACACCTCCGCCGCCGGCGTCGCAGCCCTGGCCGAGGCCGGCACCGTCGCCGTGCTGTTGCCCGGCGCCTTCTACTTCCTGCGCGAAAGCCAGGCGCCGCCCATCGAATCGATGCGCGAGCACGGGGTGGCGATGGCGCTGGCCAGCGACAGCAATCCGGGCTCGAGCCCGGCACTCTCGCTCCTGTTGATGCTCAACATGGGCTGCACCCTGTTCCGGCTCACTCCCGAGGAGGCGCTCGCCGGGGTGACCCGTCACGCCGCTCGGGCCCTGGGCCTCGCCGAGAGCCACGGAACCTTGGCCGTGGGCAAGGTCGCCGATCTCGCGCTCTGGGACATCCAGCACCCCTCCGAGCTCGCCTACCACTTCGGCGCCAATCCCTGCCGGGCGGTGGTCAAGGGGGGGCGGGTGACGCGCGGCGGCGCCTGAGCTAGCCGTCGAGCGCCCAGTCGCGCGCCTCTTCCAATAGCGCGCGCAGGAGCGGCCGCAGGTGCGCCGCGCGGCCCTCGTCGAAGGCGAAGGGCGGGGTCTCGTCCATGTAGGAAGCCTGGGCGAGCTCGAGCTGCACGGCGTGGATGCCGTCAGGGGGACGGCCGTAATGACGGGTGGTGTAGCCGCCGGTGAAGCGGCCGTTGAGGACGCTCGAATAACCGCTCGCCTCGGCGCAGAGGCGGAACAGGCGCGCCGCGAGCTCGGGCGCGGCGCTGGCGCCGCCGGCGGTGCCGAGGTTGAGGTCGGGCAGCCGGCCCTCGAACAAGCGGGGCAGGCGGGAGCGTATGGAGTGGGCCTCGAACAGGACCGCGCACCCGAACCTCTCCTTGAGGCTCGCCAGCTCGGCCGCGAGCCGCCCGTGGTAGGGGTGCCAGTAGCGCTCCAGCCGCGCCTCGACCTCGGGCTCGTCGGGCTCCTGGCCGGGCCGGTAGAGGGGGCCGCCGTCGAAGAGGTCGAGGGGACAGAGGGCGGTGTTGTCGGCGCCGGGATAGAGGGGCCGGCCGTCGGGCGGACGGTTGAGATCGACGACATAGCGCGAATGGGTGGCGGCGAGCACCCCGGCGCCGAGCCCGGTGGCGAAGTCGTAGAGCCGTTCCAGGTGCCAGTCGGTGTCAGGAATGAGACGCGCCTCATCGGTCAGGCGCTCGGCGACCCCGTCGGGCAGATAGGTGCCGGGATGGGGCATGCTGACCAACAGCGGGGTCGATCCCGGGGTGAAGCGGAAGAGGTCCATGACGAAGCGTTGCCCGCTGATCGGGATTGGTGCGACTGGTACGGATGGCGTGGTGGACCGCGTGGGCGACGTCTCGACGGCTCAGGCGCCTGCCATAAGATCGGCCATCGCGCGCTTATACGTGGCGACTACGGCGCCTTCCCCCGCGTGGCGACCGTCCCTCACCACCCATCGGCCGCCGACCATGACGTCCCGAACCGGGTTGCTGGTGCCCGACAGTATCCAGGCGTCCAACGCCGTCTTGGGCGTATGCGCGAGCAGCGTCAGCGAGTCCGCGTCGAGCATGACGAGGTCCGCCCGCCGGCCCGGCGCCAACGCGCCCATCGGCTGCGCCAGGGATTGGCTGCCCCCGGCCAACGCCAGATCGTAAAGCCGGCGCCCGCTGTGCGCGGTCGTCTCGTCTCCGGCCACCGCCAGCACGTTTCGCCGCCCGTGGGAGAGGCGCTGGCCGTACTCGAGCACCCTGAGCTCCTCGGCGACACTCGTGGTGTAATGGCTGTCGGTGCCGACGCCCCACCTGCCCTCCTCGCCCTGGTAAGCGACCAGCGGAAAGATGCCGTCGCCGAGTGTCGCCTCGGTGGCCGGACAAAGACCGACCACGGCCCCGCTTTCCGCCATGCCCCGGCGTTCCCGCTCGTCGCAATGGGTGGCGTGGACCAGCGTCCAGCGGCGATCGACCTCGGCGTTGGCGAGCAGCCATTCGATGGGCCGGGCACCGAGAGTGGCCAGGCACTCGTCGACCTCGGCGGGCTGTTCGGCGACATGGATGTGTATCGGCAGGCCAGCACCGAACGCGGCGACGCCGGCGACCACGGCCGCCATTTCGTCGGCGGAAACGGCGCGCAGGCTGTGCAGAGCCACGCCGGCGACGCCACCCGCGCGACTCTTCAGGCGCGTCCGCACCTTGGTCACCAGCTCCAAGAAACTGTCCGGGTCCGTGTGGACGTATCGCTTCTGCGCTGGCGCCGGCGACTTGCCGACGCCGGCATGGGCGTACATCACCGGCAGAACGGTCATGGCGATCCCGGCGGTATCGGCGGCGGCGATCAGCCGCTCGCTCATCTCCGCCGGGTCGGCGTAGGGCTCGCCGTCCGGATCGTGGTGCACGTAGTGGAACTCGCCGACGGCGGTAAAGCCATGCTTCAGCAACTCCATGTAGACCAGCGTCGCGATCGCCTGGTAATGGTCGGGATCGAGCCGGGCGACGAAGTCGTACATCACCTTGCGCCAGGTCCAGAAGGTGTCGTCCGCGCCCGCCTCGGTCGCGACCTCGGACCATCCCGCCAGGGCCCGCTGGAAGGCGTGGGAATGGAGGTTGGCGGCGCCGGGAACACCGTAACCGGCGAGGCGGGTGAGCGCCGCGGCGCCGGCCTCGGTCGGCGGGTCCTCGTGCACGGCGACGATCATGCCGTCGTCCCCGACTTCGAGGTAGCCGGGAGAGAGCCAGCCGCCCGGCTGGTGAAGGTGCTCGATCTCATAGACGCTCGCCACGTTCGGTCCTACCGGCTCTCGACGACCACCCTGCCGCGCTTGATCACAGTCGCCGCCGAGTTGCGGCCAAGGCGGTACGCCAGATCCTCGTAACGCGGCACGTCGAAGATGACGATGTCGGCCAGTTTGCCGGGCTCCAACGAGCCGATCTCGTGTCCGCGGTCGAGGGCGAGCGCCGCGCCGTAGGTGGCCGCGCGCAAGGCCTCGGCCGGCGAGAAGGCGTAGAGGCGGCAGGCGAGCGCGATCACGAGCTGCATGGATTCGAGCCAGCAGCCGGGGCAGATGTCGGTGGCTAGCGCCAGCGTCATGCCCCGCTCCAGCATGGCGCGAGCGTCGAACGGGCGCCCGTGGGCGACCGCGAAATCGAGCCCCGGCATCACCACGCCGACGACGCCGGCCGCCGCCAGGCCCTCCATCTCCTCCTCTGTGGTGTGATTGAGGTGATCGGCGGAGGTCGCGGAAAGCTCGGCCGCAAGGACCGAGCCGCCGATATGGGAGTAGGCGTCGGTGTGGATCTTGGGCTTGAGCCCGACGGCCGCGCCGGCCTCGAGGATGCGCCGCGATTGCTCGATGTCGTAGTAGCCGTCATCGCAATAGACATCGCAATACTCCGCGAGACCCGCCTCGGCGACGCGGGGGATCATCTCGGCGATGACCTCGTCCACGTATGCGTCGCGTTCGCGTTCGGGAGGGAACTCGTGGGCGCCGAGGAAGGTGCTGACGACGTCCATGGGCTGGATTTCCGCGAGGCGGCGGTTGACCTCCAGCATCTTGATCTCGCTGTCGACGCTGAGGCCGTAGCCGCTCTTGCTCTCCACCGTCGTGGTGCCCGAACGCAGCATGGCCTCGAGCCGTGCCGCCGCGCTCCCGACCAGGTCTTCAGCCCCGGCCTCGCGGGTCAATGCCACGGTCGCAATAATGCCGCTCGGTATGCCGCGCGCCGCGAGCGCGGAGAGATTCGCGCCGGACACCCGCGCCGCGTACTCCTCGACGCGCGAGCCCGCGAACACGACGTGAGTGTGGCAATCGACGAAGCCGGGGGCGATGATACCGCCAGCGGCATCGATTACGCGGGCCCCGTCGAGCGTGACCGCCCCCTCGACGTCGCTCGCCGAGCCCGCCGCGAGTATCCGCTCGCCCGCCACCGCGACGATGCCGTCGGGAACCCTTCCCACGAGGTCGCCGGCGCCCGCCGCGCAGGACAGGAGCTCGCGGGCGCCCCGCACCACCAGGTCGGCGGCGGGACGGCTAGGCATCATCCGGACCGAACGTGGCTTCGGGGCTCCACCACAGCGGCACGCGCAACTCGTGCCGTTCCGCCATATCCTTCGCCGTGTCGTAACCGGCCTGAGCATGGCGCACGACCCCGATACCGGGATCGGTGGTCAGGCACGCCTCGAGCCTGAGCGCCGCCTCCTCGGAGCCGTCGGCGACCATCGTCACCCCGGTATGGACGGCCTCGCCCATCGAGTAGTTCGCCTGAATCGCCACCAGGTCGGCCATCGCGGCGCAGTTGAGCAGGGCATTGAGATAGGGCCAATCGGAGATCAGGTCGCTTCCGTCCTTCATATTCTCCGACTCGAAGGTGGGATTGACGATCGAGCCCGAATCCAGGTTGTCCCGCGAGAAGGCCACCGGGGCCCGCAGCGTGCGGTCGGCGACCATCTCGTTCACACGCAGCCCGAACGCCTTGCGCTGGCCGTAGCCGAGATAGCACACCCGCGCCGGCAGCCCCTCGATGGGAACGTGTTCCTTGGCCAGGCGAATCCACTTGGTCACGAGGTCGTCGTCGGCGAACAGCTCCAGCACCATATCGTCGATCTTGCTGAGGTCGTCGGCGTCGCCCGAGAGGCACATCCAGCGGAACGGCCCGCGCCCCTCGCAGAACAACGGCCGGATGTAGGCGGCGACGAAGCCCGGGATCTTCATGGCTTCGGACTCCGGCATCCCGGCGTCGCGGGCCTCCTTGCGGATGCTGTTGCCGTACTCGAAGACCCGGACGCCGCGGTCGTGGAACTCGTTCATCAATTCCAGGTGCGTGACCATGGACTCGCGGGCCTTGGCGAGATAGGCCGCGCGGTCGCGCTTCCTGAGCTCGGCGGCATCGGCGACGGAGTGGCCGAGGGGAATGTACGAGAAGGGATCGTGAGCCGGCGTCATGTCGGTGATGATGTCGGGCACGAACCCGCTGTCGCGGGCCTCGCGCAGGATGTCGCCGGCGTTGCCGAGCACGGCCACGCCCAGCGGCTGCCTGTCGGCCGCCGCCTTGCGGGCCATCTCGGCCGCCTCCGGGAACGAGCCGACCGTGGTGTCGCAAAATCCGGCGCGCACTCGCCGCTCGATCATCTCCTCGTCCACATCGGCGCAGATGCAGACCCCGCCATGCATGCTCATGGCGCGCGGCTGGTTGCCCCCCATGCCCCCCATTCCGGCGGTCAGCAGGATGCGACCGACGAGGGAGTTGTCGAAGTGCAAGCGCGCGATCGAGCCCAGCGTCTCGAAAGTCCCTTGTATGACCCCCTGGGTGCCGATGTACTCCCAAGGTCCGGCCGTGTACTGGGCGAACATGGTCAGGTTCTTGTCCTGTAGCTCGTAGAAGATCGGCCACGTCGCCTTCATGATGTTGGTGTTGGCCATGATCACGCTCGGCGCCAGCCGATGGGTCTTGAAGACCGCCACGGGCATGCCCGATTGGATGACCAATGTTTCGTCGTTTTCGAGTGTCAGGAGCGACTCGACAATGGCGTGAAACGACTCCCAGTTACGGGCGCACTTGCCGATCCCCCCGTAGATCACCAACTGCTCGGGCTTCTCGGCATTCTCCATGTTGTTCTCGAGCAGGCGAAGCAGGGCTTCCTGCTTCCATCCCTTGCAGCGAATATTGTCGCCACGATGGGCGCGGACTTCGCGAAGAATTTCGGCCTTCGACATGAGCGAGCCTCCTTGGCAGCGAGCCGTTGCGCACCACGTGTGTGGCGCCGCCTGGTCCTGACCACTCGGGGGAGCACCCGAAAGGACGATCGGGGCAAGTTGTCTAAGCAACCATAGACAACCGATTTGAGCAAGTCAATCCGGGCCCCCGGGGCGACCGCGAAGGCCGATACCGAGCCATCTCGCGTCGCCCTTGTCTTGACACCCGATGGGCGCCGTCGACTTGACACTGTTTGGCAGGCGTGGGATGCTTATACTTGCTTATACAAGTGGTTGGTATCGGCAGCACGCCGCCCGCGCGGGGGTCCTTGGGATCGGTTGTATCGCGTGGGCGGGGGAGCGATGATCGTTCGCCGCTTCGGGCGACGCTCGAAGAAAACGGCTCGAAGGAACGGAGGATTCAAGATGTACAAACTGTCAGGCACCATCCTCGCCTTGGGTGGTTTGTTGGCCATGGCCATAGGCACGCCGGCGACGGCGGCCGGCGACACCGTAAAGATCGGCTTCAACGCCCCGCTCACCGGTTTCGCGGCGGCGGATGGCAAGTCGGCCCGCCTCGGGGCCGAGCTCGCGGTCGAGCAGGCCAACGCTCAGGGCGGCGTCAACGGCAAGAAGATCGAGCTGGTGATCTACGACGACCAGGCCAAGGCCGACCAGGCCATTCCCATCGCCAAGAAGCTGATCGGTCAGGACGGGGTCAAGGTGGCCGTGTCAGGCAGTTACTCGGGGCCCACGCGAACCGCGGCCGGCGTCTTCCAGGAGGCTGGGATCCCCTACATCGCGGCCTATGCCGTCCACCCCGACATCACACGGGCCGGCGAGTACGTCTTCCGCACCTCGACCATGGGCAAGGTCCAGGGGCGCGCCGGACCCAAGCTGATCGGCGAGATCATGGGCAAGAAGCGGGTCTCGTTGGTCACCCTGAACAACGACTTCGGCAAGTCGCTGTCCGCCGGCTTCAAGGAGGCGGCCGGCAAGTTCGGCATCGAGATCGTCAACGAGTACCAGTACAGCATCAAGGACCGCCAGTTCGGTCCCATCGTCGCCAGCATCAAGGCCGACAAACCCGAGGCCATCTACGCCGGAGGCTATTATTTCACCGCCGGGCCATTGGTCAGCCAGCTCAGGGCCGCGGGCGTCACAGTGCCGGTGATCGGCCAGGAGGGGTACGACGGCGAGACCTTCATCAAGATCGCCAAGAAGGCGGCCGAGGGCGTGATCATCACCACGACGCTGGATCGCGATTCCCAGGTCGAGGTGACCCGCAGTTTCATCGACGACTTCGAGAAGAAGGCGGGCTTTGCCGCTGACATGGTCTCGGCCTCGACCCATACCGCCATCAATATCGCGGTGGCGGCCATGCGCAAGGCGGGGACCGAGGATCCCAAGGCGATCCGCGACGCCATCGCCGCGACCAAGCAGTTTGTCGCCGCCACCGGCACCATCGGCTTCAACTCGCTCGGCGAAGTTTACAAAGCCGTACAGGTCCAGGTGGTGCGCGGCGGCGCCTGGCATCGCTACGCGGTGATCGACGACCCGGTGCTGCTGGCGCCGCCGACCCAGTAGCGACGGTCGCGCGCCGCGGACGTCGAGAGGACGCCGCCGGTCGGAATGTACTTCGTTGAGCTATTCGTCATCGGTCTGATCGACGGCAGCACGTACGCCATGATGGCCGTGGGCCTGACCCTGGTCTACGGCCTTCTGCGTATCCTGCACATCGCCCACGCCGGCGTCTTCACCCTGGGCGCCTATATCAGCGTCCTCGTCACCAACGCCACCGGCAGCCTCGCGCTCGCCCTCCTCGTGGCCGCGCCGCTGGCGGGTCTTTTCGGTATGGCGATCTATCGCCTGGTCTACCAACCGATCCTCGACCAGCCGCCGTTCGTCGCCCTGATCGCGTCGATCGGACTGTTCATCTGCCTCGAGGAGACCTTCCGGCTGGTCTTCGGGCCGTACGGCGAGTCCTTCACCGATCCGCCGTTGCGTGCGACCTACGACCTCGCCGGCATAACCGTGAACGCCGTGCAGATCGCCATCGTCGCCTCGGCGGTGATCCTCATCGGCGGCTTAGCCCTCATTATCGGGCGCACCCGCATCGGCGTCGCCTGGCGAGCCACCGTTTCGTCGCCGCAGATGGCGGAGAGCTTCGGCGTCGACACCATCAAGGTGCGATACCTCAACTTCTTCATTGGCTCTGCGCTCGCCGCGGTGGCGGGAAGCCTCATCGCGCTGCTCAACAACTTCGTCGAACCGACGATGGGCAGCGTGACGAGCTACAAGGCGCTCGCCATCATCGTCCTCGGCGGCCTGGGCAGCATACGCGGGACCTTGATCGCGAGCCTCGGACTCGGGGTCATCGAGGCCTACGGCACGATCTACATCGGCCACCTCCTCGATCGGGACGCCATCGCCTTCCTGTTCCTGATCGTCGTGCTGATGCTGAGGCCCCAGGGGCTCATGGGACAGCGGGCGTAATGGGCGGTTACGAGATCAGCCTGCTCACGATGGTCGGCATCAACGTGATCCTGGCCCTCAGCCTCAACCTGATCACGGGCTTCTGCGGCCAGATCAGCCTGGGCCACGCCGCCTTTTACGGCGTCGGCGCCTACACCGCGGCGAGCTTAAGCGTCGCCGGCATGGCGCTCGCTCCGGCGCTCTTTGGCGGCGCCCTGCTCGCCGGCCTCGTGGGCGTGATCGTCGGGCTCACCTCGCTCCGCGTGCGCCACGACTTCCTGGCCATTACCACGATGGGCGTCGGCTTCCTCTTCCTGGGTTTCGTGCGCAAGCAGGAATGGCTCGGCGGCGAGCTTGGCATCTCGCGAATCCCGTCCCCCGGACTGGGCGACATCGGCTACATGTCGCTCGTCCTCGTGCTGGCGGCGCTGGTCATCGCCTTCAGCCTGTTCGTGAAGCGGAGCTGGATGGGATTCGCGTTCGATGCCGTGGCCGACGACGAGGACACGGCGCGCACCGTCGGCGTCGACGTCACCCGTTATAAGCTCACCGCCTTCGGGCTGGGCACCGCCATCGCCGGGCTGGCGGGTGGACTCTACGCGCATTTCACGCGCTTCATCATTCCCGACGCCTTTGACTTCATTACCTCGATCACGGTGCTGGCGATGGTCGTGGTCGGCGGCATCGGCTCCACCTGGGGCGTGCTTGCCGCCGCGGTCGTGCTGGTCCTGATGCCGGAACTCTTCCGCTTCGTGAACGACTACAAGCTGTTGATCTACGGCGCGCTCATCCTCGTCGTGATGCGCTTCAGCCCCGGCGGCCTGGCCGGTCTCGTCCGCCAGGCCACGCAATCGGTACGGGCGCGATGACGCGGTCGCTGCTCGAAACCCATGGGGTAAGCGTGCGCTTCGGTGGCGTTCAGGCGCTGGACGAGGTCTCGCTGGAGGTCGCGGAGGGAGAGTTCCTCGGCCTCATCGGCCCCAACGGTGCCGGAAAGACCACCCTGCTCAAAGTGACGACCGGTGTGCTGCATCCGGAGGACGGGCGCGTCGTGCTCGCGGGCGAGGACATCACCGGTCTCCCTACGTTCAGTCGCGTGCGCCGCGGCCTTGGGCTGACCCATCAGATTGTGCGGCCGTTCCGATCCATGACCGTGCACGACAACGTGATACTCGCCGCTGGACTGAGGCGCACGGAGCACCCTCTGACCGCCCTGTTTCAGATCGGCCGTAGCGAGGAACGGCGCCGGGCGATGGAGATCCTCGCGCGCGTCGGCCTCTCGGAAACCACGGGACAGATGACCGGCGAGCTGCCGCTCGGGCAGCTCAAGCGCCTCGAGCTGGCGCGCGCGTTGGCTCTCGGGCCCAAGATCCTGCTGCTCGACGAGCCTCTGGCGGGACTCAACGAACGCGAGGCGCGGCGACTCGCCGACACCATCGTCGAGTTGAACGGCGCGGGTCTCACCGTGGTCCTTGTCGAGCACAACCTGGGCGAGGTCCTTCGTGTCTGCCAGCGTCTGGTCGTGCTCGACAACGGCCGCGTCCTCGCCAGCGGCAGGCCCCAAGCGGTCATGGCGAACGCCGCGGTCCGCGAGGCCTACCTGGGGCCCGGAGGCGACGACAATGCTGCGGCTTGAGGGCCTGGCCTGTGGCTACGGCGCCGTACGCGCCGTCGAGGCTCTCTCCCTCGAGGTGCCGAGGGGCACGATCTTCGCCCTGCTCGGTCCCAACGGCGCCGGTAAGACCTCTACAATCATGGCGATCGCCGGCCACGTCGAGGTGCACGCGGGACGAGTTCTGCTCGACGGCACGGACATCACGCGCCGACCGGCGGTGGAGCGCGTCGGCCTCGGCATGGGGCTGGTGCCTGAGGGGCGGCGGCTGTTCACCGACCTCACGGTCGACGAGAACCTCCTCGTCGGCGGCTACAGTCGCCCGCGACAGCGCATGGCTGCGAACCGCGCGCGCGTCTTCGAGCTGTTCCCGCACCTCGCCGAGCGGCGCCAACAGCAGGCAGGCTCGCTCTCGGGCGGGGAACAGCAGATGCTCGCTATCGGCCGGGCCTTGATGGCGGAGCCGCGACTGTTGCTGGTGGACGAAGTGTCACTCGGTCTGATGCCGAAAATGGTGGACGCGTGCTATGAAGCGATTGTCGAGCTCAAGACCCAGGGACTGACCGTATTGTTGGTCGAACAGAGCATGCGATGGGCGATGAGAGTGGCAAATCACGTCTGCGTGCTGAACTCGGGAGTCATGGTTTACGAGAACAGCACCGACGAGGCGCGCATCGACCCCACATTCGGCGACCATTACTTCGATCCCGGCGCCAGGAACGAGAGCCCGACGGATGGCTAACCAAGCCACCAAGCCGCGGCCGCTCTATCAGCAGGTCAAGGACCTAATCCAGGAACGCATCGCGGCGGGCGAACTGACGCAGAACGAGCGTCTGCCATCGGAGCACGAGCTGATGCTTCAGACCGGCTTTTCGCGAATGACGGTCCATAGGGCCTTGCGGGAGCTGGCGGCGACCGGGGCGTTGATCCGGATCCAGGGTGTCGGCACCTTCGTCGCGGAGCAGAAACCCCAAGCGGCCCTGCTCGACATCGGCAACATCGCCGACGAGGTCCACGCACGCGGTCATCGCTACGACTGTATCGTGCATCTCATGGAACGCGAGCAGGCCGATGCGGAAACGGCCCGCGCGCTCGATCTGCCACTCGGCGCCGCCGTGTTTCATTCCATACTGGTGCACTTCGAAGACAGCGCGCCCGTGCAGTACGAGGAGCGTTACGTCAACCCGAGCATGGCGCCCGCCTATCTGCGCCAGGATTTCCAGACCATCACCCCGCATCAGTATTTGATGACGATCGGCCCCTTGACCAACGCCGAGCACTCGATCGAAGCAATTCTTGCCGGCCCGAGCGTGTGCCACGCGCTCGAGATCGGACCGGACGAGCCCTGTCTGCTGATGACCCGGCGGACCTGGACCAACGACGCCTCGGTGACGCTGGCGCGGCTGACCTGCCCTGGAAAACGCTACCGCTTCTGGTCACGGTCGATCACCGCGAAATAGGGGGGAGAAACGAGACGACAGCCATTTGGGAACGCCGCCGCGGGTGGAGCGGGCCGGGCCCCGCAGTGGCGCGACGAAGGCATTGGCGGGCGCTGAAATGGGTACCGCCCGCGGGGCGGCGGCCAACCACAGGGGATGTGTGATGACCGAGGACAGCCGTTTCACCAACGTCCGCGAG
>CBDUZE010000074.1:0-16459 GCA_965371625.1 uncultured Alphaproteobacteria bacterium
ATCAGCCCGACCGAGGCGCCGACGACGGGCTCTGGCGCCCCTTCGGCAGCGGGCTCGCGAAGGGCCGTTCATTGTGCTACCAATGTCGCCGACTGGGACGATCCATGCGGGGAATCCCGGTTGACCAATTCAACGATCAACAGGAGGAACGTCATGAAGAGGCGTCAATTTCTCAAGAAGGCTGGCGTGGCCGGTGTTGCCGGGGCGACGGTCGCGACCGGTCTGGCGGCGCCGGCGATAGCGCAGAAGCGCAACGAAATGGTGTTGGTCACGACCTGGCCTCGCGATTTTCCGGGTCTTGGCACCGGGGCGCAGCGTTTGGCGCAGCGGCTCAACGACATGACCGAAGGTCGCATTCATGTTCAGTACTTTGCCGCCGGTGAACGAGTCGGCGCCTTCGACGCCTTCGACGAAGTCGCTTCCGGTAACGCCCAGGCCTACCACGCGGCCGATTACTATTGGAAAGGCAAGCATCTCGGGTGGGCTTTCTTCACCTCGGTTCCCTTTGGCCTGACCTACACGGAAATGAACGCCTGGATCCGCTTCGGCGGCGGCCAGGAGCTGTGGGACGAGCTCGGGGCCGAATTTGGCATTAAGGGCCTGATGGCCGGCAACACCGGTGTTCAGATGGGCGGCTGGTTCAACAAGGAGATCAATTCGCCCGATGACCTGAAGGGCCTGAAGATGCGCATCCCGGGCCTTGGCGGCGACGTCATGGCGAAGCTGGGTGCGTCCCCGGTGTCCCTGCCAGGCTCCCAGATCTACGAGAACCTGGTCTCCGGCGCCATCGACGCCACCGAGTGGGTGGGCCCGTGGAACGACAGTTTCATGAAGTTCTACGAAGCCGCCAAGTACTACTACTATCCGGGCTTTCACGAGCCGGGTTCGATGCTGGCGTTCGGCATGAACGCGAAGTGGTGGCACGACCTCTCCAAGACCGACCAGTTGATCATCGAAGCCGCCACCTCGGCCGAGAACGACATCATGATGGCCGAGTACAACGCCAAGAGCGGTGCGGCGCTCGTCAGCCTGGTCAAGGATCAAGGCGTCAAGCTGCGCAAGTTCAACGACGACACCTATGATGCCTTTGGCGAGGCCACCGCGGCGGTGTTCGAAGGCGTCCGCGCGCACAGCCCCCTGGCCGCGAAAATCGATGCGAGCTTCCGGGCGGCGCGGAAGGATCTCGGCGCCTGGTCCAAGATCTCCGATCAGGCGTACGTTGCCCAGCGCACCCGTGTTCTCGGTCTCTAGTTCTGACGGAATGCGTGTTATTGTGAAAGCGGAGCCGATCGGCTCCGCTTTCCACGCCTGCCGAGGGGAACAATAAGAAATAATGCGCGCTCCGGATTCGAAGGCACCCTGGCGCGCATGACGCAATCTTCCCGAACACCCGCGGGTGACGGAAATACGGCTGCGTCCGCGAAAGACGCCGGCGTCCTGCTGGTGCGCGTCCTCGCGCTCTCCATGGTGGCCGTCGGCCTGCTGTTCGTGGTCAACAACTACCTCAACCTCTGGCGCGATTGGCCGGGGCTTCAAATCTTCTTCGCCCACCAGGGCTGGTTCGGCGTCGCGCCGCTGAGGACCGCCCTCGACAGCAGCGCGGTCACTCTGGGATGGGTGCAGACCCTGACCTATCTGGGGCCGATCGCCGGGATCGTCGTGTTCGTCCGGAGGACGCGCGAGCGCTCGCTGCAAGCGGATTCCGAAGCCCTGTCGGCGCTCACGGCCTACATCATCCGCGCCGCCTTCTGGGCCGTAGTGTTTATCGGCTTGGCCGATTCGGCGATTTCCTTCTTGCGGGTCGAAGGATTGCTCTCGCAGGTCGTGGGAGAAGGCCTGGCGACGGATCTGGGTCGGTCCAGTTTTCGCGGCAGCAATGTCCACTACCCGCTGATCGGCCTCGCCCTCGTGGTGGCCTATTTCTCGCGGACGTTGGGCTTTACCTGGCTCGCGCTTTTGATCGTCGCGGCCGAAATGCAGATCGTGCTCAGCCGCTTCGTGTTTTCCTACGAACAGGCGTTCATGAGCGATCTGGTGCGCTTCTGGTATGGCGGCCTGTTCCTTTTCGCCAGCGCCCACACCCTGCTCGCCGAAGGACACGTGCGTGTCGACATTCTCTACACCGGCTTTAGCGCGCGCGGCAAAGCCTGGTCCAATACCGTGGGCTCGGTTGTGCTCGGATTGCCCCTGTGCTGGGTTATCCTGACCATGGGCCTGCGGGACAAGTCGAGCCTGATCAACAGCCCCCTTCTCAGTTTCGAAGTGACTCAGCAAGGCTATGGCTTGTACGTGAAGTACTTCATGGCCGGGTTTCTGGTGATCTATGCGGTCTCCATGTTGGTGCAGTTCACCAGCTATTTCCTGAGCAACGTCGCCGTCCTGCTTCACGAGAAGGACGTTCACC
This sequence comes from uncultured Alphaproteobacteria bacterium, assembly GCA_965371625.1. Classification (GTDB taxonomy): domain Bacteria; phylum Pseudomonadota; class Alphaproteobacteria; order CBDUZE01; family CBDUZE01; genus CBDUZE01. Next base: position 2,405 of record CBDUZE010000074.1, read on the forward strand.
CGGCAACCGGCGACCAACACGCCGAGATTTAGAACAACGGAAGAAAGAGCCGGTGGAAACCGTTTTCCTCACAGCCCTCATCTTGCTGATGGTGTTCTGGCTCGCCTCCGGCTACCCGGTGGCCTTCGCGCTGCCCGGGTCGGCCATCCTGTCGATCGGCGCCGCCGCCTTGTTCGGCTACCTGTTCGAGGGCAACGTGGACGCCTACTTCGTGCAGGGCGGCCCCACACAGTGGCTCAACGCCGGCGTCACCAATTTCCGCGGCATCTACTGGGAGGCGGAGCGAGACACGCTGATTGCCATCCCGCTGTTCATTTTCATGGGCCTCATGCTGGAGCGCTCGAAGATCGCCGAGGACCTGCTCCTCACCATGGCGCAGCTTTTTGGCCCCATCCGGGGCGGCCTCGGGATCTCGGTGGTGTTCGTGGGCGCGCTTCTCGCCGCCACCACGGGCATCGTCGGCGCCACCGTCATCGCCATGGGCCTGATCGCGCTGCCGGTCATGTTGCGGAACAACTACGCCCACTCGCTGGCGACCGGGACGATCAGTGCCGCCGGCACCCTGGGCCAGATAATTCCGCCCTCGATCGTGCTCATCATTCTCGCCGACCAGCTGGCGACCGCGACCGATCAGGCCAGCACCATTCGAACGGCGCAATACAAGGACGCCACGGGCCTGTCATCCTTGCCCTCGGATTTCGCCCTGACATCGACCAGCGCCGGAGACATGTTCCTCGGCGCCATGCTGCCGGGGCTCGTGCTCGTGGGCCTCTATATGCTCTACATTCTCATCCTGGGGTTCGTGAGACCGAAGATGGCGCCGACGGTGCCCTACGAGGGCAAGTACGACGCCCGCTTCGGGGTGCGCGTGTTAGTCGTTCTGGTACCCCCGCTGACCCTCATCTTTGCCGTTCTCGGCTCCATCGTGCTCGGCATTGCGACCGTGAACCAGGCCGGAGCCATCGGCGCGATCGGGGCCATGATCATGGCGGGATACCGCCTCATGGAGGGCAAGCGAGGCGCCTACACCCCGGCCATCCTGGCCGTCGCCTCCATCGCGGCCATCGTGATCTTGCTCAGTCTCTATGACATCAACGTCAAGAATATCAAGGGACAGCAGGATGTGATCGTGTTCGTGGCGGCGCTGGTCGCCGTCGCCGGTTTTCTCGTCGCCGTCCTATGGAGCGGCTGGCGCGCCTACAAGATCGACGAGACCTTGCACCACGTGATGCTCGAGACCGCCAAGACCACCTCCCTGGTGTTCATCATTCTGCTCGGCGCCGCCATGCTGACGGCGGCGTTTCGCTCTTTCGGCGGCGAGGTGCTGGTCAAGGATTTCCTGACCAGCCTGCCTGGCGGCTTCATAACCAAGTTCGTCGTGGTCATGGCCGTCATCTTCGTGCTCGGTTTCTTCCTCGACTTCATCGAGATCGCCGTCGTCGTGGTGCCGATTATCGCGCCGATCCTGCTCGCCGATACCTCCGCCAACATCACCGCCGTCTGGCTCGGCGTGATGATCGGGGTCAACATGCAGACCTCGTTCCTGACCCCGCCCTTCGGCTTCGCGCTGTTCTATCTTCGCGGCGTTGCGCCGCCCGAGGTCACGACGCTGGCGATATATCGCGGCGTGATCCCCTTCATTCTGCTGCAGTTGGGCGGCCTTGCCATCGTCGGCATCTACCCCACCCTGGTGAACTACCTGCCCAACATTGTCTATCTGTCGTCGGAGACGGCGCCGCCGCCGAAGAACCCGAAGCTGCAGCTGTGCCTGGAGGAATACCTTTTCGGCCAATATGACCTTCGCGCCGACGAACTGCGCGCGACCATCGGCAAGGCCCAAAGTCTCGATATCAGCTTCCTGCCCGAAAACCTCCACACCTCCCTGGTGGAGAGCCTGGGCGCGGCCCAGGCGACCTTGGGCCTGGTAGAGAAAGTGCGCGGCGCCGAGGCCGCGCTCGCCGAGTACCTGCCGGACTATCGGCCGTTGCATCTCCAGGTTCGGGCCCTGCAGCCGGCGATCCGCAGGTTGGACGCCGAAATCGAGGACCTGGAAAAGCGGCACGGCCGTCTGGAGCGCAGCGGCGAGGCGCGCGACCAGGATCTCAGAGAGCTCGGGCACCGCATCGAAAGCCTCAAGATCGAGAAGGCGGAGCGCGAGGCCGCCATCCCCGCCGAATGGGAAGCGGCGCGCGAGCGCTACGTCGAGTTGGCCGACGCGGAGAAGAAGGCCCGCAGAAGCTATCGCCGAAATGTCGACGACGCCTACGAGCCCATGGCCGAAATACGCAAGATCGCCTCGCAGGCCGAAGCACTTGGGGCCCTCGAGGGACAGCTCAGGGGTCTCTTCGCCGTGGTCGCCGACGATCGGCCCGACGAAGCCATCGAGACCATCAAATCGGTCGAACGGGCGCTCGGCGCCGTTGCCGGCGTCAACAGCATTCGATCGAAGCTCTCCCGCACCCGCCGCGCCCTCAAGGGCGACACCCCCGACCGCGAGAAAGCAGCCGCCGAGCTCGGCCAGGCGCTCGAGCTTTACACCTCCGAGGTCGCTTGGCGTCGCCAGGCACAGGCGCAGTTGGCGGCCGGTCTCGAGGAATACGACAACGCCATCAAGGACACGATCGGGGCGCGCTCGCAGGAGCGGGTGAGCTCCGAACAGGCGGGTGCAATGGTGGGCTGCCTATCGCTCCATCGCGATATTAGCTTGAGCTTCTGAGGCGCCGCGCTCAGGCGGCGCCGAGCCGCTCGCGGTCGTGGGGCGCGGCGAAGTCGATCTCGGGGCCCTTGGGCACCACGCCGCTGGGGTTGACGCGACGGATGCGATAGTAGGTCTGCTTGATGTGGTCGGCGTCCACCGTCGCCGCGATCCCCGGCACCTGGTAGAGCTCGCGGGTATAGCCCCACAAGTTCGGGTACTCGGCAAGGCGCCGCCGGTTGCACTTGAAGTTGCCGTAGTAGGCGAGATCGAAGCGCACCAGGGTCGTGAACAGGCGCCAATCGGCCTCGGTGAGGCGCCCGCCGACCAGGTAGCGCTGGCGCCCGAGCCGTGCCTCGAGCTCGTCGAGGGCGGCGAAGAGGGCCTCGAAGGCCGCCTCGTAGGCGGCTTGAGTGGTGGCGAAGCCGCATTTGTAGACGCCGTTGTTCACGTCCTCGTAAACGCCCTCGTTGATGGCGTCGATATCGGGTCGGAGCGCCTCGGGGTAAAGGTCGAGGCTGGCGTCGCCCCAGGCCTCGAAGGCGCTGTTCAGGATGCGGATGATCTCGGAGGATTCGTTGTTGACGATGGTGCGTTGGGCCTTGTCCCACAGCACCGGCACCGTGGTGCGCCCGGTGTAATCGGGGCGCGCCGCGGTGTAGAGCTGGTACAGATGGCTGAAGCCGTTGACGGTGTCGGGAATGGTGCCGGGGCCGTCACCGAAGTACCAACCCTCGTCGCCGAACTCGGGCTCGACGATGGAGAGCGAGATCACCTCCTCCAGTCCCTTCAGCTTGCGCACGATGACGGTGCGGTGGGCCCAGGGGCAGGCGTTGGCGACGTAGAGGTGGTAGCGGCCGGGCTCGGCCGCGAAGCGGCTGGCGTCGCCGCCGACCCCATCCCGGAACAGCGACTCGACGCGCTCGAAGCGGCCCCCCGTGGTCTCGGTGTCGTACCAGTCGTCGACCCATTTGCCGTTCACCAGCATGCCCATTATCCGACCCTCTTGTCCTCGCCCGCCGTCGCCGGCGCGCAGCCATGGTCTCGACGCCGAGCCTAGAGCCCCAGCACGAACTCCGCCACCCCGGCGATGCCCAGATCCCAGTTCTCGCGCTCGCTGAGCCCCGAGGCCTTGCGCGGCTTGAAGCCGTGGTCGCCGTCCTCGAGCCAGTGCAGACGAATCGCGGCCGAGAGCGCGTAGCCCGCGACCTCGTCGCGAGTGCCGAGCGAATCGCGCGCGCCCTGGACGATCAGGGTCGGGGTCTGGAGCGCCGCCAGATGCTCGACCCGGGTGCGCTCCGGCCGTCCCGGAGGGTGAAAGGGGTAGCCGAGGCAGACCAGCCCGCGCACGCCGGCCTCGTCGGCGAGCAGGCTGGCGATGCGGCCGCCCATCGACTTGCCGCCGATGGCCAGGCCCGGGCCCCCGCCCAGCGCGTCGATCGCCTCGAGCCAGCTGTGGCGCAGCGCCGGCGCCCGGTCGGGCGGCCGCTTGCCGCCGTCGGCGCGCCGGTGGCGCATGTAAGGGAACTCGAAGCGCGCCACGCGGATGCCGCGGCCGCCCAGGCCCTCGGCGAAGGCAGCCATGAAGGGGCTGTCCATGGGCGCGCCGGCGCCATGGGCGAGCACCAGCCTGCGGGCCGAAGCCTCGGGTCCGTCGAAGAGGAAGTCGCTGGCCACCATCGCCGGCCCACATATCACCGCCCGGCGGCGCCCCGCAAGCGGCGGCGCGGCGCCGACAACACCGCCATGGCCGCCGTCCGTGATATCATTCGGGCGACGGAACCTGACCGCGGCGACGGCGGCGCGGGGCCCCAAATGGCGGGGGCAGGAGCGACCAGCAGCCATGGAAACCCCGATGATCCCCAATGAGCCCGCGATCCGGCTGGGCTTCTTCCTCGCCATCCTGGTCATCATGGCGCTGTGGGAGCTGGCGCGGCCGCGGCGCCCGCTCGAGAGCTCCAAGCTCAGGCGTTGGCTGCGCAATCTCGGCATCACCGTGCTCAACGGCGCCCTGGTGCGCTGGCTCTTCCCGATCCTCGCCATCGGCATGGCGGCGCTGGCGGCGGAGCGGGGCTGGGGGCTCTTGAACGCCTATGCGCCCCCCTATTGGCTGGCGCTGGCGCTCTCGGTGGTGGTGCTCGACCTCGCCATCTACCTCCAGCACGTCACCTTTCACGCCGTGCCGGTGCTGTGGCGTTTGCACATGGTCCATCACACCGACCTCGACTTCGACGTCACCACCGCGCTCCGCTTCCATCCCATCGAGATCGTGCTGTCGATGGTCATCAAGCTGGCGGTGGTCTCGGTGCTTGGAGCGCCGCCGCTGGCGGTGCTGATCTTCGAGGTCGCGCTCAACGGCAGCGCGATGTTCAACCACGGCAACGTCCGCCTGCCCTTGCCCCTCGACCGCATCTTGCGGCTCTTTGTGGTCACCCCCGACATGCACCGGGTGCACCACTCGGCGTTGGCGCCCGAGACCAACTCGAACTTCGGCTTCAACCTGCCCTGGTGGGACCGCCTGTTCGGCACCTACCGCGACCAGCCGGCCGCCGGCCACGCCGACATGGCGATCGGCCTCGAGCACTACCGCCGGGACGCCGAGCTCACCTTCCCGCGCCTCCTTGGCTTGCCCTTCACCGGGCAGATCGGCGACTACCCGATCAACCGACGAGGCCCCGGTTGAGACCGCGCGGGGGCTCCGATTACCGCGCCATGATCAGGTAGAGCGGCTCGGGCGCGGCGCCTCAGTCGATCCGCGATTGGTCGCGGTACATGACCTTGTGGCGAGTGGTGCGGACCCAGTCGTCGATCTCTTCGGGCGAGAGGTAGTTCTCGGGGTTGAAGCGGTCCCAGCTGCGGATGCCGTCGAGGTCCTTCTTCCAGCGCTTGTAGGGGGCCTTGAGCGGCGGGCCGAAGCACATGATGTCGATGACCCAGATGTCGTCGGGCACGCCAAGCAGGGGCCTGAACGCCGTCTGCGCCTCTTCCTGCCCGATCGCCGTCACCCACCACACGCCGTAGCCCAGCGCCGTCGCCGCCAAGTGCGCCGACATGGTGGCCGCGGCCACGCTCTGCAACAGGATGCGCTCGGCGTTCTGGTGATACATGCGGTCGAGCTCGGAGCCGTCGCCAAGCACGGGGAAGGCCCGCACGAAGCGGAAGTCGGCGGCGATGACGATGAGGCCGGGCGCCGTCTTCATGCCCGAGTAATTGGGCGTCGGGAACTTCATGCCGAGCTTGGCGCGGCGCCGCGCCTCGCCCACGAAGTAATCGCCCAACGCCTCTTTCACCTCCGCCCGGGTGACGACGATGAAGTGCCAGGGCTGGGCGTTGGCGCCCGACGGCGCGTGCCGGGCGGCCTCGAGGATCATGTCGTAATGAGCCTCGGGCACGGCGAAGGTGGGATCGAAGGCGCGGCTGGTCTTGCGCGCGCGCACCACCTCCATCAGGGCCTCGTATTGGGGTTGGGTGTGGTCGGTCATGGCCCCCTCGCTCGCGCGTGGCCCGGCAGCGGCCCGCGCCCCCAACCTTAAGCCCGCCGCCCCGGCCATCCAAGCGCCGCCGCCGGGGTTCCCGTCGGCCTCTCCTCGCGGTTTGCCGCCGGGCCCGGGTTTGACCATAATCCCGCGCGCTCCAGGCGATTGCTAGCTTGGGGCCAGGCAGGATCGATCGGGAGGTCATGGGAGAGGTCTGGAAGCTGTTCAGGCGCGACCGGCCGGCGGTGGTGGCGGCGGCGATCATCGTGGTGTTCGTCGCCGGCGCCGTGCTGGCGCCGGTGATCGCGCCTTACGACCCCCACGAGCTGTTCTTCGAAGGGCTGACGCTGGAGGGCGCCCCCCGGCCGCCCACCGCCCAGTTCTGGCTCGGCACCGACCTCTTGGGGCGCGACCTGCTCACACGCATCGTCTACGGCGCCAGGGCGTCGTTGGTGATCGGCGTCGTCGCCAACGCGGCCGCGGTTTTCATCGGCACGCTCCTGGGCATGATCGCGGGCTATTTGGGGGGCTGGGTAGGCACCATCATCATGCGCTTCACCGACCTGATGATGGCCTTCCCGGCGCTTCTCCTGGCCATCGCCCTGGCGGCGATCCTCAAGCCCAGCTTGTGGATCGTCGTCCTAGTGATCGCGCTCGTGAACTGGGTCCAGATCGCCCGCGTCATCTATACCCAGACCCGGGCCCTGGTGGAGCGCGAGTTCATCGAGGCGGCGCGCGCGCTTGGCGCCGGCTGGCTGCGCGTGCTCGGCGTCCACGTGGTGCCGCATTTGGCGCCCTCGATCCTGGTGTGGAGCACCCTCGGCATCGCCACCACGGTACTGCTCGAGGCGACGCTGTCGTTCCTCGGCATCGGCGTGCAGCCACCGACGCCGTCATGGGGCGGCATCATCTTCGAGAGCCAGTCCTACTTCCTCGACGCCCCCTGGCTGGTGTTCTTCCCCGGCATGGCGATCCTCACCCTGGCGCTGTCGTTCAACCTGGTCGGCGACGCGTTGCGCGACGCCCTAGACCCGACCCAGCGGGGGCACACCTGATGCTGAGCTTCCTGGTCAAGCGCCTGGGCCAGGCAGTGATCATCCTGTGGGGGGTCACCGTCATTACCTTCATGCTCTCGTTCATGGTGCCGGCCGACCCGGTGCGCATGATCGCCGGGCGTAGCGCCACCGCCCAGACCGTCGAGTCGATTCGCCACCAGCTCGGCCTCGATAAGCCGCTGCCGGAGCAATACCTGCGCTACGTGGTGCGCCTGGTGCAGGGCGACATGGGGCGATCGTACGTCCAGAAGACCGAGGTCGCCGAGCTCATCTGGAGCCGCCTGCCGGCGACGCTCCTGTTGATGGCGGGGGCCATCTTCTTCGAGCTCCTGATCGGCCTCCCGGCGGGCCTCTTCGCCGCCACCCGTCGCGGCGCCAAGGCGGATCGGGCGGTGATGATCCTCTCCTTCGTCGGCGTCTCGGCGCCCCAGTTCGTGGTTGGGCTGTTGCTGCTCTACCTCTTCGCCTTCGTCATGGAGTGGTTCCCCCTGGGCGGATTCGGGTCGTTCTCGCACCTCGTGCTGCCGGCCCTCACGCTGGGCATAACGGGGGGCGGCTGGTACTCGCGCATGACCCGCTCGAGCACCATCGACGTGCTGCGCCAGGACTACATCCGCACCGCCCGGGCCAAGGGCGTGGCCGAGGGCAGCGTGGTGCTGGTGCACGCGCTGAGGAACGCCATGCTGCCCATCGTGGCGATGATCGGCCTCGACATCGGCATCTTCATGAGCGGGGCGGTGGTGGTGGAGTCGGTCTATGGTTGGCCCGGCATCGGCCAGCTCGCCTGGCAGGCCATCCAGCGCATCGACATCCCCATCATCATGGGTGTAACCCTGGTCGCCGCGGTGGCCATCGTACTGGGCAACCTGATCGCCGACATCGCCACTTCGTTGATTGATCCCAGGGTGCGTCTTCGCTAGGCTCGCGAGCAACAATTGTCAAGGGGAGGAAGTGACCCATGAGTCCGCGCCTGTGCACTGCGGCGGCCGCCGCGATCCTGCTCGCCTTCTCGGCCGGCTCGAGCTTCGCCGATGCCAAAAAAGGCGGCTCCATGGTGGTCACCTATAAGGATGATATCTCGACCCTCGATCCCGCCATTGGTTACGACTGGCAGAACTGGTCGATGATCAAGAGCCTGTTCAACGGCCTCATGGACTACAAGGCGGGCACCACCGAACTCATTCCGGATCTCGCCGAGAGCTACGAGCTCTCGCCCGATGGCCTGACCTATACCTTCAAGCTGCGCCAGGACGTGAAGTTTCACAACGGCCGCGCGATGACCGCCGACGACGTCAAGTACTCGCTCGAGCGCACCATAAACCCCGAGACCCAGAGCCCCGGCCAGGGCTTCTTCGCCAGCCTCAAGGGCTTCGACGAGATGGCCGCGGGGAAGGTCAAGTCGCTCTCGGGCGTCACCGTGATCGATCCCCATACGATCAAGATCGAGATGGCGCGGCCCGACGCCACCTTCCTCCACGTCATGGCCATCAACTTCTCGTTCGTGGTGCCCAAGGAGGAGATCGCCAAGTACGGCACCGACTTCGGCAAGCACCCGGTCGGCACCGGCGCCTACACGATGACCGATTGGACGCTGGGTCAGCGCGTGGTGTTCGAGCGTAACCCGGACTACTACCGGAGCGCCGAGCCCAAGCTCGACAAGATCGTGTTCCAGGTCGGCCAGGAACCCAGCGTTGCACTCTTGAGGCTGCAGCGTGGCGAGGTCGACATCCTGGGCGATGGCATCCCGCCGGCGCGCTTCCTCCAGGTCCTGAAAGATCCCAACAACAAGGGCATGATCGTCGAGGGCGGCCAGTTGCACACCGGCTACATCGCCATGAACGTGAAGATGAAGCCCTTCGACAACGTCAAGGTTCGCCGGGCCGTCAACATGGCGATCAACAAGGACCGCATCGTCAAGATCATCAACAACCGGGCGGTGTCCGCCAACCAGCCGCTGCCCCCGGCGATGCCGGGCTACGATAAGAGCTACAAGGGCTACGCCCACGACCCGGCGGCGGCCAAGGCGCTGTTGGCCGAGGCGGGTTACGGCGACGGGATCGAGACCGAGCTCTTCGCCATGAACACCGATCCCAACCCGCGCATCGCCCAGGCCATCCAACAGGACCTTGCCGCCATCGGCATCAAGGCCGAGCTCAAGACGCTGGCCCAATCGACCGTGATCGCGGCCGGCGGCGAGCCCGACCAGGCGCCCATGATCTGGTCCGGCGGCATGGCCTGGATCGCCGACTTCCCCGATCCCTCCAACTTCTACGGCCCCATCCTGGGTTGCGGGGGCGCCGTCAAGGGCGGTTGGAACTGGGCCTGGTACTGCAACGAGGAGCTCGAGGCCCTGGCGGCCAAGGCGGACGCCATGACCGATACTGCGCAAGCGAGCGAGCGTCTCGACCTGTGGCGCTCGATCTTCATCCGCATCATGGACGATGCGCCGTGGGCGCCGATCTTCAACGAGCAGCGCTTCACCATGCATTCGCCCAAGATCGCCGGCGAATCCGACAGCATTTTCGTCGATCCGGTGCATATTCCGGTTCACTACGACACGGTGTTCTCGACCGATGCCCAATAGCTCCAACTACACCATCCACAGCGAGCATCTGCACCTGGGGTGGGACAACTCCATACCCCCGGTGCTGACCATCGCGCCGGGGGATACCGTCGAGTTCGAGGTCGTGGACGCCTCGGGCGGCCAGCTTTCGGTCGAATCGAGCGTCGATGACGTGGCGGCGCTCGACTTCGCCAAGGTCAACCCGGTCACCGGCCCGGTTTACGTCGACGGGGCCGCCCCGGGGGACGCGCTCAAGGTGACGATGATCGAGTTCGGCCCCTCGGGCTGGGGTTGGACGGCCAACATTCCTGGCTTTGGTTTGCTCGCCGACCAGTTTCCCGAACCGGCGCTGCATATCTGGAAATACGACGCCACCAACCTGTTGCCGGCCGCCTACGGGCCCGGCGGGCGGGTGCCGTTGAAGCCCTTCGCCGGCACCATCGGCGTGGCCCCCGCCGAGGTCGGCCTACACAGCGTGGTGCCGCCCCGGCGGGTGGGCGGCAACATGGACATCCGCGACCTCGCCCGCGGCGTCGAGCTCTATCTCCCGGTCGAGGTGGCTGGGGCGCTGTTCTCGGTGGGGGACACCCATGCCGCCCAGGGTGACGGCGAGGTCTGCGGCACCGCCATCGAGAGCCCCATGGGCGTGGCGCTCAAGTTCGACCTGGTCAAGGAAGCCAACCTGGCGTTTCCGCGCTACGACGTGCCGGGACCGGTGACGCGTCACCTCGACGACATGGGCTATCACGTCGCCACGGGGATCGGACCGGACCTGATGCAGGCGGCCAAGGACGCGGTGAGTGGCATGATCGACCACCTCACCGCGCGCCACCAGATGTCGGCGGTCGACGCCTACATGCTGTCGAGCGTCTGCGCCGACCTGCGCATCAGCGAGATCGTCGATCGGCCCAACTGGATCGTCTCGGCCTACTTCCCGCGGATCGTCTTCGAATGACCGCTGGCGGTCCCCCGCCCCTGGGGCTGGGGACCACGCCGGTCATCTCCGAGCCGGAAATCCTTGCCCCGGCCCCGCTCTTGGAGGTCGAGGGTCTGACGGTTTCGTTCGCCAACGGGAACGGCCGCGTGCGCGTGGTCGAGGAGGTGGTGTTCGCCCTTCATCCGGGGCGCACGGTCGGCCTGGTGGGCGAGTCGGGCTGCGGCAAGAGCGTCACCGCGATGTCGATCATGCGGCTGATCCCAATGCCGCCGGGCCGCATCGAGGCCGGCCGTATCCGCTTTCGGGGCCGTGACCTCTTGGCCCTCAGTGAGCGCGACATGCGCGAGCTACGGGGCAATCGCATCGGCATGATCTTCCAGGAGCCGATGACCAGTCTCAATCCGGTCTTCACCATCGGCTTCCAGATCGGCGAGGTGCTGCGGATCCACCGCAAGCAGCGCGGCGCCGAAAGGCGCGACGAGGCCATTCGCATCCTCGAGCTGGTCGGTATCGGGGCGCCCGAGCGGCGCCTCCACCAATTTCCGCACGAGCTCTCGGGCGGCCTGCGCCAACGGGTGATGATCGCCATGGCGCTGGCCTGCGGACCCGACCTCCTGATCGCCGACGAGCCCACGACCGCTCTCGACGTCACCATTCAGGCGCAGATCCTGGATCTCATCGAGCGCCTCCAGGCGGAACTCGGCATGTCGGTGCTGATGATCACCCACGACCTCGGCGTGGTCGCCGAGGTGTGCGAGGAGGTTATGGTCATGTACGCCGGCCGCATCGTCGAGCGGGCCGAGGTGGCGATCCTGTTCGACCATCCCCGCCACCCCTATACGGTGGGGCTGTTGTCGTCCTCGCCCCGGCTCGGCGCCAAGCGTGCCCAGCTTCCCGCCATCCCGGGCATGGTGCCGAGCCCGGGCCAGCGCGGCGTCGGCTGCAGCTTCGCCGCGCGCTGCCCCAGGGCGGAGCAGCGCTGCCGCCTGGAGATCCCGCCGCTCGCCGAGCTCGGCACCGGGCACGAGGCGGCATGCTGGAACCCAAGCCCGTGAGCGAGCTCTTAAGGGTCACGGAGCTGAAGAAGCATTTCCCGGCCACGGGCGGAGGGGGGGGCCGAGGGGGCACGGTCTTTGCCGTCGATGGCGTCGACCTCAGCCTGAAGACCGGAGAGACCCTCGGCATCGTCGGCGAGTCGGGCTGTGGCAAGTCGACGCTGGGGCGCACCATCCTGCGGCTCGTCGAGCCGACCTCGGGCGCGATCAGCTTCGACGGCGAGGACTTAAGGGGCCTCGCGCCGCAAGCCTTGAGGGCCAAGCGGCGCCAGATGCAGATGATTTTTCAGGACCCCTTCGCCTCGCTCGACCCGCGCCTTACCGTCGCCCGCATCGTCGCCGAGCCGCTCGTCATCCACCGCATCGGCAGCCGGCCCGAGCGCCGCCGAGCGGTGGCCGAGCTCTTGGAGACCGTTGGGCTCGATGCCGACGCCGCCAGCCGATACCCGCACGAGTTTTCCGGCGGCCAGCGACAGCGCATCGGCATCGCTCGGGCGATCGCGCTGAGGCCCAAGCTGATCGTCGCCGACGAGCCGGTGTCGGCGCTCGACGTCTCGATCCAATCGCAGATCCTCAACCTCTTGGTCGACCTGCGCCGACGCTTTCGCCTCTCCTACATCTTCATCTCTCACGACCTCGCCGTGGTCGAGCACGTGAGCGACACGGTCGCGGTCATGTATCTGGGCCGGGTCGTTGAGTCGGCGACGGCGGCGGCGCTCTTCGCGCGGCCGAGCCACCCCTATACCGAGGCGCTGATGGCCGCGGTTCCCCACCTCGATCCCGTGCGCCGGCGCCGGCGCACGGTGTTGAGCGGCGAGCTGCCCAACCCTGAGCGACCGCCGCCAGGCTGCCCCTTTCACCCGCGCTGCCCCAAGGCGATCGAGGTCTGCCGAAGCGTGGCGCCGCCGGTCCGCGATATCGGCACGCCCGAAGAGTTACACCTGGTGCGCTGCCACCTCTTTTGATCGCGAAGCGGATGGCGCCGTGGCCGCAGCGGCCGCAGCGAGGTCCGCGAGCGCCGTGACCAGGGCCTGGCCGAAGGTGCCGGCCTGCCCATTCACGTCATGGGCGCCGGCCTCGCGGGGTTCCGCCCGTGCCGTTACCTCTTGGCGCCACCTCTTGAGGCCCTAGGCGCGCGTTCCAAAGCAGTCGGGACAATTCTAAGGTTGCCCCGTTAACAACGGGTGAAGCGGCCATCGGCGGCCGGGACGCGCGGCTGGACGAGCCCAAGTTTGTTGGGCGCCTATCCGGCCCCGGCCCCAAGCACGAGCCAATGCCTTTTCACGGGCCGCGGGCGGCGCAGGGTGGTGGCGTTGAGGGCGTGCGCAACCGCCTTGGCTCCGGTCGTGGCTTGCTATTTGGCCGTAATTCGCAATAATGGAGGGGCTGGTGTCGCGCGGAGGACAGGCGCCGGGGCTTTCTCTGGCCGTCTCCTGCGAAGCCGCGCGTCTTAAGCAGTTCTGGCCACGCCGCAGCCCTAAAGCTCGCCAGGCGTTTGCTCAGTCAGGCAAGGACCAGATCGTCGGGCCCCTTGGTGTCAGCGGGCCGACGCGACGAGACGTTGGTCTTGCGACCGGAATGAAGACGCGGAACAATAAATCGCCGGGTGGCTGACAGCTCTCAGGCGGCCGGGGCCTCGCGTGACAGGGAAGGCCCACGATCTGAAAGGAGGAATTGGAGAAAACTCTCTCGCAGTAACAGATAAGTAGGGAGGACTGGAAGAATGAACAAGATTAGAGTAGCGGTTGCGGGCGTTGGTAATTGCGCGAGTTCTTTGATTCAGGGATTGCATTACTACAAGGACCGGGACGACCGCGAGGTCGCGGGTCTCATGCATCCGCGCATCGGCGTCTGGACGCCGAGCAGCATCGAGGTCGTGGCGGCCTTCGACGTCGACCGGCGCAAGGTCGGCAAGCCGGTGGAAGAGGCCATCTTCGCCAAGCCCAACTGTGCCGCCGTCTTTCACAGCGCCTTGCCGGTCTCGGACGTGATCGTCGAGATGGCGCCGGTGCTCGACGGCGTGGCGCCCCACATGGCGGAGTACCCGGACGACCAGGCCTTTCGCGTCGCCGATCGGGAGGCGGTCGATGTGGCCGCGAGACTGAAGGAGACCCAGGCCGAGGTCCTGGTCAGCTACATGCCGGTGGGGGCGGAAGGGGCGGCCCGTCATTACGCCCAGGCCTGCCTCGACGCCGGTGTCGCGATGATCAACTGCCTGCCGGTGTTCATCGCCTCGGATCCCGAATGGGCGCTCAAGTTCCGCCGCCGCAACCT
>CBDUZE010000075.1:0-16411 GCA_965371625.1 uncultured Alphaproteobacteria bacterium
GGTCGATTTGGTTCTCTTTCATCGTCGTGGCTCTCCCCGGGTGAGGCCAAATCCGGCGCCGCATCCGAACCATAGTATCTCAACCTAGCGCCAACAATATCGGCCTCACCGGGCGGCCGGGTGCCGGGCAGAGGGGCGGGGAAACGGTCCCGACGGTAGGCCAGAAATCCAGGCGCTTCCTTTCGCGGGGCCTTTGGTGGTCGGCGCCTATAAACTCAGTTACGACCACTTGATCAGGTCCTCGTACTGATGGCGAGCAGGTGCGATTGCACCTGGGCCACGATGTGCATGATGACCGTGACCACGATCAGCAGCACAACGCCGCCGAAGTAGAACGGCGCCTCGTACCGGGCGAGCAGGATCTCGGGCAGCAGGCAGACTATGGCGACATAGCCGGCGCCGACCACGGTCAGGCGCGTCTGCACGTAATCCAGGTATTCGGCCGTGTTCTTGCCCGGCCGGAAGCCGGGGATGTAGCCGCCGTACTTCTTCAGGTGCTCGGCCGTGTCCGCCGGATTGAACATCACCGCGCTGTAGTAGAAGCAGAAGAAGACGATAGCGCCGATATAGAGCGCCAGAGAGAGCGGCTGGCCGCGGCCCAGCATGGCGGTCATCGCGATTAGCCAGTCGGGCCCCTGGCCGGCGGCGAAATTGGCCAGCGTGATCGGCAGCAGCAGGAGCGACGAGGCGAAGATCGGCGGGATCACGCCGGCGGTGTTGAGCTTCAGACGAAGGTACAAGCTCTGGCCCCTGAGAATTTTGTCGCCGACCTGTCGCTCGGGATAGAAGAGGATGATGCGCCGCTGCGCCCGCTCCATGAAGACGATGAAGGCGATGACGGCGGTGACCATGACGATCAGGAACAGGATGAACAAGGTCGACAGCGCGCCGGTGCGCCCGAGCTCGAGCGTGCCCACGACGGCACCCGGCAGCTGGGCGACGATGCCCGCCATGATGATCAACGCGATGCCGTTGCCGATCCCCCGCGCGGCGATCTGCTCGCCGAGCCACATCAGGAACACGGCGCCGCCCACCAGGGTGATGACGGTGGTGGCGCGGAAGAAGTAGCCGGCGTCGATGATCGCGCTGCCCTGGCTCCCCGTCGCCCCCTCGAGGCCGACGGCGATGCCATAGGCCTGAAGCGCGGCCAACAGCACCGTGAGATAACGGGTGTACTGATTGATCTTCTTGCGCCCGTCCTCGCCCCCGTTCTTGAGCTGCTCGAGTCGCGGCGACACCGTGGTCATAAGATGGATGATGATCGAGGCCGAGATGTAGGGCATGACGTTCAGCGCGAACAGCGCCATGCGGCCCAGCGCACCGCCGGCGAAGACGTCGAACACGCCCAAGATGCCGCTCTGGTCCTGCTGGAAGATCTCCGCCAGGATCGACGGATCGATGCCCGGGATCGGTACGTAGGTGCCGAGCCGATAGACCACCAGCACGCCGAGGGTGAACCAGATCCGGCCCTTGAGCTCGTCATAGTTCGGCGGAGGGCGACGCGGCCGGAGAGCTGTTGCGAGACGTTCTTGGCGGGCAGCTTCGGCGGCGAATTTGATGATGGCCAACATTTCCCGAATGACCCCTCAAATCGGGTCAGACGGTAGCCGAAGATCGCGCGTCAGGGAAGGTCGAAACGAGTTTCTGGCCGATTGATAGAGAATCCCGAGTCTCCCTCAACACCCCTATTTGCCACCATTTTCTACCACGGCTAGAGCGATTCCAATTGACCTGGAATCGGGCTAGAGGCTCAAGCCCCCGTCGACCACGAGCGCCGTGCCGGTGGTGAACGCGGCGCCATCCGAAGCGAGGTAGACGCAGGCCTCGGCGACCTCTTCCGCGAGCCCGAGACGGCCCACGGCGTGGCGCCCGATCATCGCCGCCCGCACCGCCTCGGGCTCGGGCTGAGCGGCGATCCGGGCCTCCAGCGAGGGTGTCACGATCGAGCCCGGACAGATCGCGTTGCAGCGGATGCCCTGCGCCGCGAAGTCGAGGGCGATCGACTTGGTGAGGCCGATCACCGCCCCCTTGGTGGCGCCGTAGAGGCTGCGCTTGGGCACCGCGGCAATCGACGAGATCACCGAGGCCATGTTGATGATCGAGCCGCCGCCCCGCTCCAGCATCAGCGGCAGGAAGGCGCGGATCATCAGATACATGCCGCGCACGTTGAGCTCGAACGAGGAATCCCAGTCCGCTTCCGAGCACTCCAGGATGGTGCCGTGGTGGACCTCGCCGGCGCAGTTGAAGAGCACGTCGACGGCGCCGATCTCGGCCGCCGCCGCGGCCACCTCGTCGCCCCGCCTGACGTCGATGCGCCGCGTCTTGATGGCTTGAGTGCCGTCGAGCTCGGCGAGGCGGGCGGCGTTGGTGGCGGTGGCCCAGACCTCGGCGCCCTCGGCGGCGAAGGCGAGCGCGGTGGCGCGGCCGATGCCTTGGGTCGCCGCCGTGATCAGGGCCTTCTTGCCGGCCAGTCGTCCGCTCATCGCACTTCTCCTTGTGATTGGCCCGGGCGCCGCAGCCCGACCCCCATCGCCACCACCATGCCGGCGGTCACCACCAGCAGGCCCGAAACCTGCAGCAGGTTGGGGATCTCGCCCAGGACCGGGATCCCCATCAGCGTGCCGCACACCGGAATCAGGGCCGCGAACAGCGCCGCCTGCGAGGCCCCCAGCACGGCCACCGAGCGGGTGTAGAGGATCACCCCGATGATGCCGGTAAGCAGCGCCTGGTAGAGCGCCTGGAAGAGCAGCTCCCCGAGCGGCGCCTGGGCCAGGTGGGACTCGAAGAACAGCAGGTAGACGGGCAGGAAGGCCATCGACAGCACCGCGATCACCGCCGTGCCTTGCACCGGCTTGACCGCCCAGAGCCGCGCCGCCACGGTGTAGCCGGCCCAGGAGATGCCGGCGCCGGCGAACATCAGATCGCCGATCCAGGCCCGCTCGGATGCCCCCCCCAGGGCGTCCCAGCCTAAGAGCGCGACCCCGGTGACGATGGCGGCGAGGCCGAGGGCGCGCCCGACGCCGACCCGTTCGCCGATCACCAGCCAGCTCAAGGCCGCGGCAGCCACCGGGATCAGCCCCGGTGTGATCGCCGAGACGTGGGCGACCGGCGCGAAGGAGAGGCCGCCCATGACCAGCAAGGAGAAGGGAGCGCCGGCGAGTAAGGCGATGACCGTGCCCCGCCGCCAGCCGATGCCGGCCAGCGAGGCGATGCCGTGACGCCATACCACGGGAAGAAGCAACAGGCCGGCGAGGCCGAAGCGCAGCGCCGTGAGGTCGGGGGCGCTCAAGGTCGCCCGCACGCTGTAGCGGGCGACCACGTTCTGACCGGCGAAGATCAGCGCGGCGCCGAGACCGCAGGCCAGCGCGAGCACGAACGCCCGCCGCGCCGGCGCCGGCGCCGCGGCGGCGACGCCCCTCATTCAGGAATCCAGGTGCTTGAGGTACTGGTTGACGAAGTCGAAATCCACGAGCTTGGCGTAAGCGTCCATCAGCGCCTTGGTCACCGGCCCCGGGATGCTCTCCTCCTTCATCGCGGCGCCGCCGATGGCGCGGATCGGGCACAGGCAGAGGCTGGTCGAGGTGATGAAGGCCTCGTCGGCGTTGTAGGCGTCGAACAGGTCGAGGTCTTTCTCCTGGCAGGCGATCCCGAGCTCGCCCGCCAGCTCCATAACCGTCTGGCGGCTGATGCCGCCCAGCACCTTCTGCAGTTTCGGCGTCACCAGGGTGCCGTCCTCGACCAGGAAGACGTTCGAGCCCATGCCCTCGGTGAGGTTGCCGTCGCCGTCGAGGAGAATGGCCCAGGCATCCGGGCTCTGCGCCTTGGCCTCCATGTCGGCCATGATCAGGTTGAGGTAGTTGTGGGTCTTGGCGCGGGGGCTCAAGGCCTCCGGCGGCACGCGGCGGAACGAGGGCACGACGACCTCGATGCCGTCGCGGAAGAGGTGGGCCCGGGCCTTGAAGGGGAGCGGCGTGCACTCGACGATCACCGTCGGGCCTGAGGCCTCCGAGAGCTCGCCGCCGATCACCAGCGGCCCCCGGGTGACGCGCTGGAAGACCCAGTAGTCCTCGTCCTCGTCGAGCAGGTGGCGGTTGCGCTCGAGCACGTCCTCGGCGATGCCGATCATCTCGTCGGCGCCGAACCCGGGGTCGAGACGGAGGTAGCGCAAGGTGCGGTAGAAGCGGTCGATGTGCTCGCGGATCTTGAAGATGCGGTGGCCGAAGCTGCGCGTGGTGTCGAAGGCGGCGTCGCCGAGGATGAAGCCGCGGTCGCGGAAATGCACCTGGACCTGGCTCTCCGGCAGGATCTCGCCGTTGAAGTAGGCCACGCGCTCGTTCGCCAACTGGGTCATAAGATCACCTCTGGAAATGATTAAATGGGGTCAGATTAAATGGGGTCAGACTCCAATTTCACGTGGGAAAATGGAGTCTGACCCCATTTAATAGCTGCCCTCGAAGGCGGTGCGGTGGGTGCCGGCGTAGAGGTAGTCGATCATGGTGATGAAGTCGTAGGTCGGCACGCGTGTGGCCTCCTGCACCGCCCGGGCGTAGGGCGGCAGCTCCGAGCACTCCAACAGGATGGCGGCCAGGTCGGGATGCTCGTCGAGCATCTCGCGGGCGAGCGCCACCGTCTCCTCCTCGACCAGGTCCGAATCCAGCGTGCCGCACATCTCCAGCGTCGAGCGCTTGAACTCGGGCCTCTCCTGCATGCCCTTGACGATTATTGGCGTTTCCGTCTCGACCCCGGCCAGCATCAGCATGTCGTTGCCCATGCCGCGGTCGTCGGCGGTGATGATGCCGACGGGCCGGGTCTTGCCCGAGCTGGCGGCGATCAGCGGGAGCTGCAACAGGCTCGACATCAGCACCGGCACCGTGACCGCCCGGGCCACGTCGTCTTGGTACTTGATCATGAAGCCGCAGTTGCTCGAGATCGCCTTCACGCCCTGGGCTTCGAGCTCGAGGGCCGCCTCGACCAGCATCCCGGCGCACTCCGGGTCGCCGCGGAACACGCGCTCGAAGGCCAAGCCCTTCACCACCTTGACGATGACCGGATAACGGTAGGTGCTGACGTTGCCCACGCTGCCCGGGATGAACGGCATGGGGTGCTCGAGCGACAGTATCCCCACCGCGTGTCCGTAGCTCTCGGCGTCCTTGCGGACCTCGTATGTCGGCATCTCGGCTCTCCTCAGATCAAGCGTTCGGCCTCAGCTCGCTGACCGCTGACAGCTGACAGCTGACGGCTCCCCCTTGTCAATCCTCACTCGGCCAGCTCGAGGTCGGCGATCACCGCGGCCAGGAAACGCGCCGCCTCGCCGCCGGTGACGGCGCGGTGGTCGGTGGTCAGCGACAGCGGCAGCGTGCGCCGCACCGCGGGCTTGCCCTCGCGCGCCACCACCCGCTCGGCGATGCGCCCGGTGCCGAGGATGGCGACCTGGGGCGGCACCAGCACCATCACCCCGTGGCGCCCGGCGAGGGTGCCGAAGTTCGACAGCGTCATGGTCGGGTTCGAGAGCTCCTCCTTGGCGACGCTGCGCGCCTTGACCTGCTCGCGCAAGCGCTCGAGCCCGTGGCGCAGGTCGGCGGCGTCGCGGTTGGAGATGTCGCGCAGCACCGGCACGAAGAGGCCGTCCTCGGTGTCCATGGCGATGCCGAGGTCGACGTGCCCCAAGAGGCGCCGGCCGAAGGCCTTCAAGTCGAACCAGGCGTTGAGCGCCGGAGAGGCGGCGGCGCCCCGGGCGATGGCGCGGATCACCCGCATGGTGATGTCGCTGCCCGCGCCCCATGCGTCGACGTCGGCCTCGTCGTGGACGGTGGCGCGCACCACCTCGGCGTGGGCCCGCGCCATGTTGTGGGCCATGGCGCGGCGCACCCCGCGCAAGGGCTCGAAATCGCCCGCGGCGGCGGGTGCCTGGGCCGCCTGCTCGACGTCGTGGGCGCTGATCGTGCCCTCGGGCCCGCTCCCCGCGAGGCCCGCGAGATCGACGCCGAGGCTTGCCGCCAGCTTGCGCACCGCCGGCGTCGCCTTGACCCGGCCGGGCTTGGTCGCCGCCTCGGGCGCCGGCTTGGCGCGTTTTCTGGCCGCCGCCGGGGCCTCCTCCTCGGGCTCGACGATGACGTTGATCACCGCGGTCGACGCCGCGCCCGCAGCCTCGTCGTACTCGACCAGGGGCGCGCCCACGTTGACGATGTCGCCGGGCTCGCCGTGAAGCTTGGCGATAGAGCCGGCATAGGGCGAGGGCACCTCGACCACCGCCTTGTCGGTCTCGACCGAGACCAGCGGCTGGTCCGCCACCACGTGGTCGCCGACGCCGACGTGCCAGGCGACGATCTCGGCCTCCTGCAGGCCCTCGCCCAGGTCGGGCAGCGTGAAGACCTTCATGAGTAGGCCAGCACCCGCTCGGCGGCGGCCAGGATGCGGCGCTCGTCGGGCATGTATTGGTGCTCCAGCCTGGGCAGCGGCATGATCGTGTCGTAGCCGGTGACGCGCTGCACCGGGGCTAAGAGCGACATCAGGCCGCGCTCGGCGAGACGGGCCGCGATCTCGGCGCCGAAGCCGCCGGTATAGGCGGCCTCGTGAACGATGACGCAGCGTCCCGTCTTCTCCACCGAGGCCAGGATGATGTCGCTGTCGAGCGGGCTCAGGGTGGCCACGTCGATGACCTCCACCGAGACCCCTTCCTCGTCGAGGCTCAGCGCCGCGGCCATGGTCTCCTTGATCATCGCCCCCCAGGTCACGAAGGTGACGTCCTCGCCCTCGCGCACCACGAAGCAGGTATCCAGCGGCAGCGCCTCGCCGTCGTCGGCGACCTCCTCCTTGGTGGTGCGATAGATGCGCTTGGGCTCGAGGAAGACCACCGGGTCGGGGTCGCGGATGGCGGCCAGCAGCAGCCCGTAGGCGCGCCCCGGCGCCGAGGGGATCACCACCCTGAGCCCGGGGACGTGGGCGAGCATCGCCTCGGTGCTCTCGGAATGGGATTCGGGCGCGTGGATGCCGCCGCCGAAGGGCGCGCGCAGCACCATGGGACAGCTGAGGCGGCCGCGGGTGCGGTTGCGGAAGCGCGAGGCGTGGTTCACCAGCTGGTCCATGGTGGGATAGATGAAGCCCATGAACTGGATCTCGGCCACCGGCCTTAAACCCTGCACCGCCATGCCCACGGCGAGCCCGGCGATCATGGTCTCGGCCAGCGGCGTGTCGCGCACGCGCTCGGGCCCGAAACGGCCGATCAGGCCCTCGGTGGCGCGGAACACGCCGCCGTTGATGCCCACGTCCTCGCCCAGGATGACGACGTTCTCGTCCTCCTCCATGGCGCGCGCCAGCGCCATGGTGACGGCGCCTAGAAGGGTTACCTCTGGCATCGCTCCCTCACTCGTTGCGGCCGGCCGCCGCGATCACCGCCTCGCGCTGCGCCTCGAGGTCGGCCGGCAACTCGGCGTAGAGGTAGTCGAACATGGCCTCCGCGGGCTGGGGCGGGGTCGCCTCGTAGACCTCGATGGCGGCGTCGATCTTCGTGTTGCAGTCCTCGATCAGGCCGTGCTCGTCGTCCTTGCTCCAGGCCCCGATCCCGGCCAGGTAGGTCTTCAGCCGGGCCACCGGATCCTCCTTCCAGTGAGCGCTGACCTCGGCGGGGTCGCGGTAGCGGCTGGCGTCGTCGGCGGTGTTGTGGTCCGAGAGCCGGTAGGTGATGGCCTCGATGACGCTGGGGCCGCCGCCGTCGCGCGCTTTGGCCAGGCGCTCGGCGACCAGGTGACGCACGGCGATGACGTCGTTGCCGTCGACCTGCTCGCCGCCGATGCCGGCGGCGAAGGCCTTCTGGGCCAGGGTCTCGGCCGCGCTCTGCTTGTGGCGCGGCATCGAGATCGCCCACTGGTTGTTGATGATGACGAACAGGATGGGCAGCTCCCAGACCCCCGACACGTTGAGGGCCTCGTAGAAGTCGCCCTTCGAGGAGGCCCCGTCGCCGATGACGCAGACGACGGCGCGGTGCTCGCCCTTGTACTTGATGGCGGTGGCGGCGCCGGCGGCGTGCAGGGTCTGGGTGGCGAGCGGGACGCAGATCGGCAGGTCGTGGCGAGCCCGGGCGTAGTCGCTGCCGCGCTCGTCGCCGCCGTAGTAGAGCAACATCTCCTCGGGCGCCACGCCGCGCATGAACTGGGCCGCCTGCTCGCGATAGGTCGGCACGAACACGTCGTCCGGTTCCATGGCGCCGCCGATGGCCACCGGGACCGCCTCCTGGCCCAAGGTATTGGGGAAGGTGCCCATGCGCCCGGTGCGCTGCAGCGCGACCCCCTTGGCGTCGAAGCGCCGCGTGAAGACCATGGCGCGGTAGAGCTCGATCAGCGCCGCCGGGTCCTCGGCGAAGGCAGGCAGCGGCGCCACCAGCTTGCCTTCCGGGTCGAGAATGCGGGTGTAGGGGACTTCGAGCGTAACGACGATGGTCATCATCCACTCCCGGACTAAGGTCCTGGTCACGGGGCGTGGCGGGCGCCGACCGGGCCACCGCGAATTGTATCAGCAAGTGGGGCCGGCACAAGGCAATGCAAGGGTGCTTGGGGCGCTTCGGCCGGGGCCCGAGCCGACCCGAAGCGCTCAACCTTGACACTCAGACGGCGTCCATGGTCGAGTTCCGCCCCCCGGCCCGAGGGCGCGGTTTGGGGTCGCCACCGGGGAAGCGGCTGGTCACGCCCGGGGAACGCTCGACATGGGTCACCTCCTGAACGGTACCTGGAGTTTCGAGGAAACCCTGGTCGAGCAAGAGCACGGCAAGTACGTGAAGAAGCCGTCCTTGTTCAGGAACCGGGTCAGCGCCGACGGCTCCTCAGGCTTCAAGGCCGAGCCCGGGCGCTACCACCTCTATTCCTCGACGGCCTGCCCCTGGGCCCACCGCGCCGTCATCTTTCGCGTGCTCAAGAAGCTCGAAGGACTGATCACCCTCAGCGACACCGAACAGGACGCGCAGGGTCAGGGCTGGGCCTTCGCGCCGCCCGGGCAGGTGGCGCCGGGCACGAGCGAACGGCTGCGCTTCGTCCACCAGCTCTACACGCTGTCGGACCCGACCTGCACCACCCGCGTCACGGTTCCGGTGCTGTGGGATGGGAAGAGTCGCCAGATCGTCAGCAACGAGTCGTCCGAGATCATGCGGATGTTCAACACCGAGTTCGCCGAGCTCACCTCGGCCGCGCCGGACTACTACCCGGCGCACCTGCGCGGCGAAATCGACGCCATCAACGAGTTCGTGCTCGCCCGCATCAACAACGGCGTCAACGAGTGCGGTCGGTCGACCCGCCAGCAGGCCTACGAGACGGCTTTCGACCGCTTGTTCTCGGCGCTCGACACCTTGGAGGACCTGCTCGGCCGGCAACGATACCTCTGCGGCGAGCGCCAGACCGAGGCGGACTGGCGTCTTTTCCCCAGCCTGATCCGCTTCGATCCGGTCTATCACATCGGCTACAGGTGCAACCTGCGGCGCCTCGAGGATTACCCGAACCTGTCCAATTATCTCCGCGACCTCTACCAGACACCGGGGATCGCCGAGGCCTGCGATATCGCCGGCATGAAGCGCGGCGCCTTCGCCAAGGCCGGCCCGATCGGCTCGAACGGCATCATCCCCAAGGGCCCGGAGCTCGACCACGGGCGCGCGCACGACCGCGACCGCTTCGCGCGGGTGGCGTAGCCGGGCCCGCGACGCCCGCCCCGCCCGCCGACAGGGAACAGAGATGGGGAGGCCATGAAGGCAATTCTGATGGAGGGATACGGCGGCGCCGAGGTGCTCCGCTTCGGCGACGCCCCCGATCCGGTCGCCGGCGCGGGCGAGATCGTCGTCGATATTCACGCCGCCAGCGTCAACCCGGCGGACTGGAAGGTGCGCGACGGCCTGCGCCGGGACAGCGTCGCGCTCTCGCTGCCGCATATTCTGGGACGGGACTTCTCGGGCGTCGTGCGCGAGGTCGGCTCGGGCGTCGCCGATGTCGCCGCCGGCGAGGCCGTGTTCGCGGTCACCGAGCGGGGCCGGGAAGGCGCCTATGCCGAGTCGATCGCGATCCGCGCGGAGCTCGTGGCGAGGAAACCGTCGACGCTTACCCATGCCGAAGCGGCGGCCCTGGCGCTTACCGGCCTGACCGCGCTGGTCGCCATCGAAGACGATGCCCGGCTTGGCGCCGGCGAGACCGTGCTGATCCAGGGCGGCGCCGGGGGGGTCGGCAGCTTCGCCGTCCAGCTTGCGAGACATCTCGGCGCCCGGGTGTTCGCGACCGCGAGCGCCCGCAATCACGACTACCTGCGCGAGCTCGGCGCCGACCAGGTGATCGACTACGCGAGCCAGGATTTCACCACCGTGACGCCGCCATGCGACGTCGTCTTCGATACCGTCGGCGGCGAGGTGCATCGGCGTTCGTTCGCGGTCCTGCGGCCCGGCGGACGGCTGGTCCATGTCGTGGCCGGCCCCGCCGGCTTCGAGCCGCCGCGTGCCGACGTCACGATCTCCCGGCCCCACGTCGCCCGCGACCGACGACATCTCGAGCGCATCGTCGAGCTGGTCGAGATCGGCGCGGTGCGTCCACCGCAGATCCGGCGCCTGCCGCTCGCCGAAGCGGCGGCGGCGCAAGAGCTCAGCAAGACCGGGCACGTCCGCGGCAAGATCGTGCTCGAGGCGCGCTGAGCCGGGCCGCGGCGCCCCGCTTCCTGGTCTTCGGCGAGCTCGCCCTGATCGCCGGAGCGTGGCCCGGGCCGGCGGCTAGGACCGGCGCCCCGCGATCGATTCCGCCAGCACGCAGAGGATCTCGAACATCAGATTGGCCGCCACCAGCGCCGTGCCGCCGGTGGGATCGAGGGGCGGCGAGACCTCGTTGACGTCGCCGCCCACCAGGTTGAGCCCCTTGAGCCCCCTGAGCATGACCTGGGCATCGCGGGTCGTGAAGCCGCCGATCTCGGGCGCCCCGGTGCCCGGCGCGTAGACCGGGTCGAGGCCGTCGATGTCGAAGGTGACGTAGACCGGGCCCTCGCCCACCACCCGCCCGATCTCGGCCACCACTTCCCCGGCGCCCAACTCGAAGAACTCGTCGATGGTGACGACGCGCATGCCGACCTCGTAGCCGAAGGCGACGTCGGCGTCGCTGTAGCGCGAGCCCCTGATCCCGATCTGGATGGTGCGCTGGGGCTCGATCAGGCCCTCCTCGACGGCGCGGCGGAAGGGGGTGCCGTGGTTGTACTTGCTGCCCACCAGGGTATCGAGGGTATCGGCGTGGGCGTCGAACTGCACGATCCCCACGGGGCGCTCAGCGGCGATGGCGCGCAGGATGGGAAGGGTGATGGTGTGGTCGCCGCCGGCCGCCAGCGGCGCCGCCCCGGCACCGTGCAGGGCGGCGAAGAAGGCCTCGATCTGGTCCAGGCTCGCCATCAGGTCGAGCGGGTTGGTGACCGCATCGCCGACGTCGGCGACGCGACACAGTTCGAAGGGGGCGATGCCGCTCGCCGGGTGCACCAGGCGGATGAGTCGCGACATCTCGCGGATCTGGGCCGGGCCGTGGCGCGGCCCCGCCCGGTTGGTCGAGCCGAGGTCGAAGGGAACGCCGCAGAGCGCGATGTCGAGACCCGCGGCGCTGGCCACGGCGGGGGTGCGCATGAAGGTCGCGAGCTGGGCGAAACGCGGCACCAGCGACGAATCGATGGGCCTGGGGTGGTCGGGTCCGGACGGGCCGGCGTCGGCTGGGCTCATGGCGGCTCTCCTCGTGGCTCGCTGGGCCGAGCCTAGCCAAAGTGCTGAGGCACCGCCACTCCCCGAAACCTGGCGCTCATCTCAGGCCTCGTCTCAGGCCGGGGCCGCCACCGCCGGCACCTCGCCCTTGAGCGCCCACACCGCTTGGGTCACCACCGCGCTCAAGACCACCGCGCCGCCCGCGAGCGTCACCCAGCTCGGCACCTCGCCGACCCCGAGCCACACCCAGATCGGCCCGAACGCCACCTCGGTCATGGCCCCGAGCCCGAGCAGCGCCGCCGGCACGTAGCGCGAGCCGATGGTGAAGGCGATCATGCCGCAGCCGATCTGCACCGTGCCCAAGAGCACGCAGACCAGGAGATCGTGGAGCGAGATGGCGAGGCTGTCGGCAAGCAGGGCGGCGACGGCGCCGGCGACGATGCCGCCCAGGCATACCGTCGGCAGCATGTCGACCGCGCGGCCACGCCGCAACACCACGACCAGGGCGGCGAAGGCGAGGGTCATGACGAGGGCCATCAGGTTGCCGAAGAAGGCGCCGCCCGAGAGCCCCTCGACCACCATCACGGCGACGCCGGCAAGCGCCACGGCGATCACCGCCCAGGTCCGCCGCGGCACCAGCTCCTTGAGGATCAGCCGGCCCAAGAGCGCGGCGAAGAACGGTGCCGAGGCGAAGACGAAGAGTACGTTGGCGATGGTGGTGTTGAGCATGGCGAGGACGATCGCCACGTAGCCGGCGGCGAGAAAGAGGCCGCCCACCACCCCGGCCCAGCCGATCGCGACAATGGCCCGCGGCAGGCGCGAGCGGTGGCGCGCCGCCAGCACGCAGGCTACGACCACGACGAAGGAGGCCGAGCGATAGAACACGATCTGCCAGCTCGACGCCGCGTCGATGTTGCGCAAGAGGATGCCGGCCAGGCTCCAGAACACCCCGGCCAGCAGCACCAGGCCGAGGCCCAAGGCGTAGCGCCGGTCGCGCACGGCGGGCGCGGGCGCGCTCACGGCGACGCAGCGCCCTCGGCTCCCCGTTCCCTGGGCGCGCCGGCGAGCCGGCGGAGCGCGCGCTGCATTACGGAGCCTCCGAGATCGACGAACCGTTCCCGCCCTTAGACCGGGGCGCGGTCCGGGTCAAGACCGCTCGGCGCCGGGGTTGGGGCGAACGGGTGGGGCACGGACCCTCGGGGCCGCCGGTCGTCCGGCACGCCCGCGTCGCCCGACACCCCCAGCACCGCGCTCCAGGCGTCAAGTCAGGATGAAGCGGTCTTACAGCCGGCTCCGGCGAAGAGACTTTTTGCTTGGTAACGAGCGCCCACACGAGCGGGTTGTCACTTGACAAGTGACAGACGACAATCTAGGGTCTGCTCGTGATAAGATCGTTCAGCCATCGAGGGCTCAAGGCGCTATACGATGGGCGAACGGAGAGACGTGTGGCGCCGGGGCATGTCCGAAACCTCCGCGATATTTTGGCCGTGCTGGACCGGAGCCACGGTGCCGAAGATAGTGCCGAAGACATGGCCCTGCCCGGTTTCCGGCTTCATGCCCTGAAAGGTGACCTGAAAGGGCACTTTGCCGTATCGGTGTCTGGCAACTGGCGGGTGACCTTCCGGCTCGAGGGTGGCCATGCCGTGGATGTCGATTACATCGACTATCATTAGGGAATGGAGTGTCACACAATGGCGATGCAAAACCCCCCGCACCCGGGGGGCATCGTGCGGCGGCAATGCCTCGAGCCGCTGGGGCTCACGGTAACCGGGGCCGCCAAGGGGCTGGGCGTCACGCGTCAGGCGCTCTCGGACCTGGTCAACGAGCGGGCTGGTATCTCGGTCGACATGTCGATCCGCCTCTCCAAGGCCTTCGGATCGAGTCCCGAGACCTGGCTTGGCTTGCAGATGGCCTTCAATCTCTGGCAGGCGCGAGGGCGAATGGAAGCGATCGAGGTCGAGCGCTTCACCGCGGCATGATCGACGACCGCCCCTCGATCTCGCTCCGCTTTCCGGGCTCCGCGGCTTTGACTGGGCGCGCCCATCGCCGCACATCAACAACGGCCAGGCAGGCATTCGTATTGAAAGACCTGCCCTTCTCGGCGCCGGGGTTGGTGGTCGAGCCGCTCATCGCCGGCGCCAATCGCTCGAGCGCCGAGACGACCATCGCCGGTATGTGCAAGGCGCTGCCCGGTGGCCGGGTGGGCGCGATCCATTTCGCCCCCATAGCGATCCGAGAGAGGGGCACCTGGTGCGAATCGGCAGGGCCGGGTTGGCCAGCCCGCCCCTTTGCGCCGACGACGCCCGAGCGCCGGGAATCACCGTCATCCGCCAACGGTCGGCGTGCCGCGGCAGGCCTTGCCATCGCCCGGCGGTTGCTTGACCGAGCGTTTAGGGATTGAAGTTTTTGGCGGTTTCCCAACCATTTAAGCGTGATCGCCCGCCCTTAGTCCCTGGACAACTCGATTTCAGTCGATCACAATCACGGTCGGCTCGAGCTTCGCTCGGGCCTCTTTGGGGGGGAGCAACGCGTGTGGGGTCATGACAGTCGCGGAGTCGTGGGGCGCTTGACCGCTTCCCGTGGTCTCGATTTTCGAGCAAGGCCGGTTTCGATCCGGAACCTCGGGCGGGGTCACTTTTGGTCCGGCGCCCGACAGCCGATCGTGCCCCTTTCGCCCCCAATGAGGTCCCCCTGATTCGTGGTTTTCATCAGCCTCATGCGGCCGTTGTCGAGACCGACCCTCTTGGGGCCGGAAACGGGTCGTTGCGGCGAGTCGAGTCCGAGGCCGGGTCGGCGTCATGTATGATGGCACCGGTTCGCGCCCGGGCTGGTAACTGAGAGAGAAAACAGAGGAGGAGAATACGATGCGGTTTTCGACAAGCGTAAAGGGGTTGGCAGCGGTCGCCGTGCTGGCGGCCGGCGCCTACGCCATACCGTCGGCAACGGCCGCCGAAACCAAGGGGCCGGTGACCGACGAGATCGGGGTGGTCAAGATTCCCAAGGGAGCGCCCATGATTTGGGGCGGGTACTGGGTGCTTTCGGGCCCCGACACCGCGCTCGGACTGGACCAGAAGCGGGGTCTCGAGATCGCCCTCGACGACATGGACAACAAGCTGCTCGGCCACAAGATCCGGCTGATCGCGGAGGACACCGGGTGCACCGCCGAGGGTGGTCAGACCGCCGCCACCAAGCTCGCCGCCAACCGGCAGATCGTGCTCGTCATCGGCACTGCCTGCTCGAGCGCGGCGACGCCGGGCGCACCCATTCTGTGGAACGCCGGTATCTCCAGCCTCGGCACCTCGCCCAGCGCGCCCAGGCTCACGGCGCCGGATCGAGGCCCGGGGTACGACGGCTTCATCCGCTTGATCTACAACGATCGTGACGGCGGGGCCTTCGCCGCCGAGGCCGCCACCAAGTTCTTCAAGGCCAAGACCGTGGCGACCGTGCACGACGGCAGCCCCTACGCGGAGCAGCTCGTCAGGGTGTTCGAGAAGGAGTACATGGCTCGCGGCGGCAAGATCACCTCGAAAGAGGCGGTGTCGCCGACCGATACGGACCTGCGGCCAGTGCTGACGCGGATCGCCACCAACCCGCCGGACCTGATCTACTATCCGATCTTCGTCCAGGCGGCCGCCTTCATCACCCGTCAGTCGCAGGAAATCTCCGGTCTCGAGAAGACCAAGCTGTTGGGCTCGGACGCCGTGTTGTCGCCCGATTTCGTCGAGGCCGCGGGCAAGAGTGTGGTCGGCTTCAACATCACCGGCACCGGCGTTCTCGAAAGTCCCCGCTACGAGGACTTCAAGAAGAAGTACAACGCCAAGTTCGGTGAGGACCCGATCCACGGCTTCCACGTCAATGCCTACGACGCTGGCAACATCGCCGCCGCGGCGATCACGAAGGTCGCCAAGAAGGATGCCGACGGCAACACCTACATTGGCCGCAAGGCGCTGCGCGACGCGCTTTACGCGACCAAGGACCATGACGGCGTGCTGGGGATCGAGACCTGCGACAAGTATGGAGACTGCGCGGCCAAGATCTTCGCCGTGCTGCAGTTCACCGACGACGATCCCGAGACCTTCAAGCTGGGGGTCAACCCCAAGCAGGTCTTTCCCGCCAAGTGATTACCGCCTTCGCCCGGGGATGAACCACAAGACCCTGAACGGGTCCGGGTTCATCCCCCGGCCCTCTTTCGTTAATCCCAAATAACGAGCGTCGAGGGAAGGCTCCCCATGAATCTCGACTGGGTCAGGCGGATCACGTTCGTCAACGTCATCCTGTGGGGTCTTCGCATCGGCGTCGTGGTGGTGGTCTTCGGAGGCACCATCGGCACCCTGGTTACCGGCAAGTACTCGGGCGAGCAGTGGTTCGACTTCCTGCTGTTCGGCCTTTCCATGGGCAGCATCTATGCTTTGATCGCCCTCGGCTACACCATGGTCTACGGCATCCTGCGCCTGATCAACTTCGCCCATGGCGACATCTTCATGACCGGAGGGTTCACCGGCTATTTCGTCATCAATGCCTTCAACCGTTCGGGGTTCCTGGAGCAGAACCCGCTGATCAGCATCGCCTGCACGCTGGCGGTCTCGATGGCGGTGTGCGTAGTCATCGCCCTCATCGTCGAGCGCATCTGCTACCGGCCCTTCCGCCACGTCCGCACCCTGGCGCCGCTGATCTGCGCCATCGGCGCCTCGTTCTTCCTGCAGCACTCGTTCCGCGGCATGT
>CBDUZE010000076.1:0-15162 GCA_965371625.1 uncultured Alphaproteobacteria bacterium
ACTAGGCGGCGGCGCGGAACTGGGCGGTGAAGTCGCGCCAGCGTTCCTCAGGCGCGCCCTCAGGGATGGGAAAATAGAGCGAGACGCGCTGCAGCACGCCGTCGTAACGGCGCTTGAGCGCCGCCCCCAGCTCGCCCGGCGCGGCCGCCAGCGCGACCTCGGCCATGAGCGAATCGGGGACACGCCGGATCATGGCCTCGAACTCGCCGCCGCGCACCAGGACGCTGAGCTCCTTGCCGAGCGCGTCGAAGCCGTGATGCTCGAGAAGGGCGCGGTAGTTGGGCGTCGAGGCGTAGAAGGCGACCTGCTCGCGCACGGCGTGCTCGGATCGGGCCCTTTCCTCGGCCGTGTCGCCGCTGACCACGAACACCGAGGCGTGGAGATCGAGGTCCTCGACGGTACGGCCCACGCTGCGGGCGCCGGCGTCGATGGCCGGACGCACGACCTCGCGGAGATAGCTCACCGAGTGCATGGGGTGGACGTGGAAACCGTCCGCCACCTCGCCCGCGGCGGCGCACATGCGCGGGTTGACGCCGGCGATATAGATCGGAATGTGGGCGTGATCGATGGGACCGGGATTGAAGAACGGGGTTATCACCTTGAACTGGTAGAACTCGCCCTCGTAGGCGGCGGGGGCGTCGTTCTGGAAGCTCTCCCAGACCGCGCGGACGCAGCGCACGTAGTCGGCGATACGGCGCGCGGGATGGTCGAAGGCCATCGAGAAGCGGCGCTCGACATGGGCCCGCACCTGGGTGCCGAGGCCGAGCCGGAAGCGGCCGCGACTCGCCGTCTGCAGGTCCCAGGCGACCTGGGCCACGGCGAAGGGGCTGCGCGCGAAGGCCACGGTGATGTTGGTGCCGACCCCGATCTCGCTGGTCGCGGCGATCGCCTGCATCAGGGGCAGGAAGGGATCGTGCGCGGCCTCGAAGGTCCAGATGCCGTCGAAGCCGATGCGCTCGCACTTCTTGGCCTCCTCCCCGACGCGCAGGAGGTCGAGATCGCGGATCTGGGTATCGATCTTCATCGCGCCATTGCTCCCTCGAGTGCTTCAGGCGGAGCTGGTCCGAGCCTCCCCCCCCGATCGCGGCGAGAGTAGCACGGCGCCGGGCCGGCGCGGCCGGGGCCGCGGGCGATGAAGCGTCGTGGCCGCCTCCCGCTCTTTGGGAAGCGTGCCGAAACCGCCGACCTGACCGGTTGCATGAGCGCCTGCATTCCTGAATGATGCCGGCCCTAAGGGGGCCGCACCAGCAACGAGGGAGCCGAAACCACGCCAGCATCCAAATCAAGGAGGAATGACGATGGCATTGGTCTCGTACCTGGAGCCGGAGCAGGCATCCGAAGAGGCGAAGGAGATCTACCGTAAGGGCGAGGAGCGCTTCGAGATGCTCCTCAACATCTTCAAGGTGATGGGCCATGCGCCCGAGCTGATGGCGCCGTTCGCGGACTTCATCATGGAGATCCTCAAGGATGGACGGGTCGACTGGGTGACCAAGGAGCTCCTGATCCTCAAGTCGACGCGGCTCAACGAATGCCACTACTGCGTGGTGCAGCACGAGACGTTGTCGACCCGGCTCGGCATAGCGGAAGAGAAGATCGCCGACCTCTCGGGCGACCGCTACAAGACGAGCCCCCACTTCAACGAGGCCGAAAGGGCCATCCTCGAGCTCACGGAACAGCTCTGGAAGGACGCCAACCGGGTCAGCGCCGAGCTCGCGGCGCGGGTGCGTGAGCACTACGACGAGGGTCAGATCGTCGAGATCGTCGCCACCATCACCACCTACATCATGGTGAGCAAATTCGGTGACGCCCTGGGCGTCGAGCTCGAATCCGTGTTCGACGGCATCCAACCGATCCTGTTCCGCGAGGGCGCCGCGGCCTAGAACGACGGCGTCAGGCTGTATTCGATCAGGATCCCCAGCAGCACGTCGAAGACCACCAGACCGGCGGCGATGAGCCCGGTGGTCTGCAACGCCACGCGGGCCACGAACCATTGGTAGAAGAGGATCGCCATGGTGGCGACCATCATCAGGACTCCGGCCACGGGCTCAGGCAACAAGCCGCTCGCCTTGATCAGCGCGGCCAACAGGAAGACCGCGATCTGAATCACCGCCGACCAGTTGTAGGCGATGATGAAGGGGACGTAGAAGGCGCTCAGCGCCAACAGCCGGGCGAGCACGATCATGGCGAGCGGAAAGGCCGCCCAGGTCATCGCGTAGGCCACCAGCTTGAGCACGAGGAAAGGGCCGAGGTCGAGGTCGGGGCCGACCTCGGTCTCGTGCTCGACGCGCAGCGCCACCAGCACGGCGTAGGCCGGGGCCACCACCACGGCGGCGAAGAACGAGCGCCAGAAGCCCCGGATCGAGAGCTCGAAGAAGGTCATCCCGCCGGAGTCCAGCCGGGCCAGGCGCCAGGCGCCGTAAACCGACCGGGTGAGGTAAGCGAGGTTCGGCATCAGGCCGGGAAGTAGGCGTCCAGCACCGCCAGGTAGACCTCGGTGAGCGCGGCCAGGTCGTCGAGCGAGACCCGCTCGTCGACCTTGTGCATGGTCCGGCCCACCAGCCCCAGCTCGGCCACCGGGCAGTGGTCCTTGATGAAGCGCGCGTCCGAGGTGCCGCCCGAGGTGCTGAGCTCGGGCTCGATCCCCAAGGTCTCGCGCACCGCGCCCGCCACCAGCTCGCTCAAGGGGCCGGGCGGCGTCAGGAAGGCCTCGCCGCCGACCCGCAGCTCCAGCTCGTAGGCGCCGCCGATCGCGTCGAAACTCTGGCGCAGCCAGCGCTCCAGGCTCCGGGCGGTGTGGCTGTCGTTGAAGCGGATGTTGAAGGTGGCGCGGGCCGAGGCCGGGATCACGTTGTCGACCGGGTTGCCGACGTCGACCGTGGTGAGCTCGAGGTTCGAGGGCTGGAAGTGCGCGCCGCCCTCGTCGAGCGGTGCTGCGGTCACCGCGCTCAGCATCCGGATGAGCCGCGGGATCGGGTTGTCGGCGAGCTCGGGATAGGCGACGTGGCCCTGGCTGCCGTGGACCGCGAGGCGCCCGGTCATGGAGCCGCGGCGGCCGATCTTGATCATCTCGCCGAGGCGCTTGGGGCAGGTGGGTTCGCCCACGATGCAGGCATCGATGGCCTCGCCGTGCTCGCCCATCCAGGCCAACACCTTGGCGGTGCCGTTGACGGCCACGCCCTCCTCGTCGCCGGTGATCAAGAGGCTCAGCGAGCCCGGCACGCGACCCCGGCGCCGTTCGAGGAAGCGCGCCGTCGCGGCCACGAAGCAGGCCACCGCGCCCTTCATATCGGCGGCGCCGCGGCCGCAGAGGTGGCCGTCGACGACCTCGGCGCCGAAGGGATCGACGCTCCAGGCCTCGGCGTCGCCCACCGGCACAACGTCGGTGTGGCCGGCGAAGCAGAAGTTGGGAGGGTCTGAGCCGAGCCGGGCGTAGAGGTTGTCGACGTCGGCCGTGCCCGGCTGCGAAAACCTGAGCCGGTGGCAGGTGAAGCCCAAGCGCTCGAGCGCCGCCTCCAGCACCTCGAGGGCGCCGCCGTCCTCGGGCGTCACGCTGGGACAGCGGATGAGGTCGCGGGCCAGGCCGAGGGCGTCGATGTCGGGGGCGCGGGACATCGCGCCGTCTTAGACGTTGCGCCGGGAGGGGTCAACCAGCGCCGCTCGCGGATGCCGGTCGCGGCCCGGCGACGCCCCAACACCGCGGCCCAACTTTGACAGCCGGGGCGGTAGTTGATATGGCCTGGGCCCGCTGGCCCGAAGGCCACCCCGGGAGGGCAGCAGCGGTGCGCTTGCTCACGAACATCAGGCTCGAGGCCGCCAAGGTCAGGAGGCGGCTGCGGCGGGCCTTGGCGCAAGGCCTCGGCGACGAGCAGCCGATGGACTTCGGCGCCTTCACCACCGATCTGGTGCGCAAGGTCGCGCCCTATACCCTGACCCCGCCCGAGCGCATCCACAACCTCGAGCTCGCCATCCGCTACCTCGTCAGGTGCTCGGTCCCGGGCGACGTGGTCGAGTGCGGGGTATGGCGGGGCGGCAGCATGATGGCGGCGGCCCGGGTGTTGATGGACGAAGGCGATCGCGAGCGGCGGCTGGTGCTCTACGACACCTTCGAAGGCATGACCGAGCCCGGGCCTGAGGACCTGAGCGCCTCGGGCAAGCCGGCGCTTCCCAGCTACAAGAAGCGCCTCCGGCGGGGCCACGAAGGCTGGGCGCGGGCTGGGCTCGACGAGGTCAAGGCCAACCTGATCGGCACCGGATACCCGCCCCAATGTCTTCGCTTCGTCAAGGGCCCGGTCGAGCAGACCCTGCCCGACCCGGCGGCTGGGGCCATCGCGCTGCTGCGCCTCGACACCGACTGGTACCAATCCACCCGGGTCGAGCTCGAGCACCTCTTCCCGCGGCTTTCCAAGGGCGGGGTCCTGATGATCGACGACTACGGACGCTGGATGGGGCAGCGCCAGGCGGTCGACGAGTACCTCGAGGCGCACCAGGTCCCGATCTTGCTGACCCGCATCGACGCCTACAGCCGCATGGGCGTCAAGCAATAGGCGGCCGGCGCGGGCCGGCGGGCGCGGGCGGCTCCGCGCCGCTGGCGAGCGCGGTGACCAGGCCCGCGAGCCAGCCCGCCGCCAGCCACCAGTTCTGCCACAGCCCGTAGCTGGTGAGGGCGATGGCCACGAAGCTCACGAACACGGCGAGGCGGAGCGCGGCAAGGTGGGGCTGGGCGGCGGCGCGGCGCACGCGCCCGAGCACCAGCACCACCAGCGCCGAGGCCAGGACCGCGCCGGGCAGACCGAGCTCGACCCAGACCTGCATCACCGCGTTGTGGGGGTGGAGCGGCAAGAGCCCGTGGCGGCCATAGATCGAGCCGCCGGCGCCCGGCATCTGCCGCGAGGCGTCGAGACCCCAGCCGATGAGCGGCTTCTCGGCCACCCGTTCGGCGACGAACTGCCAGATGGCGAGGCGATGGCGCCAACTCGACGGCAGGCCGGGCACCGCGCCCTCGGCCACGGTCAAGGGCTCGCCCCAGAGGAAGACGAGTGGCATCGCCACGATCACCAGCAGCACGCCCGCCCCCACCAGCCAGATCATCGCCACGGGCCAGCGGCTGGCGGCGGCGAAGATCGCGGCGGCAACGAGGAACGCCACCAGCGCCGCGGTCATCGGCAGGAGGTAGAGGAGGGCGACGACCAAGGCCACGAAACCGAGGGCGGTGTAGGCCCCGGCCCGTCGCCACAGCGCCAGCGCCGCGGGCCAGGCGAAGATCGCCAGCAGCGCCGCCGAGCGGGCCAGGTAATCGTGGCTGTAGGGCGGATCCAAGCGGCCCAGGCGGACCAGGCGGGTGAGCCCGCCGTCACTCACCACCTCGCCGAGCAGCAGGGCCACGAACAGGGCGCCGAAGATCGCGACCGCGCCCTGGAGCCGCCGCGCCGCGGCCTCATCGATATCCTCGAGCCCCGCCAGCAGCAACACCCCACCGGCCATGATCCACAGCATGCGGAGCCAAACCCAGAAGGCAGCCGCCGGCTCCAGGGTCCAGGCCAGGCTCGCCAGGCTCCACAGCATCAGCGCCGCCACCAGGAGCGGCCAGGGGGGGCGCGCCAGGGCCTCGAACGAGGCCCTGAGGGGCCGTCCCAGCAGGGCGATGGCGATGCCCAAGGCCAGCGCCACCACCGTCCCCTTGGGCGCCAGCACGGCGATCGGCGCCAAGGCGAGGAGCAAGGCGAAGAGCAGGCGCTGGTTCCGGATCATCCGTTTAGCCGCCGCCCATTCTCGAGGTCTGCCCCGGCCCGCGGGGTGCGCGGCTCAGTCCCTGAGCAGCTCGTTGATCGAGGTCTTGGCGCGGGTGCCGGCGTCGACCCGCTTGACGATGACGGCGCAGTAGAGGCTCGGGCCCGGCTCGCCGTTGGCCAGCGGCCGGCCCGGCAGGGTACCCGGCACCACCACCGAGTAGGGCGGCACCCGGCCGTAGTGGATCTCGCCCGACTCGCGGTCGACGATCTTGGTCGAGGCGCCGATGTAGACCCCCATCGAGAGCACCGACCCCTGCTCGACGATCACCCCCTCGGCGACCTCGGCGCGGGCGCCGATGAAGCAGTTGTCCTCGATGATCACCGGGTTGGCCTGTAACGGCTCGAGCACGCCGGCGATGCCGGCGCCGCCCGAGATGTGGCAGTTGCTTCCGACCTGGGCACAGCTCCCCACCGTGGCCCAGGTATCGACCATGGTGCCGCCGCCGACGTGGGCGCCGAGGTTGACGAAGCAGGGCATCAACACCACGCCGGGCGCGATATAGGCCGAGTAGCGCACGATGCAGTTGGGCACGGCGCGGAAGCCGGCGCTGCGGAAGCGATTCTCGCCCCAGCCCGCGAACTTGGAGGGGACCTTGTCGAACCACGGCGTCTCGCCGCCGGGCCCGCCCGGGATCGGCGCCACGTCGTAGAGGCGGAAGGAAAGCAGCACGGCTTTTTTGAGCCACTGGTTGACATGCCAGACGCCGTCCTTCTTCTCGGCCACCCGGGCAGTTCCTGAATCGAGCAGGGCGAGCGCCTCGTCGACGGCCTCGCGCACCTCGCCGCCGGCGCCAGGCTCGAGCTTGTCGCGGGCTTCCCAGGCGGCGTCGATGACGGGCTCGATGTGGGCTGCGTTCATGGGTCTTTCGGCGGGCTCTCGGGCGGGATCGAACGACACCTGAGGGGTCGCGCGCGGCCCGACAATAGCCGCGCCCCCCACCCTGTCAACCGCGCTCCTCGCCGTCGACCAGGGCCGCGAGCCACGGCGCCAGGTCGGCCGCAACGTAGTCGATGTGGTCGCCATCCGAGCCCTCGCGCGCCCACTCGGTGAGCCCCGGGATCCACACCGTGGTCATGCCCAGCGCCGCCGCGGGCTCGAGGTTGCGGGCGATGTCGTCGAACATGACCGCGCGCTCGGGATCGACCTGGTGGCGGCGCACGAAGCGCTCGTAGGTGGGGCGGTGGGGCTTGGGAAGGTAGTCGGCGGCGGCGATGTCGTAGACGTCCTCGAAGTGATGGTCGACGCCGAGTCGGGCCGTGACCCGCTCGGCGTGGCGCAGCGAGGCGCTGGTGAAGATCAGCTTGCGCCCCTCGAGCTTGGCGAGCGCGGCGTCGAGCTCCGAATCGGGCGGCAGCACCTCGAGGTCGACGTCGTGGACGTAGTCGAGGAAGTCATCGGGGGCGATGCCGTGTTCCTCCATCAGGCCGCGCAGGGTGCTGCCGTGCTCGCGGAACAGGGACTTCTGCACCCGTCGCGCCGCCTCCAGGCTGGCGCCGAGGAGATCCGAAACGAACTCGCCCATGCGCCGGTCGATCTGGGCGAAGAGGTTGTGGCGCGGCGAGTAGAGCGTGTTGTCGAGGTCGAACACCCAAACCTCGATGTGATCGAGCCGGGGCACCGGCTGTCCGAGCCTGGGGTCGTCCGCGACCGTCATGGAGGGCAATGTGGCGCTCGGGCCCCAGGGCGACAAGGGAAATGTGGGCGGCGGGGCGGGGCGCTCCGCAGCAGCGCCCCCGGGTTTCAACGACCCAGCGGTTAGCAAGCCATTAATCAGTCCGGGCTTAGGCTCGCCACCGGCGGACCCTGGCGGCGCGGAGCGACGCGTGCGACAACAACCGATCAATCTCGTCAGCGTCGTGAGCGGCGCGGAGGCGGAAGCCCGGACGCTCGAGGAGTACGCGGGGTTGCCGGCGTCGTTGACGTTCGCGCCCGAGAGGCTGCTCGCCGACTTCCCCGCGCCGGCGCTTCTGCTCGACCGGCACTGCCGCTTGCTCGGCGCCAACGAGCACGCCGCAGATCTGGTCGACGCCATCACCAGCGTCGCGAACGCGCGCCTGCCGGCGCTCCTCGCCGCGGCCATCGCTTATCGGCGACCGTCGATCGAGGCCATCCGACTGGCCCGGACCGGAGGCGAGGGCGACAGCTTGCTCGAGCTCACGCTGCTGCCGCTCGCCCAAGGCGATCAGGTTCATCTCCTGGTGCTCGGCCGCGATACCAGCTTCGAGCGCAACTTCACCGACGCCCTGCTGGCCTCGCGCCAGCTCTTCCGCGACCTGGTGAACTGCTCGTCCGACTTTGCCTGGGAGACCCGGCCCGACGGTGCCTTTGGCTTCGTCTCGGCGCGCGGCGCGCTGGGTTACAGCGCCCGCGAGCTCAACGGCCGTCCGGCGCGCAGCCTGGTGCACCGGCGCCATCCGGAGGGCGCGCCGCTGCCCTTCGAGAGCCGCAAGGCGCTCGACGAGACCGAGGTATGGTTGCGCCGCGCCGACGGCAGCGCCGCCTGTTTGATCACCTCGAGCGTCCCGGTGATCGGCGACAACGGCGAATGGCTCGGCACCCGCGGCGTATGCCGGGACGTGACCGAGGCGCGCGAGCGCGACGCCGCCCTGAGGCGCGCCCGGGGCCGCGAGAAGCTGCTTGCCGACATCGTCGACGCCATCCGCAGCGAGATCGAGCCCGAACGCATGCTCGGCGCCGCCGCCGAGTCGACGGCGCTGGCGATGCGCGCCGGCAACTGTTGGATCTTCCGCTCGGGCGCCGGCGCCGGCTTCGTCCAGGCCGCCGCCTTCGCCGGTCCCTCGGGCTCCTCGGCCTCGATCGCGACCGGGGCCGTGGCGGCGGTGCTGGCCTCGCGCGACGAAGGTGCCTTGTTCGAGCAGGAGGTCGGCGAGTACCTCGTTCTGGCGGCGCTCTCCAACTATCGCGGCCGCATCAACGGCGCCCTCTGCGTCTCCCGTTACCGCGACGAGATGCCCTGGGACGGCGACGACCGGGCGCTGGTCGGTGGGGTGGCGGCGCAGCTCGGCATCGCGCTCGAGCAGTTGGCCACCCACGAAGGGCTCGAACGTTCGTCGCGGACCGATGAGCTGACCAAGCTCTTCAACCGGCGCGCCTTCTACGACGACGTGGGGCGGCGCCTCAGCCATCTGCGTCGCCAGGGGCGGAGCGCGGCGTTGCTCTACCTCGACCTCGACAACTTCAAGGACGTCAACGACCGCCTGGGGCACGGGCGCGGCGACGATGTCCTGCAACAGGTGGGCGACATCCTGCTCCGCACCAGCCGCGCCGGCGACATCATCGGCCGCCTCGGCGGGGACGAATTTGCCATCTGGTTGGAGGAGGTCGACGAGAAAGGCGCGAAGGCCAAGGCGCGGTCGCTCATCGAGCACTGCACCGAGCTCGCCGACGAGCTCGGCGCGCTGCAGCCCGCCCTCGGCGCCTCGATCGGCATCACCCTGAGCGAGCCAACGAGGGACGAAAACGTGGCCGATCTGGTGGCCCGGGCGGACCGCGCCATGTACCACGTCAAGCACCACGGCAAGGGAGACCTCGCGCTGGTCTCGGCCGAGAGCGA
Source organism: uncultured Alphaproteobacteria bacterium (assembly GCA_965371625.1). Taxonomy (GTDB): domain Bacteria; phylum Pseudomonadota; class Alphaproteobacteria; order CBDUZE01; family CBDUZE01; genus CBDUZE01. Next base: position 9,365 of record CBDUZE010000076.1, read on the forward strand.
GCCGGGCGAAGAGGGCTCCGGGAGAACGGAATGTTGAAGCGTCTCTTGAAACCGGCCGGGGCGGCGGCCGAACCCCTCGACTACGAGGAGTCGAAGCATCTCGCGCGTTCGGCCGATGTGGCGGCGCGCGGCGCGCTGGCGAGTCACCAGGAGGCGCGGCCCGAGATCCTCTATTACCTGGCCGAGGACGCCTCGCCCGTGGTGCGCCGCGGCGTCGCCGCCAATCCCGCGACCCCGCCCCAGGCCGACGTCATGCTGGCCCGGGACGTGGACGACGAGGTGCGCTGCGACCTCGCCCGCAAGATTGCCCGGCTGGTGCCCGAGCTCGACGAGAGCGAGCGGCTCAATCTCCGCGAGCTCACCATCGAGATCCTCGAGATCCTGGCCCAGGACCAGCTTCCCCGGGTGCGGCAGATCCTGGCCGAGGAGCTCAAGCACTCGAGCGGGGCGCCGCGCCACGTCATCCAGAGGCTGGCCCGGGACATCGAGCTGGTGGTCGCGGCGCCGATCCTCGAGTACTCGCCGCTGCTCTCGGACGCCGATTTGCTCGAGATCATCGAGAGCGTTCCGGTTCAGGCGGCCTTGAGCGCCATCTCGCGGCGCCAGCGTGTGAGCGCGTCGGTCGCGGACGCCATCGTCGAGTCCTATGACGAGGCCGCTGTGGCTGGCCTGCTGGCGAACCCCAGCGCCCAAATCCGCGAGGAGACCCTCGACCGCATCATCGACCGGGCACCGGACGTCGAGCCCTGGCACGAGCCCCTGGTGCGTTGGCCCGAGCTCTCGGTGCGGGCGATTCGGCGCATCGCGGGCTTCGTCGCCTCCTCGCTCGTCAACGTCCTGATCGAGGAGCACGAGCTCGACGAGGCAACCGCGGCCGAGCTCACCAGGGCGGTCAGGCGCCGCCTCAATGAGGGCGACGAGGCCGGCGAGGGGGATGGCGGCGAGCGGGCCAGGCGGGCCTTCGAGCTCGCCACGCTCGACGACGAGCTGATCTGCCGCGAGCTCGACGAGGGCGGGCGTGATTTTGTCAGGCAGGGGCTTGCCTTGAAGGCCGAGCTGGCGCTCTCGGTGGTGGCCCGGATCCTCGACTCGGGCAGCGGCAAGGCGGTGACGGCGCTGACCTGGCGCGCCGGGCTCAGCATGCGCACCGCCATGCGCCTGCAGTCGGGGCTCGCCCGCATCCCGCCCCGCGAGGTGGTCAACGCCCGCGACGGCGTCGACTTCCCGCTCACCCCCGACGAGATGGACTGGCACCTCGAGTACTTCGCCGGCTGAGCGCCGGTTTTCGAGGCTCGGGCGGGACTCACTCGGCGCGGATCAGCGTCCCGGCGCCGTGCTCGGTGAAGAGCTCTAGAAGCAGCGCGTGGGGCACCCGGCCGTCGAGGATCACGGCCCCGCCGACGCCGCCGTTGACGGCGTGGAGGCAGGTTTCGAGCTTGGGGATCATGCCGCCCGTCACGGTGCCCGCGGCCAAGAGCTCGCGCGCCTGCTCGGCGCTCATCTCCTCGACCAGGGCGCCCCCCTGGTCGAGCACGCCGGCGACGTCGGTGAGCAGGTAGAGGCGCTCGGCGCCGAGCGCCGCGGCGATGGCGCCGGCGACGGTGTCGGCGTTGATGTTGTAGGTCTCGCCCTGGGCGCCGACGCCGATCGGCGCGATCACCGGGATGGCGTCCGAGTGGGCCAGGTCGGCGAGCAAGCTCGGGTTGATCCTGACCGGCTCGCCGACGAAGCCGAGGTCGAGGATCTTCTCGATGTTGGAGTCGGGGTCGCGCCGGGTGCGCCTCAGCTTGCGCGCCTCGATCAGGCGGCCGTCCTTCCCTGAGATCCCGACGGCGGTGCCCTCGGCGGAATTGATGGCGGTGACGATCTGCTTGTTGATGAGCCCCGAGAGCACCATCTCGACGATCTCGACGCTCTCGGCATCGGTGACCCGCAAGCCGTCGATGAAGGAGCTCTTGATCTTGAGGCGCTCGAGCATGGCGCCGATCTGCGGCCCACCGCCGTGCACCACCACCGGATAGATGCCGACCTGCTTGATCAGCACGACGTCGCGGGCGAACCTTTGGGCGAGCTCCGAATCGCCCATGGCGTGGCCGCCATACTTGATGACGAAGGTCTTGCCGCTGTGGCGGCGCATGTAGGGGAGCGCCTCGGACAAGGTCCGGGCGACCTCGATCATGCGCGCCTTGGCGCCCTCGAATTCCTCGCTCATGGTGGCGGGGTTATAGCCGAATCACCGGGGCGCGGCCAGCCGGGCGAGGGCGGCCCGGAGCTCGGGGATGCCGTCGCCGCGGCGGGCGCTGGTGACCGAGACCTCGGGGTGCGCGGCGGGGTGGCGGGCGAGCTCGGAGCGGAGCGCCTCGAGGTGCCCCTCGAGCACCCCGGGCCTCGCTTTGTCGGACTTGGTCAGCACCACCTGGTAGGACACCGCGGCCTCGTCGAGCATCGCCACGAGCTCGAGATCGGGGGGCTTGAGGCCATGGCGGGCGTCGACCAGCAGGCACACCCGGCGCAGCGTCGAGCGCCCCTTGAGGTAGGCGCGCAGCAGACCGGTCCAGGCCGCGATCTCGCGCTTTGCGGCCCGGGCGTAGCCGTAGCCGGGGAGATCCACCAGCTGCAGGCGCTCGCCCAGGAGGAAGAAGTTGATCTGCCGGGTGCGGCCCGGCGTGCGCGAGATCCGCGCCAGCGTGTTGCGCCCGGTGAGGGCGTTGACGAGGCTCGACTTGCCGACGTTGGAGCGGCCGGCGAAGGCGACCTCGGGTGGTCCGGCCTCGGGAATGCCGTCCTGGCTCGCCGCGCCGCTGACGAAGCGGCATTGGTTGGCGAACAGGCGGCGGCCCGCCTCGATGTCGTCGGCCTTCGCCGCCGCCTCGCCGAGCGTCCCGCGGGCGCGGTCGGCGGGGGCCACGGATGGCTCCTCAGCGCACCCCGGCGCGCCGCATGATCACCCACTGCTGGGCGATCGAGAGCACGTTGTTCCAGGTCCAGTAGATCACCAGCCCGGCCGGGAAGGTTGCGAGCAGGAAGGTGAAGAAGATCGGCATCAACATGAACATCCGGGCCTGCATCGGATCCGCCGGCTGCGGGTTGAGCTTCTGCTGCAGGAACATGCTGAGCCCCATCAGCAGGGGCCACACGCCGATGGCGATGGTGAGGAAGCCGTACGACAGATTCGGGGCATCCCAGGGAAACAGCCCGAACAGATTGACGAAGCTGGTGGGGTCCGGCGCCGAGAGATCGGTGATCCAGCCGAAGAACGGCGCGTGCCGCATCTCGATGGTGACGAACAGCACCTTGTAGAGGGCGAAGAAGACCGGGATCTGAATCACCATCGGCAGGCAACCCGCCATCGGGTTGACCTTCTCCTTCTTGTAAAGCTCCATCATCTCCTTGTTCATCTGCTGGCGATCGCCGGCGAAGCGCTCGCGCATCTTGGCCACCTCGGGCTGGAGCTTCTTCATCTTGGCCATCGCCTTGTAGGACTTGTTGGCGAGCGGGAAGAACAGGATCTTGATGAGGATGGTGAGAAGCAGGATCGCCAGTCCGAAGTTGCCGATCATCCGGTTGAAGAAGTCGAGGGCGAAGAAGATCGGCTTGGTCAGGAACTGAAACCAGCCCCAGTCGATCGCCAGGTCGAAGCGCAGGCAGCCCTCGCGGCTCGACGGCAGGTAGCTTTGACACTCGGGCCGGGCGGTGAGCATGCGGTCGTACTCGGACATCAGCTTGACCCGCTTGGCGCCGGCAAAGACGCGGTCGCTGACCTCGGCCGAGCCGCCGGCCGGCACCACCATCGGCTCGCGGAGGTAATCGACCTGATACTTGTCGCGCTCCTCGACCAGGCTGTGATTGTAGGTCGAGGTGAAGGGCCGCGCCTGGTCGGGAATCAGCGCGATCAGCCAGTACTTGTCGGTGATCCCGGCCCAGCCGCCGGTGCTGGACAGCTCGATGCGCCCGTCCTCGGCGATGTCATCGTAGTCGATCTCCTCGAGGGTGCCGTCGAAGACCCCGAGCGCCCCTTCATGGAGGATGTAGAACCTGCTGACCTCCGGCGTGTCGGTGCGCGAGATCAAGCCAAAGGGATAAAGCGTCACCGCCTCGTCGCCCTGGTTGTCGACGCGTTGCGAGACGGTGATCATGTAGTTCTCGTCGAGGCTCAGGGTGCGGCGGAAGACCAGCCCTTCGCCGTTGTCCCAGACCAGGCGCACCGGGGTGCCTGGCGTCAGCGCCTGGCTCTCGCTGCGCCACGGCGTCGCCGCGTCCGGCAGCTTCGGCGAGGTGCCCTGGCTCGCCACCCAGCCGAACTCGACATAATAAGGGCTGGGCGCGCCGGCCGGCGAGAGCAGCACGATCTCGGGGCTCGCGGGATCGGTGGTCAGGTGATAGTCGGCCAGGGTCAAATCGTCGATCCGGCCGCCGTCGAGGAGCAGCGAGCCGTTCAGATGCTTGGAGGTTATGGCCAGGCGCCGGCCGGCGGCGATCGCCTGCGCCCGCGAGGCCTCGGCCACCGCCTCGGGCGCCTCCGTCTGGCCCGGGACCGCCGGCGCGCCCGGGACCGCCGACGCGCCCGGAACCACCGGCGCCCCGACACCAGGCCCGGGCTTGGCCCCCGGCGCCGGCGCCGGCGCCGGACGTTGTGCCTGTTCGATCGCCTGCTGGCGCTGGGCCTGCTCGATCTTCGGCGCCTGGTACAGGAACTGGAAGGCGACCAGAATGACGACCGAAAGGATGACCGCCAGGATCAGGTTGCGCTGTTCGATCATGCCGGGCTCGATGGGCGCGAGGGATCAGGCCGCGTCCGGGCGCTGACCGGCGGCGACGTCGCGCCCCGCGTCGGGCACAGGGTCAGGCACCGGGTCGAAGCCCGAGCCGCCCCAGGGGTGGCAGCGAAGGAGCCGTCTCAAGGTCAGCCAACCGCCCCGCACGGCCCCGTGACGCCTGAGTGCCTCGAGCCCGTACTCGGAGCAGGTCGGCAGGTAGCGGCAGCCCGGCGCGATCAACGGCGAAACGAAATAGCGGTAGAAGCGCAGGGGTAGCGCCAAGAGGTATGCGACCGGGGTCATGAGGCGATATCCGGGCGCGTGGGTTGTGGGACCGCGGCTCCCTCGCTGGCGTCGCGGTAGGCGCCGAGGCGGCGCATCGCCTCTTCGAGGTCGCCGACCAGGTCGCGGTAGGGTCTGACCAAGGTGGCGCCGCGGGCGATGATGACGTAGTCGTGGCCGGGTCGCGCCGCGTCGGGCATCACCTCGCGGGCCGCGGCCTTGAGGCGCCGCCGGGCGCGGTTGCGGGCCACCGCGTTGCCCACCTTGCGGCTCGCGGTGAAACCCACCCGCGGCTCGGGTCCCCGGCCGTGGTCGGCACCGGGGCCATGCTCGAGCACCTGCAGCACGAGGCCCGGCGCGGCCCATTTACGCCGGGCTCGGGCAACCTGGAGGAAATCCGATCGCCGCTTGAGCCGCCCCAAACCGGCGCCCATCGAGCCTACGCGGAGAGTCGTTTGCGCCCCTTGGCCCGTCGGCGGGCGAGGACGCGCCGACCGGCGACCGTCGACATACGGGCGCGAAAGCCGTGCCGCCGTTTGCGCACAAGCACGCTCGGCTGATAGGTGCGCTTCACTGAAAGAACTCCGTGGCACAGCCCGGGGCAGAGGGCTGAAGACAGGGCTCGCTGTATAAGCAGTCGGACCTTGAGTGTCAATCATGGCGCTCTGTGGCATTACTCTGTGGCATTACTCTGTGGCATCGCGCTCTGTGGCATCGCGCTCTGTGGCATCGCGCTCTGTGGCATCGCGCTCTGTGGCA
>CBDUZE010000077.1:0-14741 GCA_965371625.1 uncultured Alphaproteobacteria bacterium
CTACGTTCTGTGGGTTTTCCCGATCGAGATTCCAACGCAACGGATTGGTTTCAATGTAGCGCTCAATCTCGCGCAACGATGTTTCGTTCCGAATGACGTGCTCGTAAAAGCCACGCTGCCATACCGGCACGCCGCGACCGTGGCGCAGGTCATTGATGCGTCGGGACGAGAAGGTCTTGAAGGCTCGCACGATCTCGGACAGTCCATGACGCGATAGCGCCGTCCCCGTCGATCGACCGTTCACGGCATCGTGGGCGAGAACGAGGATGCCGTGGACGTGGTTCGGCATGACCACGAAAGCGTCCGGTCCGACATGAGGGTAGTGCTCGGGCAGCGCGCGCCAGCACGCCTCAACGATCATGCCGAAGGCGTTCGGATGCATTGCCCCATCCACGATACGCCCGAACAGACAGGTCCGGCGGTGCGCGCAGACGGTCACGAAATAGGCGCCAGGGCGCGTGTAATCATACCCACGCAATCGCAGCGGCCGACGGCGATGGCCTTCATATCGGTTGGTCGCGGTCATGATCTCCTCCGGTCATCGGTAGGGGAGGGTTTTAAACCCTCCCCTACCCGAACACCCCGTGCAGGTACCAGCGCGGCGGCGTCTGCGCGCGCCCGTCCGCGGGCCGGTAGAGGCCGTGGCGGTAGAGCCAGAAGCGGCGGCCGTCGCTGTCCTCGACGCGGTAGTAGTCGCGGCTGGCGGGGTCCCGGAGCGCCTCGGCCCGCCACCACTCGGGCGCGATGCGCTCCGGCCCCTCGGCGCGGGCCACGCGGTGGACGACCCGGCGCCAGCGGAACAGCACCGGCGGGCCGTCCGGCACCTCGGCCACCGCCTCGATCTCCTCCGCCCGCTCGAAGAGCCGCAGCGGCCTCGCCCCGCCACCGCACCAGGGAGCGGCGGCGGGCCACGGGGGGGCGGACCACGGGGGGGCGGCGGAATCGAGCGGCGCCACGACCTGGCAGGCGCGCTCGGGCACATGGCTCGCGCGCGGGGCCAGGCGCACCACGTTGGCGGCCCCCAGACGGTTGCCGAGACGGTCGACGAGGGCGCCGAGCTCCGCCTCCGCCGCCCCCTCGCGCTCCCGCCGCCCGGGCCCGAGCGAGAGCTGCAACGCCGAGAGGGGGTCGGTGACGGGAGCCGCGAGCACCATCACCTCGACCCCTGGCACCTCGACCCCTGGCACCTCGAGCCCGTCCAAGTGCTCGGCGAAGAGGCGGAACAGGTGCTCGGGATCCCGCGCCGGCCGGCTGGTGCCGAGGCACGCGCGACGCACCTCGCCGTCGCAGAGGTAGAGGGCGAGCTCGAGCCGCCGGGCGCCGCGATGCTCGCGCTCGAGCCGCCGACAGAGGCCGTCGAGCAGGCGCCGGAGAGCCAAGGCGATGTCGTCCGTGTGGCCGATGGGCTCAGGGAATGCCAAGCGCTCACGCCAGCGGGCGGCCGGGCGGCGCGGCGAGATCGGCTCCCGCGCCCGCCCCAGCGCCTGATCGAGCCGGCGCGCCACGCCGGCGCCGAAGCGCCGCGCCAGGGCGCCGCGCGGCATCGCGTAAAGGTCGCCGACGCGGCGCAAGCCCACCCGATCGAGCCCCTCCACCGTGGCCTGGGAGAGGCGCAGCGCCCGCACCGGGAAGCCCGAGAGCGCTTGCGCCGCCCGCTCCGGGGCGACGATCGTGCCTCCCCCGTCCGCCCCGCCCCCGTCCGCCCCGCCCCCGTCCGCCCCTGTGGCGAAACGGGCCAGCGCCCAGGCGGCGCCGGGGCTGGGGCCGAGGCCGGCGCGACAGGCGAGGCCGAGGCCCCGCAGGCGTGCCAGGAGATCCCCGAGCAGCGCTTCCTCGCCGCCGAACAGGTGGGCGCAACCGCTGACGTCGAGCAGCAGGCCATGGTCGCCGCCCGCGCCGCCCGCCCCGCCCCCGTCCACCGCCGTCCACGGCGTGTAGCGGCCGCACCAGTCGGCGAGACGGGCGAGCGCTTGGGCATCGGTCGCGGCGTCGACGGGATGGGCGCGCACTTGAGGATCGAGCGCCCGGGCGTCGGCCAGGGTCATCCCCGGCGCGATGCCGGCGCGGCTCGCCGTGGCGCACACCGCGTCGATGCGCTGGGCGCCCTGGCTCGCCACCACGGTGACGAGCGCCTCAGCCGGCGCGGCGGCGCGCTCCCCTCCCTCCCGCCGCCGGCTCAGGCGGTCGGTGGGGAAGGTCGGCAGCCATACGGAGATCACCCGTCTCATGACACCATTCGATCAGCCAATCGTGAGGTACGCCGCCGCGGCAGCGCCAAAGCTCGGCGCGCCAGCGCCAGGCCCCGATGGGCCCGGGGCCGGCGGGCGCCCCCGCTTCCGCCGCGCTGGGCGCGGCACCGAGCCGCCAGCGGGTGAGCGCCGCGCTGGGGCCGAGCCCGGCGCTCCGGGGACGCAGCAGCAGCGCGGTGGTGCCGCCGGCCTCGGCGGCGAGCTGCAGGCGACGGCTCGAGCCGAGGTCGAGCTCCATGACCTCGGCCGCCACGGCGGCGAGGGCGCCCGAGCGCAGGCCCTCCTCCATTGCCCACAACACCTCGCGGTCGCTCCGCCCGCGCACCACGATGAGGCGCCGGGGCTCGAGGCGGAAGACGGCGAGCCCGGGCCCGTAGAGCCCGCCCGACTCGGAGATCGAGCGCGCCGCCAGAGACCACAGCGCCACCCCCTCTGCGCCGCAGACGAGCGCCAGCAGCGCCGCCATGAAGCCCACGCCGGCGCCCGCGTCGAGCGCCGCCACCTCGTGCAGGGCGGCGAGACGAAGGCCGCCCCAGGGCAAGGCGGCATCGATCTCGGGCACGCCCAGGGGGCGCACCTGCTCTTGGCCCTCCCCCTGCCCCTCCCCGCCGGGGCCGGCCCCCTCGATGGCGGCGATGCGGGCGCGGAGCTCGGCGATCAGCGCCGGGTTCTCGGCTTGCGACGACTTGCGGCTGGCGGCATCGGGCATGGTTTCCCCATCGTCCTCGGGCCTGTTCCGAAACGGATGTTCATGATTTGTTCTATTGTGGTCCCAAACGCGGACCGGAGTCAAGAAGGAGTCAAGAGGATGATGGGCGCGCCGCTCCCCACGCCCGCCGCCCCGTGCTAGCCTACGCGACCGTGGAACAGCCCGACGAGGGAGGCTTGCCGTGCCGAACCCGCAGAAACTTTCCCAGAGCTACGTCCACGGCGCCAGCGCCACGCCGCTCATCGGCGAGACCGTGGGCGCCCACTTCGACCGCGCCGTCGAGCGCTGGTCCGAGCACGAGGCGCTGGTGGTGCGCCACCAGGAGTTGCGCTGGAGCTTCGCCAAGCTCAAGCGCGAGGTCGATGCCGTGGCCGCCGGTCTCCTCGCCCTCGGCCTCGAGCCCGGCGACCGCATCGGCATCTGGTCGCAGAACAACGCCGAGTGGGTGGTGACCCAGTTCGCCACCGCCAAGGCGGGCCTGATCCTGGTCAACATCAACCCGGCCTACCGCCTGGTCGAGCTCGAGTACGCCCTCAACAAGGTCGGCTGCAAGGCGCTGGTGACCGCGCCCAGCTTCAAGTCGAGCGACTACCTCGGCATGCTGCGCAGGCTCGCGCCCGAGCTCGACGATGCCGCGCCCGGGATGCTAAAGGCGGCCAAGCTCCCGAGCCTAAGCACCGTAGTACGCCTTGGCTCCGAGCCCACCCCCGGCACCTACAACTTCCCCGAGCTCGCCGCCATGGCCGGCGAGGCCGAGCGCCGGCGCCTCGCCGAGCTCGCCGCCGAGCTCCAGTTCGACGACGCCATCAACATCCAGTTCACCAGCGGCACCACCGGGTTTCCCAAGGGGGCGACGCTGACCCACCACAACATCCTCAACAACGGCTTCTTCGTCGGCCAGGCGATGCGGCTCACGCCTTCGGACCGGCTCTGCGTCCCGGTGCCGCTCTATCACTGCTTCGGCATGGTGCTGGGCAACATCGCCTGCATCACCCACGGCTCGACCATCGTCTACCCCGGCGAGGCCTTCGAGCCCCTCGCGGTGCTCGAGACCATCGAGGCCGAGCGCTGCACCGCGCTCCACGGCGTCCCCACCATGTTCATCGCCGAGCTCGACCACCCCGAGTTCGCCCGCTTCGACCTCTCGAGCCTGCGCACCGGCATCATGGCCGGGGCCCCGTGCCCGACCGAGATCATGAAGCGGGTCAACGACGAGATGAACATGAACGAGGTGACCATCGCCTACGGCATGACCGAGACCAGCCCGGTGAGCTTCCAGAGCGCGGTCGACGACCCCCTCGAGCGGCGCGTCTCGACGGTGGGGCGGGTGCACCCCCACGTCGAGGTCAAGGTCGTCGACGACGAGGGCCGCGTGGTGGCGCCGGGGGAGCGCGGCGAGCTCCTGACCCGGGGCTACTCGGTGATGCTGGGCTACTGGAACGACGACGAGAAGACCGCCGAGTCGATCGACGCGGCGGGCTGGATGCACACCGGCGACCTCGCCACCATCGACGCCCAGGGCTACGGCAACATCGTCGGGCGCATCAAGGACATGGTGATCCGCGGCGGCGAGAACGTCTATCCGCGCGAGATCGAGGAGTACCTCTACCGCAATCCCAAGGTCCAGGACGTGCAGGTGATCGGCGTGCCGGACCCCAAGTACGGCGAGGAAATCTGCGCCTGGATCAAGCTCAAGGAGGGCGACAGCGCATCCGAGCAGGAGATCAAGGAGTTCTGCAAGGGCCACATCGCCCACTACAAGATCCCGCGCTATGTCATCTTCGTCGACTCCTTCCCGATGACCGTCACCGGCAAGGTGCAGAAGTTCGTCATGCGCGAGCAGACCATCGAGACGCTCCGGCTTGAGGCCGCCAAGACGGCCTGAGAAAGAAGCGGACTGCCGCCCTTTTTCAGCGCACCGTGATGGCGCCCCGCATGCCGGCCTCGGCGTGGCCCTTGATGGTGCATTCGAGGGCGAAGCTCCCCGCCTGCACCGGGACGAAGAACCACTCCGCCTCACCGCCCGGCAGGACCTCGATCTCGCGGATGGCGCCCTTGATCTCGGCGTCCTCGGTCTCGACCTTGCGGCTCCACACCGCGGCCGCGAAGCGTAGCGCCGAGAAGTAGTGCTTCATCTTGCTCGGGTTCTCGAGCACCAGCTTGTAGAGCTTGCCGGTCTCGAACTCGAGGTCCTTGGGGCTGAACTGGAGCGCGCCCGCCGCCGAGCCCAGCGAAACCCTGACCTCGATCGGCGTCTGCTTGCTCAGGTCCGCCGCCGCCGCGGGCAGGCCCAGCCCCAGCGCCAACAAGGCGACACAAAGCGCACGGGTCATGATCGTTTCCTCCTCGCTCACCGGCCGCCTCCCCCCCCCGGAGCGGGTAATCTAGCGGCTCAAGGGGCAAGATGTCACGACCCACGCGCTATCGGTCGCCCGCCGTCAGACTCTCGAGCAGCATGCGGACCGCGATGGCGCGCATGTCGTCGGGATTGCCGCGCTCGAGCTCATCGAGCGCGGCACGGGCGCGCCGCAGGTAGTGATCGGCGCTGGCCGCGTCGGCCACCGCCTTCGCCGCCCGCATCCGATCCACCGCCAGGATGAACAGAACCTCCTCCCGCTCGGGGTGATCGGGATAGCGCCGGAGCAACGCCTCAGCCCGAACCATCTGCACCACCAGCGCGGACAGGTCGAGGTCCAAGGGCCGGAAGGGATCGGAAACGAAGCTGTCGTAGAAGCGCCCCGAGAGGACGCGGAACTGGGCGTCGGCGTGTTCGGGGCCCTGGGGCGTCAGCACCAGGTAGTGCTCGAAGGGCTCGAGATAGCTTTTGTATCGCTTGGCGGCGGGCGAGAGCTCGAGCGCGATGCCCCGGGCGCGGAGCTCGCGCTCGAGCAGGGACGAGACCAGGCCGAGCTTGCCGCCGTGGGCCGTCAGGTCGCGGTTGAGCTCGTCCCGGATGCGGGCGACGGCGACCCCGAGGGCATAGAGCGCCTGGCCGCGTTCGCGGGGCGGCCGATCGTCGCGCGCGGCGGCACCCAGCGCGGCCACCCGGTCGAGCAGCGCCTCGGCCGCCTCGGGCGCGATCGGATCGTGGGCCCGCGCCCCCGATAACGTGAGCACGGCGGCGACCAGGGTGACCGCCAGCGTCCTCACGACCTCGATTCCGACGATCGCGGCGCGCGGCGCACGAGCCTCGGGGCCGCCACGGGCGCAGGGGCGCGCCGCCGCGGAAGTGGTCGGGGATCGGGCGCCGGGGAGGCCGCGCTCATCCGCCGCCGTCCTCGCGGACAAGGTCCTCGGGCGGGCCCTCGCCCCGGTAGTAGGCCAGCGCCCCGGGGTGGGCCGGCACCACGGCGTCCGGCTCCGGTCCCTCCCCTGGCGCCGGGGTGAGCGCTGCCGCCAGCTCGCCGCGGTGCTCGCCCAAGGTCTCGGCCACGAGGTAGGCGTGGCGCGGCGGGAAGTCGTCGCGGCAGATCAGGAGGTAGGCGCCGAAGCCGGCGAGCGCCCGCAACGGCACCGGACCATAGCCGACGAAAGGCTCCCGACCCGCCATCAGCGCGGCGGCGTCCCCCCGGACCATCAGCGCCACGTCCATCTGCTTGGTGCTGATCAGGCTGGCGATGCGCTCGGCATGGGGCGCCCGCACCACCCGGGCCTGGCTCGCCGGCAAGCGCGCCGCCAGCACCTCGGCGAGGTTCCGGCCCAGCGCGTAAGAGCCCCCGTCGCCCCGGCTGGTGAGGATGAGCAGGTGGCGTTTGCGGTAGACCACCCACTGCCGATAGGGCGTGTGCGCGGAGGCCAGGAGCAAGGCAGCCCCTGCGATCACCGTCTTGAGCAAGGCGCGTCGGTTCATGGGCTGCGCTCGGGGCAAAGCGGGCGGAGGCTGCCGCCCCCGCCCGATCCGTGCTTGCCCTTGGGCTCGTCTCGCGGTCGCGGCTACTCCTCGAAGCCTGTCACTCCTCGAAGATGGTGAGCGGCAGGATCGCCGAGACGATGTAGTTGGGGACGTCGACCAGTTGGCCGATCCTCAGGTCGACGGCGACGCTCGAGACGATGTAGGCCTGCTCGGGCGTGAGCCCCTTGGTCTTGACCATGTAGTCGATCATCGCGAGCAGCGCGTTGCGGGCCGCGAGCGTCAGATTCTCGGACAGGTTCTCCAAGGGACCGATCTTCTCGCCATCGAGGTAGGTGAGGAAGGGCGGCACGTCGCCCACCTCTTTGAGCGGGAAGCCGGTGGTGGCGTAGAACTCGGTGGGCGCCAGCGCCTTGAGCTCGGCGCCGCCCTCGAAGTGCGGCACCTTCACCAGCGCGCCGAGCCCCTTGCGCACCTCGGTCACCACGGTGACCGTGGCCCCCATCTCGATCGCCGTGCCCGAGACCTCGCCGTCGCCCTGGGCGTAATGCACGTCGCCCACGAACAGGCCACAGCCGTCGATGAAGCAGGGCAACAGGAGCGTGGTGCCCACCTGCATCTGCTTGACGTCCATGTTGCCGCCGTTCTCGCGCGGCGGAATGGTCCTCAGGCAACGCTTCTTGGCACTTCCGTTGGGCCCGCAGACGTCGGCCGGAACGGCGCCGGTGGGCTGGGGCGTCAGCACAAAGCCGCCGGCTCCCGCCAGCTTCGCCTCGCGGACCATTATGGCATCGATCTCGACATTGCCCGGAAGGATGCCGACCGAGCCCATGAAGCCGATGAAAGGGATGGCGACGCCGGGAATCTGCTTGGAGGTGGCCTGGAGCCGGGTCAGGCTCCAGTTGGCGACGAAGGGCTTGTCGAACTTGTCGCGCAGGAAGCCGAAGCCCGGGATGATCACCGTGTAGCCGTACTCGTCGGGCTCGATGTCGACCAGGGTCACCGCCAGTACGTCGCCGCGCTTCGCGCCTTCGATGTAGACCGGCCCGGTCATGGGGTGGATCAGGTTGAGGTCGACGGCGGCCACGTCGTCGGGCACCGAGTCGATGTTGAGGTCGCTGTCGAGCGCGTCCCGGGTCTCGAAGACGATGAGCTGGCCGGGCTTGGCCCGCGCCACCGGCTTGATCGCCGGGTGGTAGCGGTTGAAGCAGTTGGGGTCGTCGACGCAGTGGGCGCCGTCCTTCGCGACCACCAGCCAGGATTGCGACTTGACGTCGGTGGTGTCGGCCCGGACCGCGGCGCTCACCGCCAATGACAGCCCGATCGCCGCAACGATCGTGCACGCGTTTCGCACATTCATCCCTGGTCCTCCCTTGAACTCGCCGGTGCCCCGGCGGAGAGACGCCGCCCGTCACACCGGTCAGGCGCAGGATGGTATAGAAGCGTCCGCGCTCCGGCAACCGCGACCGATGGGCACTCGCGCATTCGTGGCCGGGGAACAGGGGGAGAGCCTTGGCCCCTATTTGCGCGCCAGGCCTTTGTAGAGATAGGTCATGGGCTTGGGCCCCTTCATGTAGCCCTGCTCCATGCGGGTGACGTTGAAGCCTGCCTCGCCGATCAGTGCGTCGATGGCGCGGTTGAGGTTGCAGCCGCCGGCGATCGGCCGCCACAGGGGGTTGAGGCGGTTCTGCCAGGCCAGCACCCGGGCGTCGGGCGAACGGCCGTGCTCGACGAAGACGAGCTCGCCGTCGGGCTTCAGCACCCGCCGCATCTCGCCAAGCGCGGCCAGGACGTCGGGGATGGTGCACAGCGTCCAGGTCGTGAGCACGCAATCGACGGCCCCGTCATCCAGGGGGATGTCTTCGCCCGAGAGGCCGATGAACTCGACCGGAAAGGCCGTCCCGCGGGCCCGCTTCTCGGCCATGCGCCTGAGCTCGGCCGAGGGGTCGAGGGCGAAGAGCTTTTCCACACTCGCCCCGTAAAAGGGGAAGTTGAGGCCCGAGCCGATGCCGATCTCGAGCACCCGCCCCCGGGCCAGCGGCACGAAGGTCGCCCGCTCGGCCGCCAGGTCCTTGCGGTTCATCGCCAGGTGGATGGCGTAAGGAAGGATGTAGCTGTCGTAAAAGCCCATGATGTCGCCTCCGCCGCCGCTCTCAGACCGCTTCCAGAAACCGCTTCGCCGCCTCGCCATGGTCGTGCCGGAGCCGCGCCACGTCGAGGCCCACGGGCTCACCGTCGATCACGCGCCACTCCCCGCCGATCATCACCCGATCGGCGCGGTGGGCGCCGCACAGCACCAGCGCCGCGAGGGCATCGCCGGCGCCCGAAAAGCGTAGCTCATCGAGCCTGTAGAGCGCCAGATCCGCCTGCAGGCCCGGCCGGATGGCGCCGATGTCGGTTCGGCCGAGACAGCGGGCCGAGCCTTCGGTTGCCCAGCCGAGGGCATCGAGATGGGTGACCGTCGCCGCGTCGTAGGTCAGCCGGTTGATCATCAGGGCGTGGCGCACCCCTTCCATCAGGTTGGAGTTGTCGTTCGACGCCGATCCGTCGACGCCGAGCCCGACGGGGCTTCCCGCCGCCTCGAGCTCCTTGGTGCGGCACTGGCCGGACGCGAGCACCATGTTGGAGGTCGGACAATGGCAGACGCCGACGCGGTGGCGACCCAAGCGGTCAATCTCCTCGGCGCTGAAATGGATGCCGTGGGCGAGCCAGACGCGGTCGCTCAGCCAGCCCACGTCCTCGAGGTAGTCGAGGGGGCGGCAGCCGAATTTCGAGAGACAGTAGTCCTCCTCGTCGCGGGTCTCGCCGAGGTGGGTATGGAGGCGGCAATCGTGCTTCTCCGCCAGCGCCGCCGTCGCATGCATCAGCTCGCGGGTCGCCGTGAAGGGCGTGCAGGGCGCCAGGGCGACGCGGATGAAGGCATCGTCCGAACCGTCATGATAGCGGCCGAGCAGGCGCTCGCAATCGGCAAGGATCGTGTCCACGTCCTGCACCACGTCCTCAGGCGCCAGGCCGCCATCCTCGGTGGAGAGGTCCATCGAGCCTCGCGTCACCGTCATGCGCATGCCCAGCGCGCGCGCTTCCTCGATCTGGATGTCGATGGCCTGGTCGAGCCCCGCCGGAAACAGGTAGTGATGATCCGACGTCGTCGTGCAGCCGGACCTCAGGAGCTCGGTCAGCGCCAGGCGGGTGGCGAGGCGCAGCGCCTCCGGCGTGAGCCGCGCCCAGACCGGAAACAGCGCCTGAAGCCACGAGAACAGCTCCTTGTTGATGGCGTGGGGGTGGGCGCGGGTGAGGGTCTGGAAGAAGTGATGATGGGTATTGACGAGACCCGGGACGACGACGTGACTCGAGGCCTCGAAGGTGGCGTCGACCGGCGCCGCGGGCGCGCTCCCTGAGGCCACGCATTCGGCGATCCGGCGGTCCTCGACGACGAGGCCGCGCCCGGCGTCGTCGGCCATGATCGAGAGAGGATCCTTGATCCACAGGCGCAATGCGATCTCCTCGGCTGTGACGGCGGGCCCTGAGGATTGGGCGGAGGCCCCCGGACGGCCCAAACCGCGGGCCATGATAGCGCACGATACGCGCCACGGAACCCGATCGAGATGTTCGCCTTGCTGACGGACCGTTTTTATTTGGAACCGTGCCGGGCACCGGGGCTCACCTGGAACCGCGCTTAGGTAGTTTCGTCCGCCGATCCAATCTGGTCTATCCTTCGCCGGCGCCTTCATGGCACCGACGCTAACGCGGTTCCAGGTTGCCTGGAACCGCGCTAGACTCTTGTCGCTCACGGCAGCGGACCGGAGGGCCCGCGCCTGCGCGGGCGCGCCGGAGGGCCGGCGGGCCGCGGTCGCGGCCTGAGAGCGATTCCAGGCAACCTGGAATCGCTCTAGCCGAAGGAGATGGGGATGCCGCTGACCGCGCTCGACCATTACACCATCAGGACCTCCGACCTCGATCGCTCGGTGCGCTTCTACGCCGAGATCCTCGGCCTCGAAAGCGGCGCCCGGCCGCCCTTCCGCTTTCCCGGTGCCTGGCTCTATTGCGACGGGCGCCCGGTGGTCCACCTCGTCCAGCGCGGCCAAAAAGCCGGCGGCGAGACCGGCGCCGTCGACCACCTGGCCTTCCGCGCCAATGGCCTCGCCGACTTCACCCGCCACCTCGCCGAGCGCGGCGTGGTCTTCGAGGAATCGGAGGTGCCGGGCTTGGGCCTCCACCAGGTCTTCCTCAGCGACCCGGACGGGGTGCGGATCGAGGTCAACTTCCCCGGCGAGGCCCCGGCTTGAAGACCCGCGGCATGATCCCCGCGCCATGATCCTCTACGGCCTCTATGGCTTCACCCATGGCTGGGCCACGGTGCTCACGGTGATGAGCCCTGCGGGCGCCTCCGCCACCTTGCGCCAGGTCGAGGCCGGCGACGACGTCACCACCAAGGCCGGAGAAGGCCGCCTCACCCAGTACGGCGCCCGGCGCGACGGCGCCCTCGAGCGCCTCGTCGCCGACCACGGCATCATCGTGCTCGCGAAGCCGGAGTGGGACGCCAAGAAGGCCGAGCTGGGCGACGCGATCTGGCGCTAGAGCGATTCCAGGTTGCCTGGAATCGCTCTCAGGCCGCGACGGCGGCCCGCCGGTCCTCCGGCGCGCCCGCGCAGGCGCGGACCTTCAGGTCCGCTGCCGTGAGCGACAAGTCGCTAGAGCGGTTCCGATCAAGGCGGAACCGCGCTGGGCGCGGCGCGACCGGGGCCCCAGAGATTCGCGATTCAGGCGCTACCCGTGGGGCGGCGAGCCGACTATATTGGAATTGGCGCCCGGCGTCGGTCACGGCCGCCTCGAGGGAGAGAGTGATGCAAAAGTCGTTAGCGATCGATCCGGAGAAGTGTACCGGCTGTCTGCAGTGCGAGATGGCCTGCTCGTTCGAGCACGAGGGCATCTTCAACCCGGCCAAGTCCCGCATCAAGGTGTTCGAGTTCGAGCACGGCAAGCGCAGCATCCCCTACACCTGCACCCAGTGCGCCGACGCCTGGTGCATGCAGGCCTGCCCGGTCGGCGCCATCACCAAGAACGCCGTCACCGGCGCCATGGAGGTCGCGGACCAGGTCTGCGTCGGCTGCAAGGTGTGCACCATCGCCTGCCCCTTCGGCACCATCAACTACAACCAGAGCACCGGCAAGGTCATCAAGTGCGACCTCTGCGGCGGCGACCCGCAGTGTGCCGCCGTATGCCCCACCGACGCCATCGTCTACGTCGACGCCGACTGGACCGGCTACGAGCGCATGCGCGAGTGGGCGACCAAGAGCGACAACCGGCCTTCAGCGTGAACGTACGGACGGTGAACCGGGAACGGGAGTAAGCGATATGTCATGGCAAGGAAAGATTCTCCGCATCGACCTCGCGGCGGGCACGGCGGCGCCCGAGCCCCTCAACAGCGAATGGGCCAATGACTACCTCGGCGAGCGCGGCCTCGCCACCAAGTACCTGTGGGAGAACATGGACCCCAAGACCGACCCGATGGCGCCCGAGAACGTCCTGATCTTCGCCACCGGGCCCTTGACCGGCACCATGGCCTCGACCAGCGGGCGCTACGTGGTGGTCACCAAGGGGCCGCTCACCGGCGCCATCGCCTGCTCGAACTCGGGCGGCAAGTTCGGCGCCGAGCTCAAGTTCGCGGGCTACGACTTGCTGATCATCGAGGGCAAGTCGCCCGAGCCCGTCTACCTCCACATCGTCGACGACGAGGTCGAGATCCTGCCCGCGGGCGAGCTCTGGGGCAGCACCGTGTGGCACACCGAGGATTGGCTCAAGGCGCACCATCAGAACCCGCTGCTCAAGGTCGCCTCGATCGGCCTCGCCGGCGAGCGCGGGGTGCGCTACGCCTGCGTCGTCAACGACCTGCACCGCGCCGCCGGGCGCTCCGGCGTGGGCGCGGTGATGGGATCGAAGAACCTCAAGGCGATCGCCGTCCACGGCACCGTGGGCGTGAGGGTCAAGGACCCCGAGCGCTTCATGGCGGCGGCGCGCGAGGGCCACCAGCGCCTCACCGACAGCCGCGACCGCAAGGGGCTCACCGACTACGGCACCAACTCGATGATCGACATGATGCAGGAATTCGGCAGCCTGCCGACGCGCAACTTCGAGGCGGTCCAGTTCGAGGGCGTGGACAAGATCAACGCCAGGGCGATGCGCGAGCCCAAGCCCAGCGGCCACGTCAACCTGCTCGCCAACAAGGCCTGCTTCGGCTGCACCATCGCCTGCGGCCGCATCGCCCATGTCGACAAGACCCACTTCACCATCGTCAACCGCAAGGAGTACTGGCACGCCTCGGGCGGGCTCGAGTACGAGACCGCCTATGCCTTCGGGCCCTTGATCGGCGTCGACGACATCGACGCCCTGACCTTCGCCGGCTTTCTGATGAACGAGCACGGCATGGACCCGATCTCGTTCGGCGGCACGCTCGCGGCGGCGATGGAGCTTTACCAGATGGGCGTGATCAGCGCCGACGACACGGATGGCGTGGCGCTCGAGTGGGGCAGCGCCGAGGCGCTCTGCACCATGGCCGAGAAGACCGGCAAGTGCGAGGGCTTCGGCCAAATCCTCGGCATGGGCTCGAAGCTGATGTGCGAGAAGTACGGCCACCCCGAGGTCTCGATGACGGTCAAGGGCCAGGAGTTCGCGGGCTACGATTCGCGCACGCTTCAGGGCATGGGGCTCGGCTATGCCACCGGCAACCGGGGCGCCTGCCACCTCAAGCACGACACCTTCGCCGAGGACATGGAGGACCAGACCGGCAAGGGCAAGGCCAAGCCGGTGAAGGACTCCCAGGACCGGGTCTCGATGATCGACTCGACCGGGCTCTGCTTGTTCACCACCGCGGCCTGGGACGACGAGGTGTTCTGCAAGCAGATCGACGCCGCCTGCGAGGGCGAGTGGACGGTCGAGCGCCTGTTGGAGATCGGCGAGCGGGTCTGGAACCTGGAGCGCCTCTTCAACCTCGCCGCCGGCTTCACCTCCGCCGACGACACCTTGCCCAAGCGCCTGCTCGAGGTGCCGGCGCCCTCGGGCACCGGCAAGGGCAAGGTCAACGAGCTCGGCAAGATGCTGCCCGAGTACTACCAGCTCAGGGGCTGGGGCGCGGACGGGGTGCCGAGCGAGGAGACCCTCGGCCGGCTCGGACTCGAGGCCGCGCCGCCGGCGGGCTGAGGCCGCGCGCCGGCACCGGACGCAGCCGCTCGGCGCGGGCCCTGGGGACGGGGAGCGGAAACCATGCATCACGTCATCGTCGGCACCGGACCGGCCGGCGTCATCGCCGCCGAGACCCTGCGCGCGGTGGACCCCTCGGGCTCGGTGACCCTGCTCGGCGACGAGCCGGGCGCGCCCTACTCGCGCATGGCCATCCCCTATCTCCTGGCCGGGAACATCGGCGAGGACGGCACCCGGCTGAGGCCCGACGCCGGCCACTACGATGAGCTCGGCATCGAGCTGCGCCAGGCCAAGGTGACGGCGGTACGCCCCAGCGACGGCGCGCTGGCGCTCGAGAGCGGCGAGAGCCTTGCCTACGACCGTCTGCTGATCGCCACCGGCTCGCGGGCCTGGAAGCCGCCGCTGCCGGGCCTCGACCTCCCGGGGGTCGAGACCTGCTGGACCCTCGACGATGCCCGCGCCATCGCCGCCCGCGCCGCGACCGGCTCGCGCGTGGTGCTGATGGGCGCCGGCTTCATCGGCTGCATCGTCCTCGAGGCGCTGGCGCGGCGCGGCGTCGGACTCACCGTGGTCGAGCTCGAGGACCGCATGCTGCCGCGCATGATGGACGAGACCGGCGGCGACATGATCAAGCGCTGGTGCGAACGCCAGGGAGTCACGGTGATGACCTCGACCGCGGTCGAGGAGCTGGAGGCGGCGGGTCAGGGCCTGGAGCTCAGCTTGAGCGACGGCGCGA
>CBDUZE010000078.1:0-14603 GCA_965371625.1 uncultured Alphaproteobacteria bacterium
GAAGACGACGAGGCGGAAGACGACGAGGCGGAAGACCGGGACGAAGCGCCGCCGACCCCCGAAATCCCGGGCGTCAAGGACGCCGAGGCGCTCAAGCTGATCGAGCGGCTGCTCGAGAAGTCGAGCCTCCTCGAGGAGACGCGCGCCGAGCTCCGCGAGTACAAGAAGGACATCGCCGCGGGCGAGTTCGAGGCCATGGACCGGCGCTACCTCAAGTCGCTCCACGCCCGGCTCGCCAAGCGCAAGTAGGCCCTCGCCGGCGCCCGCCGGCGGTTGTGGCGCTCACGCCGAGAGCCGCGCCTGGGGCAGGTAGCCGTACTTCTCGGCCAGACCCAGCTCCTCGACGATCCTCAAGCCGTGTCCCAGCGCCTCGGCGTCGAGGCCCTGGTAGGGCCGCCTCAACTCGCCCGCCGGCATGCCCAGCGCCTTGGCCAGCGACTTCACCGGGATCGGATTGACGGCCGAGTAGGTGAACTTGAGCAGCGGCAGGAGCTTCAGGTAGGTCTCGCGGCAACGCTCGGCGTCCTCGAACGAGCGCCAGGGTACCGACATCGCCGCCATCTCCTGGGGCGCGATGTTGCCGGTCATGTTGGCCGTGCCCTGGCCGCCCAGGGACATCACCGGCATGACCAGCCCCAGGTTCGGCGAGTCGCAGCACATCAGGGCGATCTCGGCCCCGGCCGCGGCGACGTCGGCGATCTGGGCCACCCGCGAGGTGGCCTCCTTGAGGACGACGATGTTGGGATGGGCGGCGAGGCGGATCACGGCGTCGGCGTCGAGGTCGGTCTTGACCCGGGTCGGGTTGTTGTAGATGCCGATGGGAATGTCGCTCGAGTCCGCGACCTCGAGGTAGTAGCGCACGGCGTCCTCGACCGGCGGCGCGATGTAGGAGGGGACGGTGAGGATGGCACCGTCGGCGCCCTCGGCAGCCGCGTAGCGCACCATCTCGATGGTGGTCTCGGTGCTGTTCGCGGTGCAACCGTAATAGAGCGGCATGTCGGCGCGCTTGAGCTTGGCGGTGGCCCTGATGATGGCGCGCCGCTCCTCGAGGCTGAGCAGCGAGACCTCGCCCGTCGAGCCCATGATAAGGAGCGCGCTGGTGCCGTTCGCGTGGTGGAACTCGATCCAGGTACGGAAGCCCTCGAAATCGACCGAGCCGTCGCGATCGAACGGCGTGATGGCGGCGACGAAGGAGCCTTCGAGCCTCGGCTTGGTCATGTTTCGCCCGCTCCCCGCTGAAGCGCGCCACCGGGGCCGGCGGCGCGACGCCACTCTAGCGAATCGGTTGGGCCCGCGCCACCTGGGCCGCGGCCGGGCCACGACGTCCCGGGCGCCGACGACGACGTCGAAGGGCTTGCGGATGGCCCCGGCCGCGGCGACGATTGGAGGCACGACGCTCAACCGGTCGGCGGTGGCTTGGATCACCGCGACAGGAACCGCAGGAGATCCGGATGACCACATTCCGCGCCGCCGTGGTACAGGCCGCCCCCGTCGCCTTCGACCGCGAACGCACGCTCGAGAAGGTGCGCGCGCTGTGCGCCGACGCCGCCCGCGAGGGCGCGCGGCTCGCCCTGTTCCCCGAGGCCTTCGTCTCCGCCTATCCCAAGGGGCTCGATTTCGGCGCGCGCGTCGGCATGCGCACGCCCGAGGGGCGCGACGAGTTCCGTCGCTACTTCGAGAGTGCCGTCGAGATCCCCGGCCCGGCCATCGACTTCCTGAGCAACTGCGCGGCCGAGAACGAGCTTTTCCTTGTCATCGGCGTCATCGAGCGGGATATCGGCACTCTCTACTGCACGATAGTGTTCTTCGGCCCCGATGGCGGCTACCTGGGCAAGCACCGCAAGCTCATGCCCACCGGTATGGAGCGGCTGGTGTGGGGCTTCGGCGACGGCTCGACGATGCCCGTGTTCGACACCGAAATCGGTAAGCTGGGGGCTGTCATCTGTTGGGAGAACTACATGCCGCTGTTGCGCACGGCGATGTACGCAAAGGGCATTCAGATTTACTGCGCCCCCACGGCGGATGAGCGCGACTCGTGGATCCCGTCGATGCGGTTCATCGCCCTCGAGGGGCGCTGCTATGTCCTATCGTGCAATCAATACACCAAACGCAGCGACTTTCCCGAGCACTACGATGCCATCCACGGCGACGATCCGGAGATCGTGATATCACGGGGGGGAAGCTGCATCGTCGATCCGCTGGGCCGGCTGCTGGCCGGCCCCGACTACGACGGCGAGTGCATCCTCAGCGCCGACATCGACCTCGACGAGATCGCCCGCGGCAAGTACGACCTCGACGTCGTGGGCCACTACGCGCGCCCGGACGTGTTCCGGCTCCACGTCAACGAGCGGCCAATGCCGGCGGTGGTCGCAGGCGCCGGCGCGACGCCCGACCCCTTCGCCGACTCATGAGGATGCGATGATGGAAGCGGTCGGCACACGCGCCCGCCGCTGTCAGTCGGCCTCGTCGAGAAAGTCGATGATGTCGAGCGGCGGCGGCTCGATCTCGGCCTGGGAGAGCATGTTATGGACCTGGCCGCGATGGTGGGTCTGGTGGTTGAAGATGGTGCCGAGCAGCGCCGGCAAGGGGGTCTCGAGCTCGGCCTCGTCGATCAGGCGGTAACGGAGGACGCCGCCGAGCGCCTCGTCGTCGAGGCCGCCGACGATGGCGATCAGGCGCGCGTCCTCGGGCTTTCGCCGCGCCTCGAGGCCGGCGAGGTCGGCGGCGACGACCTGGTCGAGGGCGCGGATCTCGCTCGCCACCCCTTCGAGGCGGTCCGACCACAGGATGTCGCACGCCAGCAGGTGGTTGAGGGTGCCGTGGATGGAGCTGAAGAAGGCCTTGCGCGGCCTAAAGAACTGGGCCTCGGGCAGGGTCGCGCAGGCGCCATAGAGGCGCAGGTTCGCCCACCTGTTGAAACCCCCGAGCATCTGGAAATATTCGGCCATCATGGCGCTCGCCCTCCGTTGTCCGCGGCCTCGAGCAGGTCCCAATTGATGGGACCCGCTCTCGGTCTTGTTCGCTCAACCCAGCGGACCTGAAGGTCCGCGCCTGCGCGGGCGCGCCGGAAGGCCGGCGGGCCGCAGGGGACGTAACCGGCGCGGCATTGAGCGATTCCCGACATACGTGAATCGCTCCGGTGGCCGGCGTTCGCCCTCACGAACCCTCGAGGTCGCGGGCGACCATCGCCACCAGGTCGCCGCGCGCCACCCGACCCGGCGCGCGCCGGGTGATCAAGAGCCCCGCGCGCTCGACGGTCTCGAGGTCGGGCTCCCGGCCCGGCTCCTCGACGAAGTGGATCTGACCCACGGCCGCGCCCGCCGCGACCTCCTCGCCGACCTCGACGAAGGGCTCGTAGATGCCTCCTGAGGTGGCGCTCGCGAAGTAGCGCGAATCGGGGGTCTCCATCAGCCGCCCCGGGGCCCGGCCTTCGGCTTCGGGCCTCACCACCTCGCCCTCGATGATGCCGAAGTGCTTGAGCAGGTTGCGCACCCCGAGCTCGGCGATGCGCATCGTCTCGGGCGAGAGCACCGCGCCGCCGCCGAGCTCGGTGCCGAGAAAGACCTTGCCCAGCTCCTCGACCGCGGTGTCGAGCATGCCCTCGGTATCGAGCTCGTCGATCATCAGCGCGATCGGCGCCCCGAAAGCCTTGAGCGCCGCCAGCGTCCGCCGCTCGAGCTCGGCGTCGTCCAGGTAATGCATCATGACGGCGGGCAGGAACTTCATCGAGTAGCCGCCCGAGTGCAGGTCGGCGACGGCGTCGGCGCGGGCCACCAGCTCGGTGTACACGTAATCGGCGATCATCGAGGTGATGGTGCCGTCGCGCGAGCCCGGGAACGAGCGGTTCATGTTCTTGCCGTCGATCGGCGAGAGCCGCTTGCCGGCCATCAGCGCCGGCATGTTGAGGGCCGGGAGGATGATCACCCGGCCCGCCACCTCGTCTGGTGCCAGGGCGCGGGCGAGCTTCATCAGCGCCACCGGGCCCTCGTACTCGTCGCCGTGGTTGCCGCCGGTGAACAACAGGGTGGGGCCGGCGCCGTTCTTGATCACGGTGATGGGCATCAAGAGCGTGCCCCAGCCCGAATCGTCCCGCGAGTTGGGCACCTTGAGCCAGGAGCTCTGCTTGCCGTCCCGCTCGTAGTCGATGTCGGTGCTGATCCGCGACGCCCGCCGCTCGGACACGCTCGCCTCCCCGTGGCTGCCGGCCCCGCGCGCCCTGCGTGGGCGCTCTCGTCCCAAGTAGGGGCCGATCGCCGCCGCGCGTCAAGCGGCGCGGCGGCCCGAATCAGGCGCCGAGACCCCGGCGCGCAAGCCGCTGGCGCGGTGCCGGCAAAACCGCCATTATGGCCGCGGCTCAAGAGCTTGAGGGGGCGAGACAACGATGGAGACGGTGAGCTTTACCCGCATGGACCAGGGCAGCGCCGAGGAGTACGCCTTTCTCGACGGCCTCCACGACCAGGTCGGTGAGGGCCTCGCGGATCGGGTGCTCGACATGTTGCGCGCTCTGGCCGGGCCCAAACGCGGCTACCAGGTCGACCGTTACGAGCACTCGCTGCAGACCGCGACCCGAGCCCAGCGCGACGGCGCCGACGAGGAGTGCGTGGTGTGCGCGCTGCTGCACGACATCGGCGACTTACTCGCGCCCGAGAACCACTCCCAGCTCGCCGCCGCGGTGCTCCGTCCCTACGTCGCGCAAGAGAACCACTGGGTGATCGCCCACCACGGCATTTTCCAGGGCTACTACTACTTCCACCACCTGGGCCGCGACCGCGAGGCCCGCGAGCGCTTGGCCGACCATCCCGCCTATCGCCGCACCGTCGAGTTCTGCGAGAGCTGGGACCAGCGCTCTTTCGATCCCGATTACGACACCCTGCCGCTCGAGGCCTTCGAGCCCATGGTGCGGCGCCTGTTCGCGCGCCAGCCCACCCACTTCGTCTGAGCCCGGCCGCCAGGGCGCGGCCGATAGCTCCCCTTAAGCCCCGACACCCGTCAACCAAGACTGGAGTAAATCGTATGCCCAAGGAAGTTATTGGCGAGCCCTTCATCATCGAGGGTACCCGGCTGCCGTTCTCGAAGGCGATTCGCGCCGGCGACTTCGTCTTCGCCTCGGGGCAGGTTCCGATCCGGGGCGGCGCCCTGGTGGGGGGCTCGATCGAGGACCAGACCCGCGCCGCCATGGACAACGTCAAGGAGGTCCTGGCCGAGGCCGGCTGCGGCCTAGGCGACGTGGTCAAGAGCACGGTGTGGCTCGCCGACGCCGGCGACTTCGGCGCCTTCAACAAGGTCTACGCCGAGTACTTCGCCGATGATCCGCCGGCGCGCTCGACCGTCGAGAGCCGCTTGATGGTCGACGCCAAGGTCGAGATCGAGGTCATCGCATACCGAGGCTAGGGGTCAAGTCTTGACATTTATCAATTTAGGCGCCCTTCGCGAGCAACTTAAGGCGGGAGGGTCGGTAAATTGATAAATGTCAAGACTTGACCCCTAAATTATGTAGGCCTCGGGGATGGGCTCGCCCTTTGGAATGCGGTCGTAGGCGAAGAGGCGCAAGTCCAGGCTCTGGTAGGCGCCGAAGGTGATGAGCTCGGCCAGCGCCCGGCCCGCCGCCGGCGACTGCTGCAGCCCGTGGCCCGAGAAACCGTTGATGAAGAGGATGCCCGCGACCTCGGGGTGAGACCCGAGGATGGCGTTGTGGTCGAAGAAGTTGTGGTCGTAGTGCCCGGCCCAGGCGCGCCGCATCTTGATCGCCTCGAAGGCCGGCACGCGGTGGGCCAGGATCGGCCACATCAGGGTCTCGAAGCGCTCATAATCGATCTCGAAGTCGAAGCACCGGCTCTCCTCCGAGGCCCCCTCCTGGAAGATCGAGATGAAGCCCGTGCCCTCGGGCCGGAATACCAGGCCGGTGACGTCGATGGTGAGCGGCCGATGGGCGATCGCCTGCTGGCAGTCGAAGACGAAGGTATAGACCTTGTGGGGCCCCACCGGGAGCTCGATCCCGGCCATGGCCGCGACCTTGGCGGCGTGCATGCCGGCGGCGTTGACCACCAGGCCCGCGGCCACCTGGCCGCCCTCGGCGAGGCGCACGCCGGTGACCCGGTCGCCCACCCGCTCCACGTCGACCACCTCGTCGTTCAGGTACTCCACGCCCAACGCGCGCGCCTTGCGGCGGAAGGCGTCCGAGAGCGCCGCGGGGTCGACCCAGCCCTCGTTCTCGAGCCCGAACGAGCCCGCGGCGACGCCCTCCAAGTTGAGGTCGGGGAAGCGCTCGGCGAGCTCGTCGGGACCCAGGAGAGCGAGGCGGGCGCCGTGGGCGTGCTGGATCTTCTGCGCCGCGTGCAAGGCCTCGAGCCTCTCCTCGGGCACCAGGTAGAGGTAGCCCTCCTCGCGGAAGCCCACGTCCGGGGTCTCGCCGTCGACGCTCAGGTGCTCGCCGATCGACTTCACGAACTGGGCGCCGTAAAGCGACATGCGGATGCTCTCGGGCACCGTGAACTGCTGGCGGATGCCGCCCCACGAGCGCGTCGTCGAGCACTCGGCGTAGCTCGGGTCGCGCTCGACCACCAGCACCCGGCCGTCGAAGGCCGGCTCGGCGGCGAGATGATAGGCCACGGTGCTGCCCATCACGGCGCCGCCGACGATCACCACGTCGTAGCTCTTCTGCATCCCCACCCCCCTGGCGCCCGGGCACACTCGTTGGCGCAGCTTAGCGCGCCGCCGCCCGGCAGGCGACGCCCTGGGGATGGTATATGATTGGCGGCCAGCGGCGAAGGAGCGCGAGACCATGACACGCAGGTACGCGACCCCGGCCGGCCACTGGTCGATGCCGGTTGAGATCCCCTACGCCATGGCGGTGCAGGCCGGCGACCTGATCTTCACCTGCGGCCAATGCGACTTCGACCATGAGGGCCGGGTGCTCAACCCGGGCCACCTCTGGGCCCAGACCGCGGCCGTGATGGGCCACCTCGAGCGGGTGCTGGCGGAGCTCGGCGCCGGGCTCGAGGACCTGGTGCGGCTCAGCGTCTTTTACGTCAACGACGGCAGCCTCGACGAGGACGCCTACCTCGGGCGCATCGGCGCCCTCCTGCCCCATGGGCCCGGGCCCGGACCGGTGGTGGTGGCGCTGCCGCTGCCCTACTTTTGCTACCCCGGCATGATGGTGGAGATCGACGCCGTGGCCATGCTCGGGCCCGACGGCTCGCGGCTCTCCCGCGACGCGGCCACAGCCCCGGGAGCGCCGCCCCTGGCGCCGCCCTTCGTCCACGGCCTGCGCTGCGGCGAGATGATCTTGCTCGGCGACCACGCCACCCGCGAGGCCTCGGGCGCGGTCTTGAGCCCGGGCCAGGTGGCGGCCCAGACCGAGATCGTGCTGGAGGCCCTGGCGGGCACCCTGGCCAGCTTCGGCGCCGAGCTTGCCGACACCGTCAAGCTCAACACCACTTACACCGCCGCCGCCTCGGTCGCCGACTGGGAGGCCAACGCCCGCCTCCGGGCGCGCGCCTTCCCCGACCCCGGACCCGCCGCCACCGGCATCCCGCTGCCCGCCCTGTGGCCGCCGGGGGCCACCATCCGCATCGAGCTGATGGCCATGCGGGGCGCGGACGGGGCGCCGCTGGCGCGCCGCCACCTGCGGCCCGAGGGCCACTGGGACTGGCCCACGCCGATGCCCTTCACGATGGCGCTCGAGTGCCGCGACAAGGTCTTCGTCGGCGGCCAGGTCTCGCTCGACAGCCGCGGCGGCGTGGTCGACGCGGGCAAGCTCGAGGCCCAGACCGGCACCAGCATGGCCTACCTGGCCCGCGCCCTGGCGGGCTTCGGACTCGGCTTCGACGACCTGGTCAAGGTCAACACCTTCTACCGCGGCGGGGTCGACGACGGCCGCCTGCACCGCAACCTGGAGATCCGCTCGGGCCACTTCCGGCGCCCCGGCCCGGCCTCTACCGGGGTCGCGGTGCCGGCGCTGGCCTACCCCGGGCTCGAGATCGAGATCGAGGCCATCGCGGTGTCCGACCAGGCCGCTGAGCGAAGCGAGACATGAAGATCCTGGTTCTGGGCGCCGGCCTGATCGGCACCACCACCGCCTATTACCTGGCCCGCCACGGCCATGACGTCACTGTCCTCGAGCGTCAGCCGGGCCCGGGCCTCGAGACCTCGTTCGCCAACGGCGGCCTGGTGACCCCGAGCATGTCCGACCCCTGGGCCGCGCCCGGGGTGCCGCTGATGATGCTGAAGTGGCTGGGGCGCGAGGACGCGCCGCTGCTGATGCGCCTCCGCGCGCTGCCCGGCGTCGCCACCTGGGGGCTCCGCTTCCTGATCAACTGCGGCGCCCGGCGTTGGGCCGAGAACGCCCGCGCCATCCTGCGCCTCACCGCCTATAGCCGCGACGCCTTGGATGCGCTCACGGCCGAGACCGAGATCGCCTATGACCGCCTCGACGTGGGCACCCTCAAGCTGTTTCGCGACCCGCCCTCGATGGCTGCCGCGCAACGCGCGGCCGGGCTATTGGGCGAGCTCGGGGTCGAGCACCGGAGCCTCGACCCTGCCCAATGCGTCGCCCTCGAACCCGCCCTAGCCGCGGTCGAGGGGCGCATCGCCGGCGGCCTCCACTTCGCGGACGACCGCAGCGGCGACGCCCACATGTTCACCGCCGAGGTGGCGCGGCTCGGTCAGGCGCTCGGCGTCGAGTTCCGCTTCGGCGTCACGGTACGCGCGCTCGAGACACGCGGCCGCGAGGTCAGCGGCGTCGATACCGACCACGGCCGCCTCGAGGCCGAGGCCTACGTGCTGGCGCTGGGGAGCTACAGCCCGGCGCTCGCCCGGCCGCTCGGCATCCGGCTGCCGATCTATCCGGTCAAGGGCTACTCGATCACGGTGCCCACCGGGGGCTGGAACGAGGCGCCCCGGGTGCCGGTCATCGACGACGCCCGCAAGATCGCCGTGGTCCGCCTCGGCGAGCGCCTGCGGATCGCCGGCACGGTCGAGTTCGCGGGCTACGACGCGAGCCTCAACGCCCGCCGCGGCGAAATGCTCAGCGCGGCTCTGGCCGACCTCTACCCGGCCTTCCCGACGCCCGCCCCGGACAAGATCGAGCACTGGAGCGGGCTCCGCCCCATGACCCCGGACGACCGCCCGATCATGGGACCTTCGCCCTACGCCAACCTGTGGCTCAACACCGGCCAGGGCCACCTCGGCTGGACCATGGCCTGCGGCTCGGGCCGGGTGGTCGCCGACCTCATCGACGGGCGCGCGCCCGAGATCGAGCTGGAGGGCCTGACGCTCAAGCGATTTCAGGCCCTGCCGGGGTAAGGCCCCACCCCCTTTCAAACCATCGTGTACGCGCCGCTGGCGATCATGTTCTCGCCGGTCATGTAGCGGTTGCGGCTCGAGAGCAGGAAGACGATGACCTCGGCGATGTCCTCGGGCTTGGCGGCGTGCCCCAGCGGCGATTCGGACTCGAACTGGGGCAGCCAGCCCGTGGCCTTGGCGCGCTCGGTGACGATCGCCGCCGGGGCCACCGCGTTGATCATGATCTGGGCCGGCGCGAACTCCAACGCGAACGACTTGGTGAGGCTCGACGCCGCCGCCTTCATGGCGGCGTGGTGAGCGTTCTTGGGCTGGGCGATATGGGCGTCGGCCGAGGTCACGTTGACGATGCGGCCGCGCGCGACCTCGCCCCCGGTCTGCTCGCTGCCGCTCTCCTGGGCGCGCATGTGCGTCACCGCGGCGGCCATCATGTAGTGGACGCCGAGCACGTTGACCATGAAGCTCGTCCACCAGTCCTCCTCGCTGATCTCGAGCAGCGGCACCCGGGGATAGATCCCGGCGCAGTTGGCGAGCCCGTGGACGCGGACGAAGGCCCGCGCCGCCTCGCCGAAGAGATCGGAACAGGCCTCGCGCGAGCTGATGTCGCCGGGCAGGGCGAGCACCTCGTGGCCCTTGGCGGTCAAGGCCGCGACCGCGACGGCGAGTGCGGTCTCGTCCTTGTCGACGAGCGCCACGCGGGCGCCGCGCTCGACCGCCATCCAGGCGGTGGCAAGGCCGAGCCCGCCGGCCCCGCCGGTGATGACAATGGACTTTCCCTCCATCACCCCTTCCTTTACACGCGCCGGGAGGCGCCGCGGCGGCAGCGCGCCGCCCTCACTGGATCGAGCCCCTACAAAGAGCTCCCCCGGTCGGATTAAACCAGACCCGGCAGGGGTTTGGCAAAAAAGCGCTCGATTCGGGCGCGAAATCGCTTGCCCTTAGGTATTGGCGCGGGCAGCCTGCTGCCGCGCGGTCGGGGGAGGCGACATGAGCGACCAGGCGGCCAAGGCACGGCTCGCCGTCGACATCGGCGGCACCTTCACCGACGTGGTGGTGGAGAACGCCGGCGCGCGCGCCACCGCCAAGGTGCTGACGACGCCCGAGGCACCCGAGCTCGGCGTCATGGAGGCGCTCGGCGCGGCGCTCCGCGAGGCCGGGCTCGAGCCCCGCGACGTCGCCGTGGTGCTCCACGGCACCACCCTTGCCACCAACGCGCTGATCGAGCGCAAGGGGGCGGTGACCGCGCTCATCACCACCGAGGGCTTCCGCGACTCGGTCGAGATCGCCTACGAGAACCGCTTCGAGCAATACGACGTCAACATGGAGAAACCGGCGCCGCTGGTGCCGCGCTACCTGCGCTTCACGGTGCCCGAGCGCAGCGACGCTAAGGGCCAGGTGCTGGTGCCCCTCGACGAGGCGGCGGTGGAGGCGCTGACGCCTGAGCTCGAGCGCCATCAGGTGACCAGCGTCGCCATCGGGCTCCTGCACAGCTACGCCAACCCGCGCCACGAGGAGCGCATCGCCGAGATCCTCGCCGAGCGCATGCCCGGGCTCGCGATCAGCCTCTCGTCCCAGGTCTCGCCCGAGATGCGCGAGTACGAGCGCCTCTCGACGACCTGCGCCAACGCCTACGTAGAGCCCCTGATGGTGGGCTACCTCGAGCGCCTGGCCGAGGCCCTCGCCGCGGCCGGCTGCGCCGGGCCGCTCTTGCTGATGACCTCGGGCGGCGGGGTCACCAGCCTCGAGACCGCGGTCCGCTTTCCCATCCGGCTGGTCGAATCGGGGCCCGCCGGCGGCGCCATCCTGGCCAGCCGCATCGCCGCCGAATGCGGCCTCGACCAGGTGCTCGCGTTCGACATGGGCGGCACCACCGCCAAGATGTGCCTGATCGACGACGGCCGGCCGCAGAGCGCCCGCAGCTTCGAGGTGGCGCGGGTCTACCGCTTCCTCAAAGGGAGCGGGCTGCCGCTGCGCATCCCGGTGATCGAGATGGTGGAGATCGGCGCCGGCGGCGGCTCGATCGTCCGGGTCGACGCCTTGAAGCGCATCACCGTGGGGCCCGAGAGCGCCGGCGCCGACCCGGGGCCGGCGTGCTATGGCCGCGGCGGCGAGGCGCCCACGGTGACCGACGCCGACCTCGCGCTGGGCCGCATCGACGCCCACGCCTTCGCCGGCGGCGCCTTTGTCCTCGACGCGGGCGCCGCCACCCGCTCGTTGACCAAAGGCGTCGGCGAGCCGCTCGGCCTGGGCCAGGCGCACGCCGCCTTCGGCGTCAGCGAGATGGTCGACGAGAACATGGCCAACGCCGCGCGCGTGCACGCCATCGAGCGCGGCAAGACGGTCTCCACCCGCACCCTCATCGCCTTCGGCGGCGCCGCGCCGCTGCATGCCACCCGCCTCGCCGACAAGCTCGGGATCGACGAGATCATCGTCCCCACCGGCGCCGGCGTCGGCTCGGCGATCGGCATTTTGGGCGCGCCGGTGTCCTACGAGGTGGTGCGCAGCCGCTACCTGCGGCTCTCGGGATTCGAGCCCGACTCGGTCAACCGGATGCTCGCCGAGATGCGCGCCGAGGCCTATAACATCGTCGAGCAGGGGGCGCCCGGCGCGCCGGTCACCGAGGCCCGCACCGGGTTCATGCGCTACAAGGGGCAGGGCCACGAAATCGCGGTCCCGATCCCGGTGCGCGAGCTCAGGTCCAGCGACGCCCAGGGCCTGCAGGCGGCCTTCGACGAGGGCTACCAGGCGCTCTTCGGACGGCTCATCCCGGGCCTCGACGTCGAGGTCCTGAGCTGGGCGCTGAGCCTCGCGACCGAGCCCGATCCGCCGCGCCCCAGGGGCGCCGCCGGCGAGGCCTACCGGCCCAAGGGCGAGGCGCGGCGCGAGCTTTTCGAGGCCGCGAGCGGGTCCTTCCATGAGGTCCCGGTTTACGCCCGCGAGGGGCTCGCGCCCGGGGCCACGGTCGAGGGCCCCGCGGTGATCGCGGAGGCCGAGACCTCGACCGTGATTTCGGCGGATTTCGAGGCCCACATCGACGCCCTTGGCTACATCGTCATGCGCCGTCGCGGCGCGCGCGAGGGAGAGAGATCATGAGCAGCGAGGCGAGCTTCGCCGGCATCCGCATGCAGATCATGTGGAACCGTCTGATCGCGGTGGTCGAGGAGCAGGCCCAGGCGCTGATCCGCACCGCCTTCAGCCCCAGCGTGCGCGAGGCCGGCGACCTCTCGGCCGGGGTCTTCGATACCACCGGCGACATGCTGGCCCAGGCCATCACCGGCACCCCCGGCCACGTCAACACCATGGCCACCTCGGTGCGGCACTTCCTCTCCCGCTTCCCCATCGAGACCATGCGCGAGGGCGACGTCTTCATCACCAACGACCCCTGGTTCGGTACCGGGCATTTGCACGATTTCACGGTGGTGACGCCGACCTTCGATCGCGCCCGCGTGGTCGCCCTGTTTGCCTGCACCGTGCACGTCGTCGACATCGGCGGCCGCGGCTTCGGGCCCGACGCGCGCCAGGTCTACGAGGAGGGCCTCTACGTGCCGATGATGCGCCTGTTCAGCGCCGGCGAGGCCAACCAGGTGCTCTTGGAGATGGTGCGCGGCAACGTGCGCGAACCGATGCAGGTCGAGGGCGACCTGTTCTCGCTCGCCGCCTGCAACGACATCGGGAGCCGGCGCCTCATCGACATGATGAACGAGTTCGGCCTGGAGACGCTCGACGAGCTCGCCGCCCACATCGACCGCCACTCCGAGCAGGCGACGCTGGAGCGCGTCCGCGAGCTCCCCTTCGGCACCTACCACAACCGCATGACCATCGACGGCTACGACCACGATCTCGAACTCGTCGCCGCGCTCACCATCTCGGAGTCGGGCATCCACGTCGACTTCACAGGCACCTCGCCGATGAGCGCCTACGGCATCAACGTGGTGCTGCCCTACTGCGAGGCCTACACCTCGTTCGGGGTCAAGTGCATCGTCGCCCCGGCGATCCCCAACAACAGCGGTTCCTTGAGGCCGATCACCGTGACCGCGCCCGAGGGCTCGATCCTCAACGCGCCGCGCCCGGCGGCGGTGGCGATCCGCCACGTCATCGGCCAGATGCTGCCCGACCTGGTGTTCGGCTGCCTGAGCCAGGCGATGCCGCGGGGCGTGCCGGCCGAGGGTGCCTCGGCGCTCTGGGCGCCCCAGCTCAGGGGCGGCCACGGCGCCACCGAGCTCGACCGCGGCGACACCGGCGATGCCAAAATGACGCCCTTCAACGTGCTCTCGTTCCACGCCGGCGGGGTCGGCGCCAGGCCCGAGAAGGACGGCCTCTCGGCCACCGCCTTCCCCAGCGGCGTGCGCTCGGTGCCGATCGAGGTCACCGAGTCGATCGCCCCGGTGATCGTCTGGCGCAAGGAATACCGCCCCGACTCGGGCGGCCCCGGCACCTACCGCGGCGGCGTCGGCCAGATCATGGAGATCGCCAGCGCCGAGGGCTCGCCCTTCGCCGTGCTGGCGATGTACGACCGGGTGAAGCACCCGGCGCGGGGCCGCGACGGGGGCGGGTCGGGGGCCGCGGGCCGCGTCACCCTCAAGTCGGGCAAGCAGTTGCGCAGCAAGGGCCAGCAGACCATCCCCGCCGACGATCGCCTGGTGCTCGAGATGCCGGGCGGCGGCGGCCTCGGCGATCCGCTGGCGCGCGCGCCCGCCGCGGTGGCCGACGACGTCCGCAACGGGCTGGTCTCGGTGGCAGCGGCGGCGCGCGATTACGGCGTGGTGGTCGACGCCGACGGCGTGATCGACGCGGCCGCGACCCGGCGCGCCCGCGACGGCGCCCGATCGAACTCTTAGGAAAGCTTCACCAATGGGGAACCAGACGATGAACGTCGAAAAGAGGCTCGAGGAGCTCGGCATCGAGCTCCCCGACTTCGGGCCCGAGACCTACTACGGCGCCACCTATGGCAAGATGAAGCCCTTCCACCTGGTGGGCAACGTGCTGCACCTCTCGGGCCACATCCCCGAGGTCGGCGGCGAGGTGGTCCACCCGGGCCGGCTCGGCGCCACGGTGACCCTCGAGCAGGGTTACGAGGCGGCGCGCATCACCGGCCTCAACGTGCTCGCCGGCCTGCGCCAGGCATTGGGCGACCTGGACCGCGTGAGCGGCCTCATCAAGTCGCTCAACTTCGTGGTCTGCGAGCCCGACTTCTACGACGTGCACAAGGTCTCGAGCGGCCTCACGGACCTCCTCGCCGAGGTCTTCGGCGACGAGGCCGGCATCGGCTGCCGCGCCACCATCGGCGTGCAGTCGCTGGCCCG
>CBDUZE010000079.1:0-14500 GCA_965371625.1 uncultured Alphaproteobacteria bacterium
TCACCCTGCTTCAGGTCATGAAGCGGGCCGGCACCGACATCGTGCCCGAGGGACTACGGCGATACGCCGAGATCGAGCGCGTCGAGCTGACCGAGCGAGCCGTGTTGCGCAATCACGCCGCGGAGATCCTCGAGGAGGCCCAAAAGCAGGCCCGGGCGCGCGGCGTCGAGGAGGCCGAGCTCGTGATCGAGGTGGGCGACCCGGCGCGCGTCATCCTCGATTACGCCAGGAGCCACGACATCGACCTGATCGTCATGGGCAGCCGCGGCTTGGGCGAGGTCAGGGGGCTGCTGCTGGGCAGCGTCTCGCACAAGGTGGCGCACCTGGCCCAGTGCACCTGCGTCACCGTGAAGTAGCGCGAACGGCCCGCGCGCTATTTATCTCTTTTTTTCAATATTTTACGTGATTATCCCCTTGACACCGGGAGGGCTGGTCGGGCAGAATCGGGCGCATGGAACATCTCTGGAAGATGCTATCTTACATCAGCTGCGGGTGGAGCACGCTGATGCAAGCAAAGCGCGGCTTCTTCTCGGCGATTTTCATCACAGCGCTCGTGGTGGGCGGCTCGGTCTATTTTTGGCAAGCAAACAAAATTTGGTTTCTGGAAAAGCGTATAGCCCAGATTGAGGCTGATCGTCCAAGAATTGGTAGCGCTGTCGGCGCGTACCGCCTCAATTCAGAGCAGTGGGCAAAATTTGTCGAGGTAGCGAAAGTCCCTCCCGGCCGAACCTACCGCGTCTTCATTACATACAATGGCAGTTGCGAAGACTGTGCGATTTTTGCACAGAATTTGCTTAATCGGCTGGCTTTAATTCCTGGATGGGAATCTAACGCCGGCGCCGGGATGCCCGATCCGCTCCAAAAGGGCCTACTCGTTCGAGTTCACAGCAAAAGCCTTGTCTCTGACGAAGCGAAGGCCATCACACATGCTCTTCAAGCGACAGGTCTAAACGCTTTAATTCATGAAGAGCCCATTTTGGGAAAGGACGCGGCGCCAGACCTACTCATCGGGATACCTCAATAATGGCCCGCGGACAATACCTCAGCTTTGAAGAAGCTCGCAAGTCAGGCCGGCTGGATCAGTTTGCTCGTGAGCACGAAATACCGCTAGAAGATCAACATCCTCAAGCGCGGGCGAGGTTTGAGAGATTGCTCGATCTGGTCTGCCGCGGCATACAGCCCGTCAAGCGATCCCATCGGGCCAAAAGAGGGAAGGGCGGAAAATGAAGACAGAAATTATCTTGGCGGGGCTGCTTATCGGAGTTGGTATTTCCATCGCTGGAATGGCGAACCGCTTTGAAATCGAGACGACTGGCACGGTAGCGTGGCGGGTCGATGGTCTGACGGGGGGTATTGAGTTCTGCGATTCGAGAACGGGCCAAGTCGTATGCACTTCTTCAGAATGAAAGTATGAGCTTCGAGAACATCGCCTCGGGCGCATGGCGAAGATTATGGCGAAACTCGAACTCACCCAGATACTTCGGAAGATGCTTCCGGCTGACATGGATATGAGTACCCCGGATGCTGTTCTTTAGCCGAGACCAAAAGCCTTCAAGGCTGTTCACATGAACGTCGCCGCGAGCATATTCACCGAGACTGTGGTTAACTGTCCGATGCGTGTACCCTCTACGAGACAGCCGGCGGTAAGAAGCCAGTTCGTCGGTGCTGATCGTCGCGCCGCTATCGACGTTGGCGACAATGTGAGGCTCAAGTGTCTTGCGTTTGACGTTGGGCACCACTCGAGTCATAACGTCGCCCTCTCGCTCAAGCATTCCAAACACGACCGTCTTTCCGGGTGCGCCGCGACCACGCTTTCCGCCCTTGCGCCGCCCGCCGATATAGGTTTCGTCTGCTTCAACGTGGCCGCTAAGGGGCGGGTCACCGTCAACATCCGCCATGAACTTGCGAATTTGGTGCCCCATCCGCCACGCCGTCTTGTACGTCACACCAAGTTGCCGTTGAAGTTCTTTGGCGGGCACGCCATGCCTGGACGTGGTGAACAGATACATGGCATAGAACCACTTGTGAAGCGGCGTATGGGAACTCTCGAAAGGCGTTCCAACCATCGGGTTAATGTCGTGCCCACAGAATTCGCATGTGTAGGCTGGGCGTTTCTTGCGGCGATAGAACGTGGCCTCGCGGCTGCATTTCGGACAATCGATCCGAAGACCAAAACGAAGCTCCATCAAGTGCTCAAGGCAGGAGTCGTCATCTGGAAAGCGCTTGAGAAAGTCGTGAACTGTGAACGTCTTGGCCATCGTCTGTCTCCCTATACCTTTGAATATGGGGAGAGAGCGTCCCGGTGTCAAGGGGATAATCACGATATTTTATGGGTGTGCTCTCATTCTGTTTCGTGCCACGGGTAGCGCTGCGGGTAGCGTTTTGCCGGTTTCCGAGGCATGGACAGCGCTCACCTGTCAGGTGGACGGTGATACGATCGGACCGGGATCGACCAGCACGGGGAGGACGCCCCGATCCACGCCGCCATGCGTATTGACGAGCTACTA
Organism: uncultured Alphaproteobacteria bacterium; assembly: GCA_965371625.1. GTDB lineage: Bacteria > Pseudomonadota > Alphaproteobacteria > CBDUZE01 > CBDUZE01 > CBDUZE01. The sequence goes on from CBDUZE010000079.1 coordinate 2,508, forward strand.
GACGAGGGCGACTTGGACGGGCGGGCGGTGTGGCAGCGGATACTCAAGGCAGTCGAGGAGCTGCTTTCCAGGGAGCGGCCCGAGGGGGCGAAGGTTCGTTAATCTGGGAGAAGACCGTGAGACCTGATCGGTAAACAAAGACGGTGCTGACCGTCATTGCGGTGGCGCTGGTGTGGTTGGGAGTTATGGATACAGTGGTGGTCCAGCCCTTCGACGAGGAATGGATGGAGGGAGAACCCATCGCCCAGACCACGTTCCGGCCGGGCGCCGGGGGATGAGGGAATGACGGCCTAGGGGCCGTTAGCGACTCCGGCATCCGCTTCCGGGTACCAGCGGGCGGCGCTGGCCTCGGGTGCCGCTTTGCGCTACCTTTGGGGCGCATCTCGACGATGAGACCGACCGTGGCGCAACGCCGATACCTCGCGCGCGGCTTGGACCAATCTGGGGGAGGAGACGCATCGGCCAACCACCAGCCGGAGATTCAAGGCTGGCGGAACAGGGAAAGTCAGGGGAGTAGCGTAATGTATCGTCCTACCGAAGTAATGAGAGCCAAGACCAAGGTGCCGGTCGATCTGCTTAAGATGGACGGGACCCAACTGGAAGGTTACGTGTTCGCCGGCAGCCAGGAGCGGGTCCTCGATCTCATGAACGGCCACGATCCTTTCCTGCCCATCGAGCTGAAGAACGGACAGTTCTCGATCATGAACAAGAGCGTGATCCAGTCCATCACGCCCTCGGACCGGGAACGCATGGAGGGCGGCGGCGAGGAGGCCAGCGGATCGGCGATAGAGACGCAGGCGGCCTGGTCCGGCCTTTAGCCGCTGGCGCGCGAGGGCAACCAGTGGCTCGGCGATCACCAGCACGTCGCCGGTTGATTCAATCGGATTTTACGATGCGCGGTTTGGGATAGCGTTGCCGCCGCTTGGCGTCTATCGCGAAATGAACGGCCGCTTCCCTCATTCGCCGTTGCTTGATTTGCTCGCGCGCCAGCTGTTCGGTGGCCATGTCCCGGAAGGTCGCGGCCTGTTCGTCGCCCGCGTCAAGCGCGAGTCCGAATAATCTGAAGGCCTCGCCCGAATCCTGTTTAACGCCACGCCCGAGCAGGTAAAGTAGAGCGAGCGCGAATTGGGCCTCGCAGTCACCTGCCTGGGCGGCCCCGTGCAATAGCTCCGCCGATTTATCCATCGCGCGGCCCACGGCCAGGGCTATGGCTTGATCGTATTCCGTAATGATCCGTCTCCAATATCGGTTGTTACCGACCTATCCGACCATCAAATTCACATCACCCCATCACCAAGATTCAGCTATAGCTCGCATGTTATCCGCCGGTCAGCACAAGGTAATTTCCTGTGCCTGGATGAGGCCTCGTCAGGCGAGCTTTCGGAATACATCGACGGTAGCAACGAATGACTCCGCGTCGCTACCGCGATCGGTGAAGCGGTTGGGCAGCCGCTTGAAGCTGGGTTCAACAATGAGCCCCGCCAAGATCGCGGTGTCGAAAGCCTCCTGCAATTGGTGGAGTGCCTTGAGAACGGCTCCCGCGATTTGCCGGTCCTTTGGTTCTCCGCCGCGTTCGAGCGCCAGCTCCGGATTTGTGTAGACCGTCAGGGTCGACGCCTGTGGGGCATGAGCAATCGCGCTACTCGCGTAATCGGTGGTACGAATCATGACCTCCCTCCCAGGGATAGATGCACGGCTCACTCGAAGGCCACCAAGAAACCATTTCCAAACTGGGGCAGCGATTCGGAAGCGGGCGAGAGTGGATTGGATCTATGCGTTGACATGAGCTGGCCCAGATCCTCTTCGCTCGTTCGAGCGCAATTGAGGCTCGGGGATGGCGATAGTGCGGCACCGATTAGCAGTGCTGCATTGCCGCTAGATGAGCACGTTGGTGTTCGATCGTTCTCAGTTCTGTCTCGAGCGCCGTGAGCTCATTCGTATAGGCGACGATATTGTTACGAATTTGCGCCGACGCGTCTTCTAGTCGAGCAATCTCATCCACCGCATTGGTTTGCGCGAGACAGGCGATAACGCTATCGCTATTCTGAAGGCTCGTGTGATGGTATGTCATTGCTCCTACCTCTCCCATGTTCCGCAGCTTGTCATAACTGCGATTCTAAGGTTGCGCGTGCCAACCGCGAATGTTGTTTTTCTTTAGCCCGGGGGCGTCTTCACCAACGAGTCGAGCACCGTCCAGGTAGGGCAAAGGTGATGGCCGTCACACGTTGGGTGGATTCGATTGTGATGCCCATCACCATTTCGGTCGAATTCAAGGCGGCGCCGTGAGTTGGTGGCGATTACAGGCCGCTCAAGGCGCCCCGATCCGCGGCAGGATGTTGGCGACGGTGCGGGCATCCCATGTGCCTCCTCGGGCCGTCGGGATCCCTCGGGCATCGGGTGCCTTGGCGACGCCGCGCAAGCTGGTGATCCCGGACTTCTGGATATCCGCGATCACCGGCCTGACATTGGCCGCGAACCGATCTGCCCTGGCCTTGAGGGAGGCAACACCTATCGCGGCTCCTTTCCTCGGTGTTGGGCTGCCGAGCTTGACGCCTCTGGCCTTCGCGGCGGCCAGGGCTTCCTTGGTGCGAGCGCTGATCTGCTGCCTTTCCCATTCCGCCATGACGGCCCAAAGTTGCAGCATGGTCTTGTTAGCCTCGGGCATGTCGGCGCATCGGAAGTCAACGCCGCTCTCCATTAGTCCGGTAATGAAGTGAACGTTGCGACTGAGCCTGTCGAGCTTGGCGATAACCAGGATGGCCTTGTGCTTCTTGCAGGCCGCGATGGCCTTGGCGAACTCGGGACGGTCGGAGCGCTTCCCGCTCTCGACTTCGGTATACTCGGCTACAGGCTCCCAAGTCCCGTTGTTCAAGAAGTCGTCTATCGCCACCCGCTGGGCGTCTAGCCCTTAGACCGCTTTTCCCCTGCCGGTCGGTCGATACCCGGTAGTACGCCACCTATCGTTTGTCAGTGTCTGTCTTCATGGTTCCATTCCCCAGGGGAAGGCCAGGGCGACGGTGAAGCCGCCCCGGCTGTCCCGTGGTGTCAGGCGTCAAGGGCCTTGGTCTGCGAGACGTGAAAGACCGTCGTCACCTTGGGCCGCTTGCCAGCGGGGCGGATAACGGCGTTGTCATCGTCGCGCTTCTCGGGGATAGGAACCCAAGTCTGAACCCTAACCCCGTGCTCGCCACGCTTGACGGTACGCCCAAGGGCGCGCCACGCGTTGAAGGTAAAGAGGTTCTCGTGCGGGTGGATATCAGCCTCGCGGATGCTCTTCGCTATGAAGCCATCGAAGATGGCGGGATAGTTGGCGAAGCTCTGCCCGTTCCTAGCATTGGCAAGGGCTTCCTGGCGGCGGTCCGTCGCGGTTGTGGTATGGTGCGCCGTCATTGGTCCGTACTCCTAATACGGGCTGGTGACAGTGGGACCGGGCGCGATAACACCCAGTCCCCCCGCTTGCGTCATTCACCAATGCGAGTGTCAGCCCGACCCGTTAGGAGTAGCAGCACCCGCCAATGTTCCGGGCCGCAGTCGGCGACCCAGGTAGTTACATCGTGTAGGCTCCGATCACCGTGTAGCCCTTGCCGGGTTTCGGCGATTGCCCTCTGTCCGGCTACCTCCGCTTCCCTCTCGGACATCCAGAGCCCGGTACCCGTGAGGATGTCCGCCATTTTCCAAGGGGTACCTTGTTTCACGCGGTCGCAGCGGCGACCAGAGAGTGCCGATGATGATTGTGTCACCGTGAAGTAGTGCGAACGGCCCGTGCGGCGCCGCCTCGCTCTCGGCCCACTCTCGGTGCGACGGATGTCGAGTCAGGCCGCCGGCCCGGGCGGGAAGGCGACGTGCTCCTCGCCCATGGTCTGGTTGAGCAGCGTCACCAGGGCGTAGACCGCATCGATGTGGGGCGTCGGGGTGTCGGTGAGGCGGGCCAGCTCGACCACCGCGCCGACCAGCGCCTCGACCTCGAGCGCGCGCCCGGCCTCCACGTCCTGCAGCATCGAGGTCTTGTGCTTGCCCACCTTCGCGGCGCCCTCGAGGCGGCGTTCGATGGTGTGGCGGAACTCGATGCCGAGCTTGTGGGCGATGGCCTGGGCCTCGCCCATCATGGTCGCCGCCAGCTCCCGGGTCAGTCCGAGCTGGCAGATGTCGACCATGGTGGCGTGACTCAAGGCGCTGATCGGGTTGAACGAGAGGTTGCCCCACAATTTGAGCCAGATCTCGGAACGGATGTTGTCGAGGACGTAGGACTTGAAGCCCGAGCCGTTGAAGAGCTCGGCGATGGCCTCCACACGCTCGCTCGTCGAGCCGTCGAGCTCGCCCACCGGGAAGCGGTTGCCCTCGACATGGCGGATCACGCCCGGCGCGACCACCGCGCCGGCCGGGTAGACCACGCAACCGACGATGCGCTCGGTCTCGATGTTGGCGCCGATGGCGCCGCCCGGGTCGACGGCCTCGATGCGGTGGCCATCGAACTTCCCGCCGTGGTTCTGGAAGTACCACCACGGGATGCCGTTCTGGACCGTGAGCACGGCGGTGTCGTTGCCGAACAGCGCCCGCATTTCGGGCGCCAGGGTGGCGATCTGGTGGGCCTTGACGGCGATCACCACCAGGTCCTGGGCACCGGCCTCGGCGATGTCGTCGGTGGCCTCGAGCTCCCGCGCCACCTCCTCCTCGCCCTCGGGCCCGATCAGTTTCAGGCCGTCCTTCCTGATGGCCGCGAGATGGGCGCCGACGTCGATCAGCGTGACCTCCTGGCCGGCGAGGGCGAACCTCGCGCCCATCAGTCCGCCGATGGCGCCGGCGCCGACAACGCAGATCTTCATGTCCTCCTCCTTGCGCGGCTCAGCGCGGCGGCGGTTTGGCCCGCGCCCCAGCGCGGCGCATCATTCGAAGCGGTTGCTCAGCCGGCCGATGCCGTCGATCGCCACCTCGATGGTGCTGCCCGGTTTCATCCGCCCCGCGCCCACCGAGGTACCGCAGGCGATGACGTCGCCGGGCACGAGCGTCATGTCCCGCGAGATCAGGCTCACCAATTGCGGCGGCGAAAAGATCATGTCGCTGACCGGATAGTTCTGGCGCTCCTCGCCGTCGAGCAGGGTCCTGACCGAGAGCCCGGCGGGGTCGATCCCGCTCGCCACCACCGGCCCGAAGACCCCGAAGGTGTCGAAGCTCTTGGCCCGGGTCCACTGGGCGAAGGACTGGTCCTTGTCGATGAGGTCGAAGGCGGTGACGTCGTTGACGCAAGTATAACCGAAGACGTAACCCTCGGCCTCCCGCTCCGAGACCTCTCGCGCCGTCCTGCCGATGACGATCCCGAGCTCGCCTTCGAACACCACGCGGCCGTCGTAGGCGCGCGGGCTGCGGATGGTCTGGCCGGCGGCGAGGAACGAGTTGCTGCCCTTTATGAAGTAGAGCGGCTCCTCGGGAATCGCGAGCTCGAACTTGGTCGCCATGGCGTGGAAGTTGTTCCAGAGCCCGATCAGCTTCGACGGCGCGGTCGGCGTCAACAGCGTCACCGCGGCCAGGGGCAGGGTCCGCGCCGTGGCTTGCGCGGCGGCGAACAGATCGCCCTCGTGGACGGTGATGGTGTCGCCGTCGAGGGTGCCGAAGCCGACCTCACCCGCGTCGTCGAAGCGAACCCAGTGGGCCATCGCCAATTCCTCCCCGTTGTGGGCTGGCGGTTATGGTTGGCGACGGTGATCGCGACCCGGCGTGATCGCGTCCTCGGCGCCGCCGTGGGCGGGCGGAACTCGCCTGATCGGCGAGAAATCCCGGGGCAATCATAACATTCGCAGGGCCATGTGTTCCGCCGCAAAAGGCGTAGGCCGGTTCATCTTTTCGTGAGCGCTCGCGCGCGGCACGGCGCCGCCACGGCGGTTGCCGGATGGCCTGTCGGCGGGCTTTCTGTTAACATTTGCCGGCGCGGTAGGATCGCGAATAGCGCTCCTGCGGGCGGAGGCAAGCCGCCGATGGATGACCTCAGACGGGTGAGGCAAGGACGGCTCGACGGGCGCCGGCCGGCGCGGGCACTGGCCGTGGCCGTGCTCGCCTCGGGCCTTGCCTTGCTGGCGCCCGCGGCCGCGGCGCAATCGAGCGACGGCAGCCTCTTGGGTGGCCTCCAGCGGATGTTCGGCGTTCAGGGGCAGGTCGAGAATGAGGGCGCGGGCCATGGCGATCACTCCGGTAGCGGCGTCGCCAGGGGCTTCGCCTCGGAGCCCTCGGGCACTGCGCAGCCCTACAGCACCAGCGGTCCGGTGGCGCTCGTCGAATCGATCGAGAACGCACCCGAGGCCGGGGTCGAGTTCCTCGATTACGTCTACATGGGTCAGGCCATCGACCTGGGACCGACCGGGGTCATGGTGCTCTCCTACCTCGAGTCCTGCGGCCGCGAGACCATCACCGGCGGGCGCGTCCAGGTGGGCCCCGGGCACAGCACCGTCAGCGGCGGCGCCATGGCGCGCGAAACCGTCGTCTGCCAGGGCGCCAAGCCGATCATCACCGCCGACGCCACCGAGGCCGGCGCGGCGGTCAAGCGGGTCACGCCCTTCGACGGTCAGGACTGGGGCGAGTACACCATCCGGTATCGGCGCCCGGTCTTCAAATGGGAGCCGGAGCGGCGGGGCGAGCCGGTCACCGTGACGCTGATCTATCTCGACGCCAAGCCGCCGAGGATCGTCTGGCAGGGCGAGACCTCGAGCACCTATCTCCTCTACCCCAAGGAGGCGCCCAGGATCGAGATCGGCATGCCCTATCTGGTGCAGGTCGCCAACGCCGCGGGACGCAGCGTCAGCGCCGTCTTCTCGGTCGACCCCTGGCTCGACCTCGCCGACCAATCGGCCGCCAACTGGGTCGTCCCAATTGGCCGCTGAAGGCTCGAGGCAGCGGCGTTACCGGTGGCTCATGGCGATCGTCCTGGGCCTGGTCCTGGCCGCCCCCGCGCTCACCCCGGGCCTCGATTACCTCCACCGTCTCGGCATCGATTTCCTGCTTCCCCTGCGTCACGCCGCCTTCGGTCCGCTGTTCCCGCCCCAGGACTCCGACGTGGTGGCGGTGGTGATCGACGAGGAGACCTACCGCACGCCACCCTTCAAGGACACGCCTGAGGTGGCCTGGACGCCGTTTCTCGCCCGGGTGCTCGATGCCGTGGCCGCTGCTCAACCGACGGTGATCGGGCTCGACCTGGTATACCCCACCAGCCTCGATCGCCGGGGGCTGGTACCGGGCTACGACAAGCCCCTGCTCAAGTCGTTTCTGAAGCTCGGGCGCCGGGGCAAGCTGGTGCTGGGGCAGGTGCGGCTCTCGCAGCAGGTCATCGAGCCCTATCCCGGCCTCCTCATGGTCGCCGGCGCCAACAACCTGAGCTCGCTCAACCTGCTCATGGACTGGGACGACGTGGTGCGCCGCTACGCTCCGGGCTTCGCCACCGAGGCGGGCGGCGTGATGCCGACCTTCGCCGCCGAGCTGGTGCGCCGCGCCGGCCTCGAGGTGCCCGACGGCGAGTTCCTCATCGACTACAACACCGGTGCCGACGACATCCCGGTGTTCGGGCTCTCCGACCTCCTGGCTTGCGCCGAAGCCGGACAGGACGAGTTCTTCGAGCGCTTCCGCGACAAGATCGTCATCGTCGGCAGCGCCCTCGACCTCGAGGACCGGCGGGTTCCCGCCAAGCGCTTCGCGTTGGGGCGCTCGGACCGCAGCCGCCATCCGCGCTGCCTCGGCGCCTTCGACCCCGAGCGCTTCGGCGAGCTCATCGAACGCCGCAGCATGCCGGGGTCGTTCATCCACGCCGCCGCCGTGAACACGCTCACCAAGGAGCTGCGGCTCGAGCTCATGGCGCCGGCCTTGCGCTTCCTGGTGGTCTTCGCGAGCGTGATGGTGGCGGCGGCGGCCTTCTTCGCCTTGCCCCCCGGGCTCGGCCTTGTCGCCTTGCTGGGCTTATTCGGGGCCGAACTCGGGGCCTCGCTGTTCGCCTTCCGGGCCGGCACGGTGTGGCCCCTGGTCATGCTGGCGGCCGCCGGGCTGCTTGCCTACAGCGCAATCTACGCCTACCGCTTCGTCGTCGAGGACAAGCAGAAGCGCTGGATCCAGCACGCCTTCCGCCATTACCTGGCGCCGGTCCTGGTGGATCGCCTGGCCGACGATCCCTCGGCCCTCGAGCTCGGCGGCACGCGGCGTCGGGTGACCGTGTTCTTCTCCGACCTCGCCGGCTTCACCACCATCTCCGAGGGCCTGAAGGACACGCCCGAGCTGCTGGTCGACATCCTCAACGACTATCTCACCGTGGTCAGCGATATCATCGAGGCCAATCACGGCTACGTCGACAAGTTCATCGGCGACGCGGTGATGGCGATGTGGGGGGCGCCCCTCGAGGACGCCGAGGCCGAGCGCCATGCCGTCGACGCGGCGCTCGAGGCTCAGGCCGCGCTGGTCGGTTTCAACCAACGGCTGGCGCGGGAGCATCCCGAGGTGCCGCGGCTCGATACCCGCATGGGGATCAACACCGGCCCCGCGATCGTCGGCAACATGGGCTCGCGCTCGCGGCTCAACTACACGGTCGGCGGCGACATGGTGAACCTGGCGGCGCGCCTCGAGGGCGCCAACAAGGTCTATGGCTCGTGGATCCTGATCGGCGAGGAGACCGCGGCGGGGCTCGGCGACGACTACGTCATGCGTTGCCTCGATTACCTCGCGGTCAAGGGCAAGAACGAGCCGGTGCGGGTCTACGAGGTGTTGGGACGCAGGGGCGAGGTCGAGGCGCCGGAGGCCCAGTGCGTGACAGCCTTCGACAGCGCCTATAAAATGTACCTCGATCGCCGCTTCGAGGCGGCTCGTCAGGCGTTTGCAGCATATGCCGAGCGCGATGCGGCCAGCGCGCTATATGTCGAGCGATGCGGGCAATACATGGACACGCCGCCGGGACCCGACTGGGACGGCAGCTTCAAGCTGACCAAGAAATAGCGATAGCATGACGACGGACCGAACTGGGCCCACGCGAAGGACGGTCGTGGCCGGCGTCGCGGCGGTGGCGGGGGCCGGCTACGCGAGCGCCTCGCGGGCCCAACTCAGCATCTTCGGCGTCGACGTGGGCAACGTCGCGAGGAGCCTCCAGAACATCTTCGAGGGCCTCTCCCTGACCGAGGAAGAGGAGATCGAGATGGGGCAGAAGCTCTTTCCCCGGCTGCTCGCCATGTCGGGCGGCCGCTACCAGAACAACCGGCTGCAAGGCGCCATGGGCGAGATTTTCGAGCCCCTGCGCGCCTCGACCGGGCGCGCCCACCTGCCTTGGGAGATCACCGTGGTGAACGACAACACGGTCAATGCCTGGGCGCTTCCGGGCGGCAAGATCGCCGTCAACAAGGGCTTGTTGCGCTACCTCGACTCCGAGGACGAGCTGGCCGGGGTGATCTCGCATGAGATGGGCCACGTCGAACTCAGCCACGTTATCCGGGAGATGCGCAAGGAGAAGTTCTACGAGGGCCTGTCGGGCCTGGCCCGCGAGGGAATCTCCTCGCAAGCCGGAAGGATGGGCGGCGCCGGCCTGCTCACCAGCCAGGCCCTCGATCTGCTCGCCGGGCCGATGCACGACATGGTCCGCTCAGGCTACGCCAAGTCCTCCGAGCACGAGGCCGACCAGCACATCCTGACGGTGTTCGCGACCACCGGCCACGATCCGGTGAAGGCGGTCAATATCTTCCGCACCCTTTTGGAGCTGGTTCCGGCCAACAGCCAGTACACCACCTCGCTCTATAACTCCCACCCGGGGACGCGCGAGCGCATCGCCAAGATCCTCGACGCCGCCGGCGCGGCGCCGCGGCCCCAGCCGCGTCCGCCCAGCGCGGCCTACGCCGTCCTCAAGGAGTCGTTCCCGACGCGCCGCGTGTTCAAGCGCAATCCGCCGCTGGTCGCGGACCAGAGCGTGGGCGCCTCAGGCGCGCAAAGCGACGCCGCGTCCCAGTCCCGCGACCGGGCCCAGGACCGCTGAGCAAGTATTTTTCCTAAAGCCGGGCGCTGCCGACGCGGGTGGCGTAGCGGGGGACGTTCAGCGCCGTCCAGTGGATCCAGCCCACAGGGGTGCCCTGTACCGCTACCTTGAGCCAGCCCGAGGGCGTATCGCCCACGATGTCGATCCGATCGTCCAGCCGCACCAGCGTCAACACCTCGCCCAGGGGATCGGGCGCCGCGCGGATCGGCGCCACCGGCACCGCGACCCTCATCGAGCCGAGCCGCTTCAACCCGGCGATCATCGAGGCCATGTTGGGACGCGCCCCCGGGGCTGGCGCGGCCACCCCGGGGTCGGGTTCCAGGGCCACGACGACCTGGTTGGGGTAGGGGGCGATGGCGCCGGTGGCGGCGTCGACCGCGAGGCCGACGATGGCGGTCGCGCTGAGCGGCACGAACAAGGCGCCGATGAAGAAAAGGGTGGCGCCGGGGATGCCGGAGAGGCCGGCGGTGGCGACCGCGCCCGCGGCGAAGACGCGGCTGTCCACCGTGGCCGTGGCGGTGGTGTAACCCTCCTTCTCGCAGGTCACGTTGAGCGGTCCGTCGCCCTTGTTCACGATCACCGTTCCCGGCGTCCGGGGCAGGTACCAGAAAGCGCCGCGCCCGTCCTCGAGCTTGCACGCCGCGTCCTTCACGTCGGGCGTGACCACCGCGATCCGCTGCTGGTCGCCGGCAATTACGGAGGCACAACCCCCGAGAACCAGGGCAACGCCGGCAACGAGAAATTTTTTCATAATGGTCTTCCTAACTGGCAAAGACGAAACACCACAGCCGCCGGGAACCTTTACCGAGGTCATGCGGTCACAATCGACGATGCGCTGGCCAAGATTTGCGGCCGGGCGACCCCAGTAATTCGACACTTGAGCCGAGATATTAACATTTCCCCATGGATTTGGCCAAATCCGAATAGGTCCTGGTCGATTTTCCAGACCACTCCGTTCCGGGGTCGGCCCTGGAAGGCGGTCGGGATTTCGCTGCTAATGCGTGTCGAAGAAGGCGCGGCGAAGGGCGCGAGCGGGCGGCGGGGTCAGGCGGCGAAGCCCTGGAGGCGTTCCGCCGGGAGCCTGACGACCACGGTGGTGCCGACGCCGAGCTCGCTTTCGATCTCCAACGCGCCCCCGTGCAACTCGACCAGCGCCTTGGTCAGGGAAAGGCCCAGACCGGTGCCCTGGTACTTGCGGTTTAGCTTGCTGTCGACTTGGCCGAACGGCTCCAGCACCGTGGCAATGTCCTCGGGCTTGATGCCGATCCCGGTGTCCGAAATGCGGATGGTGATGCCGTGGTCTGCCTCGCGCTCCACCGCCACCACCACCGTGCCGCCCGCCGGTGTGAACTTGATCGCGTTCGACAACAGGTTGATCACGATCTGCTTCAGCTTCCGTTCGTCGGCGCGCAAGGAGGGAAGGCCCTCGGGGAGCCGCGTCTCGACCGTGAGGCCCGCGCGCCGGGAGCGCTCGGCGATCAGGTTCAGGCAGGATGTGACGATTCTGGGCAACTCGACGACCTGCTCCTGGAGCTCGAGCTTGCCGGCCTCGATTTTCGACAGGTCGAGGATGTCGTTGATCAGGTCCAGGAGGTGCTGGCCCGAGGCGTTGATGTCCTTGGCGTACTCGAGGTACTTGGCGTCGCCCACGGGTCCTAACATGCCCCGGTAGGTCATCTCGGAGAAACCGATGATGGCGTTCAAGGGCGTGCGCAGCTCGTGGCTCATGTTGGCGAGGAACTCTGACTTGGTGCGGTTGGCGAGTTCGGCGGCGTCGCTCGCCTGGCGCAACTCCTCCTCGCCGCGCTTGCGCTGGGTGACGTCGGTGTAAGTGGTGACGAAGCCGCCCGCCGGCAGGGGATTGCCCCGGATTTCGATGACGATGCCGTCGGGCCGGGTGCGTTCGAAGCAATGGGGCTCGAAGCGCTTGGCCAACTCGACCCGCTCGCGCACCAATTTCTCGACGTCGCCCTGCCCGTATTCGCCGCGCTCGGCGTTGTAGCGGATGAAT
>CBDUZE010000080.1:0-13979 GCA_965371625.1 uncultured Alphaproteobacteria bacterium
GCCGGGCCCGGCCGGGCAATCCTCCGCCGGCGCTCCTTGACGGCCGCGGGCGGCTTCCCTATATGTGGAGGAACCCACCCCCCCGGGGGTGGGGTAGATTATTGCCAGACGGAGGGCCGAAATGACCGCTCTGCAAATGATCACCCTGAAGATCGACGGCATGACCTGCGGGCACTGCGTGGCGGCGGTCAGCCGCGCGCTGGCCCAAGTCCCCGGCGTCGAGCGCGTGGTCGAGGTCAGCCTCGAGCGCGGCGAGGCCATCGTCGAGGGCCACCCGGATGCGGGCCAGGCCATCGCCGCCGTCGTCGACGAGGGCTACGCCGCGTGCCTCGTCTCCGACCAAGGGCAAGCCGGCGCTCCGGCCGGGGTCGGGTAAGCGTCATGTCCGATCACGGAGGCCTGCACCTCGCGTCCAAGACGCGCGAGGACTCGCGCCGCCGCCTGCTCTCGGTCAAGGGGCACGTGGAGGGGGTGCTGAGGATGCTCGAGGACGACACGGTCTACTGCGTCGACGTGCTCAGGCAAATCCGCGCCGTCGAGGGGGCGCTGCGCAGCGCCGGCGACCTGGTGCTCAGGAGCCACCTCGAGACCCACGTCGTCAGCGCCCAGGCGCGCGGCGACACCGGCGCCATCGTCGACGAGCTGATGGAGGTGCTGAAATACCGCTAAGCGCCCGCCGGCCGGGCGCCGCGGCCTTCAGCCACGGGAACCGCGCCATGGAACACATCACCAGCGAACGCCTGAGCTTCCACGTCCAGGGCATGACCTGCGCCAGTTGCGTCGCGCGGGTGGAGCGCGCGCTCGAGAAGGTGCCGGGCGCCGAGCAGGCGAGCGTCAACCTCGCCACCGAGACCGCCACCGTGGCGGTCAACCCTGAGCGCGCCCGCCTCGCCGACCTCTTCGCGGCGGTCGAGCGGGCGGGCTACACCGCGGTCGAGAGAACCGCCGACGAGGACCTCGAGGACCCCGAGCGGGCCGCCCGGGAGGCCCATCTCTCGGGCCTGCGGCGCTCGCTCGTCTTCGCCGCGGTGTTCGCCGCGCCGCTCGCCGCCATCGCCATGCTCAAGCACCTGCCGGGAGTGGGCGACGGGATGCTGGCGCTGATGTCCGAGCGGAGCTGGATGTGGCTCGAGCTGGTGCTCGCCACGCCGGTGCAGTTCCACGCCGGGCGGCGCTTCTACCGCGGCGGCTGGAACGAGCTCAGGCACCTCAACCCGGGCATGGACAGCCTGGTGATGGTGGGGGCGAGCGCCGCCTACTTCTACTCCCTCGTGGCCCTCCTGGCACCGGGCTTGTTCCCCGCCGGCACCGCGGTCAGCTACTTCGAGGCCGCCGCCGTCATCATCACCCTGATCCTCGTCGGCCGTTACCTCGAGGCGCTGGCCAAGGGCCGCACCTCGGAGGCGATCAAGGCGCTGGTGCGCCTCCAGGCCAAGACCGCCCGGGTGATGCGCGACGGCGAGGAGCAGGAGATCGCCATCTCCGAGGTGGCGCCCGGCGATCTCGTGGTGCTGCGCCCCGGCGAGCGGCTGCCGGTGGACGGGGTGGTGATCGAGGGCGCGAGCTTCGTCGACGAATCGATGATCAGCGGCGAACCGATCCCGGCCGAGAAGCGGCCCGGGGCCGAGGTCGTGAGCGGCACCGTCAACGGCGCCGGCAGCTTCACCTTCCGGGCCACGCGGGTCGGTGCCGAGACGGTCTTGAGCCAGATTATCAGGATGGTCGAGGAGGCCCAGGGCTCCAAGCCGCCGATCCAGCAGCTCGCCGACAGGGTCGCCGCGGTCTTCGTCCCCGTGGTCATCGCCATCGCCATCCTCACCTTCGTCGCCTGGCTTGCCTTTGGCCCGGCCCCGGCGCTGAGCTTCGCCTTCGTCACCGCGGTCTCGGTGCTGCTCATCGCCTGCCCCTGCGCCATGGGGCTGGCGACGCCGACGGCGATCATGGTGGGCACCGGCAAGGGCGCCGAGATGGGCGTGCTGTTCCGCCGCGGTTCAGCCCTCGAGACCCTGGCGCGGGTCGACACCGTGGTGCTCGACAAGACCGGGACCCTCACCCGGGGCCGTCCCGAGCTCACCGACCTCGAGCTCGTGAATAGCGCGGGCGCCGACGACTCGGAGATCCTGCGCCTGGTGGCGGCGGCCGAGGCCAGGAGCGAGCACCCCGTGGGCGAGGCCATCGTTCGCGCGGCCAAGGACCGGGGCCTCGAGCTTGCCGCCCCTGAGAGCTTCCGCGCCGAGCCCGGCTACGGCATCGAGGCCCGGGTGGAAGGCCACCTGATCCAGGCCGGCGCCGATCGTTACATGAAAAAGCTCGGCATCGAGCTGGGCGCGGCGGGGGCCCACGCCGAGGGCTTCGGCGCCGAGGCCAAGACCCCGCTCTACGCCGCCGTCGACGGCCGGCTCGCCGCCGTGCTCGCGGTCGCCGACCCGCTCAAGCCCGGCAGCGGCGAGGCCGTGCGGGCGCTCCACGATCTGGGCCTCGAGGTGGCCATGCTGACCGGCGACAACGCGCGCACCGCCGCGGCCATCGCGGGCCGAGTCGGCATCGATCGTGTGCTCGCCGAGGTGCTGCCGGGCGACAAGGCGGACGAGGTCAAGCGGCTCCAGGCGGCGGGCGCCCGAGTCGCCTTCGTCGGCGACGGCATCAACGATGCCCCGGCGCTGGCCCAGGCCGACGTCGGCGTGGCCATCGGCACCGGCACCGACATCGCGGTCGAGGCCGGCGACGTGATCCTGATGTCGGGCGACCTGCGCGGCATCATCAACGCCACGGCGCTGGCCAAGCGCACGCTCCGCACCATCCGCTACAACTTCCTCTGGGCCTACGCCTACAACGTGGCCCTGATCCCGGTCGCGGCCGGCGCCTTCTACGCCCTGCTTGGGCTGTTGCTGAGCCCGGTGCTGGCGGCCGCGGCGATGAGCGCCTCGAGCCTCTTCGTGATCACCAACTCGCTCCGCCTCAAGCGCTTCCGCCCGCCGCTCGCCACCGCCGCCGCCGAGCGCCCCGCGCCCTCGGGCCAGACCGTCGCGGAGCAGGCAGCCTGAGCGCCACCCGGCTCGGGCCGCTCGCGAGGTAGACGCCGAGCGCGCGCCAGGCCTCGTCCGCGCCTGCGCGGGCGCGCCGGAGGACCGGCGGGCCGCATGAAGGCGATGTCCGCCCGCGCCTGGTCTGGATCGTCCTTGATCAGGTAGCGGACCGATAGCTTGGTATCGAGCCCTTTCACGACCGTCCGCCCCGCGCTTGGATCATTCGGTTCATCTCCTCGACGCTGAGCGCTTTCTCCGGCGCCGGCAGGATGCCCTCGAGATCGGCGACCCGGACCGTGGCGGGGATCATCAGCACACTGCCGTCCTCCTGGATCACGAACTCGACCCGGTCACCCGCTTTCAAGCGCAGGCCCTCCCGCACCGCCTTGGGGATGGTGGTCCGACCCTTGCTGGCGATGGTCGCCGTGGAGATTGGATTTCCTTTCAAGGCGAATGGAGCTTATTGCGGTTATCCCCAGAGCAGAGACGATCCTAATGTCGGGGGCTCGCATGTCGGCTGGGAATATCTTTAGCGTGCGAGAAATTAAGTGCTGGCACGGGCAGCATCTTCGCCTAAACCTTGGAAGATATTGTTTGTGACGAGACGAAGCGGATTATGCGTGAAGAGGCCTTGCATGGATGTCGCCAAAAGCTTGTACTGGTATCATACGCCATGTCCCGTTCGATGTTGAAAAGTTGGGGTCGATGTCGCTCTCCTGGAGCCGGTTACGCGGGACAGGTCAATGACATTGGTTTAACTTGCTGTCTAGGCTTGCATTCTGCCAGCTTTATCATGCCCTCACCAGATCCAGCTCGACTCCCGTGCATGCCGGCCTCAGACCGGCAGCTCACTGGACGCCGGGCCGATGAGCACCGTGGACAGAGCCCACTCCGCCTGCATCTTGAATACCCCGTCTTCGTTGATTGGGAAGGGCTCCCCTTTGGTATCCGGCCTCTCCAGGGCCGATATCGGATAGGCGGCCAGAGCGCCATTGAAGGCGTCGCTAAATCCCTTCACCGATACGGTTAGGCTCTGGGGCCCGTTCGTGGAGCGGTAGATCCGGAGCACCATGTTGCCGGGGTCGTCGACCGAGGGCTTGGCTGCCGTCAGAATGGCCGGGCACTTGCCCGGCGGCGCCCCATCGACACTAACCGAAGCGAGCGAGAATGTGGACGGCGGCGTCCCCGACACGATCTTCGCCTGCAGCGGCGTGGTCAGCGAGAGCGATTCCCTGAGAGGCTGGCCGCTTTCGGGTGCCGAGAGCCCGTTGGGGACGCGTAACGCATAGGTCACCTCGTGTTTCCATGGGTCACCGGCATCCCAGTCGTTACCGGCCCGGACGATTACATTTCTGAGCAAGCAGCCAACGAGCTGGTGGTTCGGGAGGACAGCCCAGGCAGGGAGCGCGCTTTGGTAGACCGCCCCCAGTGTGTCGCCGTTTTCTTTGCGTGCAATCACGAAATCATGCGTGGCTTGGAAGATCGGCGCCGTCCATTCCGGGTCGTCTGTCGCCGGAACGGCGGGCTTGGTGATCCAGTGCGCCGGCTCGCCATGCCAGAACGAATTGATCGGTCCCCATGGGATAGCGTCCAAAATCGAGGTGTGCGTGGGCGCGGCAGCCGTGGTCTTGACCCGAATGAAGGGTTCTCCCGCCACCAGCGTATAATTTCGTTTGATCTCAAAATTATTCCCGTTGTTCCACCGGTACTGGCCGGAAACTTCGAGCTCGACGAGAACCGGACCGCGGGAGAGTACCTTGAGTTCACCCGGCGTGAAGGTCGTGTCCTGTACATTGAAGGTACCCGAGCCCGGCTCGTTGCCGAAGTGATAGAGGTCCCCGGTGTCCTCGTAAATCAGCGTGCGATGCCGACCTCCATCGAAGGTTGATACGAACGCGTCGCCGACCTTCTCCTTCAGGTCCTGGAGGCACCAGTCCACCTTTTCCTCTTGCGAGATGGTGGCCAGGAGTGTCGAGTTCTCCAACGTCGCGCTCTTGCCGCCGTCAAAAACATCAAGGCTTACGCCCTTGAAGTCCGAGACTTCTGCCCACTCGGTGTCCTCGAGAAACGCGGATATGTAACCCATGGAGGGTACTTGGCAGTCGTCCGGTAGGCAGAGCAACCAGCGGCCGTCGGCGGTGACCTGCACCGGCCCGCGGGGCGTGCCGTCAATCGAGAAGCGCTTGGGCGCGAACGTGCCGATGGCCTTGAGATCCACCAGGCCACCGCGATCGAAACCGAGCTGGTTCAGCACCAAAATCGGCAGCGAGGCCACGGAGGCGCCGGCTTCGGCTGGCTCCCGGGCGGACGCGATCCCAGTGGCCGCGGCGTCTCGTGCGGTCGACCCAGCCTGCAGGGCGGCGCGGAGCAGCGGAATTTGCTCGGATTTGTACACCTCATTATAGGAAGTCCCTGTCACGTAGTCGTGATGCGTGCTGGGCGTGAGTGTCCACCAGCCAGTTGCTACATCGGCGGATATACCGCTCCCACCCAGACAGCCGTCGATGAGCCCGAATACCTCCGCCCCCACGAGCGCACGGGTGGCCTCTTGGTGCAGCGACTTGAGCTCGGGCCGGCTGCCGTAAAAGCCCGTCCAGTAAGGAGTTGGTTGGAAATCGGGATAGGTTAGGGGCTTTAGATCTTCCCGGTGACAGGCGACCAGGCGGGCGTAGTGATCGAAGGTTGCCCCCACCACCCAGACACTGACACGAGTACCGGCATACTTCTTGTTCCAATACGAGGCGACCTCACGAATTGACTCGATGGGCTGACCGAAGTCGATGGATACGGGCACATAGACGTATGGCGTCGGCGCGGCGGGGTCATTCTCCACGATGAATACTTTGAGCTTCTCGATGGCGCTCGTGGGGTGAATTTTCTGTCCTTGGTAGTAAGCGTGCTGCATCCAGTGGGCAAGTACCTGGGAGCCGTCGGTCGCCTTCCAGATGAAGTCCACCTCCTTGTCATGGGTCAGCTTTTTGCCGGCCCGCGGCGGAAGCCTGGAGAAGCCCACCGCTTCGAAGCCCAACGCCTGAAGAAGGATTGGAAAGTTCGCGCTGTGGCCGAAGTCGTCGGGCACCCACGCTTGCCGAGCTTGGGGCAGCGGAGCGAGTCCTTTGCCAAGCTCTGCGGGAATCCGCTGCCGTAGCCAAACGTCGGTCAGCAGGTAGTTTCGGATTAGCGTCTCGCCGTTGGGGATGAGGTTGTCCGGCGAGGTAACGCCGCCGCCCACGATGCGGAAGCGGTCGCCCGATGCCACGAAACGCTCGAACCAGTCCGGGCGATCGTCCGCAAATTTCTTCAGGTAGTCCACCACCGAGATCGAGTAGTAGTACGGTGGCGTCTTGTCTCGCGACGCTTCAACGTACTGAATGGCGTTGCTGAAGATCTGCCGGACCGGGTACTTCATGTACTCAATGCTGTGGTACTTGTCGTAGTACTCTGGAAAAGTGAATTGCCAGTCCCAGTCCAGGTGGGCCGTGACGCCGAGGATCAACACCTTATCGGGCACGGGGTCCGTGGGGACACCCAACTCGTTCAGGATATTTTTTTCGATCGAATTCATGTCTGCGCGCCCCCTATTTTCTAGATCCGAGTCGCGCAGTTGAAGCAGTCGAGCGCCGATGTCTGAAGAGTTCCAGCGATCCAGAATGTTGGGTCGGGCGTGTACGGACCCCCATTCCAGTCGAGCCCGAAGACTCCGTCCGGATAGCCGGTCCAGAGCGAATCGGCGTTGGACTGAGCGAACTTTCCGTAGCGCTCGATGGCATCCTTGTACGCCGGTACCGTGATGTCTAGGGGGAGATTGATCAAGGTGCTGTAAAGCTGTCCCAAATATCGCATGAAGATGCCCTTGAACTGCTTCTGATCGTTGTTGCAGTCCTTCGGAACCTCGCAGTGTTCTCGCAGCACGCCATCGGGCCAGACCATGGTCTTGATCGTAATATCCGCGAACGGCAACGCCGCGTCCAAGTACGAGAGGTCGCCTGTCGCTTTGTAGATCTCGCACAGCCCCCCCAGGATCACGCCTTGAGTGTATGTCCAAGGCACGTTTTCTGGGTCGACGGTCTTGCAATCCTTTTCGAGCCCGCCCCAGAGTAGTGATTTCTCGTCGACGAGCCCCGAGTTCTTGATCCAGAGCCACGCCTTGATCGCCCAGTCGAGGAAAACCTGTCGCTCGGCTTGACTCGGCGCTTTGTCTTGGTTGAACAGTCGGCCGCACAACACCATGAAGAGTTCCGTGGAGATCGAGCCCTTGAAGTTGCGGTCCGTATAGGACTTTGGGGCGCGCTTCCACCAGAGGCCACCCCCGCATTTGTCGTCCCAACCACCGCACAGCTCGTTAAAGATTTTTACGGCCTCTTTATAATAGTAGGTATCGGATGGGTCGAAGATCGACGCCTTCTGTATGGCGACGCCCCACCATCCTAGGTCGTCATAGTAGCCCCAGCCCGACTGCTGGAGCGCTTTAAGGAACGCGTTATAGGCACGGTCGATCACATACGCATTTGTCTTAGTTTCAGTGAGGGTCATCGTATCGATGAGGCACTCGAGCGCGTTGGCGGAGTGCCAGAATCCAGGGCCTTCCGTCCAGAACTTATCCGAAGACGCTGCCCCTGGATAGAACTTCGCGACCAAGGTGTTTGCGGCTTTGAGGGCGTAGGTCGAGTATTTGTTGGCGTCGGTCATTTTTCCTCCTCCTTTGTGAGCGCGATAATTTGAGCACCCTTTGAACCTACAGATTTAGTGCCCCTTAACCGGGAATCCCCAGACGACTCCTCCCAATCGCCAACAAACGAAGCAGGAAGGGCGTCTCGGAGCGAGCCCGGCCCTATACTGGGACGATAGATCTCAATTGGCCCCTTTATCGGGCTGATTTGCTGATGGGAAACCCCGCCAGTGGTCATTTTGTGCGCCGAAAGCGTGCCCACGCCTGCGCGACACACAGCTGTCCTGTCGGGTGATCTGGATGCTACTGGCTGGGGCTCTGTCATGGCGGCAAAGGGGCTGGCCGCAGCCCGTCAATCAGGCGCAGGATCTCGGCGAACAGAGGTCTTGGGATGGCGACCTCCGCCATCTGGAAAGTGATGTAGCGGCCATGGCGCACGACCTTGGCGCCGATCTTGATGAGCTTTTCCCGCAAAGTGGTCAGTGACCAGTGTTCCACGGCCTCGGGCAAGGCAAGCGTTCGCAGGAAGTTGCCCAGGTTGTAGGCCAAGGCGTGCAGCTGAAGACGCACCTCGTTGTTGCGAAAGCCATGGCGGAAAAGCCGCGTCCAGATGATCGCGTTCTTGCCTTCCTTGAGATACGGCTCCGCCGTGCCCCGGCCATCGTAGGACCTTGTCACCCGCGCGGCGGGCCGCGACAGCTTGGTCACGATATAGCCGACACGGGGAACCAGTTCGCCGGGATGCCATTCCACCTTGGCCACCAGGCGCCGCTTCCCGTCCCAGCTTCCAGCCCGATAGTTGAAGCTGGCGGAATAGCGCCGCACATGATTGGGCGGACGGCCGACGGGAGGTGTCGGCAGGCGCGCGACGCTCCGCTGCAAGATCGGGTTGGTCGGGAGACGGATCGCGTAGAGGAAACCCTCGGCTTCCAGAAACTCGTGGATATCCGGCGAGGCGAAGGCGGCATCTCCCCGGAAATAATGGCCAATGTTCCGGGTGCGATAGCGCTCGACAACTGGCCCAAGAACCAATCGCCGGTTCTCGGCGCTGTGAACGTTACCAGGACGTAGCAGGCTCCGCTCCAGGTCGCCAAACTGATTGAAAACAAAAAGCGGGTGATAACAGGTGCAGCCGAAATGCCCGTTGTGGGCGGAGCCTTGCTGTTCGCGGTAGGTTGGGCTCTCCGAAGAGTCCATCTCGAGGACGATTGTCCCGGGCGGCTTGCGCTCGTGGACCCGGTCAATCCAAACGCCGGACAGCTCGTTCGACGCCGCCAGGTTCTCCTCCGTCGCCAGCCACTCCGTCGCGAAGCGCCCCATCTGGCTGGTTGAGGCCGCTGATCGCTCAAGGCCCTTACGATCGACGATGGTCCGCAGTACGGGATCCTGCGAGAGACGCTCGGCGTCGTTCACGTCCTCGTAGCCGGCGAGACGACCGAACACCGATTGCCAAGCAAGTCCCGCGAGGAGATGTCGGGTGTTCTTACCGCGCCGCGTCTCCGACCGGACCACGCCGCCCAGCTCGGTCAATCCAAGGGCGTCATCCAGTGCTCGATTCGGGAGCAAGCCGGCATCGGATGAGATGTCGCCGCCATGGAATTCCAGCTTCAGGCGCCGGTCGAAATCGACCCGAAGGGCGTCCAGTTTCGCTTCACCCGGCGGGTACGCCATGGCCGAACTCCCAAGGACGTTGCAAGATTTTGATTATTAATATCACAACCCGAGCCTAGAGTCAGAGAAATTACAATCTACTGGGGAAATCCAATTCGATACTCTCGATTTATTACTTCTTAGGCAAGGTCGCTTTTCCAACAACGGGATCATGAGGGGTGCCTGCCATCGAGCCCGATAGGCCGGGCGCCCGGGATCGCGCGAGAGTAGAAATCGTGGCGCTCTGGCGGGGCCGGCGCAGCCCTCCGGGCCCCCGCGAGAGGGCTCGTCCGGCCACCGATCTTGGCTATGATGCGAGACCGGAAAGCCACCCTGAATGGGGGGAGGGGACAATGCAGAAGTTTCGGATGTACATCGGCGGCGAGTGGGTCGAGCCCGCCTCGGGCGATTGGTTCGAGTCCTATAACCCCTATACGGGCAAGCCCTGGGCGCTGGTGCCGCGCGGCGGCGAGGCCGACGCCGAGCGCGCCGTCGAGGCCGCCGACGCGGCCTTTTCGGGGGGCGACTGGCCCGGCTTAAGCCCCAGCGCCCGCGGCGCCCTGATGCGCAAGCTCGGCGACCTCATCGCCGAGAACGCCGAGGCGCTGGCGGCGGTCGAGGTCCAGGACAACGGCAAGCTGATCGCCGAGATGCTGGGCCAGCTCCGCTACCTGCCGCAGTGGTACTACTATTACGGCGGCCTCGCCGACAAGGTCGAGGGCTCGGTCATCCCCATCGACAAGCCCGGCATGTTCAAATTCACGCGCCACGAGCCCGTGGGCGTGGTGGTGGCGATCACGCCCTGGAACTCGCCCTTGCTGCTCGCCTCGTGGAAGCTGGCGCCGGCGCTGGCGGCGGGCTGCACGGTGGTGCTCAAGCCTTCCGAGTTCACCTCGGCCTCGACGCTCGAGTTCGTCAAGCTGGTCGGGCAGGCGGGCTTCCCGCCCGGCGTCGTCAACGTGGTGACCGGCTTCGGCGCCGAGGTCGGCGAGCCCCTGGTGACCCACCCCAAGGTCGCCAAGATCGCCTTCACCGGTTCCGAGCCCGGCGGCCAGCGGGTCTACGAGAGCGCCGCCAAGGGCCTCAAGCCGGTGACGCTCGAGCTCGGCGGCAAGTCGCCCAACATCGTCTTCGACGACGCCAACATCGACAACGCGGTCAAGGGCGCGGTCTCGGGCATCTTCGCCGCCACCGGCCAGACCTGCATCGCCGGCTCGCGCCTGTTGTTGCAGGAAGCGGTCCATAACGAGTTCATGGACAAGCTGGTCTCCTTCGCCAGCACCGCCCGGATGGGCGATCCGGCGCGCATGGAGACCCAGGTCGGTCCGGTGACCACCCGGCCCCAGTACGAGAAGGTGCTCGACTACATCGACGTCGCCAAGTCCGAGGGCGCGACCTGCGTGCTCGGCGGCGCGCCCGCCAGCGGCGGCGACTGCGGCGAGGGCTGGTTCGTCGAGCCCACCATCTTCACCAACGTCACCAACGACATGCGCATCGCCCAGGAAGAGGTCTTCGGGCCGGTGCTCTCGGTGATCCGCTTCCGCAACGAGGACGAGGCGGTGGAGATCGCCAACGACGTCCTCTACGGCCTCGCCGCCGGGGTCTGGACCGAGAGCATACGCCGCGCCATCACGGTCTCGGAGCGGCTCCACGCCGGCACCGTATGGGTCAACTGCTACCGCGCCGTGAGCTACATGTCGCCGTTCGGCGGTTACAAGCGCTCAGGCCTGGCCGCGAGAACGGCATCGAGGCGATCCGCGAGTACCTGCAGACCAAGAGCGTCCGGATCAGCACCGATCCCGAGGTCCCCAATCCCTTCGTGCTTGGTTAGACCCAGGAGAGCATCGAGCAATGACCAGCGTGTTGTTTTCACCGCTTAAGCTGCGCGGCCTGACTCTCGCCAACCGCATCGTGGTGGCGCCGATGTGTCAGTACAGCGCCGACGACGGCGCCGCCACCGACTGGCACCTGATGCACCTCGGCCACCTCGCGGTGTCGGGCGCCGGGCTCTTGATCACCGAGGCCACCGGGGTCGAGGCGCGGGGCCGCATCACGCCGGGCTGCCTGGGCCTCTATTCGGACGCGCACGAGGAGGCCCTGGGCCGGGTGGTGGCGTTCTGCCGCCGCCACGGCGAGGCCCGCCTCGGCATCCAGCTCGCCCACGCCGGGCGCAAGGCCTCGACCCAGGTGCCCTGGGACGGCGCCCAGCCGCTGAGCGCGCAAGAGGGAGCCTGGCAGGCCGTCGCCCCTTCGGCGCTGGCCTTCGCCGAGGCCTGGCCCACGCCCCAGGCGATGGCGCGCGCCGACATGGACGCCGTCATCGCCGCCTTCGTGGACTCGACCCGGCGCGCCGAGCGCCTCGGCTTCGACCTCATCGAGGTCCACGCCGCCCACGGCTACCTGTTGAGCGCCTTCCTTTCGCCGCTCGCCAACCGCCGCGACGACGCCTACGGCGGCGCGCTCGAGAACCGCATGCGCTTCCCCCTCGAGGTGATCGCCGCGGTTCGCGCGGCCTGGCCCGAGGACAAGCCCCTGGGCGTGCGCTTCTCGGGCACCGACTGGGAGGAGCCCGGCTGGACCATCGACGAATCGGTGGCCTTCGCCCGGGCGCTCAAGGCCGAGGGCTGCGACTTCGCCCACATCTCCTCGGGCGGCAACTCACCGCGCCACCCGCCGGTGGCCGGCTCGAGCCCGGGCTACCAGGTGCCGCTCGCCGCCGCGGTCAAGGCCGGGAGCGGCATCGCCACCATCGCCGTCGGCATGATCACCGAGCCCCACCAGGCCGAGGAGATCCTCGGCACGGGCAAGGCCGACCTGGTGGCGCTGGGGCGGGGCATGCTCTACGACCCGCGCTGGGCCTGGCACGCGGCCGAGGAGCTTGGCGGCGAGGCGCCCTACCCGCCGCAGTATGCCCGCAGCCACCCCTCGACGCGGCCGGCCGCCTTCGAGGGCCGTCAGGCCGCGGGCTGAAGGGCCCGGGCGGGGCGGTGCAGCGCCAGCCACGCCGCCGACAGCATTAGGAGCCCACCGACGGCCTGGTGAGCCGCCAGCCGCTCGCCGTAGACGACGGCGCCGAGGGCGACCGCGATCAGCGGCGAGACGAAGGCGTACATGCCGGCCCGCACCGGCCCCCAGTCGCGCAGCAGGCGCAGGTACACGGTGAAGGCGACCAACGAACCGAACAGCACCAGGAAAAGCCAGCCGGCGAGCACCTGGGGGGCGGCGAAGGCGGCGAGGACGATCCAGTCCACCGCTTCGAACGCCGCGGAAAGGGCGATCAGGACGAGGCCCCCGAGGAGGACCGACCAGCCGGCGATGAGCGCCGGCGGATAGCGCCGCGTCAGGGGCCGGCTCAGCACGCTGCCCCAGCCATAGAGCAGGGTCGAAGCAACGATCGCCGCCACGCCCCAGAGCTCGGCCGGGTCGTCCTTGGCCGCCGCGGCGGGGCCGAACAGGATGGCGAGCCCGGCCAGGCCAAGGCCGACCGCGGCCACCTGACGGGCGCTCAAGCGCTCCTCGCCGTGGGCCAGCCCGAAAGCGCAGAGCCCGACCGGCAACAGCGACAGGTGGATGATGGCGGCCAGCCCCGAGGGCACGTAGCGCATGCCCCAGAACAGGAAGGCGTAGGTCGCGGCCATGGTGAACAGGGCGACCACGCCAAGCAGGGGCCAGTGCGCCCGGGCGATGGCGAGCGGGGCGCCGGAGAGCCAGCGCCAGGCGAGCAGCAGGGCGCCGGCAACGACCAGCCGGGTGCCGGCGAAGAGCAGCGGCGGCAGCGCCTCGACGCCGGCGCGGATGGCGATCCAGGTGGCGCCCCAGATCAGGCACATCACCACGAACAACAGATGAAGGCGGGTCGGCATCGTCGTCTCCGCGGGCCCGGCGCCCGGATCCAAGCCCAATTAATAACCATCATACCAGTTAGATTTATACAGGTTGGCGCTTTCAATAGCTTGAGTCAACCGGTATGATGGTTAGTGATTTAAGGTTCGGAGGGAATGCCATGAGAGGCCGCGCCCGGTCGCCCAACTCAGGCCGCCTGATCGCCGGCCATCGCTGCCTCGACTTCGTCAACACGGTCTCGTGGCGGGCCAGCGCGGCACCCATTGAGGGGCTCGGGCATTACCGCGATCTCGCCGCCTGGAGCGCCGCTGCGGGCCTGGTGCCGGCGGACCGGGCGGCAGAACTCGAGCGCCAGGCCGGGACCCTGGCGGCCTCGGCCGAGGCGGTACTGGAGCGGGCGCGGGCGCTGCGCGAGGCGCTTCATAGGCTGTTCGGCGAGCGCGCCGGCGGGCGCGCGCCCGGCAAGTCGGAGCTCGGGATCCTCAACGCCGAGCTCGCCCGGGCGCCGGCGATCCGCGGCCTGGCCTGGGCCGACCCGGGCTTCGTATGGAGCGGCGCCGAGGCCGGCAGCCGGCTCGAGAGCGTGCTCTGGCCCCTCGCCTGGTCGGCCGCCGAGCTGCTGACGGGGGGCGAGCTGAAAAGGGTCAGGGCCTGCGCCGGCGAGGGCTGCGGCTGGCTCTTCTATGACACCAGCCGAAGCTTGAGCCGTCGCTGGTGCGCCATGGACGATTGCGGCAACCGCGCCAAGGCGCGCCGCCATTACGCTCGGCGAAAGGGGCGCGGGGCGCGGC
>CBDUZE010000081.1:0-13602 GCA_965371625.1 uncultured Alphaproteobacteria bacterium
AAAGAGCGAATCACGACTTCAATGCCGCGGCAAGTCCGAGTTCTTCAACAGCCTCAGCCATAAGCAGACTCAAGGCAGTTCGTCCAGCAGTGCCTTGGCATGTTGCAGGTCTGGTGTATCGAAGCCCTCTGTAAACCAATCATAGATCGGTTGTAGAAGTATCCTATGTCTGCATTTGGAGGAGGAAGCCGAGACCTTGATGGCGAGACTAGCGCACTGCAAGAAATTAGCCAGTCGGCACTTCGACGGAGCGGACCCAGGTTCAAATCCCGGGCATGCAACCGCCTCTATTTGCTCCTGATCGCCAATGGCCTCCCGAGAGTGTCTCCCTGGCATCTATGGTTGAAAATCTAAGAAGAGCCCAGCTGCCCCTAACTGATGTCTTCAGAAGGCCGAGATCTCTGGGCCGAACGGAATTTTCAGGAGGGACAGGCGGCGGAGGGCCAGATTTTCAAGCTGGAGTCGAGCGAGGGTCCCTAACCGAATTCGCACGCCCGAGAACAGAAGGAGTAGGGCATCACGCATGCCTTGACCTTACCCCAATTCGCCGAGAGGCAAGGATTTCCGCGGCGGATGGAATTTTCAGGAGCGACAGCAGGAACGAGTTATGAGCGCGACTATTTGCCCCCAAATTGACCCAAATCATTTCGCGGCCGATCCTTTCGAGTTATCGGTGTAGCAAGATCGGGAGCGAGCTCCCGAGCGGGGAGCCAGGAACGCTGGCAACGCTCGTGCGTTCGTGATCACCGTTTCGCCGGTCGCGTCGGCCATCGGGGTTGCTGCTGGAAGGCTGCCCGGGCCTGCCGCCTCCGTCGGGGTTCTTGGCGATGCGCAGCACGCGCCGGGTGAACCCAGAGAGAACCGCGGGTTCAAGCGCCGCCCCGCCGGTGTATGTGTGCCTCGACCATGCCGACTTGGGACGCGGAGCCCGTATGAGGGCTATCGCATCGATCTGTTGAGGGCACGTTTGATGCTTCGTCTGGCTCTTGTTCTCTTGCTGCTCGCCGGCGTATTCGATTCGGCCCGGGCCGAGTATGACACCGTTCGCTTCGGGCTGACCGGGGTGGTGGCGTGGGAGGACGTGCAGCGGGTCCGCGAATGGGCCGACTATCTGAGCGCACGGAGCGGTCATTCCGTGCGCTTCGTGCAGCGGCCGACCTATTGGGAGATCATGAGGCTGTTGCAAACCGGGGATATCGACGTCGCCTGGATATGCGGGGGACCGTTCGCCCAGAACCGCGACCCAGAATTCCTGAAACTGCTGGTCGTTCCCCTCTATCGCGGAAAGCCCCTCTACCATTCCTATATCATCGTTCACCAGGACAGTTCCTACCGGGACATTGGTGATCTGGAAGGGAAGCTGTTCGCCTATACCGATCCGGAATCCAACTCCGGCTACCTGTACCCTCAGATCATGTTGATCGATCGCGGCGTACGTCCAGACAGCTATTTCCGCGAAACCTTTTTCACCTTCAGTCATGCCGAAGCGATAGAGGCAGTGGCGGACCGGGTAGCCGACGGCGCAGCTGTCGACTCCTACGTTTGGGAGTTTATGTGGCGGTCTCGCCCCGAGCTGGTGAGAAGCACCCGGGTGATCCATCAGTCGCCTGCGTTCGGGTTCCCACCCCTGGTGGTGCGCCTAGGCGTCGACGACGAGGTGGTGGCGCACATGACGGCGGCGCTTACGAATATGGACGCCGACCCCCAAGGGCGCAAGCTACTCGCGGACTTTATGCTCGACGGCTTCCGCATCTATCCGCCCAGCCTGTTCGACGATATTCGCGATATGACGCAGCGCTTGAAGGAAAGTCCCTTGGCGTCAGCCGTTGACTACGTGCCGGCGCCCCCCTACAGGGCGATAACCGAAGGGAGCGGGGAATGAGGCTGCTCAAACGCCGCTCCTGGAGCTTGGCGGCGAAGATCGCCTTCACAATCACGGCGGTAGCGACGGGCGTGGGATTCGCCACCGGCAGCGTAATCGTCGCCCAGGACTGGCAGCGATTTCACGAGGAGTTGGAAGAGGGAGCCCTCTTGTTGGCCCGCTCCGTCGCGGTGGCGGCGCCCGATGCCATGCTGCGCGGTGATTACTGGTCGCTTCACAAGAGCCTCAAGATGATGGCATCGCGGATTTCCAGCGAGAGCCCGGATACCCAGGCTACCTCGGGCATCGTACTGGACGCCGAGGGGCGGGGAATTGCTCACCTGGATCCTTACACCTACCGTCTGGGCTACTCTCCCACGCCCAAACTGCAGGCCGCCCGCATTTTGACCGGCATGGTACTGGATGCTGAGGGGCGGGTGATGGCTCACCTGAACCCCTCCGCTCATCCGGTTGGCCTTCCCTTCGTGCCGACGAACCCGACGGAGCAGCGTCTGTTCGATGTCGTATTGAAGGCGCAAACACCTTACGTGATCGAAGGCAACAGCGCCGACGAGGACTTTCTGGAGGGCGTGGTCCCGATCTTCTTCGGCGGAAAGGTGCTGGGCGTGGTGCGGGTACGCTTGTCGACCGCGGGGTTGATCAGCCACGCCCAAAAGCTCGCGCTCACCGTTGTCGGCTTGATGCTGGGGCTGGTTGCCTTGGGCAGTCTGCTGGGCGTGTTCATCGCCAAGCGCATTGTGCGGCCCTTGGCCGAATTGGCCCAGGCCATGGAATCGGTCGGCCGCGGCGATCCGGTAGACATCGCGTCGCCCGCCGTCAACCACGCTGACGAAATCGGGCAATTGGTGAGCAGCTTCCACCGGATGACCGTCGAGCTCGAAGAGAAGAAGCGCATGGAAGAGGAAATCTCGGTCAGCAAGAAGCTCGTCGCGCTGGGGAGAATCGCGGCCGGTGTCGCTCACGAAGTTAACAATCCCGTGGCGGGCATGCTGAACTGCGTCGACACCTTGAGAAAACATCCCGACGAACCGAAGTTGCTCGAACGCTACCTGCCGCTTCTCGACAAGGGCCTTGGCCGGATCCGCGACATCACGGGCGATCTGCTGGTGGAGCTGCGGATCGACGACGACGCCAACGGGGTGTGTGATCCGGGTTGCCTCGAGGATCTGAAGGGGCTGGTGGAGGCCGAGATCGGCGACCGCAATATCCACCTTGTTTGGGAAGACCGTGAGAGGGACCGAGTGAGGATCAATTGTCAACGGATTCAACAAGTCGTTCTCAATCTACTGAAAAACGCCGTGGAGGTTCTGCCCGAAGGGGGGACCGTCACATTCCGGTCCTTTCACAACGAAAAGTGGGTGTTGCTGGAGGTGGAAGACGATGGTCCGGGCATTCCGCTGGAATACCGGAGCCAAGTGTTTGATCCGTTCTTTACCACTCATTCCAACGGCACCGGGCTGGGGTTGTGGATCGTTTACCGCTTGGTGCAGAGCATGCGAGGCTTCGTCGAGTTCGAAAGCGAAACCGGGCGCGGCACGCGGTTCACGGTGCGCCTGCCGTTCGCTGAGGTTTACGGCGAGGAAAGCGTGGAGAAAGTGGCTTGACACTCGTTGAGGATCAGGATTCGGAAGAGCACGATCTATCCGATTTGTGCGTCTTGGTGGTCGAGGACGACGAGATCATGCGCCTGTCGCTCGAAGACCGGCTTCGGCTTGCAGGCATCTCGGCCCGAACCGCTTGTGACGTGGCCAGCGCACATAGCCAGCTAAAGAGGGGCGACGTGGATTTGGTGGTGACCGATGTGCGCCTTCCCGACGGCACCGGCACGGAGTTGTTCGAAGAGATCGCGCGCCGCTATCCGGGAACGCCGGTGATCCTGATGACCGCCTTCGGCGACGTTTCGGAAGCGGTGGCGCTGGCCAAGGCGGGTGCCGTGGATTACGTAACGAAACCGTTCAACGTAGAGGCTTTCATTGCCCTCGTGCGGGGCACCCTTTCGCGTCTGGCCGACTCCCGTCTGTCGGTCGAATTAACTGGGACGGACGGACAACGCTTCCGGCCCGGCAGCGGCATTCTCGGCAAAAGCCCGGCCATGCGCCGCATCGAGCGCCTGGTCGCGCGTCTCGCCGACATCGACAGTTCGGTGCTGATCAGCGGCGAATCCGGTGTCGGCAAGGAAGTGATCGCGACGCTCATCCACCAGAACAGCCACCGCGCCTCGGGCCCCATGGTCTCGGTAAACTGCGCGGCGCTTCCTCCGAACCTGGTGGAGAGCGAGTTGTTCGGCCATGAGAAAGGCGCCTTCACCGGCGCCAACTACCGCAGGATCGGGCGCTTCGAGCAGGCCCACGGTGGCACCATCTTTCTCGACGAGATCGCCGAGACCCCGACGGAGATTCAAGTCAAGCTGCTGCGCGTGCTGCAGGAACACACGATCGAACGGGTCGGCGGAGAGAAGTCCATCTCGCTGGACGTACGCGTGCTGGCCGCAACGCAGGTAGACCTCGATCAGGCCATGAAGGAAGGGCGGTTCCGCTCCGATCTCTTTTGGCGCCTCAACGTGATTCATCTGCACATTCCTCCCCTTCGCGAGCGGACGGAGGACATCCTCTATCTGGCGCGGCTATTCGTCGAGCGACATGCGGCGGAGATGGGAAAACGGGTCTCGGGGCTATCGGATGACGCCGAGGCCGGGCTCCTGTCGATGCCTTTTTCCGGCAACGTGCGCGAACTCAAGAACGTGCTGGAGCGGGCCGTGGCTCTCTGCGACGGCGCATTGGTGACGGAAAACGACCTTCTACCCATCGACGTGGGAGCTTCGGAAGGCTTGGTCGTTGCTGAGGATCACCATTTCCTGAAGGATGCAGTGGAGAAGGCGGAAAGCGAGGTGATCCATCACGCACTGGTCCGCCACGGGTGGGGAGTCAAGAAGGCGGCTCAGTATCTTGGAATCTCGC
The DNA here is from genome assembly GCA_965371625.1 of uncultured Alphaproteobacteria bacterium. Classification (GTDB taxonomy): domain Bacteria; phylum Pseudomonadota; class Alphaproteobacteria; order CBDUZE01; family CBDUZE01; genus CBDUZE01. The sequence goes on from CBDUZE010000081.1 coordinate 4,840, forward strand.
GCAAGAGTCTTTGGGAGAAAATGAAACGCTACGGCATCAAAAAGAACACATAATACTATCGAAGCATTCTTGCATTCTCTCTTCTCGCGAATCGAGCTGGCGGCGATTCCGAATGAGCGTATGTGAGGGCCTTCTCCCCACCGCTCCCGGGATGGTTGCCCGGACCCACATCCGGGCTCCGGGTTACGGAACGGTGACGTCGAAATCCCGCGAAGACCGCTTAACTGACTGGGGTGCCGAGAGTAATTGCCGTCGTTACCGGACTCGAGGATGAGTTACGGTTAGGTAACGGAATTTCGCCGACAAAGCTGCCCTTCTCCGCGGCTATCCGTCAAGAGCCCCACGATTCCTCGCTTTTCGTGTGTTGGCACGAATTATGCGCGTGACCTTTTAGCGTTTGCGGGCTCGGAAAGCTTCCCGTACCACCGAGCACAGTTGACTGGTAACGGTGGCGTTAAGCTCATCGATGTCTTGCCAGAGCCGTCGGATGTCCAGCGCTCGCGTTGCGGTTCCGGTGGGGGAGCGACCCGAAACTCCGCAAACATGGTCAGAAGATGAAGATGGAGGAAAAGACGGTGGCAAAGAGATGGGGCCCTGTGAGGGTCGAAGAAGTCATGCATACCGACGCGAGACGAACCAACGCCGATATGACTCTTCAAGATGCGGCTCGAAAAATGCGGGATATGGACGTTGGCTGTCTGCCGGTGTGGGAGAACGATGAACTGGTCGGGATCGTGACCGACCGGGACATCACCTGCCGCGCCATTGCCGAGGGCCACGATCTAGCGCAAACCATGATCCAGGACGTCATGTCGAAGGACGTCGCATTCTGCTACCAGGACCAGCTCGCGGTGGAGGCTGCCCACATCATGGAAGAAAAAAACGTCCGCCGCCTGCCGGTTCTTGACCGCGAAAATCACATGGTGGGGATCCTGACCCTCAGCGATCTCTCCCTGAACACGCCCGAGCTTACGGGCCAGGTTGTCCGGAAAGTATCGTCGCACCACTAGCCTGGACGATTCACGACCGACTATCGCCTCGAGGCATGGTGGCCGCGTCGAGCCCGCACCGAGCGGCGTGATTCAAATTCGGCAACCTGGAAAGGTGTGCCAGCTCGCGCGCCTGCGCCGACGATGGAAAGGAGGTAACCCAAGCCGGGTTTTGGCGCCGGTTCCTCTGTTCGCCGCGGCATTGTTTTCGGGACGGGTCGATCCGGCTGCAGTCCATTGAGAGCGCACACCGGGTCGGCCCTCCAAGGGCGTCGGCATGGCGTACCTCACGAACCTGGATCAGGACGTGGTGCGGATGTGGTCCGCTCCATGACCGTGGCGGCTTAGGTGATAAAGCTGTGCCCTGGGTCGTGCTTCGTCGCCGTGAAGCCGGTCTCGGTCACTATTGGCTCGGATGCGAAGCGCGGTTGCCCGATTCCGCTGGACCTGCTGCCGGCGGATCTTCTGCAAGGTCCGTCACGACCAAACGGCCGCCGTGCGGCAAGCAGGTCGTGCAGGTCGTTGGACATGGCAAGGTCGAATCGAGCTCGAAGTGGGTCAGATCGACAGCCCCCAACAAGGCATCGCGCTTGCCTGGAGAGTTCGCTTTCATGGCCGTGCCGCGAGGTTTCTTGCACTGCCTGTCATATCGGGACTATTGGTAATCAAATCAAGGGGTAAGGGGCAATATTCCATCGCCAGACCCGCTCGGCCATGCCTGGGATCGCCGAGCATGGAAGGTCCTAATGTTTCCGTTTCTCGCGGAGTGATCGAACGTAGATTTTCGCAATTTCCTGCACGAAATCGATCGGGTACACCGCTGCCAATCCGGAGTTCTCCTCGAATATGACACGAGGCCTGCTAGTTTGAACACTAATCGCGACATCCCGATAGGGGACGTAGGACTTTACGATACCAATCAAGTAGGCCGCATCTTGTGATTTCGTTCCCTCAACCTTGGTAATTTGAGGTTTAGAGACGACCGGACCCCCGCTGTTTCCAGGAAAAAGTAAAGCATCAACGAGCATTTCATCGTTATCTTTCGATAACACATCTCTGATTCGAGCTATCGTTCCGCCTCGAACTAGGACGGTATTTCTTCTCTCACCTACGATCCTCATAGGAAAGCCGAGGATATACACAGAGTCGCCTTCAAGGATCCCGAGATCCTTCAATTTCCTGATGTTGGCGGTATCGACGTCATTCGTGAAGATAGCAAACTGTGTGCCTGCCCTTTTTAGAGCGGAGGCGTCGATCGGTAGTACGGCAACATCGATGTCCCGGTTCTCGTGAGAGGTCCAGTTCCGGTTTCCATCCTGGTCGAGAAGCTCAACCGAAAACTCCTGTGCTTTCCGGCCGACGATCGGATTGCACCGGATGTAAATTCGTTCTTCGTCGTCGAACACATGACGGTTTGTGGCAATTACGATGGCGTATCGCTTAGTCTTCGCGCGAGGGCCACTCACTTTGTGACCATAGAAGAATCCAGTCGCATCCCATGCGATCTCGCCGTCCTTGCCCTTCGTTCCCATGGCCACGACGCAGTCCAAATACATGGGCGGAAGCAGTGCCATCTTTCACCTCAAATCGACAAATCCGGGCGCACAAGCTCGTCGTTCGCCTTCAACGTGTATCCACTGATACCACGGTGTTCGAGCCGTCCTTTCCCGACAATACCCGGATGACTCTCCCGGCCACCACCGAGTCTAACAAGATTGGCGGCCAGCCGCGAATCCAATCCCGATAGGGACCTCACTGTTCGGGGGGCTGCCGCGCACGCTATGCGAACGCTATCGGCCACCCCCGAAGCCGACGAAACGCGCCACTTTGGGTCGGGTTCCGGGTTACCGAACGGTGACATCAAATTCCCACGCAGCTCGCTCTAATTGGTTGGAGTGCGGGTGTCTTCATGTTCGTTACCGAGCCGGGAGGATCGTTACCGCCGGGTAACCGATTTCCGGCCGAAACGGCGCTCCTCTGCGTCGCTCTGTATGAAAAGTCGCACATTTCTCCGGTTTTCCCAGGTTGGCATGAATTGTGCGTTTTCATTAGTGTCGGGATTATATCTGGTCTTCCGATCAGTGACCAGCAACGAGTGCCGGCCGTTGGCCTGGATGATCAATCGGTCGAATCGTCAGGAGGTTCTTGCACATGATCAGGTCGAGCGCGGGGGTGACCCATGACGAACGTTGATCCCGGACTTTCCCGCAGACAGGTGGTGAAAAACCTCGCTGCCGGTGCCGTCATGAGCACCGCCGCCTCGGCTTTACCAATGTCGGCCAAAGCTGCCGTCGAGAAAAGAAAGGTCCAGTACGGCATGGTGATCGACACCCGCAGATGTATCGGGTGTCAGGCTTGCACCGTGGCCTGCAAGAGCGAATTCAACGTTCCTTTGGGTGTTGGCCGGACCTGGGTGGAGGATATCGAAAAGGGCAACTATCCGAACGTGACGCGGAGTTTCCTGCCGCGAAACTGCAATCATTGCTCGAACCCACCCTGCGTCCGAGTCTGCCCGACGGGTGCGACCTGGAAGCGCAAAGAGGACGGCGTCGTCATCATCGACAAGGACATTTGCATCGGCTGCAAATATTGCATTCATGCCTGCCCTTACGATGCGCGGTTCTTCAACCCGGTCACCAGAACCGCCGACAAATGTGAGTTCTGCCTGCACCGCGTCGAAAAGGGCATGGTCCCCGCCTGTGTGAACACCTGCCAGGGCAGGGCGCGGATCTTCGGCGACCTCAATGATCCCGACAGCGAAGTCGGCAGGCTTATGGCCGAAAATCCCGTGACCGCTCTGCGCACGGAAATGGGCACCCAGCCGAACGTCTATTACATCGCGGCGGATCATGCGGACCCACACACCGATGCCAGGTATGAATGGGAGCACATCCGGGTGACCACCAACCGCAGGCGGAAGCAAAGGAGATAGCCATGAACGAGTACGCCGAATACATGGTTTGGGGCTATCCCCTCATGATCCACTTCTTCCTGGTAGGCATAGGGGGTGGCGCGCTCGCGATCAGTTCGTTTCTGCTTCTGCGTGATGGTCGTCGCGGTGCCTTTTTCAGCGTCGCGCGTTACGGCGCGTTCATCGCTCCATTCGCCATAGTCGATGACGGGTTCGTGCTAATCGCCGAACTGGGGCACCCATTTAGGTTTCAGAATTTGTTCCTTAACATCAACTTTTGGTCGCCGATGTGGGTCGGCTCCTGGATCATTGTCATATTCATGGTGGTGAGCCTTGCCTATGCCTACACCTACTTTGCCCTGCCGGACAGAGAGGGCCCTCTTAAGCGCATCATGGCCGGGCTCGGCGTGTCCGAGAACGTCGGACCGGGCGACCGGTGGGATCCTCTCAGGCGAGCGATGGCGTGGATCGGCATGCCGTTGGGTATCATTTTGTGTCTCTATCCCGGGTTCATGCTGAGCACCCTCCAGGCAAGGCCCTTCTGGAACACGGCGCTGCTTCCCCTGGTGTTCATGTTCTCGGGCGTGGCGACCGCATTGGCCGTCATCGTGTTGTGTCGAATCCTGTTCAAGAGGGCACCCGACCCCGACACCGTACGCGAATACCGCGACAATAATTACCTACTTACGACCACGAACGTCTTCACCTTGAGCGGAGAGATGCTTGTGGTGTTGCTGTTCGTCCTGTTCGCGCAAGTGACGGGCGGCGGCTACCAGCACGCCGTCGACGCGGTGATCCTGGCCGGCGGTGTCTTGGCCACCGAATTCTGGCTGGGGGCCGTGGGTATCGGCCTCATCGTCCCCATCATTGTGGGCGTGGTTTTGGCTGCCCCCAGGTGGATATTCTCGAGGGAGTACGCCGCGCACCGGGGAGTCGAGTTGATCGTGCCGGCAACCGTGCTGATCGGCGGATTCATGCTGTCCTACGTCGTGCTGATCGGCGGGCAGATAACCCATCCTATCGGACTCTAGGGAGCGGACTATGGTCACCCGTCGAAACTTCCTGAAACTGGGTGCCGCCACGGCGACAGCATCGCTCGCCGGCGGGGCCGTCCTCACCGCGGCCAGGGAAGAGCTGCAAATCGGCGGCGGGGATTTCTCGCCGAAGACCGGCGAACAACGTACTGCCATCCCCAGCGCCTGCTGGCAGTGCGTGACCCGCTGTCCGAACGTGTGCTACGTCGAGGACGGAAGACTGGTCAAGATCGAAGGGCAGCCCAACTCGATTCGCTCCGAGGGGGTCATGTGCGCCAAGGGACAGGCCGGCGTGAACCAGGTCTACGATCCCGACCGCATCCTCTATCCCATGAAGCGCGTGGGCGCGCGTGGCGAGGGCAAGTGGAAACGAGTCTCGTGGGACGAGGCCTTGGCCGAGCTCACCGGGCGTCTCATGAAACTTCGCAACGAAGGCACGCCTGAGAAGTTCATGTTCCACTACGGGCGCATGAAGGGGAGCTCGAGCAAGCTCATCAAGAACGCCTTCCTGGCCACCTACGGCACCAAGACGATCGGCAACCACACCAGCATCTGCGAGGGCGGCAAGTGGACGGCCCAGGAACTCACCTGGGGCGGCCATTACGACAACTGGGACTTCGACAATACCAAATTCGTCCTCAATTTCGGCAGCAACGTCTTCGAAACCCACACCAATCACATCCCGACCTCTCAGCGTCTGGTCAGGGCCATGGCCGAACGGGGCGTGCGGATGGTGACGTTCGACGTGCGGTTTTCGAATACCGCGGCCAAGTCGACGGAATGGGTGCCGATCAAGCCGGGCACCGACCTGGCGGTCGTGCTGGCCATGTGCAACGTGATGATGACGGAAGAGCTGTACAAGGGCGAAGGCGAGGCGTTCATCAACTTCTGCAAGGTCACGAAACATCCTGTTGCGTCGCTGGACGACAAGGTCGCGGCGCTGAATTCCCACCTTGCGCAATACACGCCGGAATGGGCGGAAGGGATCAGCGGCGTGCCCGCTGATACGATCCGTGCCATCGCCCGCGAATTCGCCACCACCCGGCCGGCCTGCCTGGTGAGCTATCGTGGCGCGATCGCCCATTACAACGGCAACGAGACCGAACGGGCGTGCCAGATGCTTGCCTCGATCACTGGCAACATCGACAACCCGGGCGGCCGCTGCAAGGCCGTGGGCGCCGGGTGGAAATATCCGCATGGGCCCGAGGACAAGCCCAAAGCCCACAAGCTCAAAATCGTCGACGGCTTTAAGGGCGCGGCCGCATTCCCCACGCACCACGTGAGCCACCAGATCCTGAAGATGATCAAGGATGGCGGAAGCGGTCGGCCGGAGATCTACATGTGGTATTGCTACAACCCGGTCTACGCGAACGGAGAGGTTCAGGAGAACATCGACATCCTCAAGGACGAGTCGATCATCCCCTACACCGTTTGCATAAACGCGTTCTACGACGAATCGGCGGCCTACGCCGACCTTATCCTGCCCGACGCCACCTATCTCGAGAGGTGGGACTGGGAGGACATGGTTTCGCCGACGCAGGTGCCAGAATTCTACATTCGCCAACCCGTGGTCGCGCCCCTGGGCGAGGCCCGGGATTTCAAGGACGTCTGCTGCGAGCTGGCGCAACGGATGGGCTTCCCCTTGGGCTTCCGCTCGGCCGAGGAGTTCGTCGCGCTGTCATGTGAGGAGACCCCGGGGGTGAAGGAGGCCGGTGGCTTCGAGTACATGAAGACCCATGGCGTCTGGCACGATTCCGCGGCCAAACCGCGCTACAACAGCTATTTGAAGGAGATTGCGCGGGAGGCCCTCGACAAGGTCGGCGTCATCTTCGATGAGGCGACGGGCGTCTACTGGAACTGGCGCAAGTCAAAGGCCAAGACCGAGGAAGAGGCTGGGAGCAAGGGCTACACCCACACCAAGGACGCCTACAAGGGCTATGTCGGCCAGAAGATCGGCGACGCTGTTTATGCCGGCTTCAGGCCCGACAAGGTCAACAAATCGGGATTTATGGAGCTCTACTCGACCCTGCTCGAGGAAAAGGGATTTCCCCCGTTGCCGAGCTGGATGGCCATCCCCGAGCATGAGGCGTTGAAGCCCGATGAGCTGATCCTGACCACCTACAAAGTCAATGTTCAGACCCACTCGCGCTCGCAGAACTGCAAGTGGCTGACCGAACTCTGCTACGACAATCCGGGCTGGATCAATCCGGTTACCGCCGCCGCAAGGGGAATTCAGGACGGCGATCGGATCAAGGTCGAATCCAGCGTTGGCCGGATCGAGACCAAGGCTAAGGTGACGCCCACCGTGGTTCCCGGCGTCATTGCCATCTCGCATCACTGCGGACACTGGGAGTATGGAAGGTACGCCTCGGACAAGAGGGCGCCCAATAACGCCGTCGAGGACCCGGACTTCGCGCGCAAATGGTGGGCGAGCAACGGCGTTCATCCGAATTGGATCATCGCTAATGCGCCCGACCCCATCAACGGGCAGATGCGCTGGATGGACACGGTGGTAACAGTCAGCAAAGCCTAGCCGATGACGGCCACGGGTGGCGTTGCCATTGCCGGGTTCGAGACGCCGCCGCGGCGGCTCCGGACCGGGGCTCCAGAGGTCCCCTCCTACCTTCGGGATACCTATTATTGGGCCTACTTGAACCCCCGCAACGTGAGGCTCCTCGACCGTGAAATCGTGGTCAGGGTCATTCTGTGGGGCCAGCACCAGCGCCTCCGAAGGGAAGCCTTTGCCGAACTCGTACCCGGCCAAAGGGTTCTTCAACCCGCTTGCGTCTACGGCGACTTCTCACCCGTCTTGGCGCGGTATCTTGGCCCCCGGGGGCGCCTCGAGGTCGTTGACATCGCACCCATTCAGGTCGCCACTTGCCAGCGCAAACTGCGGAATTTCCCGCAGGCGACGGTGCGGCACGCCGATGCTGCGCAGCCCGGCGGCAACGCCTATGACGCTGTGTGCTGCTACTTCCTGATGCACGAGTTGCCAAACGACTACAAGCGCGCGGTCACGGACGCGTTGCTCGAGAGCGTCGCCGCCGGCGGCAAGGTGATCTTCGTCGACTACCACAAGCCGCACTGGGCGCATCCCCTGAAAGGAATCACGAGCATCGTTTTCGATACCTTGGAACCGTTCGCCAAAGGCCTCTGGCGCAACGAGATTGCGGATTTCGCAAGCAATGCGAAGCGGTACGGTTGGCACAAGGAAACCTTTTTCGGCGGTCTCTTCCAGAAGGTCGTCGCCCGGCGCGAGATCGTCGCGACCGCTGTCCCTCCTGAATATTCCGTCCGGCCGTAGACCAAGCTTTTTGCCGGGTCGTGCGAATCCTGAAAATGGAATCGGTGCTGAATTTCACTGCGTTGTGCTGCGGGCCGCTTGGCACGACAGGCGACAGGTCTGGGTGGGGGCAGCTTTGGTCTGACTTATCGATGGCCCGCCCGGGTCATTCGCGGCAATCAGGTGCCTGTCAAGGGCGGTGTAAGAGTACGCCACTCACCGGTAACCTCTTGACCATGGCACGGAGACCACAGCCCGAAGCATTGCTCGGGCGGAGATTTGAGCGAATTGGCGTTGTGTGGGAGGTTGGGCGGGTCAGCTCCGTCCGGACACTGTGCCGACGTCGAAATCTTCAAGGTCGACAACCCCACCGAGCGCAAGTTGATTTCAGTGAGCGCTCTGCTCGATGACGATGATTTTGCCCGGCTAGTGTTAACCGTACGTCAATTTCGGTCGAACATAGCCGAGTCCACTTCCGCTTCGGGTCAGATGGACTAAACCGCTCGCGCGGTAGTTTGTGGCGGCAGGTGGCGGGGTTTTCGGGGT
>CBDUZE010000082.1:0-13201 GCA_965371625.1 uncultured Alphaproteobacteria bacterium
AGGACGCATGTCGGTTAGACCGAACAAATCAACTGTATACCCTGGACTGTCTAAATGTCAACAATAAAACTAGCCAGTCTGGTCTACCTAGCAAATTACAAGAAATGTCAGTCTTTACAAAGACTTCCGATCTCGAGACGGTCAGGTCCGGGGCCAAGGGAGAAAAAAATTTCTGCCCGATCGCCTTGCCTTGGCGCCAGTGCCGGTCGCGGCAAACAAGTGGCGCGTAAACGCCCGGCGCTCGACCGCCGTGCTGGCTCGACCGCCGTGCTGGCTCGACCGCAGGGCTGGCTCGACCGCGGGGCTGGCTCGACCGCGGGGCTGGCTTGGCCGCGGGCGGTTCCGCGGGACGCTCGGGGAGGCGCGCGGCACGAGGGCGCGCGGCGGGGCGGGGCAGGGCCGAAGCCCCGGGCCGACGCGGTGGTGGCTCGCAAGGCCGCGGCGATGCGGGTGCGGATTCGCGGACCAGGGCACCGGCGACGGCACCCTGGTTTGCCTGCCCCGCCACCGGCTCTCCGCTTGCCGCCCCGGGTGGCAAAGAGTACCTTGCGCCGTCGACGAATGCGAGACGATGCGGTCGCCCGCTGACCGAATGCCCCCAGGGTGTCGGGGGCCGCGACCCGGTCGGGCGGTGCCGAGGCGGAGCGTTCGAGACTTGCGCCCGTAGCTCAGTCGGGTAGAGCAACTGACTTTTAATCAGCAGGTCCCCGGTTCAAATCCGGGCGGGCGCACCAAAAACAGAAAGAAAATCAATAACTTAATTCAGGCCCGGGATCGACTGACCCCGGGCCTTCGCTTTTTCTCCGCACTGTGTCCGAAATCCACCTTTAGAGCGATTCCAGGTCGCCTGGAATCGCTCTAAAGGCCGCGACTGCGGCCCGCCGGTTGCCCGGCGTGCCCGCGCAGGGGCGGACCCTCGGCTCCGCTGCCGTGAGCGACAAGACGCTCGGGCGGGTCCGATCAAAGCGGAACCGCCCGTAGAGGCGCGAAGGCGCCCGGCGGGTAGAGCCTGAGCACCCGGGAGGGCCGCTTCGCCGGTCAGCGAGCGGATCTGTGGCGGAGCGGAGTAGTTTGGTGAAAGGAGCCGTGCTCGAGTACGACGAGCTGCGCGTGAGCAGGCGTCCCGAGGACGGGAACGGCGCCGGGCGAGCAAAGAAAAGGCGGCGCCGGAGAGGGGGTCCCTGAACCAGCACCGCCAAGTTAAGGCTGAGCTGCGGATTATACACGAGGGGGTACTCAATGAAGATTCCGCAGCACAATCGATATGGCGCGCACCTGGGCCACGGTCAAGCGGCCGTGGGCCGCCCGCCGGCGGCCGGAACGGAGGTGGAGGCCTGTCCAGGCCGTTCGGCGCTGCACGGGCGTCTCTGGGAACCCCGGGAGGCAATTGAGCTAAAGCCCTGGGAAGCACCGCAATCCGGCTTTACGAGCAAGGGCCGGGGGAGCCTCGTCGCTCCACCCGGCTCGGGATGTACGTGCAACGGCGGATTGCCTGGGCCGGCGCGGGGATCGCCGGATCGGATCGGCCGGCGGAGATGGCGCTGGAGCGCTTCCAGGTCAATTGGAACCGCTCTCAGGCCGCGCCGACGCGGATCCTCGGGCCCGCCGGTGGTCCGGCGCGCCCGCCCCGACTCGTGCCCCAATGGCGCGGACCCTTGGGTCCGCTGCCGTGAGCGAAAAGAATCGAGAGCGATTCCAGGCGACCTGGAATCGCTCTAAGAACTGGCTTTCGGGGTCCAGGGGATTCTCCGCTTAAGGGAAATCTCCACGATCTCGTGAAATCACGGGAGAGCCATCGGAAAGAGAAAGTCGAAGAGGTCAATGGAGTTCGAGGTACGGGGTCAAAACGTGGTAGGTGGGCGGGTTGGTGTTCGGTGTCATAGGGTCTGTCGGACGGGCGGGCTCGTCGATATCATCAGGGCTAGTGGGTGCGGGGGGCACTGGGTCGGTGGCGTGCGGTAAACCGGCCACAAAGCCCGGGATCAAAGGAATGGGAACATCGGACGTTGCCGCCTCCTGGCCCTGAGGGGGGTCGGGTGCGTCTGGCGTCTGGTCCGTCGTCCCCGCCGTCTCGCCCTCCTGCAGCGCCCGCTGGATGTTGCCGATCTGGCCGCTGATGGTGGCGGTATCGTAGGTCCTTGTGGGCGCCGTCCCGGGCACGAGTGGCCGGCCGCCTTCGAGGAGTTCTCGTGCCCCCCGCTCGGTCGCTGTGCGCAGGCTATCGCCCTCGAACTGGCGCGGCGCCTGGCCCTGCTCCCTCACCTCCGACGACTGACTGGAGGTCACCGCTGGCGCCGTGGCCGGCGCCGGCTCGGAGGCCGCGACGCAGTTTTCCTCAGGCGGACAGCTCTTGCCGGGGGCACACACCAAGCCTTGCGGGCAGGCGTAGGCGGACGATCCGAAAAACAACACCCCCGCCACGAGCACCAAGAAACCCGGAACCAGCGATCGGTACGTCAACATGACCCTCTCCGATATTTCGCCCCCCCGATCCGGCCATCACTGGCGACACTTGAGCGCCGCCGTACTGTCCATGAGGCTAACACACAGAGTTCTTAGGGGCATCATTCAAACGGAATATAGCCTCACTTGAGATTAATTCGCGGTTGCGCTGTCTCGCTCCCGCGTCTGCCGAGCTGTCGACGCTGATATCCAAAGAAAAGCCCCGCGCGAGGCGGGGCTCAGTCGGGGCGCCGCCCGGAGGCAGCGCCCGAGGTGGTTCTACCCGATGCCCCCGGAGGAGGCGCTGGTCGGGGGCGCCGGCGTGCGCCAGCGTTACCATGGCGATGGCGACGGCGTCGCGGTGACGAGCTGCGTGATACGCTGCTTTTCTCGCCAGCCGTTGCCACGCTGGCGCGAGGCCTAGGCGGCGACTTTCCGGTCCGCCGCGACCGCGCCCTCCAGCGGCTTGAGGCGACCGATCGCGGCCTTGTTGAAGATCTCGATCGCGCCGTCGGCGTGCTCGAAGGCGACGAAGCGATTGTCGAGGTTCATGACGTCGATCACCCGCTGGCCCTGGGAGACGAAGATGCATCCCTCGAGGGTCTCGCCGTCGACCGTGCGAAGCTCGACCCTCCGCTTTTGCTTCGGCATTCTGTCGTTACCGCTATCAAGCATGACCATCGTCTCCCACATTCATCGACCGGCGCCCTTCCGAGGGGCTTTCCGGTGATCGCAAACGCGATAGTGCACCAAGATCGGCGCCGTTTCATCCACCAAACGGATGATAAGGCCGGTTTTTTCGCCCCTCTCCGAGGCCCGCGCCGTGGCCCGCGCCGAGGCCTATCTCGTCACCGGCTCGTCGACCACCGAGCACCGGGCGCGACCGGCCTTGTGAGCGCGCCTGGTTGCCGCCATGCGCGGGGTCGGGAGCAGGTCGGCGCTCATGTGGATCGAGGCCGTCGCCATGAGACGAGGCGGTGCGTCGCCCCGGGGCCGTCAGGAGCTCTCGGGCGACGCGCGCCGCGCCGCGCCGGGGCCTGGCCCGTCGTTCTTCCCGGCCGTGCCCAAGAGCTCGATCCAGGCCTCGATCCGCCGCCGGTTGACGCCGAAATCCTTGCGCCCATAGAGCGCGCGGCTGTAGACGGCGAGCGTCGATCGCTCGGGTGAGAGGGCGATCAGGCGCACGGTGACGATGTCGGGGAAGCGAAAGCGCGCCGAGCGCTGGACATAGTCGAAGTGAAGGCCGTTCGGGTCCCGGGCGAGCACCTCGAGCCGCGGCTGGGCGGCGATCACCTCGCGCCAACGCGCCGCCAAGCGCTCGAGCGGGACCTCGAACACCGGGCTCACGGCATGGCGCTCGGCGCGACACAGGTGGTCCGGGCACATCAGGAACTGGTTCGGCTTGTCGCTGAGGCTCAGGGCCGCGAAGTCGACGGGCTCGACATCGCCCACCGGGAACAACGCCGCCAGAGGCCTGTCGCCGAGCGGCGTGGCGAGAAGGACGGCGAGCAGGGCGGCGAGCACTGCGGCCAGGATCAAGACCGTGATCCACATGTATCGGATACCCCTTTTCATTGCGGACCCTCCCGGCGATGCGCCGCCGTCCCGTCGGCGAACGCCAGTATAGAGGTCCTCGCCGCCGCGGTGGCGCCGCCGCGATAGCCTTTCGCCAATTACAAACAAGCGGAGGAGCCAGAGCGATGGAAGCGATATTAGCCAGGATCGAGGACCTCACGGCGGCCACTCGACAACGGGTCGTGCTGATCGAACGCCTTCTGCGCGTCGAGTGGACGCGCGCCGAGATCGAATCCCTCGATGAGGCCCATCTCGCGACGCTGGGTGACCGACCCTTCCTCGGCTGCTACCCCGGCGAGGCCAAACCTCCGGTCCTGCACTGATCGTAGGACCGGACTGGCCTGGCCCCAGGCTTGGGGCTCGCCGCGCCGGGCCTGGCGCTCGGCCGCGGACACGACAAAGACTCAAGCGAGGCGAAAGACTCAAGCGAGGCGAAGGTGATCGCGGAGCGCGCCTTGCGTTGGGGCCTCATGGCCCTGGTCCTGGCGCAAGCCGAGGCCAAGGCCCAGCCGGCGCCACCGACGAGCTCCAGGATTGCTGTCGGCGGCGGCGGAAGCGCTGAAATCAGGCGCCTGCGACGGCGACATCGTGGGCCTTGCCGAGATCATGGGGGTGGTCGCCGCCCTGGCCGCCGACGCCGTCGGGCCGGCCTTTAAGGGCGCCGCGCCCCGACACCGATCGGGCGCAACGCCATCCCGAGCGCCGGCACCAGCCCCGGCTGTTCGGTCTCGTGGATACGCCGCGCGAGGCCTGGCCCTGTCCCATGCCCTGACCGACCGGCGGCCGGCGTGGTATAGTCGCCCCATGGCTACGCCTTGGCAGACCGCGTCCGCGCCCCGCCTCGCGCCAAGCGCGGGCGCCGCGATCGGCCTTCTGCTCGCCCTCGGCGTGGCGTCGTCCGCCGCCGCGACCACCCCGGCCGAGCTTTGCGCCGCCGCCTGGTCCGACGGCCTCGCCGACCCTTGCGAGGAGGCGGTGGCCGAGAACCCACAGGACCTCGAGTCCTGGAGCAACCTGGCCCGGGCCAACCTGGTGATCGGCGCCGACCGGAGAGCGCTCAAAGCGCTCAGAAGCATCACCATCATCACCCCCGACGATCCGCAGGCCCACTACAACTATGGCGCCACCGCGGGTACCTTGCGGCGCTTCGACGTCGCGGTCGAGGAGCTGCGCCAGGCGCTCGAGCTCAAACCCGACTTTCTCGAGGCCCAGCTGGTGCTGGCCATCGCCCTCGAGCAGCTCGGCCGCCTGGACGAGGCCATCGAGGCCAAGCGCCGGGCCGCCGCCCTCGGTGATGATGGCGCCATGTTCGAGCTCACCGAGGCCTACGCCGCCAGCGTCACAGAGAACGTGAGCGAGGCCGAGGCCCGGGTCTGGATCGAACGGGCCGCCAACATGGGCCACATCGCGGCGATGGAATGGATGGTCGACATCTATCGCGAGGGCCTGTTGGGCGAGCAAGCGGACCCGGCCAAGCTCCAGGAGTGGCTGCGGCGGGTGCGCGACGCTCGCGCGGAGTGTTGCTGACGGCTCCAGCCCCGGGCCGCGACCCGAGGTCGTTTCCCGGTCTTGCGCGCGCGCTCGGACACCGCGCGTTCTGCGCTGTCCTTCTAGCTCTGCTGCCGCTCACGGCGGTCGCCGAGATCACCGGCAAGCCGGCGATCATCGACGGCGACACCATCGAGATCGCCGGCTGGCCGATCAGGTTGTTCGGCGTCGACGCGCCGGAGCGCGCGCAAACCTGCCTGGCGGCGGGCAAGCGCTGGCGCTGCGGCATGGAGGCCGAAATGGCGCTCGCCTTCTTCGTCGCCCGCAACTGGGTGACCTGCCTCGAGAAGGGGCGCGGGCCGGCGGGCCAGGCGATCGCCGTGTGCTACGCCGGCGGGGTCGGCGGCCCCGACCTCGGCCGCTGGCTGGTATCCCGGGGCTGGGCCCTCGCCGAGCCGGGGGCGGGGGTGCGCTACGCCGCCGAGCAGGCGGCGGCGCGGAGCGCCCGCAAGGGCCTCTGGCGCGGCCGGTTCGTCGCTCCCTGAGCCTGGCGCCGGGGCCAGCGGCTGCCCGCCGCGGAGCCGCCCTCGCAGTGAACGGTCGGGGTCGCCGCTTTCCCAATCGTGCCTTGGTGTGACCGCTATCGCTTCGCCGCTCTGACTCGATCGCTACGTTAACCATGTGGGAGCACAAAGGGTGCTCAAAACGTGGGAGGCGAAAGTGACCAAACGCGAAGTCTTATCGGCTTGGCTCATGGGTGGTGGCGTCTGGGTGCTCGGCCTGCTCGCCCTGGTGGTGCTCTCGGCGCCATCGGCCGCTCCGGGCGGCGAATTCTCCAGCCCTCAGGCGAGCACTCATTACCTCGCGAGCCAGACCGCGACGCGCTACCAGGACCCTTCGGGCAAATACACCGTCGTGGTTCGCGGCCCGGGCCCGGCCATCTATTTCTAGCCGCCCGCGGCGCCTGACCGAGACGCCGCTTCGCAAGCGGCGAGGTGGCGCCCGGCTCTCCTTTCGTGCCCGCATTCGCGGGCGCTTGATCCTTGCTTCTTGAATCCGACATTACTCCCATCGCCATCTCGATCGGGAGGGAGCCACCATGCTCAAGAAGGGTTTCAGGCAATTGCTCGCCGAGGCCGACGCCGCGGTCGTAACCCTCTCGGTCGCCGAAGCGATGGCGCTCCACGGCGAGGACGACGTGGCTTTCATCGATGTTCGGGAAAGCAACGAGCGCGCCGCCGGCTTTGTCGCCGGATCGCTCCACGCGCCGCGCGCCTTCCTCGAGTTCATGGTCGATCCTGAGAGCCCGATGTATCAGCAGGTTTTCGGCTCCGGCCACCGCCTCGTCCTCTACTGCGGCTCGGGCGGCCGCTCCGCGCTCGCCGCCAAAACGCTCGAAGAGATGGGCGTCGCCAAGGTCTCCCACATGGCCGGCGGAATCGCCGCCTGGGCCCAGGCCGGAGCTCCGCTCGAGCGCGAGTAGGGCGGGGTGCGCCGCCGGCCCTGGCGTTGGCGCCGCGCCATGCTAAGATCGCCCCATGCGTCCGGCCCTCACAGCCCTGTGCCTCTCTCTGCTGCTCTCGCCAGCGGCGGCCCAAACCCCGCGCTACGAGCGCTGGCAGGGACAGGAGCAACGCGCTGAGGCGCAGGACCAGCGCACCCAGGGGCTGGTCGAGGAGCTGCGCGCGCTGATCGACGAGGCGGAGCAGGCTCGGGCCGCCGACCGCCGATTCCTCTCGGACCTGCGCGACCTGGTGCGGCGCTACGACCGGCCCTGGCAGGTCGAGCTGCTGCACGACGACTTCCGCGACGGCGACTTCCTGCGCGCGCCCGCGTGGACGGTGATCTCGGGCCGTTTCGCGGTCGAGCGGGGGCTGGGCCTGCGCAGCGTCGTGTTTCCGCCTCGCCAGCCGCCGCCCGAGCCGACGCCCCAACCTCCGGCCCAACGGACCCAGCGCCAGAGCCAGCAGGACATCGCCAACGCCCTCTTGAAGGCCATCCTGGAGCAGAGAAGCGGTCGGCAGGAGCAAGGCACGAGGCGGACCGAGCCGGCACCGCCCGCGCCCAGGCCGCCGCAGCCTCGGCGGGCCGAGATCCGCACCGCGGTCGCCCTCACCAACGCCTTCGAGATCCGCCTCGAGCTCAGCTCGTGGTCGCGGGAAGGGCGGCTCGAGTTCGGCCCCTATCGCGAAGGGGAGGGCAGCGGCGGCTACCGGCTCGCCTATACGCCCGGCCTTCGCCCCACGCTCTCCCTGCTCCGGCTCTCTTCCTTCGGCACCTCGGTGATTCAGGTCCACGACCAATCGCTCAACCTCGAGGACGGCTCCCCCCACACCCTCGAGTGGACCCGCGACCGGCACGGCGAGATGGCCGTCAGCCTCGACGGCGAGGAGCTCTTCCGCACCACCGATCGCGCCTTTCCCGCGCCCTTCGCGGGGTTCGCCCTGGTCAACTTGGGTGGCGACTACGCGGTCCGCGAAATCACCATCAGGGGCACAAAGGCGCACAAGCCGGCTCTCAGTGTGCCGGCAACGCCCAGCGGGGTGTCTGCCAGTGACGGGACGTTCTCCTACAAGATCGCGGTGACCTGGAACGCGGTCCCGACCACGACAATTTACCACGTGAGCCGGGCGACGTCGCCGATGGGGACCAAGACCCTGGTTGGGCAGACCGCAGGCACCTTAGCCAACCACCAAGGTCAAGGTTCGGTGCAAGGGACGATCTATTATTTCTGGGTTCAGGCCTGCAATAACTCGGGATGCAGCGCCTACAGCGCGCCCGATAGCGGTCACCTACAATGATGGGTGATGTGCCCCTCCGCGGTTGGGCAAGGGCCTGAGAAGACGCCGGAGCAGCAGCGCCCGCGCCCTTCGCGGGGTTCGCCCTGGTCAACTTGGGTGGTGGCTACGCGGTTCGCGAAATCACCATCAGGGGCACCAAGGAGCCTTAGGGCCACGGGTCGATCCATTGCCGAAGCATCGGCGGCACCGGTAACAGCGCCGCGGCCGCGGCGCTGAACAGGGAGACGCCGACGATGTCGCGGGAACGCCTTTCAGAGGTCGGCGAGATCCGGCGGATGGTGCTTTGCCATCCCCGGGAGGCCTTCGGCGACGAGGCCGGCGTCCGCGCCCAATGGCGGCCCCTCAACTACCTCGAGTGCCCAAACTTCGAGCGGGCGCTGGGCGAGTACGAACGTCTGCTAGAGATCTTCGGCGAGCGCGGCATCGAGCTGAGTTTTGTTCCCGGGGGCAACGGCGCGGGTCTCGATTCGATCTACGTTCACGACGCCGCCACCATCTCGCCCAAGGGCGCCATCCTCTGCAACATGGGCAAGGCGCTGAGGCGGGCCGAACCCGCCCGCATTGGCGAGCACCTCGAGGCCGTCGGGGCGCCGGTGCTGGGCGCGATCAGCGGCGAGGGCCGCCTCGAGGGCGGCGACGTGGTCTGGTTCGACGACCGCACGGTGGCGGTGGGACGGGGCTACCGCACCAACGACGAGGGCATTCGCCAGCTTCGGACCCTGCTGGGCGAGACCGTCGACGAGGTGGTGGTGGTGCCGCTGCCGCACTGGAAGGGGGCGGAGGACGTTTTCCACCTGATGTCGATCCTGAGCCCGATCGACGACGACCTGGCGCTGGTCTACGCGCCGCTGCTGCCGGTGCCTTTCCGCGAGTGGCTGTTGGCGCGCGGCATCAAGCTCATCGAGGTGCCGGAATCCGAGTTCGACTCGATGGGCTGCAACGTGCTGGCGCTGGCGCCGCGCAAATGCCTGGCCCTCGCCGGCAATCCGCTGACCCGGGAGCGGCTCGAGGCCGAGGGCGTCGAGGTGCGCGAGTTCGTGGGCCGCGAGATCTCGCTCAAGGGGGGCGGCGGACCGACCTGCCTCACCCGTCCCATCGTCCGCGGCTGAGGCGGGACGTCGCGGGGAGAGGGGTCCGGCGCCGGGCGGCCGCGAAGACCAAGTTGGGAAAGGAATCCTGATGCGCACGATCCTCCATCATCTCTTCGTCGTCGCCGTGAGCGCCGGGCTTGCCTGGGCCGGGGCCGGGGCCGGTGCGGGCGCCGCCGCCCAGGACCTGAGGCTCAAGCGGGTGATGCTGTCGACGGGCGGCGTCGGCTACTTCGAGTACGAGGCAGTGGTCGAGGGCGCCGCCGTGCTCGAGCTCGACGTCCGCCTCGACCAGGTCGACGACGTGCTCAAGAGCATCGTGGTCTACGACGACCAGGGTGGCGTCGGCGCCGTCAGCCTGCCGGGCCGGGCACCCCTCGAGCAGGTCTTCCGCGACCTCCCCTTCGGACCGGCGGCGCTCGAATCCCCGGTGGCTTTGCTCAACGCCCTGCAGGGTGCCGAGGTGCGGGCGGTCGGCGCCCGCGCCCTCGAGGGCCGGCTGATCCGAGTGACGCCCGAGGTCCGGCAACTGCCGGACCAGGGCGGCACCGTGATCCGGCACCGCGTCAGCCTGATGACCACCGAGGGTATCCAGCACCTGATCCTCGAGGACGCCCGCTCCCTGAGCTTCGCCGATGCCGAGCTCGAGGCCCAGGTCGGGCGCGCCCTCGCGGCCATCGCCACCCATCGCGTGCGCGACCGGCGCACCCTGCGCGTGACCCTCCAGGGCAGCGCGACGCGCAGCGTCCGCGTCGCCTACGTGGTCGCGGCGCCGCTCTGGAAGTCGAGCTACCGCCTGACCATCGCCGACGGCGAAGGCCAAGAGGGGGGCAGGGGCCTGTTGCAGGGCTGGGCGGTGATCGAGAACATGAGCGGCCAGCCCTGGCGCGAGGTCGAGCTCACGCTTCTTTCGGGCAACCCGGTGACCTTCCGCCAGGCGCTCTACACCGCCTATTACGTCGACCGGCCCGAGGTGCCGGTCGAGGTTCTGGGACGCATCCTGCCGCGCCCCGACAGCGGCGGCGTGGGAGGGTCCATGGCCTCCCTGAAAGAGCTCAGGGACGATCGCGAGGGCGGCCGGGCGGAGCTCGAGAAACGATTCCGCTCGGAGCTGGCGCCGGCAATGCCCATGGCCATGGCGCCGCGCGAGTCCGATGTGCTGGCCGAAGCGGTGCAGGCGCCGGCGCCGCCCGGCATGGCGTCGCTTGCCCAGGCAGCAGTCAGCGCCGAGGCCGCCACCCAGGTCGTGTTCCGGCTGCCGACCCCGGTGAGCGTCGAGCCCGGTCACTCGCTGATGGTGCCGATCGTCAACCGCCGGGTGCCGGCGCGGCGAGTCTCGCTCTATCAGCCGGAGACCCACACGAGCCATCCCCTGGCCACCGTTCGGCTCAAGAACGACACCGGTACGGGCCTGCCGCCGGGCGTGCTGACGCTCTATGAGCAGGGCGCCGGCGGTGCCGGCAGCGCCTACTTGGGCGACGCCCGCATCGCCACCTTCCCGCTCGGCGAGGAACGCCTGGTGAGCTTCGCCCTCGATCAGAAGACCCGCGTCGACCGCGAAAGCCGCAGCGCCCGCCGCGTCACCAGGGCCACGGTCGAGCGCGGGGTGCTGCGCCTGCGCGTGGTGCGCAGCCAGACCACGACCTATCGCCTCAAGGCTCCCGATCGCGAGGACCGCGTGGTGCTGATCGAGGTGCCGCGGCGCACCGACTGGCGGCTGGTCGAGCCCAGGGAAGAGGAGGTCGAGCTCACCGACCGCCACTATCGCATCGAACGGACGCTGGCGGCCGGCGCCGAGGTCGCCTTCGAGGTGACCCTCGAGCGCCCGGTGGTGGAGGCGATTCGGGTCGACACCTTGTCGCTCTCGCGGATGCTGGCCTTCGCGAGCTCGACCGAGCTCTCGGACGAGCTCCGCCGCGCCTTTGCCCGCATGGCCGAGTTGCAGCGCGAGGTGGGACGCCACGAGCGACGCCTCGCGGAGTTCGGCGCCAAGCGCGGGTCGATCTTCGAGGAGCAGAAGCGCATCCGCGACAACATCAACCGGGTGCCCCGCGAGAGCGACCTCTACCGCCGCTACCTGGACAAGCTCAACGCCCAGGAGACCGAGCTCGAGGAGATCGCGGCGGACACAGACGAGACCAAGGAGCGGATCGAGGAGGCCCGCGAGGCGCTCGCGCGCTACATCCGCGGGCTCAAGGTGTAGCCGCGGCCGGGCCCGCGCGGGGCCTCCGCCGGCGCCGCGCCGGGACCGTGGCCGACGCGACCGGGCAACCAAATCTTAACAGTGCTGTGCTTGGGTTCTCTTTGCCCCACTGCGCCGATCGCGCCGTGGGGGATTCTGCTTCCCTGAGGGGGGACGAGCGGCCTCGACTCCCGTTCGGCTCCGGGGGTGGAGCGGACGGCAAGGCATCGGGCCCCGGCGATTGCGCGTGATGAGAAACGATTTCAACTACAGCGAAACCCACGTTCTGCTGCTCGACGGACAGCGTAACATCCGCACCCTGCTGAAGGGGGCGCTGCAGCAGATCGGCTTTCGCCAAATTCACGAGAGCACCAACCCGGCGGCGGCGCGGGCCGCGGCCATCAACCTGAGCCTGGACTTGATCATCCTCGACCTCGACACCGACCGCCAGACGGTGTGCTCGCTGATGCGCGACCTGCGCCACCAGGTGGTGGGGGAAAACCCCTTCGTGGTGATCATCGCCACCACCTGGAATCCGGAAGAGGAGAACGTCCGCAGCGCCCTCAACGCCGGCGCCGACGACATCGTCAGCAAGCCGGTCTCGGTGCAGATCCTCACCGACCGGGTGAACAACCTGGTACGCAACCGCAAGCAGTTCGTCGCCACCCCCACCTACCTGGGCCCCGATCGCCGCCCCGCCGGACGCGACGCCACCGACGTCGGGATGACCGCGGTCCCGGTGCCCAACAGCCTGCGACATAAGGCCGCCGGCGACCAGGCGGCCGCCGTCGACGCCGAAAGCATTTGGCGCGCCAACCGGGCGGTGAGCCTGCAAAAGCTCAAGCGGCTGGCGGGCCAGGTCGATTCGCTGGCGGCGCGCCTCGAGCAGATCGCGGCCGAGCATCAGAGGCGGCCCGTCAAGGGGGCCAAGATCGACGAGCTCTCGAGCCTCGCCTTCCAGGCCAGCGAGGTGGCGGCCGACGCCGAGGTTCACGAGCTGTCGCGGCTGACGACCTCGATGGGCGAGGTCATCGACGACATCTCCCGGGCGGAGATTCCCACCGCCCGCCAGTTCGAGGTCTTGCGGCTGCACAGCCAGGCCATTGGCGTGCTGCTCGGCGGCGGCGGCAAGGGGGGCTCGGAGCTGGTCGCCGCGGCCCTCAATCAGGCCCGCACGGTCGCCGGGGCCGCCGCCAATTGAGCACCATCTCCGCCGCGCCGGCGACGCCGACAAGGACCCCACTGCCGACCGCGAACGATGACGTGCGACGCCACGGCTCGCATTGAGGGCAGCGTCCGAAGGCGGGGCGGGCGCCGCGCGTCGAGACCACGCGATCCTGGTGAGGGCCGCGCTCAGGCCTTTGGTTTGCGCTCCCGGGCCTCGACCGGGCCCCCCGCCTGGGCCCAGGCCGCGAAGCCACCCTCGATGTGGCACACCGGCGCCAGCCCCATCTCCTCGAGGGTATGGGTGGCGAGCGCCGAGCGCAGGCCGGCGGCGCAGTACAGAACGAAGCGCTTGCCCGAGGCGAAGATCTCCTTGTGATAGGGGCTCTCGGGATCGACCCAGAATTCGAGCAGGCCGCGCGGGGCGTGGTAGGCGCCGGCGATGAGGCCGTCGCGCTGCA
>CBDUZE010000083.1:0-12879 GCA_965371625.1 uncultured Alphaproteobacteria bacterium
GTGGCTGTTAACCACCATGTCGCTGGTTCGAGTCCGGCCCGGGGAGCCACTTCTCAGAACGGCCGCCAGAAGTCCTTCCGGCGGCCATTCGTTTGGCCTCCCCGGCCGCCGTCATCGTCAGCACATCAAAGGGTTGACGGTCGCTGGACGTCGGCTTTCCCTCTTCCCAGGAGCCGTTCGAAAGCACGCGATCGAGGAGCCGACGCTTTTGGCGCGGCGCTTGCCTCAGGAAGAGCTTGTGGGCGTTTGGCGCCAGTTCGAGAACCCTCGCACCGTCTGCCATGTCGTTCTGGTTCGCGGCCTGGTGCTCCGCGACGGCGCGCAGACAGCGATCGGGCTCCGGAGGCGGTCGTATGCGGACTGAAGCCGCTTGATCGAGTGTTTCGTTAGCCGCTTCTCGTCCGCGTCGCTCTGGCGGAGCGCGTCGGCCCACCCAGGACATCATCTGGTCGTCGAATTGAAGGTCCTCGAGCATCCGGGCGAAACGCTCCTCCAGCACTTGCTCCCGCCCGTAGGGCTCCGGGCATTTCCCTTTGTGTCCGCTGCAGTGCTAGGAGACGCGCTTCGCCTTCTTGATTTCGCCGACTGTCCAACGTCAGCGCCTTTGAGACAGATTGGTCATCTTGAACAAGGGAGGATTTCTGGCTCATCGTAACCGGCAAGGAGTGAAGATGAGACAGAAATCCTGGACAGGCAAAGCGCCGGCCGAGAAGGTCGTGAAGGATATCCGCCGTGCGGAAATTCACCGTCGCCCTCTTGACGCGACTTGGCTATCGCCCCCTGGAGGCGGCGGGCGATGCCCCGGCGTTGGCTCTGCTGAGCGCGGCCCCGCCCGATGCGCGGCCGCTTACCGACATGGTCCTGCCCAAAGCTACCAGCGGCTCGGAGCTTGCCCGAGAGGCGAAACGCCGCCGCCCGCAAACTCAAGGTTCTCTATATGTCAGGCGATACAAAAGATCTGCTGCTTCACCGTACGGCGTTCGATGAATCCGTTGCGCTGCTGCAGAAGCCGTTCCGGAGGGCCCAAGCGGCGGCCAGGATACGCCACGCCATCGAAGACTAGATGTGATGTCTCAGGAGGTTGTTCATTCGATCGTCCCTTGGTCCTGGCCGGGACGCAGTCCCCCGCTAGTAGGCAGGGTAGAGGTTACGCAACGCGTCCACCACCAGTTGCCGATCGAGTTCGCGTCCGACGCCATCGTACTCGCGCCTTCTGATGAACTGATCGACGATCCACCTCGGGTGGTACCGGGCTATCTGTAATTTTTGTGCTTTGTAGTAGTCATCGAAGAGAAAGCGCAGTATGTCCTCGTGTAGGTTTATGTTGTGTACCGCGCACACGTCCGTGAATATCTTCCGATAATCGGCCTCGTTGGGCTCCCGAAACTCAATCTTGTAGGGAATTCGCCGCATCATCGCGTCGTCCATGAACTCCTTGGGCCGGTAGTTCGTCGAGAAGATCACCAGGCCGTCGAAGGGCACGGGAAACTGCTTGCCGGTATCGAGGGTCAGGTAATCGACGCGTCGTTCGAGCGGGATGATCCAGCGGTTCAAGATATCCCCGGCGCTCACTTTCTGACGACCGAAGTCGTCGATGGCGAAGATCCCATTGGTTGCCTTGAGTTGGAGCGGAGCCTCGTAGAATCGCGACGAGACATTGAAACTGAGGTCCAGCATCGAGAGCGTAAGCTCACCGCCGGTGATCACCAGGGGGCGGTCGCAGCGTACCCAACGCTCATCGGCTTCGGACAACCGCCCGCCCCGCCCCTGCTTGCCCGATTTCTCGGCCCCATCCGCCTCGGTAATCGGCGTGTGAACTGTCGAGTCGAAGACTTTTATGATCTGACCGTCGACCTCGAGGCTATGCGGCACGAAGATGGCGTCCTCGAAGACGTTCACGACGGCACGGGCAACGCTCGTCTTGCCGTTTCCCGAGGGACCGTAAAAGAGGATGGCGCGGCCCGAGCTGACCGCCGGGCCGAGGCTGTTGATGAGGTCGTCCTCGAGGGTCAGGCCGGTGAAACAGCGAGAGAGCATTTCGCCGTCTATTCGTTCATTCGTGATCCCCTGTTTTTGTACCTGCGCGTGGTAGTCGGCGAGGGTGACCGGTGCCGCACCGACATACTTCGATTGGCTGAGCGCCTCGACCGCCCATTCCCGACCCTTCGCGGTCATGGCGTGCCTGAGATCCGCCAGATGGCTCTCGGCGGTCCTCCCCAGAATCTCCAGCAAACCCAGCTCGAGCGCGTCCGCGAGCAGCGCGGTTATGATCAGACGCGACAATCCGAGCCGTTCCGCAATCATCGACGCGGTCTCGTGTCCGGTCACATAGATGGTTTTGAGCATCAGCATGAGCAGGAAGTTCTGCTCGAGCCCGGTTTCCTCGATCGACTTGGGCGCCACCGGAGCGTCGTCGACGGCGTCTCTGTGGCGCAGGCGCGCTCGCCTGTCAGTAGTCATTACCTTTTCCCGCTATATGTTTTCGCTCGATTCGGCGACCAGACGGCTTCACTGGCACGAAATTCCCCTTCGACCTCATCAAAAACGACGGGGCGCCCGTGAATCGCTCTCGCCCCGCGGCTCTATCGGCCTCTCCGGGGGGCTCGGCCAGCTCTCGCCGCCAGCCCCGGGACATCCTCCCGGGGGCCGAAGCATAGCGCGCGGTTGAGACTCGCGCCATCCAATTAACCGCGATTTCTTATCGTCCAAGCCACTTCGGTCAAATCGGCGGTCGTGCTTTCTTGACTGGTCGCCTCGGCGCCCAGCGAGGCGGAGCACGCCGCCGGCGATCGAAAACGGCCGAATTCGTCCGATTAGGTGATGGGCATCACCGAATTTCGCCGACTCAGGCGTTAATGTGCGCCATCAACTTCGGGCCTACGGCTGTCTCGTTCACGGCTGCTGGTTGAAGAACGGATCTGACGGCCTCGACGTGGTGTCCGAGCCAGCCCCTTGAAAGGGCAAACTGCCGGCAACGGCGGGACGCAAAAGCTCCGGCCTGGTCCGATGTGACGTGGGTCAGGTAGCGGGTTTACGAAAAGGAGATTGAAGTCATGATCAAGTTCTACACCTCGGCCGCGAACACCCTGTTCGCCGTCAGAAAGAGCTTCTCGGACCAGGTGCGCAAGCTGGTCGACAATGAGGACGGCGCCACGGCCATCGAGTACGGCCTCATCGCCGCCGGTATCGCGGTCGCGATTATCGCCATCGTGTTCATGCTTGGTAACGACCTCGTCAAATTCTTCCAGGCAGTCGACACCAAGCTGACCGCCCGGACGCCGACCTAATCGCGCGTCGCCCGGGGCGCCCGAACGCGGCGCCCCGACCGAACGGCTCGGGCCGGAGTTCCGCCACCCGCGGGGCTCCGGCCCAGTCTTTTCTTGGCGCCGGTTCCTGGGCTGGGCGGTGACCCGGCGGTTGAACCAGCCGCCGCGACCGCGCGCTCAAACCACCGGGGTCAGGACCGGCTCGCCGGCGAAATGGCGCGCCAGGTTGTCGACCAGCAGGTCACCCATGGCCTTGCGGGTTTCCACCGTGGCGCTGCCGCGGTGGGGCTGGAGCACGACGTTGTCGAGCGTGAAAAACGCCTCGGGCACGCCGGGCTCGTCCTCGAACACGTCCAATCCGGCGCCGCGGATGGCGCCCTGCTCGAGGGCCTCGATCAGCGCCCCGGTATCGACCACGCTGCCGCGCGCGACGTTGACCAGGAAGCCCTCCGGGCCCAGGGCCTCGAGCACCGGGGCATCGATGATGTGGTGGGTCTCGCGCCCTCCCGGGCAGCTGATCACCAGGACGTCGCTGGCCGCCGCCAGCTCCTTCGCGCTCCCATAATAGGGGTAATCCAGGTCTTCCTTGGCCTCGCGCCCGTGGTAGGCGATCGCCATGCCGAAGGCCTCGGCCCGCGTCGCCACCGCGCGGCCGATGCGGCCCATGCCGACGATCCCCAGCACCTTATGCTGTAGCCCCCAGGCCAGCGGGAAGCCGCTTTCGACCCAGCGTCCGGCGCGCACGAAGCGATCGCCTTCGATGATTCGCCGCGTCGTCGCCAACATCAGGCCCAGGGCCAGGTCGGCGACGCAATCGGTAAGCACGCCGGGCGTGTTGGTGACGATCACGCCCCGCGCCTTGGCCGCCTCGAGGTCGATGCCGTCGACGCCGACCGAGTTGGCGGAAATGATCTCGAGCTTCGGGTAGGCCGCGATCAGCGCCCCGTCGGCGGCGCCGTCGACCGCCATGCCGCGCACCACGGGCGCGGTCTCGGCGATGAAGGCGGCCCGGTCCTCGGCCTCGTCGAGCCGGTGCAGGGTGAAGCTCGCGGCTAGTCTCTCGGTGACGAGCCGCGGCAACGCCTCGGCCTGTACGATATCAGGCCTCGCCTCGCTCATCTCGCGCTCCCTGTGCCGTGCCCGTGTCTCATCGATCCCTCCCCGATTCGTTCGGGTCCTGGCGCCGCAGGGTGATCAGCGCCACCTCGCCGCGGCTGCTGAACCTGATCGGCAGCCCCGAGACGCCGACCCCGGTGGTGGTATAGCCGAGCATGCCGCCGTGACGCCACAACCCCGAGGCGTAGCCGCGGTGGCGGCTCAGATGGGTGAAGATCGGCCGCCCGCCGGGCAGGCATACCTGGCCGCCATGGGTGTGGCCGGCGAGGTAGAGCCGGAAACCGAGCTCCGCCGCCACGCCGGCGAGCTCGGCGGAGTGCACGAGGGCGATCTTGAAGCCCTCCGGGGCGCGCTCCAGCGCCGCGCGGGCGGCCTCGGTAAAGTAGTAGTGCACGTCGTCGCTGCCGGTGAGGTGGAGCCGTGCGCCCGCCCGCTCCAGGCTCCGGCTCTGGTTGATCAGAACGGTGATGCCGATCCTCTCCAACCCCGGCACCATGTCGGCGCAGTCGTGGTTGCCGAGGATCGCGTAGCAGCCCTCCCGCGCCCGGAGGCCCGACACCAACTCCTCGAGCGGCGCCAGGATGTGCTCGAAGGGGCCGTCGACGCGCCGCCGGTAGTCGCCGGTGAGCACGCAGAGGTCGACCTCGAGCCCCGCGGTGAGGTCGAGCGCCGCCTCGAAGGTCCCGGGCAAGGCGTCGACATGGAGGTCGCTGAGATGAAGGATGCGGAAGCCGTCGAAGGCCGCGGGCAGGTCGGCGAAGGCGAGATCGAGGCGGGTCAGTCGCACCGCGAGGGCGTTCTCTAGGCCGCGCCGATAGAGCCCGACGGCCTTGAGGCCGAGGCCGAAAAGCCGGAGCAGCGATTGGAAGAACGCCCATCGACGCCTCCGCCGCGTGCCGAGCGGCGTGTACTTCCACTTGCCGTTCTCCATCAGGCGCCGCGTCCGGCCCCATTCGTTTCTGTCGCACGTCGTCCTCGCCACCCGCGCCCGGCTCGATTCCGCCACCTTCTCGGATAGGTCCATGTTGCCCTCGCCCTCCCCTTCCCCCAGCGGGCTCCGCCATGGTATGCGAATTCGGCGCCCGTTCCAGCGCTCATCGATGCCGTGACGAGGGGCTCTCGGCCAACAGCGGCTTTGCAGCGCCGGCCGACAACGATTAGCATCGTGGGGGCCGTCGGCATCACCAGGCAGGAGTCCGCGCCGCATGATCGCGTCAAGACCGTCAACCTTGCTCGTCGCCCTTTCGCTTCTGCTCCCGCTTAGCGCGGCCGCCGGGGCAAAGGGCGAATGGCAGTTCTCAAGCTACGAGAAGGGAGAGAAGCTCCCGGACTCGGCCCTCCATCAGCTCACCCTCGCCACCTCCGGGAACGAGACCTTCATCATCTCGTGCGCGCTGAACCGCTTCACCATCACCCTGGTCTTTGCACCCAACCAATGGATCGACGCGCCGCTGGCACCCGACGGTCCGGTCCGCTACGCCTTCGACGAGCAACCCTTCGAGGACCTGCAGGCGGGCTATTGGGTGTGGGGCGGCTGGGGCACGTTGCGGATCGTGGTTCCCGGCGCCGCGCGCGCGTTGACCGAGCGAATCCGCGGCGGCAAGCGCCTGCGGATCGAGGCGCGAAAGACCAGCAACCAATGGGCGCGCGCCGCGATCGCCCTCGGCGGCGCCGAGAAGGCGGTGGGCGAGTTCGTCGCCGCTTGCGATCGGCTCTAGGGCGTGAGGCGAGCCAAGGCTAGGGCGCTCGACGGCGCGGGACTAGAGCTTGCCCGGATTGTCCCTGGCCCAGCCGAGATAGATGCGCCGCACTGCGTCGGTGCGCAATCCCCGGGGCGGCGCACAGCTTGGGCAAGAGGGCGCCGTTCGACAGCATCCACATCGTCTCTGTCGCGCTTGCAGATAGGTCAAGCCGGCAAGCGCCGAGTCGAGCGCGAGGCGGGACCAGCGGGCCCGAGGGTCCGCGCCGGCGCGGCCTGCGAGCGATTCCAGGCGGCCCGAAATCGCTCTAGCCCGCGAGGCTGATGATCGCGGCAAGGCCGAATTGGCGGTCGAGATGGCGGCACGCCCGCCTCGCGCGGCGAGACGCGACTCCGGTGTCGAACGGCGGTCCCTTGGGGGCGCTCCCAGGGCCCGTCGATCGCCGGCCTACGTTAATAAAATCGTAACCATATCTATTAGTTAAGCCGCAACCTTTCGATTTAGATTTATTGCGGCCGACAGTGATTAGCGTCACTCCGAAATCCACTCCCAACTGCTATCTATGCAATCAGGATAACGCGGAAGAATAGCACTTGGATGGGCCGCCCATCGCTGACGGCCTGAGGAGTTACGAAGTGACAATCACGGTTCGCATAATCAGCGCGGATGGAAGCGTTCGCGAGGTCGTGGTGCGGCCTGACGACGCGATCGCCGTACAACGCGGAGACCACGTAGAGCTGCTTGGCATCGATCCCGATGCGGCGACGTTGGATCAGGTGGGCGACGACGTCGTCGTCCGGCTCGAGGGCGGCGAAGAGTATTGGTTGCGGAACCTGGCCCTCGCTCTCGAGGGTGAGAGCGGGACGGTCCTGGTCTTCGGCTCCGCACCGAATCACATCATCGCATCCCTCGACGCGCTCCTCGCTGATATGAGCCCGGCCGCGGGCATCGTCACCCTGACCGGCGGCGGCGGCACTTTCCGTGCTGACGGCGACCTAGACATCGACGGCCTCGGCGGCGCCCGGGTGGGCGCGCGCGGGCCCGGCGACGGCATTGGCTCGAGCACTGTCGAGCCCTTTGGCCTCGACTCCTCGTTCGGAAGCGAACCCGTTGGCGGTCTCGGCGATGGCGACGACGACACGGCGCCTCCCCCCTCGAGCGCCGCGACCGATAGCACTGCGCCGGCCGGTCTCGCGATCTTCGCGCTTGCCGGCTCGGGCAGTGGCGCCGGAGGGGAGAGCGACGGCTCAGGCGCCGACATCGACACCTCGGGTTCGGGTGGGGACGACGCGAATCTCCCGGGCGGCGCCGTCACCTCGGACGGCACGACCCCTCCGTCAGGCGACGACTCCCCGCCCCCTGGCGACAACACGCCACCCCCTGGCGACGACTCCCCGCCCCCTGGCGACAACACGCCACCCCCTGGCGACGTCTCTCCGCCCCCTGGCGACAACACGGCACCGCCTGGCGACGTCTCTCCGCCCCCTGGCGACAACACGGCACCGCCTGGCGACGACGGGTCGGGCGGCAGCGACGGCACGCCCCCTGCGACCGGCGACGATGGATCAGGCTCGAGCGGCACCACGGGCACCGGGCCCGGCCCCGTTTCGGTGGCCGAGCTGCAGGTGAGCACGAGCAACAACGAGGCCCGGGTCGATCAGATTCTCAAGGTGACGATCACCGAGACCGGCGGCGGTCAAGGCAACGACCAGGCCTCGGGCGCGCTCGCTGATGAGACCGCGAAGCAGGTCATCGACCTCAATTTCTCTGGCGGCGAGCTGACCATGGATCCGTCGCTTGGTTACACCGTAACCATCGCGCACACGAGTGGCTCCAACACCTTGGACATAACCGGGCTCAACCTGCTCGACGACAGCGGCAACCTGATCGTCGAAGTCAACCCCTTCGCTGGTTCGAATGACGACTTCGACGTCACCCTGGGCCTCAACGGCGGCAACTACGACGGCGGGATCTACATCCTCGACCCGGCCGTGGGCGGGGGCTGGGACGTGGCGCCGGCATTGGGTTACGAGTTGGAGGACGGCGTGCTGTCGCTCGACACCGCCTTTGGCAACAAGGACCCGTTCGATATCGATCTCGGCGACCTCAACGTCGCGGCGTTCGCCGCGGTCGACACCATCGACATCTCGGGCAATACCTCGGGCAACTCGGACCAGGAGCACAACACCCTGAGCTTAAGCGCCAGCGAGGTGCTCGACTTCACGGCCGACAACGGTCCGCTCACCATCCTCGGCGACGCGCCGCGCGGCAACGCGGCGGGGGACACGGTGGTGCTCGGCGATCAGGACGGCGCCGGCGACAACGCCTGGTCGTTGGCCGACGGCGACGGCTTCGACATCTGGACCTACGGCAGCGGCGCCACGCCTCTGGCCACCGTGATCGTCGAGGACGGGGTCAACGTGCTCCAAGACGGAATCGTCTAGCCCGCTCACTTCGGCGGCGGGCGAGGTCGGCGCCCCTACCCTCGCCCGCCGCCGATCGCCCCGGATCAGTCCATCCGGGTGACGCCGCCGGCGCCATGGTCGCCGGCGGCGCCGTTTTGGGCTGGTCCCGGCCCCGGCCTTCGCGCATGATCGGCGCGCCGCAAGCCGTGACGTTGATCGACCTCAGGCCGGGTACCACCGCCTCACCGAGTCCCATTCGTGAACAAGGCCGAAATCGCCGCCGCCCGGGCGCGCACCCAGAGGCACCTCCACCGCACGCCGCAGTGGCGCTCCGAGACCCTGAGCCGGATGCTGGGTCGCGAGGTCCACCTCAAGTGCGAGCTCTTTCAGAAGACCGGGTCGTTCAAGCCGCGGGGCATGCTCAACAAGCTCCACGGCCTCGACGAGGGCGAGCGCGAGGCCGGCGTGATCACCTTCTCGGCCGGCAACGCCGCCCAAGGCCTCGCCTATGCCGCCGCCATCGTCGGCGTGCCCGCCACGGTGGTGATGCCGGCGGCGGCGAGCCCGATCAAGGCCCAGGCGACACGGGAATACGGCGCCGAGGTGATCCTTCACGGCTCAGCGGCCGAGTGCTTCGACCACTGCATGAAGCTGGTGGACGAGCGCGGCCTCTGTTTCATTTCCTCGTTCGACGACCCGGCCCTGATCACCGGCCACGCCTCGCTGGGGCTCGAGATTCTCGAGGACCTGGCGGACGTCGAGGTGGTGCTGGTGGGCATCGGCGGCGGTGGACTGATCAGCGGCATCGCGGTGGCCTTGAGGAGCGCCGGGTCGACGGCCCGGATCATCGGCATCGAGCCCACCGGCGCCCCGGCGATGCACCAGAGCCTGGCCCAGGGCGCGCCGGTCCGGCTCGAGGCCGTCGACACCATCGCCGACGGGCTCGGCGCCCCGTTCGCGGGCGAGAACACCTTCGCGGTATGCCGCGAGCACGTCGAGCGGGTGGTGCTGGTGAGCGACGATCAGATCCGCGAGGCCATGATGCTGCTCCTCGCGCGCTGCAAGCTGATGGTCGAGCCGGCCGGCGCCGCCCCGCTGGCCGGGCTCATGTTCGCCGACGTCGAGGTGCCCGAGGGCGCCAAGGTGGTGTGCGTGCTGAGCGGCGGCAACATCGATCTCGCCCGCCTCAAGGACCTGCTCTGAGCGGGGCGGGGGGGATGACACGGGCGTTGCTGGTGCCGGTGTTCGCCCTCGGGCTCGGGCTGGCGTCGGCGGCGGGGGCGCGGGCCGAGCTCGACGCCGGCATCGAGGCCTATGGCCAGGGTGATTTCGCGGCCGCCATCGAGGCCCTCGAGCCCCCGGCCGAGGGCGGCGATGGCGAGGCCCAGTACTACCTCGGGCTGAGCTACAACTTCCGCGCCCGGGACGCCGACGATCTTGCCCGGGCGGCGAGGTGGTGGCGCCGCGCCGCCGAGCAGGGCCACGGCGAGAGCCAGCACTCGCTCGCCCTCCTCTACCTCGACGGCCGCGGCCTCAAGCGCAGCCGTGCCGACGCCATGTACTGGTTCCGCCGCGCCGTGGTCAACGGGGTCCCGGAGGCGAGCTACTTCCTGCCCGAGGTCGGCGGGCAGTAGCGGCGTGCTCAGGGCCGCCTGGAGCGCGGGTCCGCACGGTGCTCCTTTTTGCCGCCCGGGCAGTTATAGTGAGACTCGAGGCCGCGTCGTCGAGACGCGCCACACCTAGGGAGGAGGACAATGCCGACATACATCAGCCTCATCAACTACACCGAGCAGGGAATCCGCGACATAAAGAACGCCGGAAAGCGCGCCACCGCCGCCAAAAAGCTGCTTTCGAGCATGGGCGGCAAGGTCAAGGCCATCTACCTCACCATGGGAAGCTACGACATCGTCACCATCGCCGAGGCCCCCGACGACGAGACGGTGGCCAAGTTCGTACTCACCCTGGGGGCGACGGGGAACGTCCGCACCACCACCCTCAAGGCGTTCACCGAGGCCGAGTACCGGAAGATCATCGCGAGCCTGCCCTGAGGCACGGCGCGGCGCCGCACCCCGATCCCGTCGCGGCGGGTACATAGAGCGATTCCAGGTCAAATGGAATCGCTCTCGGGCCGCGCCAGTGGGGACCCTCGGGCCCGCCGGTCGTCCGGCGCGCCCGCCCCGACTCGTGCTCCCCTGGCGCGGACCCTTGGGTCCGCTGCCGTGAGCGAAAAGAATCTAGAGCGATTCCAGGCGACCTGGAATTGCTTTAGAAGGTGACCACGCTGCGCAGCGTTTCGCCGCTCTCCAGCGCCTCGTAGGCCTGGTTTATCTCCTCGATCGGGTAGCTCCGGGTGAGCAGCTCGTCGAGCTTGAGCCGGCCCGCGCGGTAGAGGTCGATGAGCCGCGGAATGTCGGTCTTGGGCGCCGCCGAGCCGTAGAGCGAGCCGGTGAGGACCCGCTCCTCGTAGACCAGCGACAGCGAGGGGATCGTGACCTCGGCGCTGGTCGGCGTGATCCCCACGACCATGGCCACGCCGCGCTTGGCCAGCGAATCGTAGGCCTGGCGCATGGTGGCGGGGAGCCCGACGACCTCGAAGGCGTAGTCGACGCCGGCCCCGCCGGTGAGGTCGCGAACCTGCTCGACCGGATCCCCGGCCGAGGGGTTGACGGCGTGGCTGGCCCCGAAACGGCGCGCGTGCTCGAGCCTGCTCTCCATCAGGTCCACGGCGATGATCTTCTCGGCACCGGCCAGCACCGCGCCCTGCACCACGTTGATGCCGACGCCGCCGGTGCCGAACACCGCCACGCTGCTTCCCGGCCTCACTCGCGCCGCGTTGACCACCGCGCCGACGCCGGTGATCACGGCGCAGCCCAGCAGCGCGGCGCACTCGAGCGCCAGGTCGTCGGGGATCTTGAGCACCGACTTCTCGGGCACCACGGTGTAGTTGGAGAAGCTGGAGACGCCGGCGAAATGCTTGATCTCGGCACCGTCGAGCTTGAAGCGGCTGGTGCCGTCGGTGAGCCGTCCGCTCCAGCGGATCTCGGTGCCGGCGGCGCACAGCGCCGGCCGACCCCCGGTGCAATAGGCGCACTCGCCGCAGGAGAGCCGCCACAGCGGAATGACGTGGTCCCCTGGGCGCACCGAGGTCACGCCGGCGCCGACGTCGCTGACGATGCCGGCGCCCTCGTGGCCCAGGATCGCCGGAAGCGGCGCGCTCAGGTGGCCGGTCATGACGTGGAGGTCGGAGTGGCAGACCCCGCCCGCCACCATCTCGATGCGCACCTCGCCCGGACCCGGGTCCTCGACATCGATCTCGCGGACCTCGAGCTTCTGGCCCGCCTCGAACAGCACCGCGGCCCTGGATTTCATCGTTCAGCCTCCCAACAGGTCGATCTCACGGTCGCCGTCGCGGCGCCGCCGCTGCAAGCGCCTGGCCGTCCGTGGGCGACGGAACCCGAGACCCTCGCCCTACTTACTCATCCTTTTGCTTCATCTTCATCTCGCCGTCCTGCTTCATCTTCATCTCGCCCTCATGCGTGCCGAAGCTCTGGGTATGGACGAGCTTGTCGCGGGTCGGCCCCGAGACGTCCATCGTCAGCGCCCACTCGCCCGCCATCTGGAGGTGAACGCGGGCGTGGTACATGCCGGGCTTGTCCATCGCCGTCGCCGTGACCGGCTTGACGTGGTGGGCCATGGGCATCGACGGCATCTCGGCCCCGACCATGATCTTGGCGTCGGCGAGCGGCTTGCCGCTCTTCCTTCCCATGAGCATGATCATGCAGTCGTAGACCAGCTCCTCGCCGGCGGGCGTACACTCGACCTTGGCCTTGGCGCGTTCCGCGCCCTGGCCGGCGCTCGGCAGCAGCACCAGGGCGGCGGCCGCCGAGATCAATAGCATCCTCGCTTTCATGACTCCCTCTCCTCGTTTTTGTGTTTTTCGAATGAATTGACCGCACTATGGCTCCGCACTATGGCTCCGGACTGTGGCGCCGGACGATCGCGCCAAGACCCATCATGGCTGTCGTTCCTCTCGGCCGCGGGCCACGTCGTGCCTGACGCCGAGATAAGACTGCGCCAACAAGTCGTCCCCGAGCAAATCGTCCGCGGCCCCCGAAAGAATCACGCGGCCGCTCTCGAGCACGTATCCCCGGTCCGAGATCGTCAACGCCTGGCGCACGTTCTGTTCGACCAAAAGGATCGTCATGCCGCGGCTCTGCAGGGTGCGGATGAGGCGAAAGACCTCCTTGACGACCTTGGGCGCCAAGCCGAGCGAGGGCTCGTCGAGCAGAAGCAGGCGGGGTCGGGCCATCAGCCCTCTGACCAAGGCCAGCATCTGAAGCTCGCCGCCACTGAGATTGAGCGCCTGCTCGTCGAGCCGTCCGGCCAAGCTCG
>CBDUZE010000084.1:0-12521 GCA_965371625.1 uncultured Alphaproteobacteria bacterium
GGGAAGGGCGCCATCGTCGGTTGGCGGGAGCTCCTGATCCCGGCGCTCCGGGCCCGGCGCGAGCTCGCGATCTGGCCCTTTCATGGCGCCCTGGAAGGCCTCCTCGCGGCGCCGCGGATGGTCGTCGCCGAGACCTATCCCGGCGAGGTCTATGGTCATCTCGAGATTGGTTTCGGCCGCGCCGACGCCAAGGCCCTGGGCGGCAAACGGCGGCAGGCCGCGCGCGCCGCCAAGGCACCGGCGTTGCTCGACTTCGCCCGCGCCTCGGGCCTCGGGCTCGCGCCGCGCCTGCGGCGGGCGATCGAGAGCGGGTTCGGCGCGCATGGCGACGGCGAGGATCCCTTCGACGCCACCGTGGGCCTCTTTGGCATGCTCAACGTGATCCTCGGCGGACGGCCCGCGGGCGAGCCCCGCCGCGGCCCCCTGACCACCATCGAGGGTTGGATTCTGGGCCAGACCGCGCCGCCTCTCTGAGCGACCGGCGAGCGGTGGAGCTGAGCGCTCCGATCGGCGTCGCTCGCGGCCAGGCAACGCGTTGGCCCGCGGCAAACGTCGGCTCCCGGCGAGCGCCGCATCATCGCTGGCGCGGTTAACCCTTCGTTAACATTAAGGCGTTATCAAGGTTAACGCTGACTGTTTCCCCCAGCCGTCAGCGATTTTCGGTAGACTCAACGCAGTCTTTCAGTGGCCCCGCGCATAAGATCGGCGCGGGGCTTCTGATTGTGGCCCGCGACAGGGCCGCGAGCGCGCGGGCCGGAACCTAGTCCTTGGCAGGACTAGCGAGCGGATAGCTCAGCACCAGCACCATGTTGACGGTTTCGTCATCGTTCGAGAGCGGCAGCAGGATCCGGTGGTGGCGATAGGTGCCCTTGAACCGGTCAATCTCGTGGATCTGATAGAGGGCCGACTTTCGCTCAACCACCTCCTCGTAGCCCTGGCGCAGTTCGGCCGCCCATTCGGGGTTCTGGCTGATCGACTCCCCCGTGAGGTCGATGCCGATGGCTTGCGCGATGTGGGTTCCGAACACGCGATAGCGAAAGTCGAGGGGATCGTGACTGACCTCGACCAGGTGCACGAATCCGAGCCACCGCCTCATCTCGGGCACCGCGAGATCGGACCGGGCGGGCATCGATCGTCCCCGCCGCTTGCCGCTCCAGTATCGATAGAACGACAGCAGCCTCTCGTCGTGAGCAATCTGTGACTCGAAGTCGTTCATCCCGGGGTTCCGACCGCCGCCCTGGGTGGAGGCCCAGTTGGCGCACGGCGTCGAACGTAGGTTGGAAGGGGTCGCCTCGCCGGTGGTTGCGCCAACGTCATTAGCTCAGGCGCGGTTAATCGTGGGTTAATTGCCTGGCGTCGGCGCCGTCGCGTCGACCGGAACCGTCCCACCGGCCGCTGAATCGCCGCGAAAAATTCTTCCGTGCGCTGGCCACAATCCGCTAGCCTCGGGGGCGCCAAATCAGGCCCCGGGGATCGCCCGAAGGATTATGAGCGCCACCGGATCATGAGTGCCACAGGATCATGAGTGCCACCGCCGTCAAGCTGTTTTGGATCGTGCTGCAGCCCGGCAACCTGCTGCTGGTCGTGCTCGCGCTTGGCGTGCTTTTGTCGTGGGGCCGCCGGCGCGCCTGGGGCAGGGCCCTGGTCAGCCTGGTGCTGCTCGCTTTCGCCTCCATCGCGGTGCTCCCCCTCGGGAGCTGGCTCCTGGCGCCGCTCGAGGATCGCTTCCCGGCGCCGCGCACGCTGCCGGACCAGGTGAGCGGCGTGATCCTCCTGGGCGGCGCCAGCCAACCCGCGATCTCGGCGGCCCGAGGTCAGCCCGCGCTCAACGGCAACGTCGAGCGTTACCTGGGTTTCGTTGTCCTCGCGGGGCGCTATGCCAATGCCAGGCTCGCCTTCTCGGGCGGCTCGGGCGGGCTCGCCGCCGGAGCGCCGTCCGAGGCCGACGTCGCCCGCCAGGTGCTCGCCACTCTGGGCCTCGACATGGCCCGCATCAGCTTCGACGATCAGAGCCGCAACACCTTCGAGAACGCCCGCAACCTGCAGGCGCTGATGGCGCCGCAGGCAGACGAGACCTGGGTGCTTGTGACCTCGGCGCGGCACATGCCGAGGGCGGTCGGCGTGTTCCGCAAGGCGGGCTGGCGGGTGCTCCCGTACCCGGTGGATTACACCGGCCCGGGCGGGGTGCACTGGTCTCTCGGCTTCAACCTGTCGGCCGGGATGGGCGGTCTGACGACGGCGGCCAAGGAATGGGTGGCGCTGATGTTCTACTATCTGATGGGCCGGACTTCGGCGCTGTTTCCGGGCCCCACGAGCGAGGCCCGCTGAGCTCAGGCCGATCCTTTTCCGTTGCTCCCGGCGACGCCACGTGGCACAAGGGTCGCCGGCTAGAGCCAGGCTCGGATGTCCTCGAAAGCCCCGATAACGTCGCTGTCATTGCTCGTCCTGGTCGCCGCCGCAATGTTGTTCGTGGCGCCGGCGCGGGCCCAAGGCGCCGATTTCGCGCACTGGCTCGATGAGCTCCGCCGCGAGGCGCTGGCGCGGGGCATCCGCCCGGAGACGCTCGATCGCGCGCTCACCGGCGTCGAACCGATCCCCCGGGTGATCGAGCTCGATCGCCATCAGCCCGAGTTCACGCTGAGCTTCGAGGAGTACCTGGCCCGGGTGGTGCCGCCGTCGCGGGTCGAGAAGGGTCGGCGCAAGCTGGCCGAGAGCCAGGCGCTGCTCGCACGGGTGGCGCGCGAGTACGGCGTCCAGGCCCGCTTCATCGTCGCCCTGTGGGGCATCGA
Organism: uncultured Alphaproteobacteria bacterium; assembly: GCA_965371625.1. Lineage (GTDB taxonomy): Bacteria > Pseudomonadota > Alphaproteobacteria > CBDUZE01 > CBDUZE01 > CBDUZE01. Next base: position 2,790 of record CBDUZE010000084.1, read on the forward strand.
GTCGGATTTCGGCCGCCACGGAGGGGGCTTTTCGGTGATCGCCGCGCTGGCGACGCTGGCCTACGACGGCCGCCGCAGCGCCTTCTTCCGCGGCGAGCTGTTCGACGCCCTCACCATCCTCGACGAGGGCCACATCGCGCCCGAGGAGATGAGGGGATCGTGGGCCGGCGCGATGGGCCAGAACCAGTTCATGCCGTCGTCGTTCGTGCGCTTCGCCCAGGACTATGACGGCGACGGACGCCGCGATATCTGGACCACCAAGGCCGACATCTTCGCCTCGTCGGCCCACTATCTGGAGCGCTCGGGCTGGCGTCGCGACCAGGGCTGGGGTCAGGAGGTCCTGTTGCCGGAGGGTTTCGACCCCCACCTCGCCACTCTGGAGATCCGCAAGGGTCTGGGCGAATGGCAAGCGCTCGGCGTGCGGCGCGCCGATGGCGGCGAGCTCGCGGCGGGCGGGGCGGTGGACGGGCTCGCGGCCTCGCTTGTCCTGCCCGAGGGCAAGGGCGGGTCCGCCTTCCTGGTCCACGACAACTACGCCGCCATACTGAAATGGAACAGATCGAACTTCTTCGCGATCGCGGTAGGTCGGCTTGCCGACGCGATCGGCAGCCGTTAAACTACTAGATTAGGTGACTTGGTCTCGCGCTCATACTAGATGATGGGGTTCCAACGACAGTACCTTGTTCCCGTCCTGCTCGCGCTCGCGTTCGGGCTCGGGGGTTGCGCCCAGACCAAGATCGCGGTCCACGCCGTCAAGCAGGTGACGCGCCAGGTTATCCCGGCGGCGCCCGAGCCTGAGTCCCCCGAGCCGGCTGTCGGCGAAACCAAGATCGGCGATCCCTACGAGGTCGCAGGGGTCTGGTACTACCCCAAAGAGGACCCCGACTACGACGCGACCGGCATTGCCTCGTGGTACGGCCAGCCGTTCCATGGTCAGTCGACCGCCAACGGCGAGACCTACGACATGAACCGGCTCAGCGCGGCTCACAAGACCCTGCCGCTGCCCACATTCGTGACCGTCACCAACCTCGAAAATGGGCGCTCGCTGAGGCTCAGGGTGAATGACCGCGGCCCCTTCGTGCATGGGCGGATCATCGACGTCTCGCGCCGCGCCGCCCAGCTCCTGGGCTTCGATCGCCAGGGCACGGCCCGGGTGCGGGTGCGCGCGGTGGGGGCCTCGGCGGGCGGCTTCATCCTGGCCAAGCCGGTGACGCCCGAGAAGGAACGTTCGGCGCTCGCCGCCGCGCCGCGCGAGCCGGTGACGAGCGAGCGCTTGCCGCCGCCCGGGGGCACCGCCGCGGCCCAAGCGGAGGCCGAGCAGGTGCCGGCGCAAGCCGCGGCCGCGGCGCCCCAGCCCACGCCCTCGACCGAGCCGGTGCTCGTCGTCTTGCCGGTTAAGCCGACCCAGCTTTTCGTCCAGGCAGGCGCCTTCAGCTATTACGACAACGCCCGCCGCCTGGGCACCAAGCTCTCGGGCGTGGGTCCCACCGTGATCTCCACCACCACGGTGGCCGGGAAGCGCTTCTATCGCGTGCGCATCGGGCCGCTCGATACCCTCGACGTCGCCGACAACACCCTCGAGCGGGTGATCCGCAGCGGCTACCCCGGCGCCCGCATCGTTGTCGACTGATGACATCGGCGCGGCGCCGCGCTACCTTCGGCGCGTCTGGGGCCTAATCCCGCCCGCGGCGGCGGGCGCTCGAGTGAAGCGGACGACGCGATGGCGCGGCCAATCCTGAACCTGTTCCCCGTCCTCGCGGCTGCCGTTTGGTTGGGCGGGGCCGGACTCGCGGCGACGCCCGCCGGGGCCATCGAGACCGCCGCCAAGCAAGTCATTCTGATCGATGACAGTACCGGCACGGTGCTGCTCGAACGCAACGCCGACGAGCGCATGGCGCCGGCCTCCATGCTCAAGCTGATGACCGTATATCTGGTCTTCGAGCGCCTCGCCGAGGGCAGCCTCGAGCTCGACGAGACCCTGCCGGTGAGCGAGAAGGCGTGGCGCACCGGCGGCTCGAAGATGTTCGTGCGGGTCAATACCAGGGTCGCGGTCGAGGATTTGCTGCGCGGCATCATCGTGCAGTCGGGCAACGACGCCTGCATCGTCGTCGCCGAGGCCCTGGCCGGTTCGGAGGCGGCGTTCGCCGAGGAGATGACCCAGCGCGGGCGGGCGATCGGGCTGGAGGACAGCGTGTTCCGCAACGCCACCGGCTGGCCCGACCCCGAGCAGCACATGACCGCCCGCGACGTGGCCTGGCTCACCACCCGCATCATCCATGATTTCCCCCAGCACTACGGCTACTTCAAGGAAAAGAACTTCACCTACAACGAGATCCGTCAGGGCAACCGCAATCCCTTGCTCTACAAGGACGTCGGCGCGGATGGTCTCAAGACCGGCCATACGCGGGAATCGGGTTACGGCCTTGCCGCCTCGGCGGTGCGCAAGGGGCGGCGACTGATCCTGGTGGTGAACGGATTCGAGAGCGTCAACCAGCGGGCCCGCGAGACCGAGCGCCTGCTCGACTGGGGCTTCCGCGAGTTCAAGACCTACGAGATGTTCCGGGCCGGCGAGACCGTGGTCGAGGCCGACACCTGGCTCGGCGACTCAGCCACGGTGCCGTTGGTGCTGGAACAGGACTTCGCCTTGACGCTGGCGCGCAAGGCCCGCCGCGCGATGAAGGCGACCGTGGTCTACGACGGGCCGATCGCCGCGCCCATCGTCAAGGGCGCCGAGGTCGCCAAGCTCGTCGTCACCGCGCCCGAAACCGAGACCGTCGAGGTGCCCCTGGTGGCCGGAGCCGACGTCGGCCGGCTGGGCACCTTCAAGCGCCTGGGGGCGGCGCTCAGCTACCTGGTATGGGGTGCCGCCAGTCAATGACCCTCCTCGGCCGGCCCTGAGAGGCCCGGGGCGGCTCGCTTGGCCGGCGGCAGGTTCATCACCATCGAGGGCGGCGAGGGCGTCGGCAAGTCGACCCATGCGCGCCTCCTGCGCGAGCGCCTCGAGGCCCACGGAATCGAGACCGTGGCGACCCGCGAACCCGGTGGCGCGCCCGGCGCCGAGGACATCCGCAAGCTGCTCGTCGACGGCGAGGTCGGCCGCTGGGACGCCATCTGCGAGGCGCTGCTGCACTTCGCGGCGCGACGCGAGCATTTGACCAAGACCATCCGACCCGCCCTCGAGAGCGGCCGGTGGGTCGTCAGCGACCGCTTCGCCGATTCGACCATGGCCTACCAGGGGTACGGTCACGGGCTGGGGCGGGAGACCGTCGCCCAGCTCCAGGAGCTGGCGATCGGCGACTTCGCCCCCGACCTCACGGTGCTCCTCGACCTGCCGGTGGCGGAGGGGCTGGCGCGGGCGGCGGCCCGGGCCGGCGGCGCGGACCGCTACGAACGCATGGATGCCGCATTTCACGAGCGCCTTCGCGCCGGCTTCCTCGAGATCGCCGCGGCCGAGCCGGAGCGTTGCGTGATCATCGACGCCGGCGCCGAGAAGGAGACGGTGCGGGCCGAGATCTGGGCGGCGGTGCGGGCACGGCTCGGGGTTTGACGGTGGCAGCCGATACGCCGGATCCGCGGCCCCAGCTCGCGGCGCCGCGAGAGAACCCGGAACTGGTCGGTCACGAGGCCGCCGAGGGGCGCTTGCTCGAGGCCTGGGCGCGGGGGCGCCTCGGCCACGCCTGGATGATCAGCGGCCCGCGCGGCATCGGCAAGGCGACGCTCGCCTATCGCCTGGCGCGCGCCCGTCTGGCGGCGGCGCCGGGCGACGCCGTGCCCGCCAGCCTTGCCTTGGCGCCGCACCACCCCGTCTTTCGCCGCGTCGCCGCGGCAAGCCACGCCGGCCTCTGCGTGGTCGAGCGCTCGCACCACGAGAAGACGGGCCGGCTGCGCACCGAGATCGTCGTCCCCGACGTGCGCCGGCTGATCGCCTTCATGCACCTCTCGGCGGGCGAGGGGGGGTGGCGCGTCGCCGTCGTCGACAGCGCCGACGAGCTCAACCGCCACGCCGCTAACGCGCTTCTGAAGGTGCTCGAAGAGCCGCCTGAGCGGACGCTCCTGTTGCTGGTGGCGCACGCCCTGGGGCGGGTCCCCGCCACCCTGCGCTCGCGCTGCCGCAAGCTCGAGCTGAGGCCGCTCGGGGAGCCCGCCATCGCCGAGCTGTTGGTCCGTCACTGGCCTGAACTCGAGGCGGACGAGCGGCGGGCGCTGGCGCGCCTCGCCGAGGGCAGCGCCGGCCGCGCCCTGGGCCTGGCGGCGGCGGGCGGGCTCGAGCTCTATCGCGAGATGATCACCCTCTTGGAGGGCCTGCCGCGGCTCGAGGTGCCGCGACTCCACGCCTTCGCCGAGCGGCTGGGGCGGCAGAACGCCGAGCCCGCCTACCGCACCCTCACCGCCCTCCTCGAGAGCTGGCTCGCGCGCCTCGTCCGCGCCGCGGCGGGCGCCCCGGCGCCCGAGGTGGTGGCCGGGGAGGGGGCTTTGATGGCCCGGCTCGCCGCCGCCGCTGACCTTGATCAATGGGTGGAGGTGTGGGAAAAGATAGCCCGCCTCATCCCCAACGCGGACAGTGTCAATCTCGAGCGCAAGCAGGTTTTGCTGAGCGCGTTCACGTCGCTCGAAAGCGTGGGGCGGGGTGGTTAGGGAACGCCGTGGCTTCGCCTAGAGCGGTTCCAGATTTATTGGAATCGCTCTCAGGCCGCGACCGCGGCCCGCCGGTCGTCCGGCGCGCCCGCGCAGGCGCGGACCCTTGGGTCCGCTGCCGTGAGCGAAAAGAATCAAGAGCGATTCCAGGCGACCTGGAATCGCTATAGAGCCGGCTTGAGGAGCGTAGCATGTCGGGGCGCGAAGTCTTTTACATCACCACGCCGATCTACTACGTCAACGACACGCCGCACATCGGCCATGCCTACACCACGCTGGCCTGCGACCTGCTGGCCCGCTTCAAGCGCCTCGACGGCTACGACGTAAGGTTCCTCACCGGCACCGACGAGCACGGCCAGAAGGTCGAGAAATCGGCCCGCGCCGCCGGCGAGGAACCGCTGGCCTACTGCGATCGGGTGTCGCAGAACTTCCGCGACCTGGGCCAGGTGTTGAACTTCTCCAACGACGATTTCATCCGCACCACCGAGGCGCGCCACGTCCGCGCCAGCCAGGGCATCTGGCGGGCGCTGATGGAGGCCGGCGAGATCTATCTCGACACCTACAACGGCTGGTACGCGGTCCGCGACGAGGCCTTCTACGCCGAGAGCGAGTTGGTGGTTGGCGCGGACGGCGCAAAGCGCGCGCCCTCGGGCGCCGAGGTGGAGTGGGTCGAGGAACCGAGCTACTTCTTCCGCCTCTCGGCCTGGGAGGGACGGCTCCTGGAGCTCTATGAGAGTCGGCCCGATTTCGTCCTCCCCGAGAGCCGCCGCAACGAGGTCGTGAGCTTCGTGCGGAGTGGCTTGAGGGACCTTTCGATCTCGCGCACCAGCTTCAAGTGGGGGGTGCCGGTGCCGGGCGACGACGCCCACATCATGTACGTCTGGCTCGACGCCCTGACCAACTACATCACGGCGGTGGGCTACCCCGACACCGAGGCAGCGGACTACCAGACCTATTGGCCCGCCAACCTCCACATGGTGGGCAAGGACATCTTGCGCTTCCACGCCGTCTACTGGCCGGCCTTCCTGATGGCGGCCGGGATCGAGCCGCCCGGGCGGGTCTTCGCTCACGGCTGGTGGACCAACGAGGGGCGCAAGATCTCGAAGTCCGTGGGCAACGTCATCGATCCCCTTCAGCTGGTCGAAAAGTATGGCCTCGACCCGGTGCGCTATTTTCTCCTGCGCGAGGTGCCGTTCGGCAACGACGGCGACTTCTCGCACCGCGCCATCGTGGCGCGCCTCAACGGCGACCTCGCCAACGATTTCGGCAACCTGGTGCAGCGCGTGCTCAGCATGATCAACCGCAACTGCGAGGCCAGGGTGCCCGAGCCGGGGCCGCTCGAGGCCGCCGACCGGGCGCTCCTGGAGCATGCCGGCGGCGTGCTCGAGACGATGCGCCGCGAGCTCGACGTCCAGGCCATTCACCGCGCCCTCACCCTGTTGTGGGAGCCCGTGGGCGCGGCCAACCGCTACGTCGACGAGCAGGCGCCGTGGGAGCTGAGGCGCACGAACCCCGAGCGCATGGCCACCGTGCTGTGGGTGCTGGCGGAGTGCATCCGCCGCCTCGCCATCCTCGCCCAGCCGGTGGTGCCCGACGCCGCCGGCCGCATCCTCGACCAGCTCTCGGTGACCGCCGAGCGGCGCGCCTTCTCGAACCTGGGCGAGGGCGAGGCCCTGGTCCCCGGCACCCGGCTGCCCAAGCCCGAGGGTGTCTTCCCGCGCTTCGTCGAGGCCGAGGAGAGGCGCGCCTGAGGCCGACGCGATGCTGGTCGACAGCCATTGCCACCTCGATTTCCCCGACTTCGCCGACGAGCTCGACGAGGTGGTGGCCCGCGCCGCGGCGGCGGGCGTCGCCACCATGCTCACTATCTGCACCCGGCTCAGCGAGTTCGACCGGGTGCGCGCCATCGCCGAGCGCTTCCCCGGCGTCTATTGCTCGGTCGGCGTCCACCCCCACGAGGCGGCGGCGGAGAACGGCGTCAGCGCGGCGCGGCTGATCGAGCTCGCGCGCCACCCCAAGGTGGTGGGCGTCGGCGAGACCGGGCTCGACTACTACTACGAGCACAGCCCGCGCCAGGCCCAGCGGGAGAGCTTCCGGATCCATGCCGCGGCGGCGCGCGCCAGTGGCCTGCCGCTCATCGTCCACAGCCGCGACGCCGATGACGAGACCATCGAGATCCTGGCCGAGGAGATGGGCAAGGGCGCCTTCTCGGGCGTCATCCACTGCTTCAGCTCGGGGCCCGCGCTGGCCGAGCGGGCGCTGGCCTTGGGGCTCTACATCTCGCTCGCCGGCATCGTCACCTTCAAGAAGGCCGAGGTCCTGCGCGAGGTGGCGCGGGCGCTGCCGCTGGAGCGCCTGCTGGTCGAGACCGACGCACCCTATCTCGCGCCTGTGCCCAAGCGCGGCAAGCGCAACGAGCCGGCTTACGTCGCCCACACCGCCGCCTGCGTGGCCGAAATCAGGGGCTTGAGCGCCGCCGAATTGGCCGCGGCGACGAGCGCCAACTTCCGCGCGCTGTTCGAGAAGGCCGCGGCGGCGGGCGCGCCCGACGCCGGCGCCTGAGATCATGCGCGTCACCGTGCTCGGCTGCGGCACCTCGGGCGGGGTGCCGCGCATCGGCAACGAGTGGGGAGCCTGCGATCCCGCCAACCCGCGCAACCGCCGCCGCCGCGCCTCGATCCTGGTCGAGAAGGGCGACACGGCGCTCATTGTCGACACCTCGCCCGACCTCCGCGACCAGCTCCTCGAGGCCCAGGTCTCCCGCCTCGACGCCGTGCTCTACACCCACGACCACGCCGATCACGTCCACGGCATCGACGACCTCAGGGTGCTGGCCTACGCGCGCCGGGCACCGCTCGAGGTCTACGCCGAGCGGGCCACGCTCCAGGCCCTGGAGCGGCGCTTCGACTACGCCTTCGGCCTCGCCGGCGACAGCCTCTACCCGGCCATCGTCAGCGGGCGCGAGATCGACGGGCCCTTCACGGTGGGCGAGATCGACGTGGTACCCTTCGAGCAGGACCATGGCGACCGCACCTCGCTCGGTTTCCGGTTTGGCGCGATCGCCTATTCGACCGACGTGGTGCGACTCTCGGAGGCGGCCTTCGCGGCCCTCGCCGGGGTCGAGGTGTGGCTCGTCGACGCGCTCCGCTACCGGCCCCACCCGACTCACGCCCATGTCGATCAGGCGCTGGCCTGGATCGAGCGGGTGGCACCTGAGCGCGCCGTGCTCACCCACATGACCGCCGAGCTCGATTATGCCACGCTCGGCGCCGAGCTCCCGCCCGGGGTCGAGCCGGCCTATGACGGGCTGCTGATAGAAGTCCAGGATTGAGGGCGTAATCGAGCTATAAATCAAACTCTTACGACGGAGTATTGAGATTATGATCGAAATGTCGGGAAAGGTCGTGCTGGTCACCGGCGGCTCGCGCGGGATCGGTGCCTGCGCGGCCCGCACCCTGGCCCGGGCCGGAGCCCAGGTGATCCTCTCCTATGTGCGGAGCGCCGACCAGGCACGGGCGCTCGCCGCCGAGGCCGGCGCCGCGAGCTGCCACACTCTTCAGGCGGACCTCGCGGAGCCCGGCGCGGCCACCGCGCTGTGGCGCGAGGCGGTGGCCTGGAAGGGCCATGTCGACGTGCTGGTGAACAACGCCGGCATCTACACCTCGTGCCCGCTGGAGAGCACGCTGGCGGAGTGGCACGAGCTCTGGCGCGAGACCCTGCAGGTCAACCTGATCGCCGCCGCCGACCTCTGTCGCGAGGCCATCGGCCACTTTAAGGGCCGCGAGGGCGGAATTATCGTCAACGTGGCGAGCCGGGCGGCATTTCGCGGCGACGCGGTCGAGCATATGCACTACGGCGCCTCGAAGGGCGGCCTGGTGGCGCTGACCCGCAGCATCGCCCGCCACTACGCGCCGGACAACATCCTCGCCTACACCGTATCTCCCGGCTTCACGCGCACCGACATGGCCGAGCGTTTCATCGAAAAGCACGGGGAGGGGGCCGCGGCCGGGGACATCCCCATGGGCGAGATCGCCGACCCGGAAGACGTGGGCAACGTCATCGCTTTCCTGGCCTCGGGCCTGGCGCGCCACGCCACCGGCACCAACATCGACATCAACGGCGCCTCGTATATGCACTGAGCGGCTCTCGCTACGGCCGGAGGCGGAAATCCCGGCCGTGGGCGGCCTGAACGGGGCGAGATCCCGCTCCATGCTCTCCCAGAATCCCAAAGATCCGCGGGAATCCTGACGTTTCCGAAGGTTCGCCCGAGTTAGACTGTCTAAGAGAATCGCCTGAGAAATTTCCCATAATATACATTATGCGGTTTTTCTGAGTGCCCGCGAACATCCTTTAGCGCCCCGCAACCATACATCGCGCGGACCCCTACCTCGCTCCGGAACGCCACGATCTCGACCAACAGCCTGGCCCACGTCGCCAGCTTCTTCGAGGGCATCGGCAAACGCGTCGCCGGCTACGCCGCCCTCCATGCGCGCTCAGCGGCGCTCCGGCGAGGCATCTCCGCCGGCCCACTCCTCGGGACAGAACATAAATAATTCCGATATTTGTCCATGACTTATATCGGGATATCCTATATTAAGGCCATGGCCGAGATCGTCTACACCCGCGCCGCCCGCAAGGCCCTCGATCGCCTGCCTGCCGACCGCCAGCGTCAGGTCGTCGAGCGCGTCGAGGCCCTCGGCGCGGGCCGCCGGGCCGACGTCAAGGCCCTGGCCGGCAGCGACCACTACCGCCTTCGGGTCGGCCGCTACCGGGTGATTTTCCGCCGCGACGGCGATACCATCGTCATCGAGAATTTGGCCCCTGTGGCCCCGCGCGGCGCCGCTTACTAGGAGACCGACATGGCCGACCACGAGCCCCGAGAGCCCCACGAGCCCCAGCTGATCCGGGACCGCGCGGGACGGCCGCTGTTCGCCATTCTGCCCTTCGACGAGTACGAGCTGCTGCGCGAGGCGGCCGAGGACCGCGCCGATATCGCCGCCGCCGAGGCCACCCGGGGCGAGGAGACCGTCCCCGCCGAGCTGGTCCACCGCATCGTCGCCGGCGACAACCGGGTCCGGGTGTGGCGCCAATACCGCC
>CBDUZE010000085.1:0-12490 GCA_965371625.1 uncultured Alphaproteobacteria bacterium
TAGCTGGGCCCCGGGTGTTCGTCTTGCGGCGCCGTTCCCATGGTCGTGAAGAGGATCTGGTGGGCGAAGCTGTCGCCGTCGCTGATCGTCAACTGCTCGAACCCGAACAGCACCAGAAGATCGAAGAACGTGAACGAGTTCTCGAGGCCGTAGTTCTGGAAGAATGGCGTTCGGCGGGAGATCGCGGTCATGATTGCGAGCAGGCCGCGGGCGCGATAGAGGGTGCCGTAGCCGTCGTCGTAAAGGCTGACGATGATCAGCTTCTCGGCCTCGGCACCCTTGGCGAAGACAGCGATCTGCGGCGGATAGGGGGCCGAGAGCATCTGTGCCGTGAGCTCGTTGACGAACTCGAGACGCGCGCCGCGGCTGGCGTCGGGCAAGGTCTCGGAGCGCGCCCGGTACTCCTCGCGGCTCTGCGGCTCAGGGTAATAATAGCCGGCGTGGCGATCGGCCGCCGCGGCCATCCCTTGGGCGGCCACGAGCGTCGCCGCCGCCAGGATCGCGATCAGGCCGGCCCGAGCTCTCGCTTTCATCTCCCTCCCTCCCTCCGTGCTATGCCTTGGGGCGTCCGACGGTTTGCGCCGATCCCTCACGCGCGGCGCGGTCAAGCGGCCTCGGATTTCGAGCGATGGCCATGGCGCTCGGGGAAAAGCCCGTCGAGGGGCAGACTGCGGCCGTCCGCGGTAACCACTCGGCAATGGCGGCGGCGCAGCTCGCGGGGAGCGGCGACGCCGCACGAATGGCCGATGGTGGTGACCTCGCGGACCACGTTCTCGACGTAGTTCTTGACCCGCACCGCCTTGTCGGCGGGATCGAGCCCCCGTTGCAATCGGTGATCGTGGGTGGTGATGCCGGTCGGGCAGGTGTTCTTGTTGCATTGCATGGCCTGGATGCAGCCCAGCGCGAACATGAAGCCGCGCGCCGAAACCACGAAATCCGCGCCCATCGACAGGGCCCAGGCGACATCGGCGGGCGTGATCAGCTTGCCCGATGCCACGACCTTTACGCGCTCGCGAAGGCCGCTCTCGACCAGGGCGTCGACGACCATGGGGAGGCCTTCGTGAACCGGCATACCGACGCAGTCAATGAGGCTCATCGGGGCCGCGCCACTGCCGCCATCGGCGCCGTCCACGGTTATGAAGTCCGGCGCGCTCTCGGCGCCTCGGCTCGCGATCTCGTCGAGCAACTCTGCGAACCACTCCCAGGCCCCCACCACCATCTTGAACCCGGTCGGCTTGCCACTGATGCCGCGCACGCGGGCGATGAAATCGAGCAGCGTTGCGGCGTTCCAAATCTCGGGATGGCGAGCTGGGCTTACCGACTCACGCCCCACCGGGATACCCCGGAGCTCGGCGATCTCGGGTGTCACCTTGGCCGCGGGCAGGGTGCCGCCCATCCCCGGCTTGGCTCCCTGGCTGAGCTTGATCTCGAACATGCGTACCTGTTCATGGGCGGCGATGCGCTCAAGCTTCCGCGCGTCGAGCTCGCCTTGCTCCCCGCGCACGCCGAACTTGCCGGAGCCGATCTGGAATACCAGATCCGCGCCGCCTTCGAGGTGCCAGCGCGTGAGCCCACCCTCGCCGGTGTTCATCCAGCAGCCCGCCAAGTGGGCGCCCCGCGAAAGCGCGAGCACCGCCGGCCGCGAGATCGAGCCGTAACTCATGCCCGAGATGTTGAAGAAGCTGGCGGCGAGGTAGGGGCGCGGGCAGCTCGGACCGATCGCGATGGGGGCCGCCGTATGGGCCTTCCGCCCGAGAGCGGGGAAGGGACAGTTGACGAAGAACACGGTGCCGGGGGCACTCAGGTCCCGCGTCGATCCGAAGGCGACCGTGTTGCCAAGGTCGTTGGCGGCGCGCGAGACCCAGTTCCTTTGCTCCCGGTTGAACGGCATCTCCTCGCGATCCATGGCGAAGAAATACTGACGGAAGAAGGTCCCCAGGCGCTCGAAGGTATGGCGCAGGCGGCCGATGACGGGAAAGTTCCGGCGAATGGCGTTCTTGGTCTGGGTGACGTCGACCACGTAAACGACGACGACGATCAGCACGCCCAATCCGAGCACGAAAACGAAAAGCAGCGACATGAAAGTGAAAATAGTCGCCGCGAAATCGGGCAAGGTCTCCGGTGCCGGAGAGAGCTTGGGCATTAGGTCCGAGAACATTTACGTGACAGCGGCCTAGATATCCCGGTGGATCTCCGGATTCGAACTCACTCGCGCGCCCGCTGCGACCACCGTGATCGATGGGCCGCACCTGGCCTGGAGCACATGAATAGCTGGGTGGGGGTGGGGCGAACGCAAATCACGATCGTTGACAATTGAGTGATGCGGGGTGGAGCGCCGCGCCATCTTGGCGGGCCGGCCTTCATCCGATGCCGCTAGGTCAGCGAGACACGCCGAACATGGCTGGCGCCGCCGAACAACGGCGACACCTGCTCCCGGGCGCTTCGGCCCGCTCCGGCCCGGCACTGCACGGCACGGCACTGTGGGCCCGAGGTCGCGGAAGCTCTCACTCGTCGCCCGCGCCGATCAAGGGGCCGCGGCCGACGCCCTCGGCCTGGCGGCCGGTTATGTGTCCAGCCATTCGCCGATTTTGTCTTTCGCGGGGGCGCCGCAACTCGTAGGTTTTCGCGTCATGGCAGAGTCACCGCAGCGCTGGATCGGCGCCCGCCTTCCCCGGAAGGAGGACCCGGCCCTGCTCACCGGCGGGGCGCGCTTCATCGACGATCTGGAGCCGCTGCCCGGCCTCTGGCAGGTGGCGATCCTGCGCTCGCCCCATGCCCGGGCGCGGATCAAGGGCATCGACGCGAGCCGGGCGCTGGCGCTGGACGGGGTGCTGGGCGTGGTCACGGGGGCCCAGCTCGCCGCCGCCACCGACCCCATCCCCAGCGTGCTGCGCGCCCCCATCGCCTATTACCCGATGGCGGTCGATGAGGCGCGCCACGCCGGCGAGCCGGTCGCCTTGGTGGCGGCGCGGGACCGCTACCTGGCCGAGGACGCGCTCGACGCCATCGCGGTCGACTACGAGCCCCTGCCCGCCGTCGTCGACCCGGTCGCGGCGCTCTCGAGCGAGGCCCCGCTGGTGCACCACGGGCTGAGCTCCAACCTGGTTCACGATCGGCGTTTCCGCTACGGCGATCCCGACGCCGCCTTCGCCGCCGCCGACCACGTGGTCCGCCTCGAGTGGCGCTACCCGCGCCAGTCGTCGACGCCGCTCGAGACCTATGGCGTCATCGCCCAGTTCGAGCCCAGGCCCGAGCGCTACACGATCTGGTCCAACTTTCAGGGCCCGTTCATCCTCCATACCCTGATGTGCGGGGCGCTCAAGGTGCCGGGCGAGCGGCTGCGGCTGATCACCGCGCCCCACTCGGGCGGCAGCTTCGGCATCAAGCAGGCGATGTATCCCTACATGGTGCTGCTGGCGGCGGCGAGCCGTATCCTCGGCGCGCCCTTGAAGTGGATCGAGGACCGGCTCGAGCACCTGCTCGCCTCGTCCTCGGCCGCCGACCGCGCGGACCGGGTCGAGGCCGCGTTCAGCGCCGACGGCGAGCTCACCGGCCTCCGCTTCCACAACCTGGTCAACGTGGGCGCCTACGTGCGCGCCCCCGAGCCGGCCTCGGTCTATCGCATGCACGCCGCCTCGGGCGGCTGCTACCGGGTGCGCGACATCGCCATCCATAACCGCCTGGTGGTCACCAACCTGCCGCCGGTGGGCCTCAACCGGGGTTACGGCGGGCCCCAGTTCTACTACGCCCTCGAGCGGGCGATGGAGGCGGCCGCCCGCGACCTCGGCATCGACATCGCCGAGATCCGCCGGCGCAACTTCATCCCCAAGGACGCCTTCCCCTACCGCGCCCCGGCGGGCGCCCTTTACGACGCCGGCGACTACCAGGCCGGGCTCGACGAGGCGCTCCGCCTCGCCGACTACGAGGCCCTGAAAGAGCGCCGCGCGGCGGCCCGCGCCGAGGGCCGGCTGTTCGGCATCGGCATGGCCGTGGGCGTCGAGCCCTCGGGCTCCAACATGGCCTACGTCACCCTGGCCCAGACCGCGGAGGAGCGCGCCAAGGCCGGCGGCCGCTCGGGCGCCATCGCCACGGCGACGGTGGCGGTCGAGCCCTCGGGCGGGGTCACGGTGCGCACCGTGTCGACGCCGGCGGGGCAGGGGCATGCCACGGTGGCGGCCCAGATCGTTGCCGAGGCGCTCGGGCTTCATCCCGACGAGATCTCGGTCCGCACCGAGATGGACACCGCGACCAGCGCCTGGTCGCTGGCCTCGGGCAACTACTCCAACCGCTTCGCCTCGGTGGTGGTGGGCGCGGTCGCCGAGAGCGCGCGGCGCGTCGCCGAGAAGATCAGGCGCATCGCCGCCGAGGCGATGGAGGTGGCGCCCGAGGACATCGAGCTCAGCCGCGGCCGGGCCCGGGTCGCGGGCGTGCCGGAGTCGGGCCTGGCGATCCGCAGGCTGGCGGCGCGCGCCCATTGGCACCCGGCCGGCCTGCCCGACGGGATGGCCCCCGGGCTCCACGAAACGGTGGTGATCTCGCCCCCGGAGCTCGACGCCCCCGACGCCGCCGACCGGGTCTCGTCGGCGCTCACCTTCGCTTCGCTCTGCGACCTCGCGGCGGTCGAGATCGAGCCCGAAAGCGGCCGCGTCCAGGTCCACGCTTACGTCTCGGTGCACGACGTCGGAACGGTCCTCAACCCGCTCGTCGTCGAGGGCCAGATCCGGGGCGGCTTCGCCCACGGCCTGGGCGCCGCGCTCTACGAGCAGCTCGTCCATGACGAGGGCGGCAACTTCCTTTCCGGTACCTTCGCCGACTACCTCTGTCCCACCGCCTTGGACATGCCCGAGCTCACCATCGGCGCCACCACCACGCCCTCGCCGCGCAACCCGCTGGGCTCGAAGGGCATGGGTGACGGCTCCTCGATGCTGGCGCCCACGGTCATCGCCAACGCGGTCGCCGACGCGCTGGGCCGCGACGACCTCGAGCCGCCGCTGACGCCGGCCAAGGTCTGGGACCTGGTGCGCGGCCGAGCGCCGAGCGGAGGCGCGCCATGAAGCCGGCCCGGTTCGAATATTGCCGCCCCGAAACGGTTGACGAGGCGGTGGCGCTGCTGGCCGAGTTCGGCAGCGATGCCATGGTGCTGGCCGGCGGTTTGTCGCTGGGAGCGATGCTCAACATGCGCCTGGTGCGGCCGGCGGCGGTGATCGACGTCAACCGCGTCGCCGGCCTGGGCGCGGTGGCGAGCGCGAACGGCGCGGTCGTGACCGGCGCCCTGGTGCGCCAGGCGGCGGCGCTCGCCGATGACGCGCTGCGCCGTGCCGTACCGCTCTTGGCCCTGGCGCTGCCCCACGTCGGCCATTACCAGACCCGCGCCCGGGGCACCCTCGGGGGCTCGGTGGCGCACGCCGATCCCAGTGCCGAGCTCCCCCTCGTTCTGGCCACGCTCGGCGGCGAGGTCGAGCTCCGCGCCACCAGCGGCGCGCGGCGGGTGGCCGCGCGCGAGTTCTTCCAGGGCGCGCTCACCACCGCCCGGGCGGCCGACGAGCTGGTAACGGGGCTGATCTGGCCGCGCCGCGGCGGTGATGCCGGCTTCGCCTTCGAGGAGTTCGCCCGGCGACACGGCGACTTCGCCATCGTCGCGGCGGCGGCCCTGGCGCGGGTCGCCGAGGATGGGTCGATCGCCGAGCTGGTGCTCGGGCTGGGCGGTGTCGAGGACCGCCCCGTGATCGTGGCGGAGGCGCGCTTCGTGGGCGCCCCGGCGACGCCCGAGACGGCGCGCGAGATCGCCGCCAGCGCGGCCCAGACCGTCGATCCCATGGCCGACCCGCAGGCCAGCGCCTCCTATCGCCGCCAGCTCGTGGCCGCGCTCGGCGCCCGGGTCTTGCGCCGCGCCTTCGAGGCGGCGGCGCGGGAGGGCTAGGCGATTCCAGGTCAATTGGAATCGCTCTCAGGCCGCGACGGCGGTCCGCCGGCCCTCCGGCGCGCCCGCGCAGGCGCGGACCCTTGGGTCCGCTGCCGCGAGCGAAAAGGGCCGAGAGCGGTTCCGATCAATGCGGAACCGGTCTAGGCGATGGTGCGCCTCAAGCCGGGCGAGAGGACGCGGCTCCGACTCAACGTCAACGGCGCCCGGCGGGTCGGGTACGCGGAGGGCCGCACCCTCTTGGCCGACTTCCTGCGCCACGAGCTCAACCTCTATGGCACCCACGTCGGCTGCGAGCACGGCGTCTGCGGCGCCTGCACCGTGATCGTTGACGGCGTCTTGACGCGCAGCTGCATGACCCTCGCCGTGCAGGTCGACGGCGCCGAGGTGACGACCGTCGAGGGCCTCGCCGAGGGCGACGGGCTGAGCCCGCTTCAGCAGGCGTTCTCGCGCCACGGCGCGCTGCAGTGCGGCTTCTGCACCCCGGGGATCCTGCTCTCGGCGACGGCGTTCCTGCGCCAGGTGCCGCGGCCCAGCGAGGCCGAGGTACGCGAGATGCTGTCGGGTCACCTCTGCCGCTGTACCGGCTACCACGGCATCGTCAGCGCCATTCTGGCCTTGGCCGGAGAAGCCGATTAGTGTCGAGCGGCGAGGCGGCCGGCGGGGGCCGCCGCCAACGGCGGGAAGGCGGGACGATGGAACCGGACTATGCCGAGCGCCGCGCCGAGCTGCTGCGCGACCTCGATGGCTTGCGGGTCGAGGTCGACGGCGCGCGCAGGGTGGGCCACCTCATCCTCGACCGGCCGCCGCTCAACGTCGTCTCGTACCGGGCGCGGGCGCAGATCCGCGCCCTCATCGAGGCCTTCGACGACGACCCGCAAGTCGGCGTGGTGGTGATCCGGGGGGCCGGCGGGGTCTTCACCTCGGGCGCCGACGTCAAGGGCTTCCCCGCCATCCCCAAGGACGGCATGTCGGACCTCGCCGACGACATCGGCGCGCCCGAGCGCTGCTCGAAGCCGGTCATCGCGGCGCTCGAGAAATACGCCTTCGGGGTCGGCTTCGAGCTGGCCCTGGCCTGCGACTTCCGCCTTGCCACCCGCGACACCCTGGTCGGCCTGCCCGAGGTCACCATCGGCCAGATGCCGGGCTCCGGCGGCAGCGTCCGCGTCGCCCGCATCGCCGGCCTCACCCGGGCCAAGGCGATGGCCATGCTGGGCCGGCGGCTCAAGGCCGCCACCGCGCTCGACTGGGGCCTGCTGACCGAGCTCGCCGACGACGGCGCTGGTCTCGACGACATGATCGAGGCCTATGCGGCGGAGCTCAACGCGCTGGCACCGATCTCGCTGCGGGCGCTCAAGAGGGTGCTCAACACGGCCTACGACTCGAGCCTCAAGGTGGCCCTCGAGGTCGAGGGCAACGCCTACGAGAAGCTCCGCGACACCGAGGACTACACCGAAGGCATCAAGGCCTTCACCGAGAAGCGTAAGCCCCGCTTCAAGGGGGCGTGAGGGGAGCCGCCGCCGATGGCCGAGCAGGCGACCACGCTTGCGCACGAGGGCGCGCCGCCGCCCCGGATCCGCTTCCGCAACCTGATCTGGGTGGCGCTCGCGATCCTGTTGTTGATCGTGGCCATTCGTCTCGACGAGCCGTGGTTGCTCAACTTCGTCCATGTCATCGCCGGCCTCTTGTGGACCGGCATCGATCTCTTCATGGGCTTCGTGATCGGCCCCATCCTGCGCCAGCTCGATCTGGCGGCGCGGCGCGCCGTCATCATCCGGCTGATGCCGCGCATGCTGTTCCTGATGCCGACCCTGGCCGCCGTGACCACCACCGCCGGGTGGTTTCTGGCCGAGCAGGGGGGCTACCTCGAGCTGGCGTTGCCCCAGCTGTGGTGGGTGATCGCGGCCTTGGCGGTGGTCACGGTGCTGACGGTTCAGGGCTTCGGCATCCTGCTGCCGATCAACATCAAGGTCTTCCTGCAGATGCGCAAGGAGAACCCCGACGTCGTCCGCGTCGGCCGCTGGATGCGCATCTACATCCGGGTGATCGCCTCGCAGGGCGTGATGCAGATCGCCATCATCGTCATCATGGCGCGCTTCGTGACCGGGATCTGAGGACCGGCGCCGGCAGGCAATCGGGATCCTTGCTCCGCGCCATTTCCAACGTGGCGTGATCCACCACCTGGAAAGAGAATAAACATGCCTCCCAGTCCCAGGGTGACGAGGTTGCGTCTCACCGTGATCTGGGTCAACGTGTGAAACTAAACTGAAACAATTCAACTGCTTTGGGGGGGTGCTCTCAGATTGTCCACGTCGTGTCCGGTCACCGGGAGCATTAGGACGTGAGAGGGCGAGACGACGCGCTCGCGGCGGCTTCGGACGCGATCTACGACGTCGCCGTCATCGGCGGCGGCATCACCGGCGCGAGCCTTTACGACCGGCTTTGCCGGGGTGGATACAAGGTCTTGCTCGTCGACAAGGGGGATTTCGGCTCGGGCACGAGCCAGGCCTCGGCGATGATGGTGTGGGGCGGGCTGCTCTATCTCAAGAACTTCGATCTGGCTGCGGTTTACGGGTTTTCGCGATCACGCGATCGTATGATCCGCCACATGGGAGACTGGGTCTCGCCGCGAACCTTTCGCTTTCTCCCCGCCCCGGGGGGCGTTCTCAGCAAGGCGCCGGCGCTGGCGGCGCTTTACCTCTACTGGCTGATGGCCGGTTTCCAGCGCCGCCGGCCCGAGGTCGAAGCGCGCTATCGCGAGCAGGTTCTCCTGGCGCGCCCCGATGAAGCGCTGCTCTTCGAGGAAGCCATGTTGCGGGACTCCGATACCCGCTTCGTGCTGTCCTGGATTACCCGACATCGATCGGAACATACGACGCCGCTCAACTACGTCGAGCTCGTCGATGGTGCCTACCATCCGCAGGACAAGCTCTGGCGGCTCGATCTGCGTGACGTCCTGGGGGCCCGGGAGGTTCAGGTCCGCGCGCGCGTGGTGGCGAACTGCGCCGGCGTCTGGACCGATCGCTTGAATGCGCTGTTCGGGATCCGCTCGCCTTACAAGCACGCCTTCAGCAAGGGCGTGTTTCTGGCCTTCGAGCGGGCGTCGGGGCACGAGGGGCCGCTCATCTTCGAGATGGGCGAGCACGACGACGTCATCAACAGCATCCCCTGGGGACCGGTGGAGCTTTGGGGGCCGACCGAGGAAACGGTTTCCGATATCGACCAGAGCTTCAAGGTCACGCCGGAGGACGTAACTTTTCTGCTCGACCACCGCAATCGCCGCATGAAGGACAGGCGCGGCACCGACGCGATCGTCTCGCTTCGCTGCGGCATCCGGCCCCTCGCCGTGGCGGCGTCCTACGACGGCGATGATTACTCGCTCGATCTCTCTCGCCGCGTCCGCATCGCGGTGGAGCCGGTGCGGCCCTGGGTCTCGGTATACGGCGGCAAGATAACCGGCTGCAGCGAAGCCGCCGCGCGGGTCGTTTCCCGGTTGCGCGGATATCTGCCTGAGCCGGCTCGCCCTGCGGCCATCGCTGGCGCCGCCGTCGAGGACGTGGAAACCGCGATCTTCCCCGGCCTGGAGGACCCGGTGCCGACGGTTGCCTGGTGCCGGGATAACGAGTTGTGCTGCAATCTGGAGGATTACCTGCGTCGACGCACCAATATCGCGCAATGGCTTCCGCGCTGCGGACTGGGCCGCGACGATCGGCACCTCGAGCAGGTGCGGGCGCTCAGCCTCGAGCTCGCCAACGGCGACGAGGCGCGGGCCGAGGTCGAACTCGAGCGCTACCGGGGGAGCGTCGCCGAAGGCTTCGACGACGTGCTCGCGGGCGTACAGCTGATGTAACGAGGAGCCTCGATAATGGCAGCACCAGCCGACCTTCCGGCCATATTGGGTGGCCCGCCCGCGGTGATGGCGAACCAGATCGAGGCCAATCGCTGGCCCGTGCTCGGCGAAGAGGACGAGCAGGCGGTGCTGAGGGTGTTGCGCGACGGCAACATCTCCACCCATCCGGTGATCCGCGAGCTCGAGGCCGACTACGCGCGATTGGCTGGGGTCCCTCACGCCTTGGCCCACTGCAACGGCACGGCTGCCTTGCTGGCCGCGTTCTTCGCCCTCGATCTGCGCCCCGGCGACGAGGTGCTGGTGCCCTCGGCGACTTTCTGGGCCTCGGTCCTGCCGCTCGTCTGGATGGGCGCGGTCCCGGTCTTTTGCGAGAGCGAGCCCGAGCGACTCGGGATCGATCCCGTCGACCTCGAGCGCAAGGTGACCGAGCGCACCAGGGCGATCGTGGTCGTCCACCTCTGGGGCATGCCGTCGAAGATGACCGAGATTTTCGAGGTCGCGCGCAGGCATGAGCTCAAGATCGTCGAGGACGCGGCCCACGCCCACGGCGCTAAATGGCGCGGCCGGCCGTGCGGCTCGCTCGGCGACATCGGCGTGTTCAGCCTGCAGGGCGACAAGCTGGCGCCGGCCGGCGAGGGCGGCATGCTGCTGTGCCGCGAGGACGCCTATCACGAACGCGCGACGATGCTCGGTGACATCACCCGCATCCTCGAGCTCGACACGCCGGCGCAGCGTTTCGCGGCCACGAGCTTCGGTATCAAGACCCGTATCGCACCGCTCTCGGCGGCCCTTGGGCGGGTCCAGCTCGCCCATCTCGAGGAGCGCAACGCCCGGCGCAACGCCAACCTGATCTACCTCTCCGAGAAACTCGAGGCCCTCGGCTTCCATACCTTCCTGGCCCCGGACCATATCGAGCGCACCTATTTCGAATTCATCATCCGCTGCGACGGGGAAGGTTTGGGGCTGCCCGTGGAGCTCTTGGTGGCCGCGTTGCAGGCCGAGGGGTGCCAGGTGGCGGCGCCGCGCTATCCGCTGGTGCATCAGCAGCCGTTCTTCACCGAGGGCCATTTCGCATCCGTCGCCAGGCTTCCGCCGGGCCTCTCGGTGCCCCGATACGACCCCGAGGACCTGCCCGTGACGATCGCCGGGAGCCGGAACTTGCTGCGCCTGCCCTCGTTCCCGCAGGCCGAGCGCGCGCTTCTCGACCTCTATGCGATCGCCTTCGAGAAGGTGGTGACGCGGGCCGCGACGATCGCCGCGAGCGAGGCGGCGCAGCGCTTCGCGGCGGAGATGGCCGAGCGCATGAACGCCCTGATCTCCTCGGGGACCATCTTGCGTGGCGTCTGAAGAGCACGGCCGGGGCAGCGGCGGCGGCCGCGCCGGCGCCAAGACCGCGATCTCCGTGACGCTGTCGCGCGCCTTCTATTCGCTCGCCAACGTGCTGCTCCACCTCGCCCATCTCGCCCTCATCGTGCTCGTGCTGGCGGGCTGGTGGTTCTGCCAAACCAGGCTCGTCAGCGTCCTCTTGATGACGGCGACATTGGTCTCTTGGTACGGACTGAAGCCGCTCATGGCAAAGGACAGCGACTACGGCTACTGCCTGATCACCGACATCCAGTGGCGGCTCCGCCGCCGCATCGGGCTGGCGGCGCCGGAGGGCGGCTATATCAAGTTCCTCGCCGAGCGCTTTGTCGACCATGAGCTCGACGACGACCTCGTCGAGAAGGTGACGTTGGGGGCCTTTTTCGCTTGTGTGGTCGCCGCCGCGGTGACCAGTCTCGCGTTCGGCTGGTGCTGAACGTGGAGCGCGCCGCGGCGCCGGCTAAGGTGATCAGACGAAGCGCGGGCCGACAACTGCCGGTCGCCATCATGGCCCGCTTCGTGACCGGAATCTGAAGCGCCTTGGCAGGTTCAGGAGGCCAAGGCGCGGCTCGGCGAGTTCCTGGAGGCGAGCCTGAGGGAGGGCCCGCAGAAGGTCACCCGGCGCGGGGTCGAGACCGCGGTCCTCGTCCCCATCGAGCAGTGGCGCCGGATGGAGAAGGCGGCCAGGCCTGACCTCAGGGACCATCTGCTGGCGCCGGAGCCGCGGGTCGAGCACTTGGCGCCGCCCCAAGCCCGATGGCGCGGTCCTGAGTTGGATCGCCGCCGTGCCGGCGGAGCAGATCTTCCTGTCCGCGGTGACGATCGGCGAGATCCAGGCGGGCGTAGAGCTCACGCGCGAGCAGGATCCGGCCAAGGCCGAGGCGCTCGAGGCCCGGCTCGACCAGGTCGCGGCCAGCACCAACGTGCTGGCGATGGACGCCGCGGCCTTCCGCGAATGGGCACGGCCGAAGCGGCGAAAGCCGCAAACCCTGATCGAGGACGCGATGATCGCGGCGAGCGCCACGGTGCGGAAGCTCACCGTCGCCACTCGGAACACGAGGGAATTCACGAGCTTGGGAGTCGCGAGCACTAATCCCTTCGAGGCCAAGGGCGGGCCATAGCAATCGGACCTCTGGCCTGGCGCGTCGCAACGTCGTCAGCGCCTCGCGGCGAACAGCTCGCGCCGCAGCAGCCCCGTTTCCAACGCGCCAAGGGTGGTGCGACGCCCGGCCAGCTTTTCGCAAAATTGGGCCTCTCCATAGAGACCGCTCAGCTCGTCCGCGCGCGCCTCCTCGTGGCGCAGCAGACGCCGGACCGTCTCGGCGTACTCGGCCGTCAGATCGACATGATCCGTGATC
>CBDUZE010000086.1:0-12412 GCA_965371625.1 uncultured Alphaproteobacteria bacterium
TCGGCTTCCTCGGCAAGATCGCCGACGTCGATGCCGGTGGTGTCCTGAAGCCAGATGATCGGCAGATTGTCGCGCCCGCACAGGGTCACGAACTCGCCCTGCTTGATCAGTCCCTCGCGATAGTGCTTGCCGCCGACGCCGGGATAGGCGCCCCCGGCGTACTTGGGATAATCGGGCAAGACCCCCTGGCGGTTGCCGATCAAGGCGACCGGGAGGCCATCGATCTTGGCGATGCCGGTGAAGACCTCGGGACCGTAGTCGGGGCGGTGTTCCATGAACTCGCTGTTGTCGGTGAGGCGCGCCAGGATCTGGATGGCGTCGTAGGGGCGGCGCTGGTTCGCCGGCAGGATCAGGTTGAGATCCTCGACCGGGAACTTGGGTTCGGCGGGCGCGGCCACGCGGAACATGGTCGGGTCATAGGCCGGCAGCATGCGCATGTAGTCCTTGATGCCGTCGAGGACGCCCTGCTCGGTCTCGTGGACTTCGCGGAAGAAGGCGGTCTGGTCGAAGTGGGTTTCCACGCGGCCGGGCGGTTTGGACTTGAAGCTCCTGGCGGCCTCGATGAGCGCCATCGCCCCTTCGACGTCGATCTGTCCCCGGGGGTTCATGCCGCCAACGATTCCGGCCCCGCCGACGGCAATGTTGGCCTTGTCGTGGGCTAGCAGGATGGTCGGGCTGATCCCCTGATAGCCGCCCCCGGCCGGGTTGGTTCCGTAGATCGCGTTGAGGATCGGAATTCCCAGCTGGTTGAGTTCGGCGTGGCGAAAAAAGGGCGCCCCGTTGGAGCGGCGACCGGCGTAGACGCTCTCCTGCTCCATGAGCTTGACGCCGCTGCAGTTGGTCAGCCAGACCAGGGGAACATTAAGACGCTTGGCCAGGTCGGTGACCATAAGGATGTTTTCGGCCTGCCCGGCAATCCAGGCGCCGGCCATGACCTTGTTGTCAAAACCGATGATGACCGCCCACTTGCCCTCGATCTTTCCGAGGCCGTTGACCACCCCGGTGCATCCTTCTTCGTTGTCGAGGGGATTGTAGAGCGAGTGGAGGGGGTTCCAGGTGCCTCCGTCGACAAGATAGTCGAGGCGGTCGTGGATGGTCATTCCGCCCCGGTCGTGGATTTTCTCGGCGGGAATCCCCGCCTTCTTGACCCGCTCGATCTCGCGGGCGAGGATCTCCTCCTGCTCGCGGATGAGATCGAGGTTTTCTTTCGCGCGCCGGAGCTCTCCTTCGCTGAGCTCTTTGCCGATATCGGGCATCTTCTCGAAGTACGGTCGCAGGGGTGTTTGCTTGCGCGGCATGGAATTGTTTCACCTCCTCTTGAAGCCTGTCCTGGAGCCCGAAGGCTTGGTGTCGGCGGCCCGGACTAACGGTTGACGGTGTCCCCGAGGGAGATGCCGGCGATGATTATTTTTTGGATGTTGCTGGTTCCTTCGACGATGCGCAGCGAGTGCGCGTCGCGAAGGAAGCGTTGCGCGGGGTACTCGGTGGAGTAGCCGTAGCTGCCGAAGATCTTCATCGTCTCACCGGCGGCACGGACGGCGGTCTCTGAAGCGAAGAGCTTGGCCATAGAGGTCTCGTGCTGGTTCGGCAGTCCCTGATCCTTGAGCCAGGCCGCCCGATAGACGAGCAGTCGAGCGGCCTCATGCTCGGCGACCATCTCGGCGATTTGGGCCTGGACCATTTGATGGGCGCCAATCTTGCGGCCGAACTGGGTGCGCTCGTTGGCGTAGCCGATGGCCGCCTCGATGGCGCCGCCGGCGATGCCGATGGCGCCCGCGGCACAGCCTATTCGGGTGTTGTTGAGCTGCCACATGCAAATCTGGAAGCCCATGCCGACCTCGCCGAGCACGGAGTCTTTGGGAATTCTGGCCTCGCTGAAGGCGATCTCGCCGGTGGGGGCGCAGTGCAGCCCGAGCTTGGTCTCGATCGCGGCGGTGACGATGCCCTCGTTTCCCTTCAGGTTGACGATGAAGCAGGTCATCCCTTTGTGTTTCTTGCTCTTGTCGGTGAAGGCGTAAACCAGGCCCCAGTCGCCCACATGGGCATTGGAGATCCACATCTTCTGGCCGTTGAGCTCCCAGTGGTCGCCGCGATCGCTGGCCGTGGTTCCCATGGCGGCGACGTCGGAACCGGAATTGGGTTCGGTCATGGCGAAAAAGCCCATGGCATCGGCGTTGATCCAGCCCGGAATGAAGCGCTGCTTCTGCTCCTCGCTGCCGAACTTGTTGACCGTTAGGGCGGGGCCCAAGTTCTGCATGTTGAAGGGCAGGCGCCATGACCCGCTGACCGCGGCGATCTGCTCGGCGAGGATAACCGACTCGAGAAAGCCGAAGCCGTTGCCTCCCAATTCTTCCGGCAGGGCACAACCGAAAAAATTGAGCTCGGCCATCTTCTTGACCAATTCAGGACGGAACCTGTGATTTTCTTCGTCTTCCTGAAGGGTGGGCAGGATTTCGTTCTTGGCGAAATTCTTCGCCACCTCCTGCATCATCTGTTGTTCTTCGGTCAGTCCGAAGTGCATTTCATGCTCCTACGCAATCATGTTTTCGCCGCTGTGGACGGGTTCTCTCATCGCGCAAAATACAGTGCGGGCCAAGACCGGGATCCCGGTCGAAGTATATCGAGAAAGAGCTTGTCCACATTCATTCCGAAATCCCTACGAGCTTGCCTCGGTAACGGATCACTGGATCAGACGAAGCGGTCGATCAATGTCGACAATAGATCCTAATAAAAAAATTGAGTTTTTCGACAATTTGTCTCGACTGATAAAAATCGATTGGCCGCTTTGGTCGTTCTCTCCGCGGTCATTCGATGACCTGAACGTGATAGCGTGGACGGGGGCCCATCACCAGGATCACGGTGATGCTACTCACTGGGTCACGGCGCACGGGTGAGATGTTTTGTGGCCGGAATTTCCTGGGATATATGGTCTCCATCCATAACTCCGGCAGGTGCTCGCTGTTGAGCGCTTTATCCCATAGCCGTGGGGATGAGTCCATTGGTCTGATCGTCGTCCTGCCGACCCGCCTCGAGGCGCCCCAAGTCGTCGATTGGGAGGGGCGAGGTGGCCGGCGTTCGAGTGATTTACCAGCGCTCCGCGCGGCCCGAACGAGGACGCCCCGGGACCGGGAGCTTGAGCGATTCCGCATTGATCGGAACCGCTCTGGAGTCTTTTCGCTCACCGCAGCGGACCCAAGGGTCCGCGTCGGCGCGGCCTGAGAGCGATTCCAAGCGACCCGGGGCCGCCGCTCACCCCGCGTCGCGCTCCTCCCGGACCGTAAGCAAAAGCCCGAGCCCGAGGGCGAAGAAGGCGAGCACGCTGGCGAGGCCCCAGCGCTGGCTCTCGGCCGAGGCCGTGATCACCGCCACCAGCCAGGGGCCGATGAAGGCGGTGGCCTTGCCGGTGAGCGCATAGAGGCCGAAGAACTCGGTCCTTAAGTTCGCCGGGCTGAGCCGCGCCATCAGCGAGCGGCTCGCGGCCTGGGCCGGGCCCACGAAGACGCCGAGGCCCGAGCCCCAGATCCAGAACCAGGTGACGTCGCGGGTCAGCACCGCCCCGCTCGCCGTGATGATGAGGCCGACCAGGGCAAGGACGATGGTGCGCTTCGAGCCCAGGTAATCGTCGAGCCAGGCGAAGCTCACCGCGCCCACCCCGGCGGTGAGGTTGAGCACGATGCCGAACAGGATCACCTCGTCGAGCGCCATGCCGAAGGTGCCGGCGGCGTAGATGCCGCCAAAGGCGAACACGGTGGCGAGCCCGTCGGCGTAGATCATGCGGGCGATGAGGAAGCGCACCACGTTGCCGTGACCCCTGAGGTTGCCGAGCGTCGCCCTGAGGTTCGCGAGGCCGGTGCCGAGGCGCGCGGCGAGCCCCAGCGGCAGCGCCGGCCGGTCGGGGGTGAAGGCGAACAGCGGCCACACGAAGACCACGAACCACAGCGCCGCCAGGGGCCCCACCATGCGCACGTGCTCGGCGCTTTCGGTGTCGAGGCCCAAGAGCGGCGATTCGGCCTGGACGAAGCCCATGAGCGCCACCACCATCGCCGCCAGGCCGCCGAAGTAGCCCAGCCCCCAGGCCCAGCCCGACCAGCGCCCGAGGCGCCGCTCCGGCACCAGGTCGGGCAGCATGGCGTTGTTGAAGACGATGCCGAACTCGAAGCCGAGGTTGGCGACGATCACCCAGACCATGGCGAGGGCGGCGAATTGGGGCGCCGGCTCGGCGAACCAGAGCATCGCCGAGCCCACCACGCAGACCGCGGTGAAGACCAGGAGCCAGGGCTTGCGCCGGCCGCCGACGTCGGCGATGGCGCCGAACACCGGGCTCAGAAGAGCAACGGCGAGGCCGCTGGCGCTGATCGCGTAGCCCCACAGCTCGGCGCCGCGGATCGCGTCGCCGACGATGCCCTGGCTGAAGTAGGCGCCGAACACGAAGGTGATGATGAGGGTGGTGAAGGGCGAGTTGGCCCAGTCGAATAGCGCCCAGCCGATGAGGCCGCGGAGCGGCGTGCCACGGCCTGGGTGGGCGCTCCGCTCAGCCATCGCCGGCGCCCCCCGCCGGGGCTCAACTGCCGACGATCATGGTGCGGTAGTGACGGTTGGCGATGGCCAGTTTCGGAATGTCGAGCCCGCCGGCCGCCTTGAACTCGCTGATGAGCTGGCTCGAGCGCTCGACCGCGGTCCGCTGACGCTCGCCCCAGGCGGCGACCGCGGCCTCGCCGGCGGCGCCATCGGCGGCGCGCAGCACCACGTTGGTGAGCGCCCGCTGCTGGCCGTAGAAATCCTCGACGATGGCCGTCACCGCGAGACGCTCCCAGTGGCTCTCGACGGCGATGCGCTCGGCGCTGGTGCGCAACCAATCGAGACCCAGCGTGGCGCCCACCGCGAAGTAGACGCAGGCGACCTCGCCCACCGGGCGCGCGCACTGCGCCGCCGAAAGCACGATGTCGGGGGCCGAGGCCAGGACCTCGAGCGCGGCGATCCGGCGGGCCAGGGCGTCGGGCACGCCCTGGTCCTGGTAATGGCGGCGCTGGTCGGCCAGGACCACGGCGTCGATCTCGCCGAGGAAGTCCTCGAGCCCGTCCTCGAGGGCGGCGATCCCGGGCCGGTAGGCCTCGATGGTGGCGGCGATGTCGAGGGGCTTGGGGGCGTTGCGCAGGAACCACAGCGTGGCGTGCTGCACTAGGTCGCGGGCGGCCAATATCATCTCGCCCTGCAATACCGCCGGCACCTGGTTGTCGAGGTTCTGGATCGCGGTCCACAGCGATCTCAGGCCGAAGGCGTCGCGGGTCACCGCGTAGGCGCGGGCAACGTCGGCCACCGCCATTCCGGTCTCCTCGATGATGTCGTGGAGAATGGTGATGCCGGCCCGGTTGACCATGCTGTTGGCGACGAAGGTGGCGATGATCTCGCGGCGCAGGCGGTGGCCCTGGAGCGCCTTGTCGAAGCGCTTGCGCAAGGGGCGCGGGAAGTACTTGACGAGATCGGTGGAAAGGTAGGGGTCCTCGGGCACGTCGCTGTGCAGGAGGTCGTCGTAGAGCGCCATCTTGGAATAGGCCAGCAGCACCGAAAGCTCGGGCCGGGTGAAGGCCTGGCGGTCGCGCAGCCGCTCCGCCAGGGCCTCGTCGTCGGGCAGGAACTCGACCGCCCGGTCGAGACGGCCCTCGCGCTCGAGGGTCCGCATGAAGCGGACCTGGGGCTCGAGCAAGTCGGCGCCCATCGCCTCGGCGACGCTGATGGCCTGGGTCTGCAGGTAGTTGTCCTGGAGCACCAGCGCCGCGACCTCTTCGGTCATCTCGGCGAGCAGGCGGTCGCGCTGCTTTACGGTCATCTCGCCGTCGGCCACCACCGCGCCCAGCAGCACCTTGATGTTGACCTCGTGGTCCGAGCAGTCGACGCCGGCCGAGTTGTCGATGGCGTCGACGTTGATCCGGCCGCCCTTGGTGGCATACTCGATGCGGCCGAGCTGGGTCATGCCGAGGTTCGCGCCCTCGCCGATGACGCGGCACTTGAGCTCGCGACCGTCGACCCGCAGCGCGTCGTTGGCGCGGTCGCCGACCTCGGCGTCGCTCTCGTGCGAGGCCTTGACGTAGGTGCCGATGCCGCCCAGCCACATGAGGTCGACCGGCACCTTGAGGAGCGCGCGGATGAGCTCGTTGGGCGTCATCGAGTCGCGCTCGAGCCCGAACAGCGCCTTGGCCTCGGGCGAGGGCTTGACCGATTTCGCCTTGCGATCGAGGACTGCGCCGCCCTTCGACAAGAGCGTCGCTTTGTAGTCGGCCCAGGACGAGCGCGGCAGCTCGTAGAGGCGCTTGCGCTCGGCCCAGCTCTTCTCCGCATCCGGAGCGGGGTCGATGAAGATGTTGCGGTGGTCGAAGGCCGCCACCAGCTTGATGTGCTCACTCAGCAGCATGCCGTTGCCGAACACGTCGCCCGACATGTCGCCGATGCCGAAGACGGTGAAGTCCTCGCTCTGGATATCCTTGCCCATCTCGCGGAAGTGCCGCTTCACCGCTTCCCAGGCGCCGCGGGCGGTGATCGCCATCTCCTTGTGGTCGTAGCCCGACGAGCCGCCCGAGGCGAAGGCGTCGTCGAGCCAGAAGCCATAGTCCCGGGCGACGCCGTTGGCGATGTCGGAGAAGGTGGCGGTGCCCTTGTCCGCCGCCACCACCAGGTAGGGGTCGTCGTCGTCGTAGCGCACCACCTCGGCGGGCGGCACCACCTCGCCGCCCTTGAGGTTGTCGGTGATGTCGAGGAGCCCCGAGACGAACAGCTTGTAGCAGGCGATGCCCTCTTTCTGCACCGCGTCGCGGCCACCTTCCGCCGGCAGGTGCTTGGGCACGAAGCCGCCCTTGGCGCCGACCGGGATGATCACCGCGTTCTTCACCATCTGCGCCTTCATCAGCCCCAGGATCTCGGTACGGAAGTCCTCACGCCGGTCCGACCAGCGCAGCCCGCCGCGGGCCACGCGGCCGCCCCTCATGTGGATGCCCTCGAACCGGGGCGAGTAGACGAAGATCTCGACGAAGGGACGAGGGAGCGGAAGCTCGGCCACCTCGGCGCTCGCGAACTTGAACGAAATGTAGGGCTTGTGTCCGCCGGCGGCGTCGCGCTGGTAGTAGTTGGTCCTCAGCATTGCCTGCACGAGGTTGAGAAAACGCCGCAGGATGCGGTCCTCGTCGAGCGCCTCGACGGCGTCGAGCTCGGCCCCGATCTCGCGTTCGATGCGGGCCGCGCGCTTCTTCCGGTTCTTGTCCTGCTTGGGGTCGAACCGGGTATGGAAGAGATCGACGAGCAGCCGGGCGATGGTCGGATTCTGAACCAGGGTCTCTTGCAGGTAACGGTCGCTGAAAGTGATGTCCGCCTGGCGCAGGTATTTGCAGTAGGCGCGAAGGATGACGACCTCGCGCCAGCCGAGCCCGGCGCGGGTGACCAGCCGGTTGAAGCCGTCGTTCTCGATTTCGCCCTGCCAGACCTTGGTGAAAGCGTCCTGAAACTTGTCCTTGAGCGCGCCGAGGTCGACGCTCAAGCCGCTCGGCTCGACCATGCGCAGGTCGTGGATCCACACCACGCCGCCGTCGCTCAGGTCGACCCGGTAGGGACGCTCCTCGAGCACCTTGAAGCCCAGGTGTTCGAGCATCGGCAGGCAATCGGAGAGGGCCAAGGTCTGGCCCGGATGGTAGATCTTGAAGTACACCGACTCCTCGGGCTCCTCGATCGGCCGGTAGAGGTTTATGGCCATGTCGTCGGCCCCGCTCAAACCCTCGATCCGGGCGATGTCGAAGAGCGCCATCTGGTCGTTGAAGAGCTCGCGGTAGGACACCGGGAAGGCGCTCTGGTAACGGCTCCACAGGCGGTTGCCCTTCTCCTCGCCCGAGTGCTCGATGAGGGCGTCGTAGAGCGTGTCCTCCCAGGAGCGCGCGGCCTCGACCAGCTCGGCCTCGACCTCGGCGGTAACCGGATCGGCCGCGGTCGCGGGCTCGGTGCCGACGATGAAGTGGATGCGGGCCAGCGCCGCATCGCCGACCTGGACGTAGAAGGCCGAATTGCGGCCGTTGTAGGCGGCGGCGAGCACGGCCTCGAAGCAGCGGCGCAGGTCGGTGCTGTAACGCTCGCGGGGCACGAAGACCAGGCACGAGGCGAAGCGCCCGAACTTGTCGCGGCGCACGAAGAGGCGGATGCGCGGGCGCCCCTGGAGCTGCAGGATGCCCATCGCGGTCTCGTAGAGCTCCTGTTCCGAGATTTGGAAGAGCTCGTCGCGGGGGAAGCCCTCGAGGATGTTGACCAGCGCCTTGCCGTCGTGACCTTCGGGCGCCATACCCGCCTTCGCCAGCGACTGAAACATCTTGCGCCTGAGGAAGGGGATGTAGCGCGGGCTCTGGTTGTAGGCGATCGAGGTGAAAAGGCCGATGAAGCGGCGCTCGCCGATTACCTGCCCCCGCCCGTCGAAGCGCTTGATGCCGATGTAATCCATGTAGGCCCGGCGGTGCACGGTCGCGCGCATATTGGTCTTGGTGACGATCATGAGCTCGGGCTTCTTCAGGAACTCGAGCACCTGGGGCGTGACCGCGCTCAGGCCCTTGGCCCCCACCAGAACGTGGAAGCTCGGATCGCGCAGCACGCCCAACCCTGAGTCCTTGACGATCTTGAAGGCGCTCTCGCCGCCCTTGCCCTTGTAGTCGTACTCGCGGTAGCCGAGCAGGGTGAAGTGGTTGTCGGCGAGCCACTCGAGGAAGGCCCTGGTCTCCGCCACCTCTTCGGGGTCGAAGGAAGCGGGGGCGCGGTCGAGTGACTGGGTCGCCTCGTCGAGGCGCCGCAGCATGGGCCGCCAGTCGTCGACCGTGGCACGCACGTCGTCCAGTACCTTGTGGACGCCCTCCCGGATGGCCTCGAGGGCGTCGGCCTGGGTCTGCTCGCTGACCTCGACGTGCATCAGGGACTCGGGCACCGCGCCGTCGTCTTGCCCCGGCTCGTCCAGGAATTCGATCAGGTTGCCGTCCTTGTCGCGCCTGAAATGCAGGACGGGGTGCACCATCAGGTGCACGGCGAGGCCGCGACGCTCGAATTCGGCGCGCACCGAATCGACCAGGAACGGCATGTCGTCGTTGACCACCTCGACGATGGTGTGGGGCGAGTGCCAGCCGTGCTCCTCGAGGCTTGGGTTATAGACGCGGATCTCGGCCTCGCCCGAAGCGTGGCACTCGGCGAACTTCCACAGCGACAGCGCCGCCCCGTAGAGGTTCTCGGCCGACTGGCCCAGCACGTCCTCGGGCGCAACGTTGACATAGTACTGGCGGAGGAAGCGCTCGACCGGCTCGGCTCCGGCCCCGCTGAGGCGCTGGCGCAGAAGCGCCGCCACCATTTCGATCCGCTGGGCCTTCTGCTCCCTGTCCTTCGACTGCATGGCATGCCCTTCCTGACGCCGTGCCGGTGCCGCCGGCGCGCCGGGCGCGCGCGGGCTCAGAGGACAAGCCGCCGCCGACCGGCCCACCATGAGCTTACTCCAATGCCGGCCGCTGACAAGAACCGGGAGCGCCGCCGCCAGCGCTCAGCCGTGGTGATATTCCGCTCCGCGGGCCGCCCCGGACTGGCGTTGCGCCGCCCGGGTGCGCTATTAGAGCGGCGGGGCCCGAGCGCCGGTCGTCGGCGGCCGCGGCCCAACCGATTCGAGGAGTGGCGCATGCGGTGTCGCCCAAGGATGTGGGTGCTAGCGCTCATCGGCTTTGCCATGGCTGGGGCCGTCGCCGCCCAGGCCACGGAACCCGCCGGCAAACCGCTTCTCGAGCTCGGAGTGGTGGGCGGCGGCGGCTACGTGCCCGACTACCCGGCGGCGGGCCAGAACCATCTCCAGGGCATCGGCCTGCCCTACGTCGCCTATCGCGGCGAGTTCCTCCGCGCCGGCGACCGGGGCTTCCTCCGCGGCCGCATCCTACGGCGCCACGATTTCGAGCTCGACGTCAGCCTGAGCGGCTCGTTCCCCTCCGATTCGGACGACAACGACGCCCGGCGCGGCATGCCGGACCTGGACTGGTTGGGCGAGCTGGGACCCAGGCTGCAGTACACGGCGCTGCGCGCCGCCCGCGACGCCCGGATCGATCTCGAGTTCCCCGTGCGCGCCGCCTTCTCGACCAACTTCAGCTCCGAGATCGAGTTCCGCGGCATCGTCTTCGCGCCCCAGATCGCCTATCAGAACGAGAACTTTCTGGGCAGTGGTCTCGAGCTCAAGCTGGGGGTCGTCCCGAGCTTCGCCACCGAGGACCTGATGGAGTACTTCTACGAGGTGTCGCCGGCCTTCGCCACGGCGACGCGGCCCGCCTTCCGCGCCCAAGGGGGCTATCTCGGTACCAAGCTCGAGCTCTTGCTGACCAAGCAGATCAACCCGCGCATCCGCTCCTTTTTCGCCCTGCGAACCGATTTTCACCACGGCGCCACCAATTCGGGCAGCCCGTTGTTTCGCGACGACATCACGGTTTCGCTGGGCATCGGACTGGTGGTGTCGCTCTACCAGTCGAAGCGACGGGTGCGGGAGTGAGAGCCCAGGTCGGCGCCGAAGTCGATTGCAAAGGCCGCGGATTGCCCGGAAGATGGGGCAAAGGCGGCGCGGGGCGACGGCGAGGCGCGTAGACCGGGGCCATGGCGGGGGAGAACTCGAACTCGATCGATGAGGGCGCGGGCGACCCGCTTGCGGCGCTGCCCGAGGAGGTGCGCGAAGGCCTCACCGAGGCCCAGCGGGCGGCCATCGCCGAGGCCCTCGGCGCCGGGCGTTGGCGCCGCCACCTCATCGACATCCGCTTCAGCCTGCCCCTCTTCCGCTCCCGCTACTACATCACCGTCGTCGCCGACCGGGAGCGCCGCGGCGGCACCAGACGCAGCCATGACCGCGACCGCCACCCTTTGCGAACGGCGGGAAACCTGGCGTTCCTCCTGATCGTGGTGGTGACGTTCTACGGCGCGGCGGTGCTGGCGGCCCTGGTGTGGAGCGCGATCCTCGAGTTCTAAGACGCGCCCGGCGACCTCAGCGCCGAGCCGATGCCCGGCCTCGGTCAAGCCTTCCGCGCTTGACGACGCCCATGAGCCCTGTGAGCAAGGAGGATTTGATGCTGCTCGACGTCCGCACCTACACCTGCCGACCCGCCACCATAAAGGCCCACCTGGCGCTCTACGAGAAGATGGGCAAGGCGCCGCAGGCGCGCCATCTCGGCGAGCCCCTCGCCTTCCTCGTCACCGAGACCGGCAATCCCAACCAGTACCTCCATATCTGGGTCTACCAGGACGCCGCCGACCGCGAGGCGCGGCGGGCCGCCATGTGGGCTGACCCGGAGTGGGTCGCCTACACCGGGGAGAGCGCCAAGCTGGGGGCGCTCGAGATGCAGGAGAACAAGCTGATGCAGCCCGTCGACTTCTACCCCTTGCGGCGCTGAACGGCGGCCCCTTGCCGCCGGCCCCGCCCGGGCGCCGTCAGGTCGTGGGCCTGAGCAGCACCGAGCCATCCGCCTCGAAGGCGCCGACGGCGATCTTGAGGCTCACCAGGTCGGTGATGGCGGCGAAATGGGCCTGGGCCGCGGCCAGCGCCTGCGCCCCGGGGGCGGGGTCACCGCAGTTCTCGGACAGCCAGCCGTGGCTGACGCGGCAGACGACGTCGCGCTGGCCGTCGAAGACCGTGATCCGGACCTCCTGCACGGAACCGAGCCACCGCATGTCGTCGGGGGCGCCGAATCGGATCATTGCACCAATTCCATCGCTCGCCGCCCATTGTGGCGGAAGGGACGGCGGGCGGGAAGCGCGACGGGGGTACGGGATTGCCGCGACCCCGGGCGCCCTGGTGCCCGCGCGAGCGCCCGAATGGACTTCGTCGAGGTCGCTGGCGTGCTGCTCACTCGCGTCCCGCATTGGTGTGCGCTGAAAACCTGGGGCCTCAGGCTGGCCAAACGCGTCTTCAACATCGATCCGCCAACGTCACCTAGCGCCATGATGCGGAGGGCAAAGCCCCCACCGCGGAGAGAACAGTGGACCCGGCAGGTATGTCACGGGGAGCTTGAACCCAATACCGGAATTAGAGAACAGCATCGGCTTTCCGGGTGCGCTCGTGATAGGGTGGGCATCCAAAATGAAGACTAGGCTGGGGAGGTCGGCATGAGTTCCGACGGCATACCTGGACCGGATTCAGAGACGGCGTTGCGGATCAAGGCGCTGGAATCCCTTTTGCTCGAAAAGGGTTTGATCGAGTCCAGCGCGATCGACGAGCTGATCGACATGTTCGAGAACCGTCTCGGTCCTTGGAACGGGGCCAAGGTGGTGGCGCGGGCCTGGACCGACCCCGATTACAAGACCCGGCTGTTGCAAGACGGCACCGCGGCGATCGCCGAAATGGGCTTCGAGGCGGTTCAGGGGGAGGAAATGGTGGTCGTCGAAAACA
>CBDUZE010000087.1:0-12191 GCA_965371625.1 uncultured Alphaproteobacteria bacterium
CCGGCGCCCGCCCCGGCGCCCAAGGTCGAGGCGGTCTAAGAAATTGGGGTCAGACTCCATTTAATTGCGGGACTTGCAATTAAATGGAGTCTGACCCCAATTTCTCACGCGGCTTCGGTCTGGATGCCCTTCTCGCTTAGGAGCGAGCTCAGCTCGCCGGCCTCGAACATCTCGCGAACGATGTCGCAGCCGCCGACGAACTCGCCCTTGACGTAAAGCTGGGGGATCGTCGGCCACTCGCTGAAGGCCTTGATGCCGTCGCGTAGGCCGGGGTCCGTCAGCACGTCGATGCCGGTGAACTTGACCCCGACGTGGCTTAAGATCTGCACCACCATGGCCGAGAAGCCGCACTGGGGAAAGACCGGCGTGCCCTTCATGTAGAGCACCACGTCGTCGGCGTCGATGTCCCCGCGGATGCGGTCGAATACCGGATTGTCACTCATCGTCGTCACCTGCTCCTTCCTCGTAGCTGTGCTCGTAGCTGTGCTCGTAACTGTGTCTCCAGCGGTCGCGTCAGGGCCCGCTCGCGCCGGCCACCGCGACCTCGGCTCAGAAGAACCCGAGTTCGAGGCGCGCCGCCTCGGACATCCGGTCCATGGTCCAGGGCGGATCCCAGACCAGATTGACGCGCACCTCGCCCGCCTCGGGTACGTTCATGCGCACCGTCGCCTCGACCTCGCCGGGCATGCTGCCGGCCACCGGGCAGCCCGCGGTGGTCAGGGTCATCTCTACGTAGACGTTGCCGTCCGGGTCGACGTCGACCTCGTAAATCAGGCCGAGCTCGTAAATGTTGACCGGGATCTCGGGGTCGTAGATGCCGCGGATGGCCTCGATGACCTTGTCCTTGAGCGCCTCCCGCTCGTCCGCTGGCGGGTCGTCGGAGCCGGCGCCCGGCTCGCGATGGGCGGTGAGCACGGCGGTGACGGCGTCGACCCCCGGCAGCGCCCGCACCGCGCCCTCGCAGGCGACGCGCAAGGGCTCCCTGGCGGCGCCGTCGCGGGCATCGACCTCGACCGCGAAGCGCACGTGGGAGCCGCTGACCTCGAGGCCCGAGATCATCTCGAGGCTCACCACGTCGGCGCCCCGATCGAAGTCGGTGACCGTGGCAAGCGCGTCGAGAACCTGTTCGCGGCTAAGCTCTGTCATTCCTTCTCTTCTCGCTCCCCTGCCCTCTTCTCGCTCCTCCGTCGTCGGCAGCGCGCGCGTGCCTCTCACTCGGTGGTTACCTTGTCCGTGCTCCGGCTCATCGCCGCGCTGAGGGTGTGCCAGGGGAGGGTCGCGCACTTGACCCGGATCGGGTAATCGCGCACCCCCGCCAGCACCCGCAGCTTCTCGAGCTCGTCGTCGCCGTCCGCGTTCTCGACCTTGCCGGTCACCAGCTTGTGGAAACGCTCGAAGATGGCTCGCGCCTGGTCCACCGTCTTGCCCTTCACCGCCTCGGTCATCAGCGACGCCGAGGCCATCGAGATGGCGCAACCCCGGCCCTCGAAGCCCACCTCCCGCACCACCTCGCCCTCGACGCGGGCGTAGACCGTGACCCGGTCGCCGCACAGCGGATTGTCGCCGCGGGCCTCGCGGTTGGCCGCTTCGGGAGCGCCGAAGTTGCGGGGCTGGCGGCTGTGATCCAGGATCACCTCCTGATAGAGCTCGCGCAGATCGAACATCAGCCGAAAATCTCCCGAACCTTGGCGACCGCCGCCGCCAGGGCCTCGGCCTCCTCGACCGTGTTGTAGAGAGCGAACGAGGCGCGCACCGTGGCGTCGACGCCGAAGCGCTCCATCACCGGCTGGGCGCAGTGATGGCCAGCGCGTACCGCCACCCCCTGGTGGTCGAGCACCGTGCCGACGTCGTGGGCGTGCACCCCGTCGATGACGAAGGAGAGGATGCTGGCCTTGTCGGCCGCGGTGCCGACGAGGCGCACGCCCGCCATCTCGGAGAGCAGCCGGGTGGCGTGCTCGAGCACGCCGCGCTCGTGGCTGCCTACGTCCTCGATGCCGAGCGCGCCGACGTAGTCGATGGCCGCGCCGAGACCGACGGCGCCGGCGATATGGGGCGTCCCGGCCTCGAACTTGTAGGGGATGACGTTGAACTCGGACTTCTCGAAGGTCACCGAGGTGATCATCTCGCCGCCGCCCTGGTAGGGGGGCATGGCCTCCAAGAGCGCGGCTTTGCCGTAGAGCACGCCGATGCCCGTGGGTCCATAGAGCTTGTGGCCCGAGAAGACGTAGAAGTCGCAGTCGAGCTCCTGGACGTCGACCTGCAGGTGGGGCACCGCCTGGCAGCCGTCGATCAGGACCGGGATGCCGCGGGCGTGGGCCAGGCGGATGATCTCGCGCACCGGGGCGATGGTGCCGATGGCGTTGGAGCCGTGGATCACGGAGACCAGCTTGGTGCGCGGGTTGAGGAGCTTCTCGTATTCCTCGAGCAGGAACTCGCCATCGTCGTCGATCGGCGCCACCCGCAGCGCGAGCCCCTTCTCGTCCCTCAGGAACTGCCAGGGCACGATGTTGGAGTGATGCTCCATGGCGGTGATGACGATCTCGTCGCCTTGCCGCAGGAAGGTCCGGCCATAGCTCTGGGCCACCAGGTTGATGGCCTCGGTGGCGCCGCGCACGAAAACGATCTCGCGCGATTCGGCCGCGTTCAGGAAGCGCCGGACCTTGTCGCGGGCCTCCTCGAAGGCCTCGGTGGCGCGCATGCTTAGGTAATAGATGCCGCGGTGGATGTTGGCGTACTCCTCCTCGTAACAGTGCTTCATCGCCTCGATGACGGCGCGCGGCTTCTGGGCGCTGGCGGCGCTGTCGAGGAACACCAACGGCTTGCCGTAGATCTCCTGCTTGAGGATCGGAAAGTCCTCGCGCACGCTTTCGACGTCGAACCCGATCAGGTTCGAACCCGCGCTGGAGCGGTCGAGGGCGCCTATGTTCATGGCTTCGCGATCCTCCTCAATTGCGATCCCGGCGCAGCCAGCCCAGCACCGCCCGCTTGAGGTGCTCGCGCACCGCCGTCGCCTCGACGTGGTCGACCACGTCGGCGATGAAGGCCTCGATCAGCAGCCGCCGCGCCAGCTCCTCGTCGAGCCCCCGCGCCCTCAGGTAAAACAGCGAGTCGGCGTCGAGCTCGCCGGCGGTGGCGCCGTGGGAGCACTTGACGTCGTCGGCGTGGATCTCGAGCTCGGGCTTGGTGTCGACCTGGGCACGGTCGGAAAGGAGCAGGTTCTTGTTGAGCTGGTGGGCGTCGCTCGCTTGAGCGTCGGGTCGCACCGTGATCTTGCCCTGGAAGACGCCGTGGGCGGACTCGTCGAGCACCCCCATATAGTGCTCGCGGCTGGTGCTGCCGGGCTTGGCGTGATCGATCCAGGTGGTGGTGTCGAGATGCTGGCGGCCACGGCCGAGATAGGCGCCGGACAAATCGCAGTCGATGCCGGAG
This sequence comes from uncultured Alphaproteobacteria bacterium, assembly GCA_965371625.1. Lineage (GTDB taxonomy): Bacteria > Pseudomonadota > Alphaproteobacteria > CBDUZE01 > CBDUZE01 > CBDUZE01. The sequence continues at coordinate 3,430 of CBDUZE010000087.1, forward strand.
CCATCGAGCAGAGCGGCGATGTCGTTGCGCGCCAGCCGCCCGCCGAGGCTGAGGGCGAAGCTCGCGTAGCTGCTGCCCGTGGCGAGGGCGGCGCTGGTGGCGGCGAGATGGATGGCGTCCGAGCCCTCGTCCTGGAGCTTGGCGTGGCGCAGCGCCGCGCCCTCGCCCACCACCACTTGGGTGACGGCGCTGGTGAGGTAGCGCCCGGCGCCCTCGCCGGCATAGCTCTCGAGCACCGTGGCCGAGCTTCCCTCCTCGGCGAGAATCAGGTTGCGCAGCGCCATGGCGCGCTCGGCGCCCGCGGGGCTGGTCACGAACAAGAGGTGGAGCGGCGTCTCGAGCCGCACCCCGGGCGCGAGCCGCAGCACCGCGCCGTCCCGCATGAAGGCGGTGTTGAAGGCCAGCAGCGCCTCGCCGTCCGAGGGCGGCGGCGCGGCCAGCGCCGCCTCGAGCCAGTGCGGCGCCGCCGCCAGCACCTCGGCCAGGCTGGCCACGCTGACTCCTTGCGGCAACGCCCCCAGATCGGAAAGCTCGGGGCGGTGGCGGCCGTCGACGAAGACCAGCAGATGCGCGGGTCCGTCCTCGAGCAGATAGGGCGCCAGGGCTTCCTTGGCGAGGCCGTTGGTTGGGGGAAGCGCGGGGTCGAACGCGGTCCGGTTGAGGCGGGTGAGATCGGTGAACTTGAAGGCCTCGATCTTGCGGGTCGGGAAGCCGTTCTCGGTCAAGCGCTCGATCGCCCGGCCGCGCAGCGCCTCGAGCCAGCCAATGCCGGCGCCCGGCAACGAGGGTTTCAGCTCCTCGAAGCGGCGCCCGTAGGCGGCGATCGCGTCACCAGAGGCCATCTGCTTAAGACCCTGCTCGTTGCCCGCGCCGCCGCCCTCAGGCGGCCGCGCTCCGGTCCGTGAGGCCGAAGGCGGCGTAACCCTTCTCCTCCAAGGTCAGGGCCAGGTCCTTGCCGCCCGACTCGACGATGCGGCCCTCGCCCAGCACGTGCACCCGGTCGGGCACCACGTAACCGAGCAGGCGCTGGTAATGGGTGATCACCACGAAGGCGCGCTCGGGCGAGCGCAGCCGGTTGATGCCGTCGGCGACGATCCGCAGGGCATCGATGTCGAGGCCGGAATCGGTCTCGTCGAGGATCGCGAGGCGGGGCTCGAGCACCCCCATTTGAAGGATCTCGTGGCGCTTCTTCTCGCCGCCCGAGAAGCCGACGTTGACGGCGCGCCGCAGGAGCTTCTCGTCCATCTCCAGCGCCGCCACCTTCGCGCGCACCAGCTTGAGGAAGTCCATGGCGTCGACTTCCGGCTCGCCGCGATGCCTGAGCTGGGCGTTGAGCGCCGATTTGAGGAAGTTCATGGCGCCGACGCCGGGAATCTCGACCGGGTACTGAAAGGCCAGGAAGAGGCCGGCACAGGCCCGTTCCTCGGGCGCCATGGCCAAGAGGTCGCGGCCCTCGTAGAGCACCTCGCCCTGGCTCACCTCATAGCCCTCGCGCCCCGCCAGCACATATGACAGCGTGCTCTTGCCCGAGCCGTTGGGGCCCATGATGGCGTGCACCTCGCCCCTCTTCACGGTGAGCTCGACGCCGCGCAGGATCTCCTGGTCCTCCACCCTGACATGGAGGTTCTTGATCTCGAGCATGGCGCTCTCGTTCTGCCCCGGCACTGGATCTGACACTGGCTCTGGCTCCCTCAACCGACGCTGCCTTCGAGGCTGATGCCGACCAGCTTGTGAGCCTCGACCGCGAACTCCATCGGCAGCTCCTGCAGCACCTGCTTGCAGAAGCCGTTGACGATCATGGTCAGCGCGTCCTCTTCCGAGAGCCCGCGCTGGCGGCAATAGAACATCTGGTCGTCGCTGACCCGCGAGGTGGTGGCCTCGTGCTCGACCTTGGCCGAGCGGTTCTTGACCTCGATGTAGGGCACGGTATGGGCGCCGCAGCGGTCGCCGATCAAGAGCCCGTCGCACTGGGTGTAGTTCCGCGCCCCATGGGCGCCCGCCAGCACCCGCACCAGGCCGCGGTAGGTGTTCTGGGCGCGGCCCGCCGAGATGCTCTTCGAGATGATGGTGCTGCGGGTGTTCTTGCCGATGTGGATCATCTTGGTGCCGGTATCGGCCTGCTGGCAGTTGTTGGTGACGGCCACCGAGTAGAACTCGCCCACCGAGTTGTCGCCCTGAAGGATGCAGCTCGGGTACTTCCAGGTGATCGCCGAGCCGGTCTCGACCTGGGTCCAGGAGATCTTCGAGTTGCGCCCGCGGCAGGCGCCGCGCTTGGTGACGAAGTTGTAGATGCCGCCCTTGCCGTCCTTGTCGCCCGGGTACCAGTTCTGCACCGTCGAGTACTTGATCTCGGCGCCCTCCATGGCGATGAGCTCGACCACCGCGGCGTGGAGCTGGTTCTCGTCCCGCATCGGCGCGGTGCAGCCCTCGAGGTAGCTGACGTAGCTGCCCTCGTCGGCGATCACCAGGGTGCGCTCGAACTGCCCGGTGTTGGCGGCGTTGATGCGGAAGTAGGTCGAGAGCTCCATGGGGCAACGCACGCCGGGCGGGATGTAGGCGAACGAGCCGTCGCTGAACACCGCCGAGTTGAGGGTGGCGTAGAAGTTGTCGGCGTAGGGCACCACGGAGCCGAGGTACTTCCGCACCAGCTCGGGGTGCTCGTGCACGGCCTCGGAGAAGGAGCAGAAGACGATGCCGAGCTCGCCCAGCTTCTCCTTGTAGGTGGTGCCCACCGAGACGCTGTCGAACACGGCGTCGACGGCGACCCCGGAGAGGAACTCCTGCTCCTTGAGCGGGATGCCGAGCTTCTCGTAGGTGCGCAGCAGCTCGGGGTCGACCTCGTCCAGGCTCTTGGGCCCGTCCCCGGTCTTGGGCGCGGCGTAGTAGTAGGCGTCCTGGTAGTCGATCGGCGGGAAGGAGACCTTGGCCCAGGCCGGCTCCTTCGCCGGCAGCATGTGCTCGAGCCAATGGCGGTAGGCCTTGAGGCGCCACTCCAGCAACCAGCTGGGCTCCTTCTTCTTGGCCGAGATGAAGGCGACGATGTCTTCGTTGAGGCCCTTGGGCGCGAACTCGGCCTCGATGTCGGTGACGAAGCCGAAGCCGTACTCGCCACCGGTGAGCGCTTCGACGGTCTCGATGGTATCGGCGTTGGCCGCCATGGCTCCCTACTCCGCTCCGATTTCCTTGTTCGCGGTGGCCAACGCCGCCGTTGCCCTCGAGGCCAGGGGGCGCTGGCGCTCGGCGACCGCGCTCTTGGCGAAAAGGGCCGGGAACGGCGACATCATCTCGGCCAGCGAGACCTTGGACAACGCGTCCCGCACCACGTCGTTGATGATCCGCCAGTTGCGGCGCGTGGGGCAGAACGACTCGATGCCGCAGGCGCCGGGGGCGTCGTCGATGCACTCGGTGAGCGCGATCGGCCCCTCGACGGCGGCGATGATGTCGGCCACCGAGACCTCCTCGGGCGCCAGTGCCAGGGTGTAGCCGCCCTTGACGCCGCGATAGGAGCTCAAGAGTCCGGCCTGGCCGAGGCGCTTGAGCACCTTGCTCACGGTCGGCGCCGGCAACTTCAGCTCGGCCGCGATCTCCGGGCCGCTGAGCAGGACGTCGGAGCGGTTGCCGATGTGGGTCATCAGGATCACGCCGTAGTCCGCGAGCCGGCTCATCCGAATCATCGGATTTCCCCTTCTGGCCTAATCAGTACTGAATTAGTCCGCATTCCAGGATTGTCAATTAGAGAGCCGCGCGGCGTTTGTCAATGGCCGCGAGCAGACTTATTTGAGCGCCACGCCGGGCCCGTCCCCTCGTCATCGCCCGATCCGGCGCCCGGTCCGGCGCCCCGGGCCAAGTCATTGATAATAATGCGACTTATTTGCACCGGCGGCTGAGAGCCTCGGCCGGGCGGTTCACGGCCGGGGGGGGCGGGCGCCGGCGCTACCCCGCCGACCGATGGCTACCCAATCGGCGGATTTCTGGATATGCTCCGGCGGCCGGTAAGGGGAGGCTCGGATGCTCAAGCAATGGCTGGCGGTCCTAGGGTTGGGGGTGCTGCTCAGCCCCGCCGGGGGGGCGACGGCCGGGGCCCAGTCGAAGGCGCTCTCGGTCGAGCTCAACCGGCTCGAGCAGGACGGCGAGGGCTGCCGCTTCGACCTCGTGGTCACCAACCGTCTCGAGGTCGCCTTCTCGAGATTCAGCGCCGACCTGGTGTTCTTCGACCACGACGGCGTCATCACCAGCCGCGCCAGCACCCATTTCGGCCGCCTGCGGCCGCTCAAGACCCATCTCCGCTCGTTCGTGCTCTCGCCGTTCGATTGCGGCGGCGTCGCCCGGGTGCTGCTCAACGACATCATCGAGTGCGACCACGACCAGGGCGAGGACTTCGACTGCCTCGACGCGGTCGAGGTCAGCCACCGCGGCAGCGTCACGCTGGTGAAGTAGCGCCCGCGGGTTCGGGGCGGGGCGCAGGCCGTCGCTTAGAGCTCGATCAGGTCGCGGCTGAAGCCCGAGAGCAGCTCGCAGCCGCCCTCGGTGACCAGCACGTTGTCGACCAAGCGCACGCCCAGTCCTTCCGCGTTGATGATCACCGGCGGCTCCACCGACATCACCATGCCGGGCTCGAGGATTTGCGTCCCGTCATCCATGAAATGGATGTTCTCGCCCCACGACGGCGGGTAGCAGGGTCCGATGCCGTAGCCTGAAGTGTGCAGGCGATAGGCGTCGAGTCCGGCCTCGGCGATCACCGCCTTGGCCGCGAGGTGGGGCTCGCGCGCCGGGATGCCGGCGCGCACGGTGGCGATCAGGGCGTCGCAGGCGTCCCGCACCACCTGAAAGACTTCGCGCTGGCGCGGCGTCGGCGGCCCCATCACGAACTGGCGGCCGATGGTCGAGCAGTAACGCCTGTAGGCGGCGCCGAACTCGTTGCAGATCATGTCGCCGGCGGCGATCCGCCGGTCGCTGGGGGCGCCGTGGGAGTGGCCAGTGCGCTCGCCGCTCGTCAGGTTCTGGGGGCTCGGCGCCTGATCGCTGCCCCGCCGCATCAGGGTGCGGTTGACCTCGGCCGCGACCTCGAACTCGGTCATGCCGACCTTGCAGACCTCGACCATGGTCCGTTGGGCGGCGTCGGCGATCTCGGCCGCCTTGCGGATATAGGCCACCTCGGCCGCCGACTTGGCCCACTTCATGGGCTCGATCAACATGGTGGCGTCCATTTTCAGGGCCTCGCCCAGCATCTCGTGGAGCCCCAGGTAATCGTGGACGTCGAGGTAGTAGCGCGGCGCCTCGAGGCCGATGCGGCGGCCGCGCCAGCCCTTCTCGTCGAGCATGCGCCGCACCGCTTCGACCGGGTCCTCGGGCTCGCGTCCGGCCCAGCCGCGTACCTCCTCCGCGAGGCTCAGGTCCTCGACCTCGGCCACGTCGGCGAGCCGGGTGAGGAAGGTGAGCGGCGCCTCCTCGAGGGTGAAAAAGAGGCACTGGAGCTCCTGATAAGCCTTGTGCCGGGCGCCGATCAGCCAGGCCACGTTGGCCGGCTGGATCACCAGCAGAAGGTCGATCCCCTGGCGCTCCATCTCGGCCCGCACCCTGGCCTGGCGCGCGGCGAACTCCTCGAGCGCGAAATCGTGCTTGGACATGATGTTCCCCCTTAATTCGCACAGTCACATGATACGCCCAGTCACGATGCATGTGGCTGGGATGCGTTCAAGCGCCACGCGGGGCACCCTACGGCTCCTTGGCCGCGCTCTTCTCCGCCACCGGCACCAGCCCGGCGGGCGCCAGCGCCGCCAGCCGCTCGGTGAGCGCGCCGGCGGCACGGCCGGCGTCCTCGGCGCGTTCCTTGCGGCCGATGGCGGCGCGCACCACGCGGGCGCCGAGGTAGCGGATGGGCTCGGGCGGGAAGCGCGCCACCTCGGCCCCGACCAGGCCGCAGCCCGACCACTCGTCGTCGAGGCCCAGCGCCAGCGAGGCCAGGATGCGTCCCGCGAGGTGGGTGGGGCCGACGCCGTTGCCCGAGAAGCCGGCGCCGTAGACGATGTCCTCGCGCCCGCCGAGGCGGCCGAAGAAGGGCAGCCCCTTGACGGTGCGGTCGATGGGGCCGCTCCAGGCCATGCTCACCGGGACGTCGGCGAGCATGGGATAGAGCAGGCGCAGGTTGCGCTCGACCTCGGCCGCGAAGGCCGAGGGGCGGTCGTACTTGGTGCCGACCCGGTTGGCGAAGGCGAAGGGCCCGCCGCCCTTGCCGAAGGCGATGCGCCCGTCGAGGGTGGTGCGGTAGTAGTGCACCAGGTTGCGCGAGTCCGAGATCGCGAGGCCGTGGTCGAGGCCGATCTCGGCGAGCCGCGCCGGCACCGCCTCGGTCACCACCATCTCGCTCCCCAGCACCACCATCTTGCGCCTGAGCTCGCGGAAGCGCGCGGCCCAGGCGTTGAGCGCCAGCACCACCCGCTCGGCGCGGAGCGTACCCTTGGGCGTGCGGACCCTGGGCGGGCCCGAGCGCTCGAGCGCCCGCATCGGCGAGCGCTCGTAGATTCGCACCCCCTTGGCGATGGCGGCGCGGCGCAGGCCGCGGGCGAGCAGCGCCGGCTGCACCGTCGCCGCGGTGCTCTCGAAGATGCCGGCCAGGCTCGCTCGCGTGCCCGAGCGCGCCGCGGCCTGCTCCGGGCTCAGGGCCTCGAAGGGGGTGACCTGGTAGCGCTCGAGCTCGTCCACGAGGTCGTTCCAGGCGCCGAGTTGGGCCGCGCTGGTGGCGGTCCACAGCCAGCCGTCGCCGCGGTAGTGGGCATCGATCTCGTGGGCGGCGCAGAACGCCCCGATGTCGGCGGTGGCCTGGGCCGAGGCCCGGGCCAGCCGCAGCGCCTCCTCAGGCCCGCAGATCTTCTTGAGCGAGCCGAACTTGGCCCACCAGCTGAGGATGAAGCCGCCGTTGCGCCCGCTCGCCCCGCCGCCGCAGATGTCGGCCTCGACCACGGCGACGTCGAGCCCGGGGTCGATCTCCTTGAGCCTGAGCGCGGTCCAGAGGCCGCAGTAGCCGCCGCCGACGATGCAGACGTCGGCGCGCTGCTCGCCCTCGAGCGGGCGCGCCTCGTCGGCCTCGGCGCCGAGCGCCTCTTGCAGCCAGTAGGATCTCATCGCCGATCGCCCCCAAGCTCGCCGTCCCCCAAGGCGCGGCGAGCTTATCCTGTCCCACCGCCGCGCCCAATCGTCGAGTGCCGGGCGCCGCGAGGCTATACTGCGATCGCCAGTGAGGAGCGAGCGCGCCATGACCGGGGATCATCCCTTCGCCAAGTACCTGCGCGTCGTCGGCCGCGGCCCCAACCTGTCGCGCGACCTGGAGGAGCACGAGGCGGCCGACGCCATGGCCATGGTGCTGGCCGGAGAGGTGACGCCCGAGCAGCTCGGCGCCTTCCTCTTGGTGCTGCGCTACAAGGGCGAGAGCGGGCCCGAGCTCGCCGGCTTCGTGCGCGCCGCGCGGGCCAGCTTCGCCGCGCCCGCAGAGGTGACCCCGGCCGCCGACCTCGACTGGCCGTCCTACGCCGACCGCCACCGCCAGCAGCCCTGGTTCGTCCTCGCCGCCCTCTTGCTGGCCGAGAACGGCGCCCGCGTGCTGATGCACGGCATCGCCGGCCTCAGCCAAGGCACCGCCCCGACCCGGCCGGCGCTGGCCGCCCTCGGCATCACGCCCTGTCGCTCGCTCGACGAGGCGGCGGCGCGGCTCGAGGCCGAGGGCTTCGCCTACCTCGGGCTCGAGCGCTTCTGCCCGGCGCTCGACGACCTCTTCGCCCTGCGCCCCCGGCTCGGCGTGCGCACGGTGGCCAACTCGCTGGCCCGCGCGCTCAACCCCTTGGCCGCGCCCTACCAGCTCCAGGGCGTGTTCCACCCGCCCTACCGCGCCACCCACCGGGAGGCGGCGCTGAGGCTGGGTCAGCCCCACGCGGCGATCTTCAAGGGCGGCGCCGGCGAGGCCCAGCGCACGCCGCTCAAGCCCTGCCTGGTGGCGACCGTGCACGAGGGCGCGGGCGGCGAGGAGGAGTGGCCGGCGACGCTGCCCGATACGGGCTACCGCTGGCGCGACGAGCCCCTCGAGGCGGCGCACATCGCGGCGCTGTGGCGCGGTGAGCGCGAGGCGGAGGTGCCGGCGGCGGCCGTCACCGCCACCGCCGCGCTGGCGCTCAAGCTCAGCGGCCGGGCGGCGAGCCTCGCGGAAGCCGAAACCATGGCGGCGGAGATGTGGCGGGCGCGGCCGAAGGACAAGTATGGGGCGGGCACGTAGGGGCCGGTTTGAAACCGGCCCCTACCGGCCCACCGGCTTGAAATCAAATCTCCCGACGCCTTGCACGATCAGGTACTCGTAGCGCCCGTCGTCGCCCGAGACCCGGTGCGCCCGCCCCGCCGGCATGGTGTGGCGCTCGCCGGGGGCCAGCGAGACGGTCTCGGCGGGGTCCCGGGCCTCGATCCGGAGCCGGCCCGCGAGGCAGACGAAGATGTCTTCGACCTCGGTGTGGGTATGCCAGGGGACTTCTTGGCCCGGCGCGAAGGCGAGTAGGCTCACCCTCAGGTCCCGGGTCTCGGCCAGCACCTCGACCCGCTCGACCTGGTAGAGGCGCGTGGGAGCGCCAATGTCCTCGGTCGCCATGGCGGCGGGCGCCGCGCGCCCCTCAGGTATCGAGGAAGCTGCGGAGCTTGCGGAGCGGCTCGGGTGCTTGAGCTTCCTGAGCGCCTTGGCCTCGATCTGGCGGATGCGCTCGCGGGTGACCGAGAACTGCTGGCCC
>CBDUZE010000088.1:0-11992 GCA_965371625.1 uncultured Alphaproteobacteria bacterium
CACGACCTGGGCCGGCTCAACCGCCGGCTTAGGCGCCGGCTCGGTCGGCAGCGGCGCCGCCGGGGGGGTCGCCGCGGCGACCTCGGCCGGCGGCGGCGACGGGGGCACCACTGCCGGCGGCGGCTCGGCCGGCACGAAGGGCGGCGGCGGCGACGGTTTCGGGGGCTCGTTTCGGGCCAACTGGGCGCGGCGATGATGGCGCAGCGCCAGCAGGTAGTGGGCGATCTCGAAATGGCCCAGGTCGATGGCCAGCTCGAGGGCGTTGCGGCCCAACTTGTTGCGCGCCTCCGGGTCCGCGTCTTGGGCGAGGCTGAGCTTGACCGAGTCGAGGTCGTTGTTGAACACGGCCTCGAACAGGCGCTCGTTGGCCTCGGCGGACGAGCGCACGCCTTCGCCCAGGATCTGAGCGAAGGCGCCAGCGGCGAGCGCCAGCAACGTCACCACCAGTAGCGCCGCCAGAGCGGCGCGCGGTCGCGCCCCGGCGGCAGCGCCCCTCGATGCATCGGCCCTAGGTGCGTCGGCCCTAGGTGCGTCGGCCCTTGTCATCGTGTTCCGATCCGTCCTTCCCGTCGGCCGGCCTCGCGTCTTGCGGCGGCCTGACTCATTGCCGGCCGATCATACTCTACGGCACGGTGAAAGTCCGGTCTTCTGCAACGCGCTTTGGTTAATTCGCCTTCGCCATCAGCGCCCGCATCCGTTTGCGCGCCGCGGCGATCTGCGGGCGGGTCATGCGCTTGATTATGACGCCGCGCTGATCGTTCATGCCCTGCGCCACCGCCAGACTGAACCAAACGTAAGCCTCGACCAGGTCTTGCTCGAGACCGAGCCCGGCGGCGTACATGTAGCCGAGCCGGCGCTGCGCCTCGGCCGAGCCCTTAGCCGCCAGCAGTTTGTACCACTTGGCCGCCTGGGCGTAGTTCTGAGGCACGCCGGTGCCGTTGTAATAGAGGTAGCCGAGGTTGTTCTGGGCCTTGGCGTGGCCCTGCTCCGCGGCAAGCGCCAACCACTTCACCGCTTCTTGGTGGTCCTGTCCGACGCCTTCCCCCTTGAGGTAGAGGACGCCGAGCCTGTTCCGGGCCTCGGCATCGCCCTGCAGGGCGGCGGCGCGCAGCCACCTGGCCGCCTCGCTGTCGTCCTTTGGCACCCCCCTGCCCTCGCGGTAGATCGCACCGAGCCGGCTCTGGGCCTCGGCGAGACCCTGCTCGGCGGCCTTCAGATACCACTTTCCGGCCTCGGCGGCGTCCGCGGCGACGCCCTTGCCGGCGGCGTAGAGCTCGGCCAGGTGGAGTTGGGCGCTGGCCTCGCCCTGCTCCGCGGCCTGGCGGTACCATTTGGCCGCCTCGGCCTCGTCCTTGGGCGCCCCGGAGCCCTCGGCATAGCGCTCGCCCAGGGCTGATTGCGCCGAGACCTCGCCCTGGGCGGCAGCCTCGCGATAGAGGCGCGTGGCCTCGGCCTGATCGCTCTCGACGCTGCTCGCCTCGGCGTAGATGCGGGCCAGCGCCGCCTGGGCCCCGGGGTGGCCCTGGTCGGCGGCCTGGCGGTACCAGCGCTCGGCCTCGCCGCGGTCCGCCGACACCCCGCGGCCGGCGGCGTACATCGCCCCAAGCTCGTATTGCGCGTGCAGGTGTCCCTGGCGCGCCGCCGATCGGTACCAGCGCACGGCCTCGCCGTCGTCCGCCCTCAGGCCCAGGCCCTCGGCGTAGCGTCGGGCGACCTCGTACTGGGCCTCGACCAAGCCATGTCCGGCGGCCTCGCGATACCACTTGGCGGCCTCGCCATCGTCGCGCCGAACGCCCCGTCCCGCCGCATAGCTGGCGGCGAGGGAAAGCTGGGCCCGGGCCAGGCCCTGTTCGGCGGCCTTGCGGTACCACACCATCGCTTCCGCGTCGTCCTGGCTCACGCCGTCGCCTTGGGCATGGCGCAGCCCGAGCGCGTGTTGGGCCTCGGCCAGGCCCAGCTCCGCGGCCTTGCGCATCCACTCCAAGGCCAGCGCCGCATCGCGCGGCAGCCCCTCGCCCGCGGCGTAACGCCGGCTCAGCTCGTGGGCGGCGGCGGCGAACCCCAGCTCCGCTGCCTGGCGCAGCCAATCGATGGCATCGGCATCGTCGCTCACCTCGCCGTCGGCGTAGATCATGCCGAGCGCGTACTTGGCGGCCGCGAAACCCTGGGCCGCGGACTTGCGGAGCCAGCGCACCGCCGCGGCGTCGTCGCGGGTCACGCCGTGGCCGCCGGCGTACATCTTGGCGAGCTCGTACTGCGCGGTGGCAAGACCTTGCTCGGCCGCCTCGCGGTACCAGCGCATCGCCTGGCCCGGATCCCGCGGCACCCCCTTGCCTTGGGCGTATTGGCCAGCGAGGGCGTGCTGGGCGGCGGCCAGGCCGCGCTCAGCCGCGGCGCGATACCACTCGGCGGCCCGGCGAGCGTCGCGCCGCACACCCCTGCCGTCGCCGTATATCCGCCCCAACTGATACTGAGCGTCCGCGTCGCCGAACCGGGCCGCCTCGCGGTACCAGTGGAGCGCCATCTTGCTGTCCTGCGGAACCCCGAGGCCGCTGTCGTACATGAAGGCGAGATTGAACTGCGCGGTGGCGACGCCCTGAGCGGCCGCCACCAAGTACCAGCGCGCCGCCTCGGCGTAGTCCTGGGCCACCCCGCCGCCGGTCTCGTAGAGAAACCCGATCTGAAACTGGGCGTCGGCGTTGCCCTGCTCGGCCGCCATCAGGTACCAGCGCGCCGCCTCGGCATAATCCTGCACCACCCCGCGGCCCTTGGCGTACATGAAGCCGAGCGCATCCTGGGCCCGCGGGTCGCCGCGCCCGGCCAGCCGCGAGAACTCCCGCAGCGCGCTCGCGAAGTCGCCCTCCTCATAGGCGGCCACGGCAGCGTCATAGTCGGCCCTGGCCGGCGCCGCCGCCGCCGCCGCGACCAGCAGCACCACGGCCAAAGCCAGCCGTCTCATCGCCTCCATCCCCGCACCCGTTCCCGGCGGTCGCGGCACCGTACCCCAAGCCGAGGGCCGAGGCCAGCCGTCGAGCGCGGCGCTCTCAGGAGGCCACGACGGCACCGCGGACAAACTCGTAGATGCGGGTGAAATCCGAATCGGGCAAGGCTTGCTCGCAGCCGTTCCAGGCCTCGCCCACCGCCGCCGCGATGCCGCTGCGGGTGCCGGCGGCGGCGGTGCCGTCGAGATAGAGGCGAAGGTCCTTGGCCATCAGGGCGGTGGCGAAACCGGCGTCGAAGGTGCCGGGCAGGATGCGGCGGGGAAACTTGTCGCTGGTCGCGGTATTGCGCCCGGTGGCCGAGTTGAGCACCGAGATCATGGTCTCGAGCTCGAGCCCGTGGCGCTCGCCGAAGCTCACCGCCTCGCTGGTCGCCACCATGGCGGTGGCGGAGAGGAAGTTGTTCAAGAGCTTCATCGCCTGTCCCTGTCCGGCGCCGGCGCCGACCCGAAAGGCCTTGCCCGAGACCGCCTCGAGCACCGCCTCGAGCCGCGCGAAGGTGTCCTCGTCGGCCGCCACCATGATGGCCAACGTCCCCTCTCGGGCCCCGGCGGTGCCGCCGGAGACAGGGGCGTCGACGTAGCTGACGCCGGCCGCCGCCAGCAGCCCGTGCGTGGCCTGCGCGGCCTCGATGCCGATGGTCGAGAAGTCGACCACGGTGTCGGCCGAGCGGCCCTCCGCGGCGGCGATCTGGGCCGCCACCTCGGCCACCACGCGGGCGTCGGGGAGGCTCAGGAGCACGGTACCGGCGGCCGCCGCGACCTCGGCGCAGGACGCCACGCAGCGGGCCCCGGCGGGGGCTCGCTCGGGCGTGCCCGCGGCGTCGTAGGCCACCAGCTCGAAGCCGGCCGCGGCGAGGCGCGCCGCCATCGGCGCGCCCATGTTGCCGAGCCCGATGAAGCCCAGCGGAGCCTGGCTCATGGCTTGGCCTCCGCGGCCGCCGCGTCGACTTCGGCGAGCACCTTGCGGGCGATGCGGAAGGCCTCGACGCCGGCCGGAATGCCGCAATAGACGGCGATCTGTATCAGGGTGTCGCGGAGCTCCTCGCGGCTGCAGCCGTTGCGCAAGGCGCCGCGGAAATGCATCTCGAACTCGGGCGCCCGGTTGAGCGCGGCGAGGATGCAGAGGTTGTTCAGGCTGTGCTGCTTCTTGTCCAGCACGCCGCGGCCCCAGACCCCGCCCCAACAGTAGTCAGTGACCAGCTCCTGGAAGCCGCGGTTGAAGTCATCGGCACTGGCGAGCGCCCTCTCGACGTGTTCCTCGCCCAGCACCTCCTTGCGGATCTTGAGGCCGATTTCGTACTGCTCCGATGGCATTGAGTCGCTCCCAAGTTTGACTGTGAGGTCGGCGGCGATATCCTCGCGCGCGCCGGGCGCCGATACTATCCGACTTGGCATCGCCGCCGCCAGCGGCGCCGTGGAGCCCGGCCTCGAAGCCGGCGCCGCGAGGGGTTAGGATCGTCGGCGGCCGGTAAATCACCTTCCATGGGGGCAAACATGACGACGCTCGATCGCTACAAGGTCTACGCCGTACGCTACGCCACGCGCGAGGCGCGGCGCGCCGAGCACTTCCTGGGCGGCGACCCGCACGACGCCCCGATGGCGATGGACTACTTCGTCTGGGCGGTGGTCGGCGAGCGCCGCACCTTCGTCATCGACACCGGCTTCGGCGCCGCCGAGGCGGCGCGCCGGGAGCGCACCCTGCTGCGCCCGCCAGCCGAGGGGCTTGGCCTCGTGGGGGTCGACGCGGGCCGCGTCGAGGAGGTGGTGATCACCCACCTCCATTACGACCACGCCGGCACCCTCGGCGACTTTCCCGCCGCCAGGTTCCACCTTCAGGACCTCGAGATGGCCTACGCCACCGGCCGCCACATGTGCCACCAACCGTTTCGCCACGCCTTCGAGGTCGACCACGTGGTCGACATGGTGCGGCTGGTCTACGGCGGCCGGGTGTGCTTCCACGACCGGGACCGGGAGCTCGCGTCGGGTCTCAGCCTGCATCACGTCGGCGGGCACACCATGGGCCTGCAGGTGGTGCGGGTGTTCACCGAGCGGGGCTGGGTGGTGCTGGCCTCCGACGCCAGCCATTTCTACGCCAACATGGAGGAGACCCGCCCCTTTCCAATCGTCTTCAACGTCGGCGACATGATCGAGGCCTATGCCACCTTGAGGCGGCTGGCGGACTCGCCCGCGCACATCGTCCCGGGGCACGATCCCTTGGTGTTGCAGCGCTATCCCCCCGCCGCGCCCGAGCTCGAGGGCGTGGTCGCCCGCCTCGACCTCGCCCCGGACGGCCCCTGAGGTCACGCCCGAGGCTCACGCCCAAGGCTCACGGTCCGCCTCGGGCGGCGCCGCGTCCGGGCTCCGAATGGCCCAGCGCCGGCGTGTGGATTTCGACTCGCAAACAATAGATGTTGTATATCGCGCCAAAAGAGGTGCAATATATAGCGGTTCGAGGTCGGGGATACGCGGACCCGGCCGGAAGCCTGGGAGGCGGGCATGGAATGGACTGAAGAGCGCGTGGCGGAGCTGACCGAGCTCTGGAACGCCGGGCACTCGGCGGCGCAGGTCGCCAACCGAATGGGCGACGTGACCCGGAACGCGGTGATCGGCAAGGTGCACCGGCTGGGACTCTCCGGGCGGCCCTCGCCGATCAAGCGCAGACCCGAACCGGAACCCGAGCCGCCGTGCAAGCGCCCGGCGCTGGTGTCGGCGCTGGTCAAGCGCCCATGCCAGTGGCCCTTCGGCGACCCGAGCGAGGCCGATTTTTGGTTCTGCGGTCAGGAATCGGCACCCGAAAAGCCCTATTGTCCGGAGCACGTGGCGCTGGCCTATCACACGCCCGAGGAGAAGCGCCAGGTCGGCAACGAGGACAAGGCGGCCTAGCGGTTGGGACCGCCCGGGGGGCCTGGGCCGGGACCGACCGCCAGGTTCCGCACTCCTCGTGATCGCCCGTTCCCGAGGCGGCCCCCGGGGGCGATGGCGGCTGACAAGCCGCCGCGCGATGAACTACCTTAACCGCACAAGGAATCGATGATGCGATCGCTCGCCGCCACGGTCCTGCTGGCCCTCGCCATCACGTGCTCCGCCCGGGCCGACGAGCCGCCGTTGGGCGACTGCGACCGCCTCGCCGCCCATCCCGAGGACCCCCAACGGGTCCACGCCGGCATGCCGATCTCGGCGCTCGACGAGGAGCGCGCCCTCGCCGCCTGCGAGGCCGCGTTGGCGGCGGCGCCCGAGGCCGCGCGCTTCCGCTTCCAGTACGGCCGGGCGCTCGACAAGATGGGCTCTTTACAGGACGCCCTCGGGCAGTATCGGGTGGCCGCCAAAGAGGGCTATCCGGCGGCGCAATACGCCATGGGGCTGATCTTCGAGCGCAGCAACGTGATGCCCTTCAACAAGATGAAGGCGGCGCGCTGGTATCGCGGCGCCGCCGACAAGGGCCACGCCGGGGCACAGTACAGACTCGGCCTCTTGCACCGCACCGGGGAGGGCGTGGCGCAGGACGACGGCGAGGCCTTGACCCTGCTGCGGGCGGCCGCCAACCAGGGCCTGGGCCGGGCCCAGTACGTCGTCGGCCAGATGTATGACCTGGGGCTCGGCGTGGCCCAGGACCCCGCCCAGGCGGCCGACTGGTACCGCAAGGCCGCCAGCCAGAACCATCGCCGCGCCAGATTTGCCCTCGAGGCGATGGCGGCCGAGGCCCGGGAAATGCTGGTGGCGGAGGCGACGGCGCGCCAAGCGGCGCTCGAGTCAGGGTCCGATCAGACCGCTGAGGAAGCGGGCGACACCGGCGTCGGCGCCCCTGTGGTCGCCCCTGTGGTCGCCCCTGTGATCGCCCCTGTGATCGCCCCTGTGATCGCCCCTGTGGCCCCCGCTCCGCTGCCCGAGCCCGACCAGGCCGCGCCGGCGGCCCTGCCCACGACCGGGAATAACGCTCGAACCGAGGCCGAGCCCCAAGTCGCGGCGGTGAACGCCGAGGCCCAGACCCGGCCCGACGTCACTGCCGTGGCCAACCAGCTGGGGGCGGGTCTCAGCGCCTACCAAGCCGGCAATTACGAGCGCGCGTACGTGACCTGGTTTCCGTTGGCCCGATACGGTATCCGCCGGGCCGAGTTCTATATCGGCGGTTTGCTCATGGAGGGGCGTGGCGTGGAGAGCGACAACGTGCGCGCCTATTACTGGCTCAAACGGGCGGTGACGAAGGGCTACCCGGCGGCGCAACCCTTGCTCGTCGAGCTCACCAGCAGGATGAACGCGGACGAGATGAAGCGCGTCGAGCAGTTGATCGCCAGCGGCGGTCCGAAGTCCTGACCGCGACCGCGTTGGCGCCGCGGCCCTGGGCGCGCGCGGGCCTCGCGCGACCGTTCAGGGGTTTGATCGAGATCAAAGTCGTGAGCGGGCCGGAGCGCTAGCATGCCGTTCGCCAAGGTACACGGAGGAACCGATGTCCCAGGTGATGGAACAACTGCGCACGGACCACCTGAACATCGCCAGGCTGATCGACCTGCTCGACATCGAGATGCGGACCTTCGAGGGGGCTGGGGCGCCGGACTTCGAGCTCATGCTGGACATCCTGGACTACAACCTGAACTATCCCGAGCTTTGCCATCACCCCAAGGAAGACTTGGTGTTCCGGAGGCTGATGGAGCGCGATCCGGTGTCGAGCGAGGTCGTCGAGGACCTGATCGAGGAGCACAAGAAGCTGACGGTGATGACCAAGGAGCTCGCCGAGCTGCTACGCCGGATCACCCTCGACGGCGAGGTGCCACGGGAAAAGCTCGGTGCCCTGGGACGCGAGTACGTGGCCTTCAACCGGCGCCACATCGAGCGCGAAGATATCGCTGTCTTTCCCCTGGCCGAGAAGGCGCTCAGGGAGCACGACTGGGTCGAGATCGACGCTGCCATAAGCGCCGATGACCCGCTGTTCGGGCCTGAGGTCGCGGACCAGTACCTCGCCCTCTACAAGAGCATCACCACGCTTCCGCCGACCTCCGGATAGCCCGACTCCAGGTCGCCTGGAATCGCCCTAAACGTCGGCTCGCGCCGCGCCGCGCGGCACCCGTGCCTTGAGCGCCCGGGGCACGACCTCGATCTCGGCCGGCAACCGGCCGACGCGCTCGCCGTCGGCATAGATCTCGAGCGGCAGGGCGGCCCGGGGCGCCGCCAGCTCGACCCGCCGGGCGGCATAGACCTCGACCGCCGGATGGTGCACGTGGCTGCCGTCGAAGACCTTGGGAAAGGTGCGCAGGAAGTCGAAGCGGGAGATCGCACCGATGATCACCACATGGAGTAGGGCGTCATCGGTGCGCGCCTCGGGCGCCACCAGCATGCCGCCGCCGTAGCTCGGGCCGTTGGCGACGGCGATCAGCCAGGCCTCGACCTCGCGCGTGGTGCCGTCGGCGGTGATACGAAAAGGCTGGGGGCGATAGCGGGCCAGCGTCCGCAGCACCGCGGCGACGTAAAGCGGCGTGCCGGTGAGGCGCGCCACCGAGTTGGCCCAGCGGTTGGCCTCGGCGTCGAAGCCGACGCCGGCGACGCAGCAGAACAGGCGCCCGTTGACCCGGCCCAGGTCGAGCTCGGCGGTGACGCCGCCATCGAGCACCTCGAGCGCCGCCAGCGGCCGGGTGACGTCGAGACCCAGGTGGCGGGCGAAATCGTTACCGGCACCGAGCGGGACGATGCCGAACTCGACCCCGGCTTCGGCCGCGATTGCCGCCACGCTCCCCACCAGCCCGTCGCCGCCGCAGGCCACCAGGGCGCGGCCGCGGGCCGCGGCCTCGCGGGCGAGCCGGACGGGCTCCCCGGGGGCTTCCGAAACCACCAGCTCGGCGTCGAGGCCGCTGTGCTCGAGGGCCGCTTCGAGTCGGGGCAAATGAGCGCGTGCGCGGCCCCGCCCGGCGACGGGATTGAGGATCAAGGTATAGCGGCGCGGCATCGCTCGAGCGGCTCCTGCGGAGCGCCCAGTGTGCGTCACGCGCGCGGCCACGGCCAGCCCCCAGCGAGCATTGCCTTGGGCGGCCACCGCCGAGCCGTCGTTTGTTCGCCGCCGCACCCGCCTCCGCCGCCCGCTGCAGCTTGCCTCCTCGCCCCGAATCGCGCATCATCGGCGCCGGCAAGCTGGCAATGTTCGACACCCCCCTGACCCGCCTCACCCGCGCGCTGATCGCCGCCGCCGTGGCGCTCGCGATCGGCGTCTCCGCGCTCGCCGCCCAGGAAGACGACACCTACAGCGAGGACGACGTGGTGACCATCGCCGCCGATTTCTTCGGCGAAGGCACCGAGCTCATCGCCAAGACCCTGGAGCGGGTGTTCGCGGATTTCGGGCGGCCGAACGGCTACATCGCCGGCGAGGAGATCAGCGGCGCCTTCGTGGTCGGGCTGCGCTACGGCAACGGCGCGCTCACGACCAAGAAGATCGAGACGCTCAAGGTCTACTGGCAAGGCCCCTCGATCGGCTTCGACGTCGGCGGCAATGCCTCCAAGGTGTTCGCCTTGGTCTACCATCTGGACGATCCCGAGCAACTCTTCCAGCGCTATCCCGGGGTCGACGGGAGCCTCTACTTCATCGCCGGGTTCAGCGTTAACTATCAGCAGGCCGGGGATGTCATCCTGGCCCCGATCCGCACCGGCGTGGGTCTCAGGACCGGCATCAACGTGGGCTACCTGCACTACAACAGAAAGCATTCCTGGCTTCCGTTCTAAGCGGCTTCGGTTCCAAGCGCCGCCGCGACGGCCGCAGCCGGGACCAGGGGGGAGGCGCCGTGCCCGCATACATGATCAGCCAAGCCAAGGTTTCGGACCCCGACAAGTACGAGGAGTACAGACGCGCCGCCCTGCCCCTGCTCGAGCAATACGGCGCCACATACGTGCTCCGGGCGCGCGACGTCGAATGCCTGGAGGGAAGCTGGGACGGCCGCGTCATCGCGGTGCTCGAGTTCCCCTCGCTCGAGGCCGCCAGGCGGTTCTGGAACTGCCCGGAATATCTCGCTCTCAAGGCGCTGCGCCAGGCCGCCGCCGAGATGGACGTGATCCTGGTCGAGGGCGCCTGAGACCTATTCGGCTGGGTCCCTGGCCCGGGACCGTCGCGCCCGATCGCGTCGGGCGGAGCGAGCGGTGCCGCCCCGCGGGGCTGGGGTTCGAAAATCTCTCATTCCGATCCCGTGGGGCGCGCTCTGCTGAACATCTTAATTATTCGTTAACCCGTCAGAATTAGGGTCTCCGCGGAGCGGAGCGTAATGGAGCGCCCCCCGAAACGACCTGGGGCAGATGATGGGGCGCATCTGAACAGCGAAATCCGAACCCATGCAGCACCTTGGGACTACGCGGGGCGGAGCGGCCGGAGACGCCAAGAGAGCGTGGCCCGGGTTTCGCTTCAAGGCCATCAGCAAGATCGTCCTGGGCATCCTGCTGATCGCCGGGACGGCCTTCGCTGTCTCTTCCTATATCAATATCTCAGGGCTCAGAGACGTCACCGAATCCTGGCGCGCCCTGAGCGGGATCGACGACGACACGTCGGTAAAACGCGAGGCTCTGCACGAGCTGCGAAGCGCGCTCGGCTTCGGCGGCATGATCCATGACTTCAAGAACTTCGTCCTGCGCCATGACGGCGAGCGCATCGCCACCTTCGAAAGCAGCGTCGCCACCGCCCGCGAGGCGCTGTCCGCCTACAAGGACGTCGGGGTCAACGATCGCGAGCGTGATGCCGTGGTCGCCGTGTCCAGAGTGATCGATCTCTACGACAGGAACATGCGCCTGGCCCGGGTAATGGTGGCGCAAGGAAAGGCCCTGCACCAGATCGACGAGGCCGTTAAGGTCAAGGACGAACCGGCGCTCGCTGGCCTGGCTGCGATGGAGGAAGAGCTTCGCGCCACGCGCGCGGGCGCCTCGTCCGAGCTTGAGACCGCCGTCTCGCGCTTGACCTCGATGGTGGCCTGGACCGCCGCGGCCATGTATTTGCTGCTGCCGGGCTTGGCGGTCTGGTTCTTCTGGTTCGGCGCCAGGGCAAGCCGCATCCAAAACCGCTTTCTCGACGCCATCGAGGAAGTGCCGGTGGGCTTCGCGCTCTTCGACCGCGACAACCGCCTGGTGATGTGCAACGGTCGGTATCGCACCCTCACCTCGCCGATCGCGGAGAGCGTCGCCCCGGGCGTGAGCGGGGCCGGGATTGCCCGCGCGCTGGCAATGCGGGGGCTGATCCCCGACGCCAAGGGCCGCGAGGAGGATTGGATCGGAGAACACCTGGCTCTGGCCGACGACGGCGGCGGGCACTTCGAGCTCTCGAGCGGAGGGCGCCGCCTCGAGGTCGGCGAGCACCGGACTCCGGAGGGCGACACTTTTGTCGTTTTCAACGACATCACCGAACGCAAGCACGCCGAGGAGTCGCTGCGGAACAGCGAGGAACTGCTGGGGAGCATCGCCGCGAACGTTCCGGGCACCGTGTTCCGTCGCGTCCTGCATCGCGATGGCCGCGTCACCTTTCCCTTCATCAGCGCCGGATTGCGCGAGATCTTCGACCTCGATCCCCAACAGCTTAAGACGGATCCCGACTCCTTTATCTCCGCCATCCATCCTGACGACCGCCAGGGGTGGCGCGAGGCCCTCGAGAAGTCGGCGGATTCACTTACCCCCTACGATCACGAATTTCGTCTGGTCGGCAGCTCGAGGGCCGTAAAATGGGTGCGTTCCATCGCGCGGCCGCGCCGAATCGAAAATGGCGACATCGTCTGGGACGGCGTGACCCTCGACGTTACCGCCTTGAAGCGCCGCGAAAAGGAGCTCGCCGAGCAGTCGGTCGTACTCGGAGCAATTTTGGAGAACGTGGACCAGGGTATCAGCCTGGCCGATGCCGATCTCAACATCGTGGCCTTCAACCGGCGTTTCCTCGAATTGCTCGAGTTCCCACCCGAACGCTTTCGGCCCGGCGACGCCTTCGAGAAATTCATCCGCTACAACGCCGAGCGCGGCGAATACGGGCAGGGCGACGTCGAGAAA
>CBDUZE010000089.1:0-11020 GCA_965371625.1 uncultured Alphaproteobacteria bacterium
CGTCCCTAGCTTGCCGCAGCGCGGGCGCGGGCCGAGAACGCCAGCCGACCGGGCCTGCCCACCAGCGACGGGGCCATAGCTCAGTTGGGAGAGCGCTTGAATGGCATTCAAGAGGTCGTGGGTTCGATCCCCTCTGGCTCCACCAATCGAATCAAGGGGTTAGGTCTGTATGACCTAGCCCCTTGATGCTCTTGGGTAGCGGTGTGGGTAGCGTCTTGGGCGTTCCCTTGGCGAAATAGCCTCCCTGATCGCGCCCCAGAGCGGGGTTCAGTTTCAGTCCAATTACCAGCCGGTCACGACTGCGGTTCAACGCGCCGCGGCCGATGGACTTCCCGATCAAGGAAACATCAATAGGAAGGCAGCGCCCATCTACCACTTGCCAGGCGGGCCGTGTGGGTGCGGATACTCAAGGCGCTAGAGGAGCTGCTTTCCAGGGCGCGGCCTGAGGGGACAAGCGTGCACTGACCGCGCGTGCCTCCCCATCCAGGCCGGACACGCCATATAGACTCCTTCAAGCCTGGTCTTCGGCTTGCAGGGCCGACATTCGCGGTGTTACCGTCAATCGATAAATCAGGGGAAGGATCATGACAGAACAAAGCTATACGGGGAGCCCTTACGCTTCGGGGCACGGTCTGGCTCGGGCTGCGGCCCTCTTGCTGGCGGTCTTCGCCTTCATATCCCTACCGCTGGTTGGGCTTTCTTTATCCAACATGCGGATGTTTGAGCTGCTCCAGCACGTCCCCACCACGGTTGATGCTGCCGATGCTTCAGAATCGGCCCGTGACACGGTGTTTGTTTTGACCAAGACGGTGGGCGTCCTGGCGGCGCTGGCTGATCGGGTTATTCGCCCCGTCATGGCGGTGGGAATCCTGGCGGGGATGGTGTGCCTGGCGTGGTTCTATCGCGTTTACACGAATCTGCCCACATTAGGCGCGCGGGACCTCCAGTTCACGCCTGAATGGGCGGTCGGCTTGTGGTTCATTCCTTTCGCCCATCTCTATTATCCGTATCACGTCATGCGGGAAGTCTGGCGGGAGAGCGATCCTGGGGGAGCGGATGATACGCAGCTCCAAATAGCGTCCCCCAGCGCCCTGATTGGCTGGTGGTGGGCAATGGTGGTTAGTGCCCTTGTCCTCGAATTTTACTATCCGTTCTGGGCGAAAGTGACGGAGGGAGCCGTGTTGGGTGTAAGCACCGTCATCGATGTGGAGTACTTCTATGTCAAGGCGACGAGTGCTGCCTTGAATATCGCCGCCGCGGTCCTGGGAATTCTCATCATCACCGGGGTTGATCGGATGCAGACCGAGAAGCACCGGAGGGCCACCACAGGTCCAGGGGCTCAAGAGGCCGGGCCACCACAACCAGGCGGGTGACGCGAGAGGGTGATTTGCGCGCACGGCGCTTCGGTCTGTTGCGGTAAAATCTCGCGAACCCAAACTTTCGCAAGGCAAAACCTGTACTAGGCGGAGGCATGCGCGGAGGCGCGGGCCCACGGGTCCGCTGCCGTGAGCGACAGGATTCTAGCGCGGTTCCAGGCAACCTGGATCCGTGCCTAGAGCAATTCCAGGTATCCTGGAATCGCTCCCAGGCCGCGACCGCGGCCCGCCGGTTGCCCGGCGCGCCCGCGCAGGCGCGGACCTTCCGGTCCGCTGCCGTGAGCGACAAGACGATAGAGCGGGTCCGATTAAAGCGGAAACGCTCTAGCCGAAGGGCGCGAAGGTTCATTGAGGGGAAAGAAAAGCCCCACCCAGAGCGGGGCTCGATGCGACCGGTGAAGTGGCGAGCCGTCAGATATCTTTGGCCAGGAGTTTCCTCACAGTCTCGTACTGCTTGGATCGGTCTTGATAGTGCTTGCACCGCAGGTCGAAGGCTCTAGCGAAAGCCTGGGCTGTCTGGCTGCCAGCAAACCAGACTTGCGAAGTGCCCTGGCGAAGCGGACATTGCCGCTCGAGTTGGAACCCTCAGCCCCCTGCGCCACGGCTGACGATCACCCTTCCTCTGCCGCGCTTCACCAGGTAGCCACCGCGAGGGACACTGAGCTTACCCGACTTGGCGAGGGGCTCCAGGGTGCTCGCGATCAGCTCGGCGTTCTGATCGACCGGCGCAGCGGCCTTGGCGCTGGCCTTCTGCCGGACCCACTGTGCGAACGCTCTATCGGCAATCGTGCCGCCAAGAGACTTGCGAAGGGCGGTCAGCTTCCGAATCTCGCCCTTGGTGAGGCCGGATTCGTCGATTGCGGGGGTTGCCCTACGGGTAATCGCCTTGCGTGCCATTGGGTGCTCCGAGTGTGATCTGTCCTGGAACCGGGTCGCCGCCGCTGCTTCTAGCCGAAACACCGGGGCGTGTGAGCCGGGCTACGCGGTGGGAAGTGCTGCTCGTGGCGAGATGAGTTGGGTGTGCACCGATAAGCTTAGCCATCACCGCAGTTCGCATGTGCTTGTTCGCAATCACGCGCCATCTGGATCTTATCGTGGATACTTTCGAAGAC
The DNA here is from genome assembly GCA_965371625.1 of uncultured Alphaproteobacteria bacterium. Taxonomy (GTDB): domain Bacteria; phylum Pseudomonadota; class Alphaproteobacteria; order CBDUZE01; family CBDUZE01; genus CBDUZE01. The sequence continues at coordinate 2,489 of CBDUZE010000089.1, forward strand.
GGCGGCAACGTCATCCCCAATTAAAAACACCACGGCGATGATCGAAAGCGCGATGCCCCCAACGAGCAACCCATACTCGATCGCTGTGACGCCTCTGACGTCCCGACCGGCCCGACGCGTCTGGGCCAACAAGACAGGATGAATTGTCGCGAGACCGTCGGCAATACGCGTGCCGAAGAGCGGTAATTTCCAACTCCACGGAAAAACCTGGGAAAGCGTGCCGACCATCCGACTTGTCCTCAGTGGCCGGCCCGCCCGATCACGGAAACGATGATCCTGCGGTAAGGTGGGCTTGTTATCGCCGGGTTGGATGGCCGCTCCGCGACGGCGGGGGGCGCGAACGGCGGGCCCGGTCAGACCAGCCCCAGGAGCCCGAGAGGCAGGCGCTGGTGGGCGGAACGGCATGGGGCCTTAACACCTCCGGCCAACAGGGCGGAACAGGGGTGGACTCGGTATCGCCAACGAGACTTGCCTGGATGAGGCCTCGTCAGGCGAGCTTTCGGAATACATCGACGGTAGCAACGAATGACTCCGCGTCGCTACCGCGATCGGTGAAGCGGTTGGGCAGCCGCTTGAAGCTGGGTTCAACAATGAGCCCCGCCAAGATCGCGGTGTCGAAAGCCTCCTGCAATTGGTGGAGTGCCTTGAGAACGGCTCCCGCGATTTGCCGGTCCTTTGGTTCTCCGCCGCGTTCGAGCGCCAGCTCCGGATTTGTGTAGACCGTCAGGGTCGACGCCTGTGGGGCATGAGCAATCGCGCTACTCGCGTAATCGGTGGTACGAATCATGACCTCCCTCCCAGGGATAGATGCACGGCTCACTCGAAGGCCACCAAGAAACCAGTTCCAAACTGGGGCAGCGATTCGGAAGCCGACGAAAGTGGATTATGAGCCCTTACCCGATCACGGCGATCACGCCCGCGAAGCCGCCGAGGGCGAAGGTGAACAGCGTCGAGGTAATGGTGCTCCAAATGATGACCTTCCGCATTTGATCCTCCGGTTCCTGTGCCAACCCCCGAAGGTTTTTTTTCTTTGGTCCCGGGGGCGTCCTCGCCAACGAGTCGAGCACCGTCCAGGTAGGGCAATTGTGATGGCCGTCACACGTTGGGCGTATTCGATTGTGATGGCCATCACAGTTTCGGTCGATTTCAAGGCGGGGCCGCGAGTTTGGTGGTAATTACGGGCCGCTCATGGCGCCCCGATCCGCCGCGGCAGGTTCGCGACGGTGTGGGCCTCCCATGTACCTCCATGGGCCGTTGGTATTCCCCTGGCTTCACGGGCGGGGCCACGTCCCTAGCGTGCCGCAGCGCGGGCGCGGGCCGAGAACGCCAGCCGACCGGGCCCGCCCGCCGGCGACGGGGCCATAGCTCAGTTGGGAGAGCGCTTGAATGGCATTCAAGAGGTCGGGGGTTCGACTCCCCCTGGCTCCACCAATCGAATCAAGGGCTTAGCCGGAGCCGGCTAGGCCTTTGGTCGTTCTGGGTGGCGCCCTCGGCGGCGCCCCGCGCAACCTCTCCCGCACCTTGACGGCGGCGTCGTGGCCGCTCTGCGCCGCGGCCTCCATGTGGGCCCAGTCCAGGTAATCGCCGGCCAGGAACAGGTTGCCCAGCGGCTTTTCCAGGGCGGCCTGGATACTGTGCCGGCCCGGGCGGGCGTAGGCGAGGCCTTGGGGCCAGCGGGTGATTACCACCTCGCGCACGATTCCCCTGACCTCGGGGTACAAGTCCTGGAGATCGCCGAGCATCGTCTCTCGGACCTGGTCGTCGGTGATGTCGAGGAGGCGGTGGCCCAAGGCGCCACCGGCAAACACCATCAGGCTGCCGCCGGGCCGGCGCCGCCCCGGCTCGCGGAGCACGTTGGCGTGGTTGTAGAACATGTTGAACGAGCGGCCGGCCACGACGATGGCGTAGACCTCGTCCCACGGCATGCGCCCGGTCTCGGCGGTGAGGATCGAGGCGCACACGAACGGTCCGTAGGCAATGCGGTCGAGCGCCGCGGCGGTCTCCGCGGGCAGGTCGCGCACGATGCGGCGCGTCACGTGGGCCGGCGTCGCCATGACGACGTTTGCCGCCGAGGCTTCGTGCGCCTGTCCGGCCACGGTGAAGCGGACGCGGCGACCGTTGGTCGTGGTCGCCACCTCCTCGACCGCGGCGCCCGTCATGACCCGGTTGCCGAGGCGCCGGTTCATCGCCTCGGTCAAGCACGCCGAGCCGCCCACGAGGTTGCGCGCGAGCTGGTCCTCGCCGCCCCAGACCATGCTGAACAAGGCGGCGCCATAACCGGCGGCGAGCTCCTCCGGCGTGGCGGCGACACGGCCGATGATGGCCCGGAAGATGGCGTCGACGTCCGGGTGCACGGGGCCGAGGAACTGGGCGAAGCTCTGGTCGCCCCGATAGGCGAGGAGCCGGGTCCGTCGCTCCGGTGCCGACTCGCCGGGGCGCGGGCGGGTCGCGCGCAGGTAGTCGCGGGCCGCCCGCCGCAGCTTGAGGCCGGCCCTCATGAACGAGAGGCGGGCGCCGAGCGAGAGGGGCAGGCGAAAGGGATAGGTTTCCGCCGCCCCGCTGGCCAGCACCCTTCCGCCGACCGCCAGGCCCATGCGGGAGCCGGGAATCTCGCGGCTCTCGAGACCGAGTTCTTGCACCAGCCGCCCGCTTACCGTGTCCGGACCGCCGAACAGGTGAGCGCCCATGTTGAGCCAGTACTCGCCCCGGGGCTCGGACTTGATCCGGCCGCCGACCCGCGTCTCGGCCTCGAGCAGCAAGAGGTCCCGGTCGCGCAACTCCCAGGCCGCCGTGAGGCCGGCAATCCCGCCGCCGACCACGATCACCTCGTGCGACCCCTTAAGTGCCATCCGGTAGCGCCCTCGATGGTGGAGGTGGAGCGGCCCGACACCGGCCCTCGCCGGTCACCGCCGGCTGCCCGCGTCGGCTGATTCCGCGGCGCTGGCCGGCGGATTGTCCCCGGGATGGCACACCCGAACAAGGGCTTCCGACGCCCCGCCCGTCGGCTGCCGCTCCCGCATCGCGCCCCGCGTCGTATCCCCGCTGGCGGCGCCGACCGATCTTTGAAAAGAGCGGCCCCGCGCAGTCGCGGGGCCGAGGTTAAAAGCGGTGCCGGGGACGCGCTCGAGACCGCCCCAGGGCGGGCGACGGCCCCCGGTTATCCAGGCCGTACGGTGGCCCGGGGACGCCCTCTCCTAGCCGCTCGGGGCGACGTAGGCGCTGGCCACGGCGTTGGCCTTGTTCATGGCCTCCATCGCCTCCGACATGGTCAGGAGCTTGGTCGTCGAGATGCTGGCGATGCCGCCCGCGGCGCCGACGATCATCGACCCGGCCGCGATCGCCGTGTCGTCCGGGGCCTCGATGATGGCGATGATGTCGCAATCGCCGAGGGCGAAGAAGAATTGATGGAGCGTGCCGCCAAGGGCCTCGATGACTTTCCGGGCCGCCGCCTCGCGGTCCTGGGGTTGGGCGACCATCGCCTTGATCGCCTCGGTGGAGTAGCTCGCCTTGTAGAGATAGAACGCCATCACTGGTCTCCCCATTGAGTTCGGTTGGCTCGATTCGACCGTTCGTCGCGAACGGTGGCGTACGGGGCCCGGGGCCCCATTTCGAAGCCCATCCAATAGCCGAACATCGGTCGGTTTGTCACCAACCTCGTTGCCCCGGCGGCCGAAACCGGCGCTCCAGAGAGTCAGAAGCGGACCGTCTCGCAGGGCTGGCCGCTCTGCTGCAAGTAGAAGCATAGGCTCTCGGCGCGCTCCCTGGTCAGCCTCCTGCCATAAAGATGGTACTGGGGCGCGCCGCCCGAAGCCTGAGTGGTGACCATCTGGGGCTTTATGCCGCTCAACTGCTGCCAGTATTGGCTCCAGATCTCCTGCCATCCCCGTCGAGCGCCGTCGGGGCTCTCGTAAGCGCCAAAGCGGACGCCATATTCGCTCATCGCCACCGGTTGAAGGGCCGGCGCCGCGCCGGGTGTCTGCGTGCCGGGGGCCGGGGTAACCGCGCTTTTTCGCCACATCGGGATCGAGATCGAAGGCGGGAACCCGTTTTGTCCGCCGCTCGCGTCATCTTTTCCCAGAGCGACGAGACCCAGCAACGAGGTCCAGATCGAGCCGCCCCCGTAGGTCGACGCCAGGGTAGCGATCCCGTTCTGGTATCCGTCCTTGCGGCAGACGATCTGGAGGTCATGCTCGGTCTTTTGCACGATGACCGTGGCCGGCGTGACCACGCGATAGGTGGCGTCGGGGGAGCTCAACGTGCAGTCCGCACTGTCGGTGCCGGACGTGGTCACGGCCACGGTCTGGCTCGGCCCACCAAAGCTCATGGTGCAGCCGCCGAGAAGGAAGGCGGCCGCGAGCGCGCGCGATCTCTTCATGGTGATGGCTTCCCGTGGCGCGAATGCTATCACTCACCCGGAATTGAGGCCACCTCGATACCGGCGCGGGAAGGGCGACCGAGCCCGCCGGGCCCGCCGGCACCGAGAGGCAGGGCAGGCCGTCGTTGCTGGGCGGGTCGGTGTTGCGGATGTAGGTGAGGAAGGTGGGCACCTGCTCGCCGTTGAGCTCGACGGTCTCCTCGTGGCCGATGGGGCGGGGCGGGAGCGGCGTAGGCCCCCTGCAGGGCCGGCCGGTGGCTCGCCATGGCGGCCTGGTAGGCCGCCGCCGGCCGACCGCGGCCGGTCTCAGCTCAAGGCGGCGGATAGTCGCGATCGAGCCTCGCCAGGTCTTCGGCGTCGAGCTCGAGCGTCGCCGCCCGCGCGTTCTCGCGCAGGTGCGCCTCCTGTCCCGCCTTGGGGATCGACACCACCATGGGATCGCGCAAGGTCCAGGCCAGCGCCACGCATTCCGCGCTCGTGCCATGGCGGCGCGCCACCTCCTCGAGCCCCGGCCTCAGCGCCAGCCGGCCCTGGTCGAGCGGCGAGTAGGCCATCACCGCGACCTCGTTCTCGCGGCACCAGGGCAGAAGCTCGCTCTCGATGCCGCGCTGGCCCAGGTGGTACTCGACCTGGTTGGCGACGATGCCCGGCCCCCGGGCCTGGCGCTCGGCGCTCCGCATGTCCTCGGCCTCGAAGTTGCTGACGCCGTAATGGCGGATCTTGCCCTCTCGGACGAGCTGCTGGAAGGCCTCGAGGGTGGCCTCCAGGGGGTGGTCTCCCTTCCAGTGCAAGAGGTAGAGGTCGACGCAGTCGAGCCCGAGGCGCTTGAGGCTGCGCTCGGCGGCACGCACCGTGCCCTCGCGCGAGGCGTTCTCGGGCACCACCTTGGTGACCACGAAGATCTCGTCCGCGCGGCCCTCGAGGGCCTCGCCCACGACCTCCTCGGCACCGCCCGAGGCGTACATCTCGGCGGTGTCGACGAGCGTCATGCCGAGGTCGAAGCCGAGGCGCAACGCCGCCACCTCCTGGTTCCGCCGCGCCCCCGACTCGCCCATGGTCCAGGTGCCGAGGCCCAGGGCCGGCATCACAGCTCCGCCCCGGGCCCTGAGCCGGCGCATGGTGCCGCTCTCCCCGGCGCTCGTCTGATCGGTCATCTGCGCTCCTTCTTGGCCGCGACCACATACGGCGCGCCTACCTTACTATAGCCCGCCGGACTATAGCCCGCCGGCGCCCGGTCCGGCTTTAAGACCGCGGCCCGATCCGCTACCCTCGTCGTCAGGGAAACCCGGAGGACCAGCCATGGAGATCGCTCCCGCGCCCGCCACGCCCGCCGCGCCCGTATTCACGCGGGATCAGCTCGCGACGCGCATCGCCGTCCTGCCGCGGCTGTCGCTCGCCCACCTGCCGACGCCGCTCGAGCGCTGCCCGCGCCTGAGCGAGGCGCTGGGCGGCCCCGACATCTATTTCAAGCGCGACGACCTCACCGGCCTCGCCTTCGGCGGCAACAAGACCCGGCAGCTCGAGTTCCTGTTCGCCGAGGTCCTCGCCGAGGGCGCCGACATCGTCGTCGCCGGCGCCTACTCGCAGTCCAACTGGTGCCGTCAGATCACCGCCGCCGCGCGCAAGCTGGGTCTCGATGCGGCGCTGGTTCTGCTCCACGGCGTCAAGGGGCCGAGGCGTCAGGGCAACCTGCTGCTGATGCGGCTCTTGGGGGCCGAGGTCACGGTGGTCGATCTCGACGACATGCAACGCCTCGAGCCCCTGCTCCAGGCCAAGGCCGCGGAGCTCGCGGCGGCGGGGCGCAGGCCCTACGTGATCGCACCCTTCGACCTCGATCAGCTGGCGCGCTCGACGATCGGTTACGTCAACGCCGCGCTCGAGCTCGACGCCCAGCTCGCCGACGCCGGGCTGGCCCCCGACTACCTCTACACCGCCGGCGCCAACATGACGCCGGCGGGCCTGGCGCTGGGGCTCGCCGCCCTGGGGCGCGCCACCCGGGTGGTCAACATCAGCCCCATCGCCTGGGACGTCGACCGCGCCAGCGACATCGCCCGCGTCGGCAGTGCCGCCGCCCGGCTCCTCGACCTCGGCATCGAGCTGCGGCCCGCCGAGGTGACGGTCGACGACGGCTACATCGGCGAGGGCTACGGCATCGTGACGCCCGAATCGCGGGCCGCGCTCAAGCTGGTGGCCGAGCGCGAGGGCATCTTTCTCGACCCGGTGTACTCCTCGAAGGCGATGGCCGGCCTCATCGACCACATCCGGAGCGGCCGCATCCGCAAAGGCGAGAGCGTGGTCTTCCTCCACACCGGCGGCACCCCGGCGCTGTTCGCCTACGCCGACGACCTCGAGCCGGGGTGAGGGGGCGGGGGCTCAGGCCTCGCCGCGCGCCGGGTAGTCGTTCTTGAGCACGAAGTCCACCGCCATCATGACCTCGTTGAACGAGGGCCTGGCGAAGGGGGCGCTGTTGATGGCGGCGTAATAGAGCTCGCCGCCGGGGCGCACCAGGAAGACGCCGGGCTCGCCGAACTGGGCGGGCTCGGTGTCCTTGATGCTGTTGGAGATGAAGAGACCCCAATCGCGCATGTTGGCGATGCTTTGGCCGAAACCGATCGCCACGTTCTCGAGACCCCACTCCTCCTTGGTCTTGGCGGCGCGCTCCTGGTCGTCGCCGCTCACCGCGATGACCTCGACGCCGCGCTCGCCGAAGTCGCCGACCTTGCGGTCGAGGTCGCGCAGATAGTTCTTGCAGATCGGGCAGTGGAGGCCGCGATAGAACACGACCAGGGTGAAGTTGTCGGGGCTCCGCTCCGAGAGCCGCCAGGATTCGCCTTCGAGCGTCTGGACCTCGAGCCCGGGCGTTTGCGTGCGGGGGGTGACAGCCGGCATGCTTTGAATTCCTCTTCTCTCTATTGCCTGCGACGTCCGAATCAGCGCCCACGGAGGGGCGGTCGGAGGCGCAAGATAACGGCGCGCCGCCCGCTTGGCGAGTCCCGGGGTGCTGGCGGGGTTCCCTGCCCCCTTCGCGCCCGAGGTTTTCTCACGCGCACGATGTCTGGGAAACACGCGGTTCGGTGTTCCACCGTATTTCAGGGCAAAGCTGGCCGACGTTGGCGCTGGAGGCTCCTGATCGTCACCCTACCGGCTGAAAAACCCCGGCTATTTCTTGTCCGGCTTGACCACCGTGGTACCAAGAATACCCCTGATTATGATGTCCCAGGTGGACGGCACCGGTCGTGCAGTCCCGGGCTTCGATTCCTCGGCGCCATAGGCAGGCGCAATGAGCTGCATGCCAATTCGAGGTTGGAGGTCGGCTGGCGAAACCTCTACCCTTTGAGCGTTCCCTGACACCATCGCTGAAACAATGGCGGGACCCAGCAGGCCCAGCTGAAACACCCTAAAGCGATTCGATTCCTGACGGTGCATGTAGGCCCACAGACCGCCCAAAAAGGCAAATCCCACGCCGCGAATCACCAGCCCCACGATGAGGCCGACTCCACCAAAAACGACAATACTTTCATAGGCCGGGATCGGATAGCCGATTAGGGCGACAAGGCCGCCACCGATAGCGCCAAGCATGATCCTTTCGCGGTCGGTCATGGTCTTCACTCCCCCAGTCCATTTCTTCACCGCACCGGCGTTGTTTATGAAACCCACCGAGGCATCAAATAATATAAGTTAAAACCCTCAGTCGACTAGCCTATAAAAAATCGCCTATCAGGAAATTGAGGCGGCGAGCCTTGCAACGAAGTGTCGCCGCTCAATGTGTCGGGTAATTTCCTGGCACCAAGATCGAGTTAGCGCCCCTCGGGCGATGCGCCGGCGGTGCAATCGCTCGCGGGCCATGCGGTCGGTCGCTTCGTTGGTGGGTTGGCGCCGCGCCTCGGCGAGGGCGAAGACGCGAGCCCGGGTGGCGCCGATCCTCGCCACCCGGGCCAGCGCCGCGTCACGGTCGTAGCCGCCCGGCTCGAGCTCCTGCGCCGCGTTGATCAGCCCGCCGGCGTTGATCACGTAGTCGGGCGCGTAAAGGATGCCGCACCGCCGCAAGATGCGGCCGTGGCGTTTGTTCTCGAGCTGGTTGTTGGCGGCGCCGGGCCGAGGATGCGGTCGTGGATGGCGATGATCGAGTTCAGCCCGCTCGCGGCATCGACGGCGCG
>CBDUZE010000090.1:0-10791 GCA_965371625.1 uncultured Alphaproteobacteria bacterium
GCGCTCTCGGCCTGGGGCACGGCCAACATGCGCACCGGCGGCGACGACATCGCCCAGGCCCTGGCGCTGATGGGCGCGCGCCCCACCTGGGACGCCGCCTCGGGCCGCGTCAGCGGCTTCGAGATCCTGTCGGCCGAGCTCCTCGACCGCCCCCGGGTCGATGTCACGCTCAGGGTCTCGGGCTTCTTCCGCGACGCCTTCCCGATGCAGATCGACCTGGTGGACTCGGCCTCCCGCGCCGTCGCCGCCCTCGACGAGCCGCCCGAGGTCAACCCGCTCGCGGCCGCCGTCGCCGCCGAGAGCGCGCGCCTGGTAACGGAAGGCGTGGCCGAGCTCGAGGCGCGCCGCCGCGCCGGCTTCAGGGTCTTCGGCTCCAAGCCCGGCGCCTACGGCGCCGGCCTCCAGGCGCTGATCGACGAGCGCGGCTGGGAGAGCGACGCCGACCTCGCCCGCGCCTACCTGATGTGGGGCGGCTACGCCTACGGCGACGGGGCCGCGGGCGTGCCCGCCCACGACGTCTTCGAGGCCCGCCTCGGCCAAGTCGAGATCGTGCTCCACAACCAGGACAACCGCGAGCACGACCTCCTCGACAGCGACGACTACTATCAGTTCGAGGGCGGGCTGGCGGCCGCCGTGCGCGAGCTCTCAGGGACCCAGCCGACGATCTACCACAACGACCACTCGCGCCCCGAGAGCCCCCGCATCCGCACCCTCGAGGAGGAGATCGGGCGGGTGGTGCGGGCCCGCGTGGTCAATCCCAAGTGGATCGCCGGGGTCATGCGCCACGGCTACAAGGGGGCCTTCGAGATGGCGGCCACGGTCGATTACATGTTCGCCTTCGCCGCCACCGCCCACTGCGTCGCCGATTACCACTTCGACGCCGTGTTCGAGGCCTACCTCGGCGACCAGGAGGTCCGCGCCTTCCTCGCCGAGGCCAACCCGGCGGCGCTCGCCGAGATGGCCGAGCGGCTCATCGAGGCGCAGGACCGGGGGCTGTGGAAGCCGCGCTCGAACACGGCGCGCGGACTCCTCGCCGAGCTCGCCTCCGCGGGACTGGAGGCAGCCGAATGAGCGCGGTCGACGGTGGTGCCGGAGCCAAGGCCGGATTACGCCGCGTCGCGGACCTCAACCACCAGGCGTTTCCCCAGCGCAGCAAAGGCCGCGTCGAGCTGGTCGAGGCGCGAACCGTGGTTGATGTCGAGCAGCCGCGAGACCTGGCGAAAGTCGCAACCCACGCGGCGCGCAAGCTCCGCCATCGAAACCCCGTTGCCGCGCATGATTTGATAGAGCGCCACCTTGGCGGCGGCGAGCGTGGGCAGCGGAACCAGGAGCTGGCCGCGCTTGAGACGCGACGGGCGGGGGATGTCCTCGCGCAAGGTCATGCGCGTGGCGACCGTGCCCAGCAGGGCATCGGCGGCCTGGGCCAGGGCCTCGGCGCGGTCGGCGCCATAGGTGCCGGCCTCGGGAAAATCGGGGAAGGTCACCATGACGGTGTCCTCGTCGGGCGTGAGCCGGACCGGATAGGCGAAGGTGTATTCGATCGCGGTGGTCATCTGTCCGTCTTTCTTCGTCTCGTTGCTCGGGCCCTAGAGCTCCTCTTTCCGGAGCCCCAGGTCCTTGAGCATCTTGGCCAGCAGGCCAGGACGAATCTCCCGGCGCGCGCCGTGCAGAGGAACCTGGGTGCGCTTGTCGCCGAAAATCAGGTAGACATGGCCGCCGCTCTTGGCGCTCCGGTCGATCCTGACCGGGACCCTGTTGCGGCGCCCAAGCTTCCGCACCTTGCGGATGAACTCATCCGCGTTCATGGCCGTCGATATAGGTCAGTTGTGTCCGATTACAAGCCCGAGCCTGGTTGCTCTGTCCTGACTCATCGGACATTCGCGCTGGAGGCAGCCGAATGAGCGAATCCCCGAAACCCGACGAGGAGGCCGAGCTCGACCGGCGCCACGCCGAGAAGATGGCCAAGCGCAAGGCGGCGCGGGCCAAGATGCTGGCCACCAAGACCATCGAGAAGGGGCTGCTGATCGTCCACACCGGCAAGGGCAAGGGCAAGTCGACCGCCGCCTTCGGCCTGGTGATGCGGGCGTTGGGCCACGACATGCAGGTCGGCGTGGTGCAGTTCGTCAAGGGCGCCTGGCAGACCGGCGAGCGCCGGGTGCTCGAGCGCTTCCCCGATCTCGTCACCATCCGCACCATGGGCGAGGGCTTCACCTGGGAGACCCAGGATCGCCAGCGCGACCTCGCCGCGGCGCGGGCCGCGTGGCACACCGCCAAGGAGATGATCGAGGCCTGCCGCGGCCCCGACCCCGCCTATCGGTTGGTGGTGCTCGACGAGCTCAACATCGTGCTGCGCTACAACTATCTGCCGCTCGACGAGGTGGTGGCCTTTCTCAAGGATAAGCCCGATGACCTCCACGTCGTGGTCACCGGGCGCAACGCCAAGCCCGAGCTCATGGAGATCGCCGACCTGGTGACCGAAATGACCCAGGTCAAGCACCCCTTCCGCGCCGGGGTGAAGGCGCAAGCGGGGATCGAGTTTTGACCACGCCGGCCTTGATGCTGCAAGGCACCGGCTCCGACGTCGGCAAGTCGCTGCTGGTGGCGGGGCTGGCCCGCGCCTGGACCCGGCGCGGCTTGCGCGTCCGCCCCTTCAAGCCCCAAAACATGTCGAACAACGCCGCGGTGACCCGCGACGGCGGCGAGATCGGCCGGGCCCAGGCCTTGCAGGCCCGCGCCTGCGGCGTCGAGCCGCAAGCCGATATGAACCCGGTGCTTTTGAAGCCCCAGTCCGACGTCGGCGCCCAGGTGGTGGTGCGGGGGCGGGTCAAGGGGAGCGCCGGCGCGCGCGACTACCATGCGCTGAAGCCCAAGCTCCTGCCTCAGGTCCTGGCGAGCTTCGAGCGGCTGTCGCGGGCCGCGGACCTGGTGCTGGTGGAGGGCGCGGGGAGCCCGGCCGAGGTCAACCTGCGCCCGGGCGACATCGCCAACATGGGCTTCGCCCAGGCCGCCCGGGTCCCGGTGGTGCTGGTCGGCGACATCGACCGCGGCGGCGTGATCGCCAGCATCGCCGGCACCTGGCTGCTCCTCGAGGCGGACGAGCGGGCGCGGCTCAAGGGCTGCATCGTCAACAAGTTCCGCGGCGACCCGGCCCTCTTCGAGGACGGCCTCGCGGTCATCGCCGAGCGCACCGGCCTCGACTGCTTTGGCGTGGTGCCCTGGTTCGCGAGCGCCGGGCGGCTGCCGGCCGAGGACGCGGTGGCGCTCGAATCGCGGGGGGTTGCGGCGCCGCTACCGATCCGCGTCGCCGTGCCCCGGCTCTCGCGCATCGCCAACTTCGACGACCTCGATCCCCTGATCGCCGAGCCCGACGTCAGCGTCGACGTGGTCGAGCCGGGCCGGGCGCTGCCCGGCGACGTCGACCTGGTAATCCTGCCCGGCAGTAAGTCGACCATCGCCGACCTCGCGTTCCTGCGCGCCCAGGGCTGGGACCTGGACCTCGCCGCCCACCTGCGGCGCGGAGGCTGGCTGCTGGGGCTTTGCGCCGGGGCCCAGATGCTGGGCCGGATGGTCGCCGACCCCTCGGGCATCGAAGGGCCGGCCGGCCGCGTCGCGGGGCTCGGAGTGCTAGAGATCGAGACCGAGATCGGCGACCACAAGACGCTGCGCGAGGTCTCGGGCTCCGAGGTGGCGAGCGGCGAGGCGGTGCGGGGCTACGAGATGCACATGGGGAGAAGCACGGGCGCCGGGCTGGAGCGGCCGTTCCTGCGCCTCGACGGCGGATCGGAAGGGGCGGTGTCGGCCGACGGCCGGGTCATGGCCTCGAACCTGCACGGCCTCTTCGCGGCCGACGGCTTCCGCCACGCCTTCCTCAACCGCATCCGGGCGCGCGCCGCGAGCGGGCTCGACTTCGAGGCCTCGGTCGAGGCCACCCTCGACGAGCTCGCCGACCATCTCGAGGCCAGCCTCGACCTCGAGCGCCTGCTGGAGGTGGCCCGTGCGCGCTAGCGCGATTCACGTTTGTCGGGAATCGCTCCAGGCCGCGCCGGTGTGGATCCTTGCGGCCTGCCGGCCCTCCGGCGCGCCTGCGCAGGCGCGGGCCTTCAGGTCCGCTGCCGTGAGCAAACAAGACCGAGAGCGGGTCCCATCGATTGGGACCGGCTCTCGCGCTTCAGATCAGCTGATGCACCAGCGCCAGCGCCCCGAGCGTCGCCCACACCAGGGCGCAGCCCACCACCAAGAGGCCGAGGGCGGCGCGGATGTCGGCAGGCCTCGCCTCGGCGCGGCCGCTGCCCATCCAGGCGTCGTCGATCACCTCGCCGCGATAGCCGCGCGGTCCCGCCAGCCTCAAGCCCAGCGCCCCCGCCATCGCCGCCTCGGGCCAGCCGGCGTTGGGCGAGCGGTGGCGGGGCGCGTCGGCGAGCAGGGCGCGAAAGGCGCCCTTGGCGTCGCGCCGCAGCGCCGCCGCCGCGAGGCCGAGGAGGGCGCCCGAGAGCCGCGCCGGGATCAGGTTGACGGCGTCGTCGAGGCGCGCCGCGGCCCAGCCGAAATCGGCGTGGGCGGCATCGCGGTGGCCGATCATGCTGTCGGCGGTGTTGATCGCCTTGTAGGCGGCGAGCCCCGGCAAGCCGAGGAGGGCGTACCAGAACGCCGGCGCCACCACGCCGTCGGAGAAGTTCTCGGCGCAGGACTCGATGGCAGCGCGGCTCACCGCCGCCTCGTCCAGGGTCTCGGGATCGCGGCCCACGATATGGCCGACGGCCCGACGCCCGGCGCCGAGGCCACCGCTCTCGAGCGCCCGGGCCACCGCCGCCACGTGGTCGTAAAGGCCTCGCTGGGCAATGAGCGTGCTGGCGATCGCCGCCTCCACCAGCCAGCCCCAGGCGATCGCGTGGGCGCCCCAGGCGAGGGTGAAGGCGATCGCGCCCGCCAGCGCCGCCACCACCACCAGGGCGAGGGCGCCGCCCGCCCGCCGCGCCGCCGTGCCCGCCGGCGCCCGGTTGAGGCGCCGCTCGAGCGCCGCCACGAGCCGGCCCAGGACCGCTGCCGGATGGGGCAGGCGACGGTAGAGCCAGCCGGGATCGCCGAGCGCGGCATCGAGGGCCAGCGCCAGCAGCAGCACCCAGAGCGGGCTGACGCCGCCCCAGCCGTCGAGAGGCGAGGGAAGCAGCATGGCCCGAGCATGGGTGGACGGCGCGCGGGCGTCAATCGCCCGGCCCGCCCGTGTGCCCGCCCGTCTGCCCGCCTGTGAACAGGGAAGGAGAATCAATGTCGAACATCGGCATCATGGTCTGCGGCCACGGCAGCCGCGACGACGAGGCCATCAGCGAGTTCGATGCGATCGCCGAGGGCATCGCCGAGCGTCTGCCCCAGTACGACATCGAAAGCGGCTTCCTCGAGTTCGCCCGCCCGGTCATCCGGGAGGGCCTCGACAAGCTGCGCGGGCGCGGCATCGAGCGCATCCTCGCCGTCCCCGGCATGCTGTTCGCCGCCGGCCACGCCAAGAACGACATCCCCTCGGTGCTCAACGCCTACGCCGCCGAGTACCCCGAGGTCGAGATCGCATACGGCCGCGAGCTCGCCGTCGACCTCAAGCTCCTGCGGGCGGCGCGCGACTGCCTCGAGGCCGCCGAGGCGGGCGCGGCGGCCGCTGTGCCGCGCACCGAGACGCTGCTGGTGGTGGTGGGGCGCGGGGCCTCGGACCCCGACGCCAACTCGAACGTCGCCAAGGTGTGCCGCCTGCTGTGGGAGGGCATGGGCTACGGCTGGGCCGAGACCGCCTACTCGGGCGTCACCTTCCCCCTGGTCGAGCCCGGGCTCGAGCACGCGGCGAAGCTCGGCTATAAGCGCATCATCGTCTTCCCCTACTTCCTCTTCACCGGCGTCCTCGTGAAGCGCATCTACCGCTACACCGACATCGTCGCCGCGCGCCACCCCGGGATCGAGTTCATCAAGGCGCGCTATCTCAAGGACCACCCCCTGGTGCTCGATACCTTCGCCGACCGGGTCGAGGAGATCCTCGCCGGCAGCGCCAACATGAACTGTCAGATGTGCAAGTACCGGGCCCAGCTCGTCGGCTTCGAGGACCAGGTCGGTCTGGCCCAGGCGAGCCACCACCACCACGTCGAGGGCATCGGCACCGGCCCCGATCCCGACGCCGACGGCGCCCGAGAAGCGCCGCACCCTCACGACCATGAACACGACCACGACCATGACCATGACGGCGGCGGCCATCACCATCACCCCTATCCCCACGCCGACCATCCCCTGGGGCCCGTCACCATGAAGAAGACGCCGGGCGACGGTTGAGCCCTGGGTGGGGCGGCGGCGATGCTCGACTACCTGCGCGATCCCGAGGAGATCACCCGGCGCTCGTTCGCCGCGATCCGGGCCGAGGCCGACCTCTCGGGCCTGCCCGAGGCTCTCGGCGCGTTGGCGGCGCGGCTGATCCACGCCTGCGGCATGACCGACCTGGCCCAGGATTTGGCCTGGGGCGGCGATCCGGCGGGCGCCGGGCGCCAGGCCCTGGCCGCCGGCGCCGCGGTGCTGAGCGACGCCGCCATGGTGGCGGCGGGGGTCAGTCGGGCCCGCCTGCCGGCCGCCAACGAGGTCCTGTGCTTACTCGGCGACGCCCGCGTGCCCGAGCTCGCGCGCCGCAACGCCACCACCCGCTCGGCGGCCGCGGTGGAGCTCTGGCTGCCCCATCTCGAGGGCGCGGTGGTGGCCATCGGCAACGCGCCGACGGCGCTTTACCGACTCCTCGAGGTGCTCGACGCGGGGGCGCCGCGGCCGGCGGTGGTGCTCGCCTTCCCGGTCGGCTTCGTCGGCGCCGCCGAGTCCAAGGAGGCGCTGATCGCGGCCCAGACCGGCATCCCCTATCTCACGCTGCGCGGGCGGCGGGGGGGCAGCGCGCTGGCGGCGGCGGCGGTCAACGCGCTCTCGGGTGAGGACCGGTGAAGCCCTGGCTCGCCATCATCGGCCTCGCCGAGGACGGCTTGGACGGCCTGAGCCCGGCGGCGCGAACGCTGCTCGCCGAGGCCGAGGTGGTGGTGGGCGGCCGGCGCCACCTCGCCCTGGTGCCGGGCGAGGGCGTGGAAAGGATCACCTGGGCCAAGCCGCTCGCCAAGACGGTGGCCGAGATCACGGCGCGGCGCGGGCGGCGCGTGGTGGTGCTCGCCACCGGCGACCCCATGTGGTACGGCATCGGCGTCACCCTCGCCCGCACCCTGGCGCGCGACGAGCTGGTGATCCTGCCCGCCCTCTCGGCCTTCAGCCTGGCCTGTTCCCGGCTCGGCTGGCCCACGGCCGAGGTCGAGACCCTGACCCTGCACGGCCGCCCCCTCGACCTCGTCAACGCCGTCGTCTACCCGGGCGCCAGGGTGCTGGCGCTGAGCGAGGACGGCGCCACGCCGGGGCGGGTGGCGGCGCGGCTCACCGAGCTCGGCTACGGGGCCAGCCGCATGGTCGTGCTCGAGCACATGGGCGGGCCCGAGGAGCGGGCGCTCGAAGGCGTAGCTCGGGATTGGGCCCAGGACTGGGACCAGGAGCGGATCGCCGACCTCAACACCATTGCCATCGTGTGCGTCGCCGGCCCCGGCGCGGTGTCGCGCCCGCGCCTTCCCGGGCTCCCCGACGAGGCCTACCGCCACGACGGCCAGCTCACCAAGCGCGAGGTCCGCGCCGTCACCCTGGCCGCCCTGGCGCCGCTCCCGGGCGAGCTCTTGTGGGACGTCGGCGCGGGCTGCGGCTCGGTGGCCATCGAGTGGCTGCGCGGCGCCCGGGCGACGCGCGCCGTGGCCATCGAGCGAGATCAGGGCCGCCGCGCCCTGATCGCCGAGAACGCCGCCGCCCTGGGCGCGCCGACGCTCGCCATCGTCGCCGGCGAGGCCCCGGCGGCGCTCGCCGGGCTCGAGGCGCCGGACGCCGTGTTCGTGGGCGGCGGCCTGAGCGCGGGCGGCCTCATCGAGGCCTGCTGGGAGGCGCTCGGCCCCGGCGGGCGGCTGGTCGCCAACGCGGTGACGCTCGAGGGCGAGGCGCGGCTGCTGGCCTGGCGCGAGCGCGCCGGGGGCGAGCTGCGCCGCCTCGCCATCTCACGCGCCGCGGGCATCGGCACGCTCACCGCCTGGCGCCCCTTGAAGCCGGTAACCCAGCTCGCCGCGGTGAAGCCGTGAGCGAGGGCGGGCCAGCGGCCGGCACCTTGTGGGGCCTGGGCGTCGGCCCGGGCGACCCCGAGCTCATCACCTTGAAGGCGCTCAAGGTCTTGCGCGCCGCCGCCGTCCTCGCCTATCCGGCGCCCGAGGAGGGCGAGAGCCTGGCGCGAAGCATCGTCGCCGACCACCTGCCGGGCGGCCAGCACGAGATCGCCATCCGCATGGCGCTCGAGCCCGGGCTCTTCCCCTCGGAGCGGGTCTACGACGGCGCCGCGGCCGAGATCGGCGCGCACCTCGAGGCGGGCCGCGACGTCGCGGTGCTGTGCGAGGGCGACCCCTTCTTCTATGGCTCCTTCATGTACCTGTTCGCGCGCATCGCCGAGCATTTTCCGGTCGAGGTGGTGCCGGGGGTGACCTCGCTGGTAGCCTGCGCCGGCGTGCTGGGGGCGCCCTTGGCGGCGCGCGACGATGTGCTCACGGTGGTGCCGGCGACCCTCGACGAGGACGAGCTGCGCCGCCGCCTCGCCGATACCGACGCCGCGGCGATCATCAAGGTCGGCCGCCACCTGGCCAAGGTGCGCCGGGCGCTCGAGGCCGAGGGGCTCGAGGGCCGCGCGCGCTACGTCGAGCACGCCACCATGGCGAGCCAGCGGGTGCTGCCGCTCGAGGAAGTCGACGAGGCCGGCGCGCCCTACTTCTCGATGGTGCTGGTGCACCGCCGCGGCGAGGCCTGGCGGTGACGCCGGCGCCCGCCATCGTGGTGTTGGGGCCGGGCGGCTTGGCGACCGCGCGAAGGCTCAGCGCGGCCCTGCCCGGGGCCCGGGTGCACGGGCTCGAGGGCCGGGTGGCGGGCGCCGAGGTGGCGTTCGCGGAAACCGCCCGGCACCTCAGGGCGCTGTTCGCCGCCGGCCATCCCATCGTCGGGGTGTGCGCCGCCGGGGTCCTGATCCGGGCCCTGGCGCCGGCGCTCGCCGACAAGCGCCGCGAGCCGCCGGTGGTGGCGGTGGCCGAGGACGGCAGCGCAGCCGTGCCGCTCCTTGGCGGCCATCACGGCGCCAATCGGCTGGCCCGCGAGATCGCCCAAGCCCTCGGGGGCGTGGCCGCGGTGACGACCGCCGGCGACCTTCGCTTGGGCCTCGCGCTCGATGAGCCGCCGCCGGGCTGGCGCCTCGGCAACCCCGAGGCGGTCAAAGCGGTGACCGCGGCGCTGCTCTCAGGGACCCCGGTGGCGCTCACCGTCGAGGCCGGCGACGCGGCCTGGATCGAGGCCGGGGGCGCCGTCTTCTCCGCGGGTGCGGAACTCCGGGTCCGCCTCACCGACCGCGCTATCCTGGGCTCCGAGGCCGAGCTGGTGCTCCATCCCGCGACCCTTGCCGTGGGCGTCGGCTGCGAGCGGGGCGTCGCGGCGGAGGAGCTGATGGCGCTGGTGGCCGGCACCCTCGAGCGCGCCGGCCTGGCCTCGGCCTCGGTGGCCTGCCTGGTCTCGCTCGACCTCAAGCAGGCCGAGCCGGCGCTGCACGCGGCGGCCGAGGCGCTCGGGGTCCCGGCCCGTTTCTTCGATGCCGCGACGCTGGAGGCCGAGCGCCCGCGCCTCGCCAACCCTTCCCCTGAGGTGTTCCGCGCCGTGGGTTGCCACGGCGTGGCCGAGGGGGCGGCGCTGGCGGCGGCCGGTCCCGATGGCGCCCTGGTGGTGCCCAAGGCGAAGTCGGCGCGCGCCACCTGCGCCGTGGCCCGGGCGCCCGGCGTCATCGCGCCCGAGCAAGTGGGCCGGGCGCGGGGCCGGCTCGACGTCGTCGGTATCGGCCCGGGCGAGGCGCGCTGGCGCAGCGAGGAGGCGACGGCGGCGCTGATGGCGGCCACCGACCTGGTGGGCTACCGCCGCTACCTCGAGCTTTTGGGCCCGCTCGCCGAGGCCAAGAGGCGCCACGCCTTCGAGCTCGGCGAGGAGGAGCGCCGGGCGCGCCACGCCCTCGACCTCGCCGCCGCCGGCGCCCGGGTGGCGCTGGTTTCCTCGGGCGACGCCGGCATCTACGCCATGGCGAGCCTGGTGTTCGAGCTCCTCGAGCGCGAGGGGCGCGGCGACTGGGAGCGCCTCGAGCTCCGGGTGATCCCCGGGATCTCGGCGCTGCAGGCGGCGGCGGCGCGCGCCGGCGCCCCCCTGGGCCACGACTTCTGCGCCATCTCGCTCTCCGACCTGCTCACCCCCTGGTCCGAGATCGAGCGCCGGCTCGAGGCCGCGGGCGCGGGCGACTTCGCCGTCGCGCTGTTCAATCCGGCCTCCCAGGGGCGCGCCTCTCACCTCGGCCGGGCGCGCAAGGTGCTGTTGCGCCACCGCGACGCCGCGACGCCTGTGGTGCTGGCCCGCAACCTGGGCCGCGAGGGCGAGGCGGTGACGGTGACCACGCTGGGTGCGCTGGGGCCGCGGGACGCCGACATGCTCACCACGGTGCTGGTGGGGAGCCGCTCGAGCCGGCGCTTCCCCCGCGCCGAAGGCGGCGAGTGGGTCTACACGCCGCGCGGCTACGACCCGGAGCCGCGCGGCGAGGCGGCGCTCGGGCCCAAGCGGAAGCGGAAGGGACCGTGACCGTCCATTTCATCGGCGCCGGCCCCGGGGCGCCCGACCTCATCACGGTGCGCGGGCGCG
>CBDUZE010000091.1:0-10760 GCA_965371625.1 uncultured Alphaproteobacteria bacterium
TGAGCGGCGGCGCTCGGCGCCCATGCCGCGACCGCGACCAGCGCCGCCAACGCCGGGGCGACGAGCGAAAGCCGGTATGTGCGTCTCATGCGTTCCTCGTTATTTCTTTCCTTGGGGATCATCATGGTCCCCGCCGATCCCTTTGGCTCGCTCCAGGGCCACTACAGGCACTCCCATCAACGGTAATTCGGAGCATCTCTTCGCCGCCGCGCATCACGCGGCTAATGGCTCTCGGCGTTGGGTATGAACAGCTGCTCACCGCCGATCGCGAACTCCGCGATCGCCGCCTGGCCCGGCGCCGAGGTGAGCCATTCGATGAAGGCCATGGCGGCCTCGCGCTTGACGTGCGGGTGGCGCTTCGGATTGACCAGCATCACGCCATAAGGGTTGAAGAGTCGGCGGTCGCCCTCGACCGCGACCGTGAGACCGCCCCGGTTCTTGAATGAGAGCCAGGTGCCGCGGTCGCTCAAGCTGTAGGCCTCCTTGGCGGCCGCGGTGTTGAGCGTGGCGCCCATGCCGGAGCCGGTCTCGAAGTACCATTTCCCCGAGCCCAGGCTGGGGTCGATGCCCGCCGCTCGCCACAGCCGCCGCTCGGCTTTGTGGGTGCCGCTGTCGTCGCCCCGCGAGACGAAGGGCGCGGCGGCGCGGGCGATGGCGGCGAGCGCCGCCGGTGCTTCCCTAGAGCCCCCGATGCCGGCCGGGTCCGAGGCCGGGCCGACGATGACGAAGTCGTTGTACATGACGTCGCGGCGCTCGACCCCGAAGCCCCGCGCCACGAAGTCGTCCTCGGCGGCGCGGGCGTGCACCAGTACGACGTCGGCGTCGCCGCGCTCGCCGAGCTTGAGCGCCGCCCCGGTGCCCACCGCCACCACCCGCACCTCGATAGCGGTGGCGGCGGTGAAGAGCGGCAGGATATGGTCGAACAGGCCCGAGTTGGCGGTCGAGGTGGTCGAGGCGAGGGTGATGAAGCGCTCCGCCGCCGGCGCCGCGCCGCCCAGGGCGATGAGGAGCGCCAACGCCAGCAGCATCGCCGCCGGCGCCAGGGCCCGGATCCCGGCCGCCCGCGCCCTCACCACAACAGCTCGCCACGGATGAAGGCCCGGGCCTCGGGGCTCTCCGGGCCGGCGAAGAAGCGCTCGGCCGGCGCGTGCTCGAGCAGCCGCCCGCGGTGGAGGAACAGCACCTCGCCGCCCAGGCGGCGGGCCTGGGCCAGGTCGTGGGTGGTCATCACCACCTTGGTGCCGGAGCGCTGAATGTCCTCGATGATTTCCTCGACCGCCTTGGTCGCCGCCGGATCGAGGTTCGAGGTCGGCTCGTCGAGGAACAGCACCTCGGGCCTGGGCGCCCAGGCCCGGGCCAGCGCCAGCCGCTTCTGCTCGCCGGCCGAGAGCGCCCGCGCCGAGCGCCGCGCCAGTGCCGTGAGGCCGGTGTGCTCGAGCGCCGCCTCGACCAACGCCGCCCGCGCCCGCCGCGGCGCCCCGTTCACGGCCAGGGCATAGGCCACGTTGGCGGCGACCGAGCGGCGCAGCATGACCGGCTTTTCGAACACCATGGCCTGGCGCCGCCGCGCCACCGCGCCGTCGACGGCCCAGCCGATACGGCCCGCGGTGGGCTCGAGCAGGCCATGGCAGAGGCGCAGGGTAAGGCTCTTGCCGGCACCGTTGGGGCCCAGGATGATCGAGCGCGGGCCGGCATCGAGGGTGAAGCTCAAGCCATGCAACAAGGCCTCGCCGCCGACCGCGTAGCAAAGACCGTCGACGGCCAGCGGCAGGATGCCGTTGGCGCCGCTCATGCCGCCTGCCGTCCGGTGTCACGCAGCAACATCGCCGCGCTGTTGACGGCCAGGCTCAAGGTCAGGAGCACGATGCCCAGGCCAAGCGCCAGCTCCAGGTTCCCCTTGCTGGTCTCGAGCGCTATCGCCGTGGTCATCACCCGGGTGACGTGATCGATGTTGCCGCCGACGATCATCACCGCGCCGACCTCGGCGCTGGCGCGCCCGAAGCCGGCGAGCACCGTGGTCACCAGGGTCACCCGCCCGTCCCACAACAGGGTCGGCAGGGCCCGCCCGGGCCGCGCCCCCAGCGAGCGCAACTGCTCGCCATACTCGTGCCACAGGTCCTCGACCACCTGGCGGGCGAGCGCGGCGATGATCGGCATCACCAGCAGGAACTGGGCGATGATCATGGCCGCCGGGGTGAACAAGAGGCCGAGCACGCCCAAGGGACCCGAGCGCGACAGCATCAGGTAGACCACCAGCCCCACCACCACCGGCGGCAGCCCCATGAGCGCGTTGAGCACCACCGCGACGGCGGCGCGACCGGGAAAGCGCAAGAGCGCCACCGCCGCCCCCAGCGGCAGCCCGACGAGCGCCGCCAGCCCCACAGCGGTGAGGCTCACGAGCAGGCTCAACCCAATGATCTCCACCAGGTCGGCGTCGAACCCGACGATGAGCCACAAAGCCTTGGTGAAGGCCTCGGACAGTTCTGGCACCCGCTTGCATCCTCCGCGCCGGCCCGACCACGTTATCTCTTGTCTTTTTTATGTTTATTTATGTCTGAAAGTCGATTATTTTCAATATTTGAAAATAATAACATGAAAATAGGTAACAGACTACAATTTGGGTAAGGAAAATCCGTGTCCGAGATGATGACCACGCGCGAGGTCGCGGCCTATCTCAGGATCAAGGAACGCAAGGTCTACGACCTGGTGCGCGCCCGCCGCATCCCGTGCTCGCGGGTCACCGGCAAGTGGCTGTTCCCGCGCCAGCTCATCGACCTCTGGGTGGCCGAGGGCGTCGAGGGCGCGGCCGTGAGCGCCGCCCGCCCGGCGCCGCCGGTGGTGGCGGGAAGCCACGACCCGCTCCTCGACTGGTGCCTCAGGGAATCGGGCTCCGAGCTCGCCATGCTGCCGGGCGGCAGCCTCGACGGCCTCGATCGCCTGGCCGCCGGCAAGGCCCTGGTGGCCGCCGTGCACGTCCTCGACGCAGCCAGTGGAAGCTATAACGTGCCGCTGGTGCGCCAGCGGCTGCCCGGCCTGCCGGTGGTGATCATCCACTGGGCGGTGCGCCGCCAGGGGCTGGTCCTTGCCGCCGGCAACCCGCTTGGGATCGGCGGCCTCGCCGACCTCGCGGACAAGCCGGCGCGGGTGGTTCAGCGCCAGGACGAGGCCGGCAGCCAGATCCTCTTCCGCCATCTCCTCGAGCGCGCCGGCATCGACTCCGGCGGGCTCGAGCTGATGCCGCGACCGGCGCGGAGCGAGATGGACCTGGGCCTGGCGGTGCACGAGGGCAAGGCCGACGCCGGGCTCGCCATCGAGGCGGTGGCGCGCCAGCTCAAGCTCGAGTTCCTGCCCTTGGCCGAGGAACGCTACGAGCTCGTGCTGCGGCGGCGCGATTACTTCGAGGCGCCGTTCCAGGACCTGCTCGACTTCGTCCGCGGGCCCGAGTTCCGGGCCCGGGCGCCCGAACTCGCGGGCTACGACACCGGCGCCATGGGCGCCGTGGTCTACAACGGCGCTTGAGAGCTTGAGAGCGGTTCCAGGTCAATTGGAACCGCTCTCGATTCTTTTCGCTCACGGCAGCGGACCCAAGGGTCCGCGCCTGCGCGGGCGCGCCGGACGATCGGCGGGCCGCAGTCGCGGCCTGAGAGCGATTCCAGGCGACCTGGGATCGCTCTAGTCGAGGGCGATTTCGCCGTCGATGGCGACGTCGAGGGGAAGGCCGTCGATCTCCAGCCTGACCCGGGCCTTGAGCGTCTCGTCGCCCTTGAGCGCGCCCGAGTCGATGCCCTCCCGCACCGCCTTCTCGATCTCACGTTGCGAGGTGACGCCCACTACTTTGAGGAACTTGCGGACCGCCATGTTGAAGTTGTCTTCGTTCATCGCTCCCTCACGTGGCCGCGGCAAGCGGCAGGTTGACCAGCAGGTTTTGCGGCTTGAGCCTTAGAATATTGTCGTCTGTCATCGCCATGGCAAGGTAGAGCGGGCGCCCGGCGATCTCGGGCGCGACCAGGCTCGGGTCGCCGATCTCGAGCCGGAACAGCGACAGGATACGGTGGAGCGTGGCGTCGTCCACCTCGACCCCGTTGTAGAGGTCGTTGAGGATCGCGCTGCCCTCGACGTCAAGGCCGATATGCCAGACCCAGCGTTCGTCGCGGATCCTCTCGACCGGCTGGATCGAGGCGCCGACGCCCAGGAAGTGCTCGATCCAGTGCTCCAGCACGCGGCACAGCGCGTCCAGCCCGGGCTGTCCGAAGGTCACGTTGAGCACCGTGTCGTGGCGCTCCTCGCGGTCCCAATAGAGCTCAGGGTTGGCTTCGTCGAGGACGTCGAGCTCGACCCGCCGCAACGGCGTCTGGGACTTGGCCACGAGCTCTCCCAGGCCGCCGTAACCGCCGCTGGTGGCGTACATCTCGACCGTCTCCCGGTCGGCCAGCAGTACCGCCCCCTCGACGATGCTGACCTTCTGGTGGCGGAACAGGAGCTCGGCGGCGCGGGCGCGCAAGGGGTCGTCTGAGCCGTCGAGCAGGCCCCGCAGCACGACCTCGGCGAGTTGATCGACAAACAGCGGCGGCACCGGCACGCGCGCGCCCTCGAAGAGCGAAAGGTAGCAGCGCTCGACCGTCGACGCCGCCACCAGGCGGTCGCGAAAGTCGAGCAGGATGCGGTAGTTCTCGCGCGCGTCCGGGTCGGCGATCTCGGCCCTCCGCGCGGCCGAGACCTCGAGCCGCGGCCGCTCGAGGAGCTCGCCGTGGAGCGCGCGCTCGGCGGCGCAGGACTCGGCGACGGGAACGACCTCGGGGCGCCGCAGATAGGCGCGCAGGAAGTCGTCGGTGACCACCAGCTTGCCCGCCTCGTCGCGGTCGAGGAGGGCGTAGCCCGAAGCGCGCCAAAAGTCTCTCATGGTTGGAACATAGCGCGGCGGCGCGGCGCCGAACAGGCGCTCAGGCGCCGCGCTCCTCGTCGTCCTCGACGATGGCCCAGATCTTCGCGTGCTGGGCCTCGCGCGGCGGCCGGATGACCTTGAAGCGCTCGACGATGCCCGCTTCGCCGACCTCGCGTTCCAGCGCCAGCAAGGTGTGGACCTCGTGCTCGCACAAGCCCGCCGCGAACTCGGCCTCGGCCCGCGCCGCCGCCCGCGCCGCCGCGAGATCGGGGGCGCCATAGCGCGCCACGAAGTGGCTGGCGAGTCGCTCGATGAGGGCCTCGAGCTCGGCCTCGGAGATCTCGGCCACCTCGACGAGCGTCGTCCAGCCGAAGCTCGCGGTGCCCAGAAAGCCGCGGGCGAAGGCCTGCCGCGCCTTGCCCGAGAGCGCCTCGGGCTCAGCGTCGGCGAAGACGAAGGCGCCCGGAATCGCCCACTCACCGGGCTCGGCCGCGACCTCGAAGACGTGGCTGTCGGATTGGTCGAGGCGGATCGCGCGGGGAAAGCGCTGGGCCATGGCGGGCTCAAACGCGCCCCACCCGCGCGCCGCGCGCCGCCCCGCCCCACTCACGGGTGGACAGGCGGCGCCCCAGACGACATGATGGGCGATCGAGCAGACGGCTTGGGGTCACCGGGATGAATGCCTTCCTCGCTTCGATCGCCGCCACCATCGTCATCTCCGTCGCGGCGTGGGCCGTATTCAGCAACTTCAACACCTCGGTCGACGAGGTACCGACGGTCGCCAGTGTGCGTCTGAACTAGGCCCGCGCGCCAAGCTCCGCCACTCAAACCGCCAGCGCCGCGGCAACCGCGGTCTGGCGCATCTCGATCGTCCGCCGCCGCCCGTTCTTGGCCTTGAGCACGAGGCGGCCCGCGTCATCCATGTCGACGAAGGTGCCCCTGGCCATGGCCTTGTCGAGCGCGATCTCGACCGCCTGGCCGACGCTGGTGGTGCGTCCCAGCCAACCCTTGCGCACCGGTGCGAAGCCGTCGTCCTGCCAGCGGTTGACCCAGGGCAGGAAATGGCGCGCGAAGGCTTTGAGGACCTCGGCCGCGTCGGCCTCGGGCAAGCCCTCGTCGCGCAGGGTGGCGGTGTCGAGCATCGAGCTTCCGGGCGGGCGCGAGATGAAGACGTTGCCGCCGATCACCACCCATTCGGCGATCCCGCGCTCGGCCGCGGCCGGGTAATCGAGCGTGATCTCGGCGACCTTGCCGGCGTTCAAGCGCAGCGCCCCGGGCCACTCGAAGGTCACCTGGCTGCCGCCCGGCAACAACACGCCGAGCCCGTCGGCGAGACCCAGGGCGAAGACGAAGACCAGTTGGCTGGCGCTCAAGAGATCGCTCTCGGGGTAGAGCACGAGGGCGAAGCGGAGGTTTTCGTCGATCCCGGATTTGCCGTCGCCGGGCGGCGCCCACACCAGGGTGCCGTCATCGGTGCCGGCGCCCGCCAGCGCGACCGAGGCCTCGCGCACGTCGGCACCGGCGTCGATCATCGCCAGCCGGTAGGCGGGCGGCAACTGGAGTTGTTCGGTCAAACCCCTGCGCTCTCGCGCCGCCGAGAAGGTTGCCGTGGGCGTCTTCTAACGCCAGAGCACCCCCGATTGGAGCACGTTCGCGGGCTGCCGATCGGCCCGGTACGAAGGCGCCTGATTGGCATCGATGCCGCTCGGGCGGTGGCGGAAGCCCGACACCGGCTCGCCGCTGTCGACATCGAAGGCGATGGTGCTGACCTGGAAGGCCTCGTTGAAGTCGCCGCCCGGGTTCATCATCGTCACCAGGAACACCTGGCGCCCGTCGAGCGCGGCGCGCCGCACCTTCAGCACCTCGACGCCATAGGCTTCGACCACCTTGGCCTTGACCTCGGCCGCGCTCATGGCGGCCGCCGCCGGCCCCGCCAACAGGGGAATCAGCACCGCCACAGCGACGGCTATCGCCCAGCGCATCATCATTGACCGCTCCTCAATCGTCGCCGCCCGAGGCATCCCCCTCGGGCGCCGACTTGCCTGTGATCTGCTCGGCCCAGACCGAGTGGTTCTCGATCGCCCAGTTCTCGTCGACCATACCGTTGCCCATGGCCCAGAAGGCATCCTCCATGCCCAGCGTGCCGATGTAGACGTGGGCGATGATGACCACCACCATGACCAGCGCGACGATGGCGTGCCAGGCCTGCGAGAGCTGCATCTCCTCGATCGCGGTCACGTCCGTCGGCAGGTCGAGGCCGAAAATGTTGAGGACACTGAAGGTCTTGGCGAAGAACGCGAACTCGAAGGGGAACATCAGCGAGATGCCCGAAATGGCCAGCGACAGGCCGCCCAGGATGACGATCCAGAAGATGATCTTCTGTCCCATGTTGAACTTGAGGGACGGCGGATGCGAGCCCTTGACCACGAGGCCACCCCCTTTGAGGAGCCACGGTATGTCGTACTTGTCCAGTATGTTGTCGCGCACCCAGAGCACGAAGATCAGCACCAGACCGACCATGAAGGCAAAGGCGACGTAGGCGTGGGCGATCTTGCCGTAATAGGTGAGGGCGGCGAAGGCCTCGTGCAAGGCGCTGAAGTCGCCGGTGTTGACCGCGGGATCGGCGCCGAACAGATAGCGTCCGTAGAGCAGGTTGAGGCCCGTGAGGGCGAGGATGATGAAGCTCGTGGCGGTAAGCCAGTGGGCGAAGCGCTCGATGCCGTTGA
Source organism: uncultured Alphaproteobacteria bacterium (assembly GCA_965371625.1). GTDB lineage: Bacteria > Pseudomonadota > Alphaproteobacteria > CBDUZE01 > CBDUZE01 > CBDUZE01. The sequence goes on from CBDUZE010000091.1 coordinate 7,609, forward strand.
AGCGCTCGACCCGGCGGCCGGCCGGACCCGCCTCGATGCGGATACGGCCACGAAGGAGGAAGTACAACGCCAGCAGCAAGATAATCCCCACCATGCCCCAGATGCCGTACATCGACAACGGGCCGTTGCGAAAGGCACGCCAGTTGTCGCCTTCGGACTGTACCAGGACCCCGGCCTGCTTGTCGGGGATCGAGACCGCGAAGCGATCGCCCCTGCGCACGGCGCGCCAGAGCTCGGAGTCGCTGGCGCTGCCCAGGGCCTGGCCAGGGACCCGGCCCTGCTCTTGCGCCCGGGCCTCGTTGTCGAGCGCCGCCGACCCGGTGAGGGCGAAGCCGGCGCCAAAGATCAGGAGCAGGGCAAACAGACCCGCGGCCCCTGTCCGGCGAAGAACGCTGCTAATCCCCCGCATGTCAAATCTCCTGCGTGCTTTGCGCGATAGGCGGTTTATTTCATGCCTTGGTTCAAGATCCGCGACCTAACGGCATCCCGAGCCTGGTCCGAGAGCGCCCCGCCCATGGCGGCCGGCGGCCGCACGTCCGCGCCCGACGCCGCGCCGCCGCCGGCCAAGGAGGCGAAGCTCCGCGCGCCGCCCTGGCGCTGTACGCGCTGGCGAAGCTGATCCCGGGTCCCCTCGGAGAGCTGCGCCACCGACGGGCCGAGATAGGCGCCCTTTTGATAACTGAGGATGCGGCCCTGTTCCTCCTTACGGCAGCCGGCGACCAACGACGCCGCCACCAGCCCGACAAGGACGAGCAGGATGCCCGATCTACGCATGGGACGATCCTCCACCTTCGCCGACGCGCGACGCCCACCCCTTAGGGGGGCGCGCGCCCCCGGCGCCTTTCCCTACGCCGTCCGACGGACGGCACGAACAAGCGGGGGCGGCAATTGGATTGCCGCCCCCGACACGACGATCAGAGCCCGAGGGCGTACTCAGGCGCCGCCTTTGATCTGGTAGGCGGTGCCCCAACCCCAGGCCCCGGAGCCGAAGCCCCGGGCGATTACCCGTTCGCGGTAGATATCGGCCACCAGGTCGCCGTCGCCGGCCAAGAGCGCCTTGGTCGCGCACATCTCGGCACAGAGCGGCAGCTTGCCTTCCGCGAGGCGGTTGCGGCCGTACTTCTGGAACTCGGCTTGACTGTTGTCTTCCTCCGGACCACCGGCACAGAAGGTGCACTTGTCCATCTTGCCGCGCGAGCCGTAGTTGCCCGCTTGCGGAAACTGCGGCGCCCCGAACGGGCAGGCGTAGAAGCAGTAACCGCAGCCGATGCACAGGTCCTTGGAATGCAGCACCACGCCGTCTTCGGTTTGGTAGATGCAGTCGACCGGACAGACGGCGATACACGGAGCGTCGGAACAATGCATGCAGGCCACCGAGATCGAGCGCTCGCCTGGCCTACCGTCATTGATGGTGACAACGCGCCGCCGGTTTACCCCCCACGGCACCTCGTGCTCGTTCTTGCACGCCGTGACGCAGGCGTTGCACTCGATGCAGCGCTCGGCGTCGCAGAGGAATTTCATTCTTGCCATGACAGACCTCCTTACGCCGCCTTGACGCGGCAGAGAGTGACCTTGGTTTCCTGCATCTGGGTAACCGAGTCGTAGCCGTAGGTGGTCACCGTATTGGCGGCTTCACCAAGGACGTACGGGTCGGCGCCGGGCGGGTACTTGTGACGCAAACTCTTGCCCTCCCAGTGGCCGCCGAAGTGGAACGGCAGGAAGACCACGCCGCGGCCCACCCGCTCGGTGACCATGGCCTTGACCTTCACTCTGCCACCCTCCGGCGACTCGACCCACACGTCCGAGCCGTCGCGGATGCCCCCGTTGTTGGCATCGAACGGGTTGATCTCGCAGAACATCTCTTGCTGAAGCTCCGCGAGCCACGGGTTGGCCCGGGTCTCGGCGCCACCGCCCTGGTACTCCACCAGTCGACCCGTGGTCATGATGGTCGGATAGTCCTTGGAGAAGTCCTTGTCCTGGATCGACTTGTAGAGCGTCGGCAGACGGTAGTTCCTGGTGTCCGCGTAAGTCGGATAGTCGGCCACCAGATCACGCCGCGGCGTGTACAGGGGCTCGCGGTGGATAGGCACCGGATCGGGGAAGGTCCAGACCACGGCCCGCGCCTTGGCGTTGCCGAAGGGCGCGCACTCGTGCTTGATCGCCACCCGTTGGATGCCGCCCGAGAGGTCGGTCTTCCAGTTGGTCTTGTCGCCGGCGACCTTCTTGATGGCCGCCCGCTCCTTGGCGGTCAGGTCCTTGTCCCAGCCGAGCTTCTTGAGCATCGCCATGGAGAACTCGGGGTAGCCGTCCTTGATCTCGGCGCCCACCGTATACGAGCCCTCGGCCAGCAGGTTGTCGCCGTTGCGCTCGACGCCATAGCGGGCGCGGAAGTTGAGGCCGCCCTTGCTCACCGGCTTCGAGGTATCGTAGAGGAGCGGCGTCCCCGGATGCTTCATCTCGGGCGTGCCCCAGCAGGGCCACGGCAGCCCGAAGTACTCGCCGTCCACCGGCCCACCGACGGCCTGCAACGTAGTCTTGTCGAAGGTCACCATGTTGGCCATGTGAGCCCGCAAGCGCTCGGGCGATTGACCGGTGTAGCCGATCGTCCACATGCCGCGGTTGAACTCGCGGGTGATGTCCTCGACCAGGGGCTCGGTGCCGTTCACCTTGATATGCTTGAACATCTCCTTGTCCATGCCGAACTTCTTGGCGAACAGGTACATGATCTCGTGATCGGGCTTGGACTCGAACACCGGATCGATCACTTTCTCACGCCACTGCAACGAGCGGTTGGACGCCGTCACCGAGCCGTAGGTCTCGAACTGGCTCGCCGCCGGCAGGAGATAGATGCCGTCCTTACGGTCCGAGAGCACCGCGCTGAAGGTCGGGTAGGGATCGATGACCACCAGCAGGTCCAGCTTCTCCATCGCCTTCTTCATGTCGGGCAGGCGGCTCTGCGAGTTGGGCGCGTGGCCCCAGAACACCATTGCCCGCAGGATGTCCGGCTGATCGATCTGGTCCTTGGGCGTAATCACCCCGTCGACCCAACGCGACACCGGGATGCCCTTGCTCTCCATCAGCTTCTTCGTGGCGAAGCGCTTCAGGAGCCAGTTGTAGTCGACATCCCAGACCCGCGCCCAGTGCTTCCACGA
>CBDUZE010000092.1:0-10664 GCA_965371625.1 uncultured Alphaproteobacteria bacterium
TGCAGTCGCCCATGTACTTGTCGATGGTGCCGCCGCGCTCGAGGATGGCGTCGGTGGTCGGCGTGAGGAAGCGGTTGATGAGCCGCGTCAACCCCTGGGGATCGCTCTTGAAGCCCTCGGACACGGTGGTGAAGTCGCGTACGTCGCAGAACAGGATCGTCATCTCCTTGGTCTCGCCGCCGAGGCGCAGGCGCTCCGGGTCGGCCGCCAACTGGTCCACCAGGGCCGGCGACAGGTACTGGCCGAAGGCGCTCCTGACCTCGCGCCGCTTGGCCTCGCTCTGCAGGAAGTTGAACAGCGAGCCCACCAGGTAGATCAGGATCACCGCGGCCGACGGCACCAGCGGGTCGAGCAGCCAGCGCTGGTTGGCGAAGAGCCACCACGAGGCGCCGACCGCCAGCGCCACCCCGGCGACGCCGAGCACGGCGCACCACAAGGCGCCGAAGCGTCGCAGCAGCAGGATCAGCACCACGCCGAGGACCATCAGGTAGACGAGCTCGAGCCCATCGGCCCAGTCGGGCCGTTCGAGGAAGTGCTCCAGCAGCATCTGCTCGAGGGCCTGGGCATGGATCTCGACCCCCGCGATTCCGGTCATGGCCGCGGTCGTGCGAATGTCCTTGAGGCCGGCGGCGCTGGTGCCGAGGAGCAGGATCTTGCCTTCGATCTCGGCCGCCTCGAAGTCCTCGGCGAACAGCTTCCAGGCGGGGATGAAGCGCTCGGGCCGGTGCCCGGTGTCGTGGAGCCACAGCCGGCCATGGGCGTCGGTGGGAATTTCGAGGCGGCCCACCTTGAGTTGGGTGATACCGGTGTGCTCGCCGAATGCGGGCGCCTTTTGGGCGCCCGAGGCCCTGATGAGATAGGTCGAGGCACCCTGCGCCACGCGCAGGGTCTCGGCCACCAGCGACGGATAGATGGTATCGCCGTGACGGAACAGGAGCTCGATGCGGCGCACCACCAGGTCGCGGTCGGGGGTCAGGGTAAAGCTGCCGTTGCCGGCCGCCGCGCGCTCGATCTCGGGCAGGTTGGTGACCGTGCCGGCGTAGCTGAAAGGCCACGGCAGGGGATCGTCGCCGCCGTAGGCGTGGCCCCACTTGACCGCCGGCGCGCGGCCGCCCGCTTGGGATGTGAACACGAACCCCAGCACCACGTTGGCCTGGGCGATGACCTCGGCGAGGATGGCGTCGTGATCGGGGAGGGTGTCGGCGCGCTTGCGCAGCTCCTCGACCTCGGGCGTCGCCGGCCACAGGGGCAGGACGTTGGCGGGCGAGGTGCGGTCGGGCTCGGCGAACACGGCGTCCAAGGCGACCACCGCCGCGCCCATGTTGAAGACCCGGGCCAGGAGCTCGGCGACGTAGGTGCGGGGCCAGGGCCATTGACCGATCTTCTCGAGGCTCTCGTCGTCGATGTCGATGATCCGCACCGGCGTGGGCTCATAAGCCCGGGGCCTTAGCTGCTGGTAGAGGTCGAAGACCTTGAGCCGAGCGGACTGAACCAGTGGCGGGTCATAGACCCGCAGCGCCAGCACGAGGCCCAACACGAGGAATGGGATGATCAGGTGAAGCCAGCGACGGACGATGGCCATGCGCCAAGAACCCCGCGACTGGTGTTCCCCGTTCGGCCGTTCAGGCCACGACGATAGAACCAGGAACCGGCAACACGGTCAATCGCGCGCTCAACCGCCGACCGCAGGGTCGAAGGCCCCCCGACCCGGTGCTTCGGCGGTGCCCAACGGCTCCGCCGATGTGATGGCCATCACTTCGCCCGCGCCCGAGGTGATGTAACATGAACATGCCGTGCCACCCCTCACGGTCGCTGTTCGGGAACAGGTCATGGGAAAACACCTCCTCGCCACCATAACGCTCGCGCTTGCGCTGACCGCGCCGGCGGCGGCGGACACCATGAACAACGGCCATCAGGTGCCGTTCGCGCCCGCCGTCAACGCCTCGGCCCTCAACGCCTCGGTCGTCATGGGCCGGGCCGTCCAGCGGGTGCAGGCCCGGGTCTTCCTGAACGTGATCCAGGTCAGCACCCAGGCCGCCGTAGCGCGGGCCCGGGAGCGCGAGCAGCGCGAGCCCCGCGACAGGTAGGCCCCCCCGGCGTCACAGCGGCCGCAAACGATCGTTGCGCTTCGGGCGCCGTCGCGCTTCGGGCGCTGGATCAGCGGAGTTTAGCGGCCGCTAAACGACCCGCCCAGATGGGGTCGGAGGTGATATCTCTGGCCCCATCAATTTTTTTATTCCGTTCGTTTTTGAATTACACCAATTCTTAATATCGCGAGGCGCGGCCGAAGAACCGCGCCTCGATTATTGGTATGGCCTGTTGTCGCCAAGGCTCCCCTATCGATCCGATCGTACGAATATTCTCCCCGACGAGAAATCGGTTGGATTCACGCGGCGTTAACCAAGTTGCCGCGACGGCGCGGATTTGTTATAGCTTGCAGCGGTCGGAAATCCTTTCCGAAGGCCCCTGCGGTCGTGGCTTGCGGGGGCGCCGGAGACGGGGGCATTTCAATGCGGAAATCACTTTTCATTTTAGCCGTGGTTCTGGGGATCGGCGTCCTCGTTGTTTCCGGGAGCGCCTGGGCGACCGAGCCAGAAGAGACGCCCGCGCCGACACCCACGGACACGGACACGGACACCTCGACCACGACGGTCAACCAGAACCTGACCACGGAGCGGACGACGCTGGGCGTGGTTCAGTCGAGGGCGCAGGCGATGCAGCCGGGGCATTTGTTCGCTATGCTCATGTATGGTTTTCACCACTACGGTCCGATCAGGTATCCTCGCGGCCAGCCGCAGTCGGCGCTTCCCAGCGAGGGGAACAAGCTATTGGCCTCGCGCCGCTATGGGCCGGGCATGGCGGCGGCGGCGCTTGGCGACCGGGCCAGCCTGTGGGCCAGCGGGTCCTGGACGAGCTTCGACGAGGACCACCCCACCATCGCCTACAACGGCGATAGCATCAGCGGCTTCCTGGGCGGGGACTACCTGTTTACCGACCGCTTGATCGCCGGCCTCGCGGTGGGCGCCGAGAACACCGACGTCACCAGCACCTTCAACGCCGGCGGCTCGAACAGCGACGGCATCACCGGGCTCGGCTACGCGGCCTTCGTCTTCAATCGATACTTCAGCGTCGACGCCAGCTTCGGCTACACCGGGGTCTACGACATCGACCAGCGGCGCACCGCCCTGGGCCTGCCCATCACCGGCTCGACCGACGGCTGGCGGTGGTTCGGCGCCGCCAACCTCAATGGCCGCTACACCATCGACGGGTGGACCGCGAGCGCCAACGCCGGCTACCTGCGCTCGAGCAGCCACACCGACGGCTTCACCGAGAGCAACGGCAACGTGGTGGGGTCGGGCAACACCGAGCTGGGCCAGGTCCGCGTCGGCGGCCGGGTGAGCTACAGCCTGCCGGCGCTCCAGCCCAACCTGCCGAGGATCACGCCTTTCGTCAGCGGGCTCTTCGAGTGGGACCACGACCGCACCAAGATCTCGGTCGCCCAGGGCCAGGCGGTGCCGCCCGACGATCGCACCGGCTTCGTCGTCGGCGGCGGCCTCAACTTCGCCTTCAGCGACCGCATCAGCGGCGGCATCGAGGCCACCACCGTGCTCGGCCGGGCCAACTTCAACGCCACCACCGTGAGCGGCAACATCCGCTTCGTTTTCTAGGGTCGCGACGAGGGCGTTTCCAAGCCGGCTCTACTCACACCGGTTTCGATATTCTCCGAGTGCTCGGCGCGCCCGCCCGACAAGCGGTCGGGCGAATTGGCGCGGCAAAGGCTTGAGTTGCGGCGATAACTGGGATTTGATATAGCCTTACGGGGAGGGGGATTACTTGTCCGATGCCCGATTGCACCGGGCGATCTCGGGAGCCGGAAACCGGAGGCATTTCAATGCGAAAATCACTTTTCATATTTGCCATGGTTCTGGGGATCGGCGTCCTCGCCTCTGGCGCGAGCCTGGCGACCGAACAATGCTGTCAAGAAGAAGAGACGCCCACGCCCACGCCGACACCCGCGCCGGCACCGGTGGTCAACAAGAACGAGACCCCGGAGCGGTCGACACAGAACGTGATTCAGTCGCGGCAGCAGGGGGACGCGTTATTGCGTACCTTGCAGGTCATCGACATGGTCAACCCGGCGTCGTGGGTCCGTTGGGGGCTCGGCGGCTCCAGGCCGGGTGTCGGCTTCTGGGGCGCGGTCGAGACGGACTCGCCCTTGATCGCCAGCCGTCAGGGACCGGGCATGGCGGCGGCGGCGCTCGGTGACCGGGCCAGCGTCTGGGCCAGCATGGCCTGGTCGACATTTGACGAGGACCACCCCACCATCGCCTTCAACGGCGATAGCATCAGCGGCTTCCTGGGCGGGGACTACCTGTTTACCGACCGCTTGATCGCCGGCCTCGCGGTGGGCGCCGAGAACACCGACGTCACCAGCACCTTCAACGCCGGCGGCTCGAACAGCGACGGCATCACCGGGCTCGGCTACGCGGCCTTCGTCTTCAATCGATACTTCAGCGTCGACGCCAGCTTCGGCTACACCGGGGTCTACGACATCGACCAGCGGCGCACCGCCCTGGGCCTGCCCATCACCGGCTCGACCGACGGCTGGCGGTGGTTCGGCGCCGCCAACCTCAATGGCCGCTACACCATCGACGGGTGGACCGCGAGCGCCAACGCCGGCTACCTGCGCTCGAGCAGCCACACCGACGGCTTCACCGAGAGCAACGGCAACGTGGTGGGGTCGGGCAACACCGAGCTGGGCCAGGTCCGCGTCGGCGGCCGGGTGAGCTACAGCCTGCCGGCGCTCCAGCCCAACCTGCCGAGGATCACGCCTTTCGTCAGCGGGCTCTTCGAGTGGGACCACGACCGCACCAAGATCTCGGTCGCCCAGGGCCAGGCGGTGCCGCCCGACGATCGCACCGGCTTCGTCGTCGGCGGCGGCCTCAACTTCGCCTTCAGCGACCGCATCAGCGGCGGCATCGAGGCCACCACGGTGCTCGGCCGGGCCAACTTCAACGCCACCACCGTGAGCGGGAACATCCGCTTCGTGTTCTAGGGCTTGATCCGAGCCTCACTTCATTCGGGCGCGCGGCGGGGACGCCGCGCGTTCGTTTTGTTGTGCCTGTGCGCGCTCGCGGGCTGCGCCGCGGCCGCGCTGTTCGAGGGCAAGCGCGCGCGCGCGGTGCGCCTTGCCACGGAGGCGGGCTGGCAAGAGCTCGAGCTCGAGGCCGGGCGTTTCACCCTCACCGCCTTCCACAAGGGTCTCGAGGGGAGCGCGGCGGAGCTCGTGGTCTACATCGAGAGCGACGGCGACGCCTGGCGCAACCGCTTTCAGCTCGCCGCCGACCCCACCCCCGCCAACCCGCTGGCGCTCCGCCTCGCGCTCGAGGATCCGGCGCCGAGCGTGCTCTATCTCGGCCGGCCCTGCCAGTACACCCGCCCCGCCACGGCGCGGAACTGCGACCCCGCCTACTGGGCCGGGCAGCGCTATTCGGAAGCGGTGATCGACTCGATCGACGCCGCCATCGACCAGGTCAAGCGCCGCGCCGCGGCGCCCGCGGTGGCGCTCGTCGGCTACTCGGGCGGCGGCGCGGTGGCGGCGCTGGTGGCGGCGCGCCGCGGCGACGTCGCCCGGCTGATCACCGTGGCGGCCAACCTCGACCACGCCGCCTGGACCGCGCACCATCGCCTCGCCCCCCTGAGCGGGTCCTTGAACCCGGCCGACCACGCCGAGCGGCTCCAGTCCCTGCCCCAGGTCCATTTCGCCGGCGCCAAGGATCGCGTGGTGCCGCCCCGCATCGTCGAGGCCTACCTGGCGCGCATGGACGCGGGCGCCCGCGCCCGCCTGGTCGTCGTCGAAGGCGCCGACCACGACTGTTGCTGGGTCGAGGCCTGGCCCGACCTTTTGCGCCGCCACCGCCCCTGAGTTCGGTCAGGCCGGGGAGCCGCGCCGAGCCGCGAGCCGGGCCCCCGACGCTTTGACCAAGAGACCCGATATTGACTATGATCATTCCGGGGAGGCCGAACGGCTCGGCGCGGCGCCGGGCTGCCCGTCCATTTCTGGCCCGGGTGGCCTAACGGAGGCGCAAGGGCTGAGCCCGTCGTCCGGAGGGCGTAGCCATGCCGAAGGTAGCTTTCCCAATCGCCATGCTGGCCCCGTTGGTCGGCCTCTCGTTCCTGCTGGTCGAAACCGCGGTCTCGCCGGCCCTTGCCTGTTGCCACGGGAGCGGCGCGACTGCCACCCGCCGCGGCAGCTCCCGGGTGCCGGTGCCGACGATGGTCCCTACGCCCGCGCCGGTTCGCATACCGGTAGTGCAACCGCCGGTGGTCAGGTTGCCGCCCATCCCCGTGATGCCCGGCCTGCCGCCGGGCGTCGACGCCGCCATCCGGGCGGCCACGGCGCAGGGCGGCCCACCGCGCGGCATCGAGCAGAGCGGCGTGTGGCCCGGACTGCCGCCGGGGGTTGGCAGCGCCGTCGCAGAGGCCATGGGCGCTCCACCGCCTCCACCAAAATGGGTGCCGAGCGACCAGGACCTGGCGGACTTCGTCAAATGGACGGACAGGGAGCTCTGGCACAACGAGTACGGGTTGAGGCAGGCGCGGGAGCAGCATATTCGCGGAACATTCATCAGATATATCGGGGGCGCGGCGATCAGCATCTTCGGTGGCATGGCGGTTGGGTTTACCTGGGCCGTTAGCGAGACCATGGGTGAAACCGTCGGCACGAATATCAAGGAAGGCAAAGATCTCACCACCGGGCTCGGCGACGCGGGTATCGCCGAGACGGGGGGCCAACTGTTCGAGATCGCCGTGGAATCGACCACCGGCATACCGGTGCCGGGTTCCGGAACGCTGATCAAGAACGAGATCCAGCAGGTCCTGAACCGGGAGCAGGCCAGGGGCCCGGCGCCGCCCGCCGCCAGCAACGAGGATATGCAGGCCATGATGTTCGGCGCCCCGGCGACGGGAAGTTCCACGGGGCCGGCCGCCGCGACCCCGGTCGCTCAATGACGCTCCCCGCTGCTGCCCGGCACGCCCGCGGCGTGCTTGCGGCCGCGCTGCTGCTTGGCGCCGCGGGCATCCCCCGGGCCCAGACCGTGCCGCCGCCCGGCGAGGAAGCGGATAGGGCGGCCTTCGAGGATCCGCTGACGCTGGACGGGATGCTGGTGGCCCAGGCGATCGCCTGGGTACTGGAGGGAGTCGCCAGGCCCGACCTCATCGCCCCGGTGCGTTTCGGCGCGCCCGAGGCACTGCCGCGGCTGGATCCCGGCATCCGCGACGCCGCCCTGCGCCTCAGCGGGATCGTCGTCACCGGTTACGAAAGGGTCGACGGCGCGCCGGCCAAACGCCTCATTCGGGGCGTGGTACGGCACGAGGATCGCTATGGTCGGTTCGCCACCACCGCCTTCGAGGCCGGCTACCGCCTGGCGGAGCAAGGGGCGATCATCGTCGACTCCTCGGCGGTGCTGCCGCTTTACTCCCCGGACGCGGAAGTCCGTTTCGCGGTCGTGCCGGGGACCCGGGTCTCGGACTTCCTGATCAAGAAGATCACCAGCTCCACCGCGCTCCTCTCCTTCGCGCTCGAGAACGCGGTTCCCCTCGGTCGTCCCTCCGAGTTCCCCAAGGGACGCAAGGACTACTACGTCTTCGCCTTCTTCCTCGACCGCTTGGCGCCGGGCGACCGGGTCGGCCTGCGCCTGAGCGAGAGCGCGGAGGGGCTGAGCGGCAAGTCGCGCGACGTCCACGTCGTCAACGACCGGGGCTGGCGCGTGGCCATGGTCCAGGGCCGCTTCACCCTGGGCGGTGAGGAGGCACCCTTCGTCAAGGCGATCCACCTGCCGGCGGGAGGCTCCGAGCTCAGGCTGGCCGGGGTCTTCTCGACCAGGCTCGCACCTCGACCCGAGTGACGACGCGAGCCTCGGACGCGGCAACGAGTCGCACCGAGGCTCGATAATCGCCGGTCAGCAGCCGCAGCCGGGGGACACGTGCCGAGGCGGAGCGGGTGGAGGCGATGGCGGAGACGTGATCACGGGCGCGCGCACGACGGGCGGCGGCATGGGCCGGATCTGCGGCAGGATGGCGTGGATCGGAGGCAGCGTCGGCAGCGGCCGGTTGATGACGTCGCGGATGCCCGGCGCCGGCGGCCCCGAATCGTCCGGGGTGTCGTCCTCGGGCACGATGCCGACGTCGACCGAGCTGTCCCCGGTGCCCTTGACGCCGTCGGTGACCGGCCCGGCGCGGCCGTCGAGCCTCACCGACACCGACTGCCGGGCGAGCAGCGTGACGAGGGTGCCCAGGTTCCGGGTCAGCACCTCGGCCGCGCCCCGCAGCACGCTGATAAGGGTGCTGCCGTCCATGGCCACCAGGATCAGGAGCACGGTGCCGCGGATGCCGATCAGCGCCGAAGGGGTCTGGATCACCACCCCGCCCTTGGGCATCTTGCCCGAGACGAAGCGGAAGGCGCCCACCGAAAGCGAGATCACCATGTTGCCGGCGCCGTCCGAGGGGTCGTAGACGAACTCGTCGACCATGACCACGGCCGACTCGCCCATGGTGAGCCTGGTGTCGTCGACGAAGCGGACCAGCAGCGCGCTCGCGGTCGCGGTCTCGAGGGTTTCGCGGAAGACCACGTCGTCGCGCAAGCTCTTGGGCCCGCGGCCCGCGTCCGGCGGTATGCCGAAGGCGGCGTTCTTGAGGGTTTCGACCTGGCCCACCCGTTGCGCCGCGACCAGGTCGTGGGAAATGGTGAGCGCGGCGAGGATAGCGACGGTTACGATCAGCGCGCGGAGCGCGGTTCGCATGGACCGGTTCCTTTACCCTTTATGTCGCCTCGGCGCGGGGCACCGCTCGCGGAACAAGGCCGCTGCCCGGGGCGCTCGACCGCGCCCGGACGAGGGAGCGAACTCCTCGGCCCATGGGGCGGGTCCACGCGCATTGACGCCATAGATATATAGCAGATCCGTTAAGATTGGGCGAGCGGCATCGTGAGGCGGCGCGCGCCGCGTCGCGCGGGTTGGCGGGCCGCCTGGGCCCGGTCTGGGATCGGGACGGGCCCGATCGGGTCGTTGACGTAGTTCGCCTTGGTCTGGGCAAAGCGCTCGTCCAGGGCCGCGGCGCCGGCGCCCGAGACCGACTGATAGGTCGTCACCACCACCCGCTTGATGGTGGCGTCGTCCTGCAAGGGCTTGAGCGCCACCACCATCTGCGCCGTCGAGCAGTTGGGATTGGCGATGATGTTGCGTTTGGCGCGGCGCGCCAGGGCGTCCCCGTCGACCTCGGGCACCACCAGGGGCAGTTCCGGGTCCATGCGGAAGCAGGACGCGTCGTCGATGACGACGCAGCCCGTCTGCGCCGCCTTGGGTGCCCACTCCCTGGAGACCCCGGCGCCGGCGGAGAAGAGCGCGAAGTCGGTGCCGGCGAAGTCGTACTGCTCCAGGGCGCGGGCCTTCAGGCTGCGGTCCTCGCCATAGCCCACCTCCTGGCCGATCGACTTGCGCGAGGCCAGCGCCTCCACCTTGTCGGCTGGGAACGTGCGCTCGGACAAAATATTCAAAATCTCGTGGCCCACGTTGCCCGCGGCGCCGACGACGGCAACCTCGTAGCCCATGATCTCGACCGTTCGTAGGTTGAAGCCCATTACTCAATCGCCACCGCCCTTGCCCACAGGCCTCCTGGGCACCGCCACTCTCAGTCATCGCTCCCCGCCGGCTTCGCCTGCTCGCCATATTTCCATAGCTGGTGTTAGGAAATTTTTTACCTGTTGATAATATTATAATCGACGAGACTCGTCTTTCTTATATTGCCGATAATTAAAAATACTAGATAAATTTTATTATTCTGCATTCCTAAAATTTTATGATAATAAAATTGCTAATATAGTGATCCCTATCACTTTACCAAATCGGCGAGAAGCGCAGTATCGTATGTGAGTTTGGCCGCGATTGTGGCTTCCGACTCCTGTGAAAAACATGTTTGGAGAGGATGAGAAATGGCCACGAAATCGAAATCCGGCAGCGTCTTGAAGGGCCTTGGAGGGCTCGCCGATCCCATCGCCGATCCCATCGTCGATCCCATCGTCGATCCCGTCGCGGGACCGTCGGGCCCTGATTTTGATCTGCCTCCGGTCGCCGGGGACGGCGGCTCGGACGATCCGGCTCCGGCCGGCGACATGAGCGGGGGGGACGATGGTGACGGGTTCTCGGCCGACGGCGACACCGGGGACGGCGCCGGCGACCGCGAGCTGACCGGCGAGGACGACACGGACACCGAGACGGCGTCATCGGACGGCGGCGCGGATGCCGCCGACGGCGACCCGGCCGATCTCTCCTCCAGTTCGGAAGCTGGTTTCTCCGCCGACGCGGGGGATGACGCCCGCGCGACCTCGTCGGGCGCCACGGAAGGTGCGGCAAGGGCGCCCGAGGAGACCGTCGACGGCTTGGGCGAGGACGCCTCCGCACCGGCTCCCTTCGAAGCGCCGGAAATCCCCGTGACCGCCCGGCCCGCCGCCGCGGCCTCCCATGGCAAAGACTCCGCGACCACCGAGACCGCCCGGCCGGCCGCCGCGACCAAGCACGCCAAGGCCACCGAAACCGCCGCGACCACCGAGACCACCGAAACCGTCGCCGCCCCCAAGCCGTCGTTCTTCATGTCCGGGGAGCGCACGC
>CBDUZE010000093.1:0-10620 GCA_965371625.1 uncultured Alphaproteobacteria bacterium
CGCGCCGAGGCCGAGCGCCTCGAGGCCGAGCGCCAGGCCGAGGAGGAGAAGCGCGAGGCGGAGCAAAAGGCCGGGCAGGAGAAGCGGGCCGCCGAGCAACGTGCCGAGGAAGAGAAGCGCGCGGCCGAGCAGAGGGCGGAGGAAGAGAAACGCGCCGCCATGCAGGCCCTGGCCGACGACTTCGAGCGTAGCGTCAAGGGCGTGGTCGAGGCGGTCTCGGCCTCCGCCACCCAGATGCAATCGACGGCCCAGTCGATGACCGCGACGGCCGAGGAGTCGAGCCGCCAGAGCACCGCGGTGGCGACCGCCTCGGAGCAGGCCTCGAGCAACGTTCAGACCGTGGCCACGGCGGCCGAGGAGCTCTCGACCTCGATCGCCGAGATCTCCAACCAGGTGGCGCAGTCGGCCAAGATCGCCGAGGAGGCGGTGCGCGAGGCCGAGCGCACCAACTCGACGGTGCAGGGCCTGGCCGAGGCCGCCGGCAAGATCGGCGACGTGGTGGGCCTGATCAACGACATCGCCGGCCAGACCAACCTGCTGGCGCTCAACGCAACAATAGAGGCGGCGCGCGCCGGCGAGGCCGGCAAGGGCTTCGCGGTGGTGGCGTCGGAGGTCAAGAACCTGGCCAACCAGACGGCCAAGGCGACCAACGAGATCTCGGGTCAGATCGGCGACATCCAGGCGGCCACCGAGGGTGCCGTGGGCGCCATCCAGGGCATCGGCGCGACCATCGCCAAGATCAACGAGATCGCCAGCTCGATCGCCAGCGCGGTGGAGGAGCAGGGCGCGGCCACCAGCGAGATCAGCCGCAACGTGCAAGAGGCCGCCCGGGGCACCCACGAGGTGACCACCAACATCACCGGGGTGACCGAGGCCGCCGCCGAGACCGGCAGCGCCGCCAAACAGGTGCTCGACGCGGCCGGAGAGCTGACCGAGCAGTCGAGCACCTTGCGCGATCAGGTCGACAACTTCCTCACCCAGATCCGCGCCGCCTAAGGCCGCGGCGCCCGTACACTCACCATCTCAATGCCCCCACCCCCCGTGGGCGGGGGTATTCTTTGGGCGGCGACGTGGTCGAGGTGGCGCCGTCCTTCGACCCCTCGGGCAACACCGCGCTGGTGGGCGCGCCCCTGATGTTCGAGGTCCTCTGCGTGGTCGCCGACGCGGTGGTCCAACGCATTGGCCTTCGCGGCGCTGCCGATTAGGGCGCGGCGCCAGCGACTCCGCCGCGCGCGGCAAGGATCGCGTCGGGGCGTGCGAAATTGAATTGAATTAACATCAAATTAACCACTGACCCCTTAGGGTCTTGGCTTCGGCATCGAGACATTCGCCGTTTGTCGATTGTCTCCAAGGAAAGCCGATGAGCATCGTCCCATCCTCAGCCGTCACGCGGGCGGCAATCGGGCGCGCCAATTAAAAGAGGACCGACCTCATGAGGTTCAATCTCAAACTCCGTATTTCACACAAGCTTCCCGCCTTCATCGCCGGAGCTGCCTTGGTCACCGGCCTTGCGATCGGCGTGGCCAACTACGTCAACGCCGCCAAGGAAGTGGAAACCGGCGCCATGACCAAGCTTGAGGCGTTGATGGAGGGGCGGCGTTCGGCGCTCACCGATTACCTCGCCACGATCGAGCAGGACCTGCGCTTCCAGGCCTCCAACCCGACGGTCATCGAGGCGCTGGCCAGCTTCAAGGCGGCCTGGGCCGAGGTCGGCGGGAATCCGACCAAAGAGTTGCAAAGGCTCTACATTGACGAAAACCCGCACCCGACGGGACAGAAGGAGAACCTCGACCTGGCGGACGACGGCTCGACCTACAGTTCGGTGCACGGGCGTTATCATCCCTGGTTCCGCCAGTTCCTGCGCGAGCGCAGCTACTACGACATCTTCCTCTTCGACCTCGAGGGCAACCTCGTCTACACGGTGTTCAAGGAGCTCGACTACGCCACCAATCTGATGACCGGGCAGTGGAAGGACAGCGACCTCGGCAACGTCTTCCGCGCGGCCCGCGACAATGCCGCCTCCGGCGTGCTGGCGTTCTTCGACTTCCGCCCCTACGCGCCCAGCCACGGCGCCCCGGCGAGCTTTATCGCCAAGGCGGTCCGCGACGCCGAGGGCAAGGTCGCCGGGGTGCTCGCCTTCCAGATGCCCATCGACCGCATCAACGCGGTGATGCAGATCTCCGCGGGCATGGGCGAGAGCGGCGAGGCCTACATCGTCGGCTCCGACAATCTGATGCGCAGCGATTCGCGGTTCTCGGAGGAGTCGACGATCCTCAAGACCAAGATCGAGGGCGAGACCGTGCGCCTCGCGCTCGAGGGCAAGAGCGGCGTGCAGGAGGTTCTCGACTACCGCGGCGTGCCGGTTCTCTCGGCTTACGGCCCGCTGGCGTTCCAGGGGACGAACTTCGCCGTCCTCGCGGAGGTGGACGTGGAGGAGGCGCTGGCCGGCGTCGTGACCATGCGCAACATCTCACTCGTGATAGGCGCCATCGTGCTCGTGGTGGTCGCCCTGATCGGCGTGCTGCTGGCCCGTAGCGTGGCCCGGCCCATCGCCTTGATGACGGGCGCCATGGGTCGCCTGGCGGAAGGCGACAAATCGGTCGAGATCCCGGCCCAGGATCGCACGGACGAGATCGGCGAGATGGCGCAAGCGGTGCAGGTCTTCAAGGACAACGCCATCCGCATGGAGGAGTTGGCCAAGGAGCAGGCCGAGGCCGAGCGTCAGAAGGCCGACGAGGCCGCCGAGCGGCAGCGCGCGGCCGAGGAGCGGGCCAAGCGTCTCGACGAGCTGATCCAGGCCTTCGACACGGAGGTGAGCAGTGCCCTGGAGACGGTGTCCTCGGCGGCCAACGAGATGCAGTCGACGGCCCAGTCGATGACCGCGACGGCCGAGGAATCGAGCCGCCAGAGCACCGCCGTTGCCGCGGCCTCGGAGCAGGCCTCGAGCAACGTTCAGACCGTGGCCACGGCGGCCGAGGAGCTCTCGACCTCGATCGCCGAGATCTCCAACCAGGTGGCGCAGTCGGCCAAGATCGCCGAGGAGGCGGTGCGCGAGGCCGAGCGCACCAACTCGACGGTGCAGGGCCTGGCCGAGGCCGCCGGCAAGATCGGCGACGTGGTGGGCCTGATCAACGACATCGCCGGCCAGACCAACCTGCTGGCGCTCAACGCAACAATAGAGGCGGCGCGCGCCGGCGAGGCCGGCAAGGGCTTCGCGGTGGTGGCGTCCGAGGTCAAGAACCTGGCCAACCAGACGGCCAAGGCGACGAGCGAGATCTCGGGTCAGATCGGCGACATCCAGGCGGCCACCGAGGGTGCCGTGGGCGCCATCCAGGGCATCGGCGCGACCATCGCCAAGATCAACGAGATCGCCAGCTCGATCGCCAGCGCGGTGGAGGAGCAGGGCGCGGCGACCAGCGAGATCAGCCGCAACGTGCAAGAGGCCGCCCGGGGCACCCAGGAGGTGACCACCAACATCGCCGGGGTGACCGAGGCCGCGGCCGAGACCGGCAGTGCCGCCAACCAGGTCCTCGGGGCGGCCGGCGAGATGGCGCAGCAGTCGACCACGCTGCGCGATCAGGTCGACAACTTCCTCACCCAGATCCGCGCCGCCTGAGGCCGCGGCGT
Source organism: uncultured Alphaproteobacteria bacterium (assembly GCA_965371625.1). GTDB lineage: Bacteria > Pseudomonadota > Alphaproteobacteria > CBDUZE01 > CBDUZE01 > CBDUZE01. Next base: position 3,628 of record CBDUZE010000093.1, read on the forward strand.
CCGTACACTCACCCTCTCAATGCCCCCGCCCTCCGTGGGCGGGGGCTTTTCTTTTGGACCGAATCTGCATATCTATTGCGATAAGAAACTAGAATAATACTAAATAGCCTTCACTATTTGTGATGTTCGTGAATCACACGTTGTGAAGAAGGAAATACGGCGCCATATGCGCTGTTCCTTATTCTTGGCATGAGAATTGCCCTAAATCCTTTATTATCAATGACTTAAATTGCGGAGAACCACTGTGGCGCGGCCGCGCACGCACGAACTGGTCGAAATAGGAGCTCGACTGCGCGCGGCGCGAGTGGCGCTCGGTCTCTCCCAGGTCGAGCTTGCCCGGGGGATCGGGGTACGACCAAATACGTACAATCAGTGGGAAAGCGGCAAACGCTTGGTGGACCCGCTGGTCGCCGCCGACATATGCGACCGCTTCGGCATTACCATGGATTGGATCTATCGGGGCAGCACGCTCGGCCTCCCGCAGTCCCTTCTAACCGAAATCACGCGCTCGTTTTCTTCGTGAGCCGCCGGCACGGCACGCCGTCCGGCGTGCTTCGGTGGGCAATATGCGCCGAGTCTTGCGTTGCCCGAGCCTGTGAGCGGTTCCAAAGCTGCCGGACACGGCAACCTTTCATTCACGAATTCGTGATTGTTTTCGACCAAGAAAAATCACAACCCGTGATGAAAAATCGATTCGCGTTAAGATTGCCTTAACCCTTCGTAAGGTAAGGTTACCCTCGCAACTCGCGAATACATCGGTCACCTGAAAAATCTTAAGGGAAGCGCCTTAAAGATGAACGAGACAAATACATTTCAACACTGCGGTGATTTGCGGGCCTTCAGCGTGAACGCCGCGCCCGCTGTCGCTACAAACCAGCGCTAAGCCTCGCTCGGCGACCCCTCTGTCCCCTCGCGATCCTGTAGCACCGTCGCCTGGCGGGCATTGAGGGGCGAAGCGAATTCTCACCCATGTAACAACCCCCCAGCCGGTAATGGAGACTGGAACATGACCACGTACGCGGTGCAACCGACCAACGTGGAGCGGGCCTTCGGTGAGGACGAGATCATCGTCAGCACGACCGATGCCAGCGGCCGGATCACCTCTGCCAACGACGTCTTCCTGCGCGTCGGCTCGTACTCGGAGAGTGAGGTTCTGGGGCAGCCTCACAGCATCGTGCGCCACCCCGACATGCCGCGCTGCGTCTTCAAGCTGCTGTGGGACACCATCCAAGCCAAGCAAGAGATCTTCGCCTGGGTCAAGAACATGGCCAAGAACGGGGACCACTACTGGGTCTTCGCCCACGTCACGCCGAGCTTCGATAAGGACAATAACGTGGTCGGCTCCCACTTCAACCGCCGGGCGCCTCGGCCCGAGGACATCGCCACGATCGAGCCGCTCTATCAAACCCTGCTCGAAGAGGAGAACCGCCACGAGGACCGCAAGAAAGGAATGGCGGCGGGCTACGACATGCCGATGGGCGTGTTGCAGGAGCGCGCATGGGCTACGACGAATTCGTGTTTTCCGTGTGAGCGTCGATATCCCGCGTCGTCACACTGGCGGCGACGGATTTCAAGACACCGGTTCAAGCTTTCGCCGTCAAGCGATTCGGGTGGGGACCCGTTGGTAAGCGCGGAGCGGCAAACTGAGGAATCAACCTGGCTCGCGAATGCGACCGATAGGGGAAGGGGAGAGAGATGACCAACCCGGTCAGTCAAGAGGATATCCGGACGCCCACCGAGGGCGACGGGCAAGGGACCCAATCCGAACTCGACGTCTACAAGGAGGTCTTCAGGAAGGAGGAAGCGGTCTGCCGCGAGGCAGCCAGCGGAAACCTCGAGGCCCGGGTCACCGACATCGAGGGCTTCTGGGAGCTGAGCAGCCGGTGGATCGCCATCAACAAGCTCCTCGATCTCACCGACGCCTTCGTACGCGAGGCCGGCGTGTCTCTCGAGTACGCCAGCCGGGGAAAGTATTTCCGCCGCTTCCTGCTGCGCGGCATGCTGGGTAGCTTCCGGGCCGGCGCAGAAATCATCACCACGGCATGCGGAGCGATGGAAGAAAATGCCCGCTGAGCGGTCGACGGCTCGGCGCCCACGGATCAGGAGTTCCCGAAAATGAAAAACATCAAGATCAAGTATCGCATCTTCTTCATCAGCATCGTCGCCCTTGTCGGCATGCTCGCCTTCTCTGGCTACCTGGTGGTGGACAAGCGCCAGGTGGCCTCGGAAATGGAAAGCTTGAACAAGCTCGCGAAGCTTGGTCCGGTGGTCAGCGCCGTGGTCCACGAGCTGCAGAAGGAGCGCGGCACCTCGGCGGGCTTCATCGGCAGCAAGGGCGCCCGGTTCGCCAAGGAGCTTCCGGCCCAGCGCGAGGTGACCGACGAGAAACGGGCGGCCCTGGCGGCGGCCCTCGACTCGTTCGACAGCCAGTCCTACGGCGCGGGCCTGGTGGCCAAGGTCGAGGCCGCCCAGAGCGCGCTCGCCGAGCTCGAGGGTAAACGCACGCAGGTCAGCGCCTTCGAGCTGACGGTGCCGCGGATGGCCGGCTACTACACCCCGACGATCGCCAAGCTGCTCTCGATCGTCGAGGAGATGTCGGTGCTCAGCAGCGACGCCCAGGTCACCAACGCCATCACCGCCTACACCACCTTCCTGCAGGCCAAGGAGCGCGCCGGCATCGAGCGCGCCATGGGCGCCGCCGGCTTCGGCGCCGGTGAGTTCAAGCCGCCCGTCTACCGGCGCTTCCTGCAGCTCATCGCCATGCAGGAAACGTTCCTCGACACCTTCGCGATCTACGCCACCCCCGAGCAGCGGGCGCTCTTCGAGGCCACGGTCACCGGCGAAGCCGTGAACGAGGTCGAGCGCATGCGCAAGGTCGCCATCGAGAGCCCGATCACCAGCAGCACCGGGGGCATCGAGGGCACCCAGTGGTTCGCCACCATCACCGAGAAGATCGAGCTGCTGAAGACCGTCGAGGACCGCATCGCCAGCGACCTGGCGGCGCTGACCGCCGGCATTTACGATGGCGCCCAATCGGCATTCTACATGGTCGCCGTTCTCTCCGTGACGTTGTTGGCGGCGACCCTCGCCATTTCCTTCTTCATCGTCCAGGGCATCGTCACGCCGGTTCGTTCGATGACCGAGGCCATGGGGCGCCTGGCCGACGGTGACAAGTCGGTCGAGATCCCGGCCCAGGATCGCCAGGACGAGATCGGCGAGATGGCGGCGGCGGTCCAGGTCTTCAAGGACAACGCCATCCGCATGGAGGAGATGGCCAAGGAGCAGGCCGAGGCCGACCGTCAGAAGGCCGCCGAGGTCACCGAGCGGCAGCGTGAGGCCGAGGAGCGGGCCAAGCGCCTCGACGAGCTGATCCAGGCCTTCGACGCCCAGGTGACCACGGCGCTCGAAACGGTATCGTCGGCGGCCACCGAGATGCAGGCGACGGCCCAGTCGATGAGCGCGACGGCCGAGGAGTCGAGCCGCCAGAGCACCGCGGTGGCGACCGCCTCGGAGCAGGCCTCGAGCAACGTTCAGACCGTGGCCACGGCGGCCGAGGAGCTCTCGACCTCGATCGCCGAGATCTCCAACCAGGTGGCGCAGTCGGCCAAGATCGCCGAGGAGGCGGTGCGCGAGGCCGAGCGCACCAACTCGACGGTGCAGGGCCTGGCCGAGGCCGCCGGCAAGATCGGCGACGTGGTGGGCCTGATCAACGACATCGCCGGCCAGACCAACCTGCTGGCGCTCAACGCAACAATAGAGGCGGCGCGCGCCGGCGAGGCCGGCAAGGGCTTCGCGGTGGTGGCGTCCGAGGTCAAGAACCTGGCCAACCAGACGGCCAAGGCGACCAACGAGATCTCGGGTCAGATCGGCGACATCCAAGCGGCCACCGAGGGCGCTGTGGGCGCCATCCAGGGCATCGGCGCGACCATCGCCAAGATCAACGGGATCGCCAGCTCGATCGCCAGCGCGGTGGAGGAGCAGGGTGCGGCGACCAGCGAGATCAGCCGCAACGTGCAAGAGGCCGCCAAGGGCACCCAGGAGGTGAGCGACAACATCACCGGGGTGACCGAGGCGGCCGTCGAGACCGGCAGCGCCGCCAACCAAGTCCTCGGGGCGGCCGGCGAGATGGCGCAGCAGTCGACCACGCTGCGCCAGCAGGTGGAGAGCTTCCTCACCCAGATCCGCGCCGCCTGAGGCCGCGGCGCCCGTACACTCACCCTCTCAATGCCCCCGCCCCCCGTGGGCGGGGGTATTCTTTGGCCGGTGACGTGGTCGAGGTGGCGCCGTCCTTCGATCCCTCGGGCAACACCGCGCTGGTGGGCGCGCTCCTGATGTTCGAGGTCCTCTGCGTGGTCGCCGACGCGGTGGCCCGACGCATTGGCCTTCGCGAGGCCGCCGATTAGGGCGCGGCGCCAGCGACTCCGCCGCGCGCGGCACCGATCGCGTCGGGGCGCGCGAAATTTAATTGAATTAACATCAAATTAACCCCTAACGCATTAGGATCTGGGCTTCCACGTCGGGGAATTCACGGTTCCCCGACGGTCTCCAAGGAAAGCCGATGAGCATCGACCGATTCTCACCCGCCACGCGAGCGCGCTTCGGGCGCGCCGCCACGCCGGGCGAGGTCGCCCGGCGCTGAGCGGACGACGGCTCGGCACGCACGGATCAGGGGTGCCCGAAAATGAAGAACATCAAGATCAAGTACCGCATCTTCTTCATCAGCATCGCCGCCCTTGTCGGCATGTTGGCCTTCTCCGGCTACCTGGTGGTGGACAAGCGTCAGGTGGCCTCGGAGATGGAGAGCCTGAGCGAGCTGGCCGCGCTCGCCCCGGTGGTGAGCGGCCTGGTCCACGAGCTGCAGAAGGAGCGCGGCGCCTCCGCCGTCTTCATCGCCAGCAAGGGCGCCAGGTTCGCCGAGGAGCTTCCGGCCCAGCGGAAGCTGACCGACGAGAAGCAGGCGGCCCTGGCGGAGGCCTTAGAGTCCTTCGATACCCAGTCCTACGGCTCCAGCCTGGTCGCCAAGGTCGAGGGGGCGCAGAGCGCGGTCGCCGAGCTCGACGGCAAGCGCCAGCAGATCAGCGCCCTCGAGATCACGGTGCCGCAGATGGCCGGCTACTACACCCCGACCATCGCCAAGCTGCTCTCGATCGTCGAGGAGATGTCGGGGCTCAGCAGCGACGCCCAGGTCACCAACGCCATCACCGCCTACACCACCTTCCTGCAGGCCAAGGAGCGCGCCGGCATCGAGCGCGCCATGGGATCGGGCGGGTTCAGCGCCGGTGAGTTCAAGCCCACCATCTACCGGCGCTTCCTGCAGCTCATCGCCATGCAGGGGACGTTCCTCAGCACCTTCTCGATCTACGCCACTCCCGAGCAGAAGGAATTCCTCGAGGCCACCGTCACCGGCACGGCCGTGGACGAGGTCGAGCGCATGCGCAAGATCGCCATCGAGAGCGCGGTCACGGGCAGCACCGAGGGGATCGAGGGAACCTACTGGTTCGATACCATTACCGCGAAGATCAACCTGCTGAAGACCGTCGAGGATCGCATCGCGACCGACTTGGCGGCGCTGGCCAACGGCATTTACGACGGCGCCCAGTCGGCCTTCTACATGGTCGCCATTCTATCCGTGACGTTGTTGGCGGCGACCCTCGCCATTTCCTTCTTCATCGTCCAGGGCATCGTCACGCCGGTTCGTTCGATGACCGAGGCCATGGGGCGCCTGGCCGACGGTGACAAGTCGGTCGAGATCCCGGCCCAGGATCGCCAGGACGAGATCGGCGAGATGGCGGCGGCGGTCCAGGTCTTCAAGGACAACGCCATCCGCATGGAGGAGATGGCCAAGGAGCAGGCCGAGGCCGACCGCCGCGCGGCGGAAGAGAAGGAGAAGGCCGAGGAGGAGAAGCGCCGCGCCGAGGCCGAGCGCCTCGAGGCCGAGCGCCAGGCCGAGGAGGAGAAGCGCGAGGCGGAGCAAAAGGCCGGGCAGGAGAAGCGGGCCGCCGAGCAACGTGCCGAGGAAGAGAAGCGCGCGGCCGAGCAGAGGGCGGAGGAAGAGAAACGCGCCGCCATGCAGGCCCTGGCCGACGACTTCGAGCGTAGCGTCAAGGGCGTGGTCGAGGCGGTCTCGGCCTCCGCCACCCAGATGCAATCGACGGCCCAGTCGATGACCGCGACGGCCGAGGAGTCGAGCCGCCAGAGCACCGCGGTGGCGACCGCCTCGGAGCAGGCCTCGAGCAACGTTCAGACCGTGGCCACGGCGGCCGAGGAGCTCTCGACCTCGATCGCCGAGATCTCCAACCAGGTGGCGCAGTCGGCCAAGATCGCCGAGGAGGCGGTGCGCGAGGCCGAGCGCACCAACTCGACGGTGCAGGGCCTGGCCGAGGCCGCCGGCAAGATCGGCGACGTGGTGGGCCTGATCAACGACATCGCCGGCCAGACCAACCTGCTGGCGCTCAACGCAACAATAGAGGCGGCGCGCGCCGGCGAGGCCGGCAAGGGCTTCGCGGTGGTGGCGTCCGAGGTCAAGAACCTGGCCAACCAGACGGCCAAGGCGACCAACGAGATCTCGGGTCAGATCGGCGACATCCAGGCGGCCACCGAGGGTGCCGTGGGCGCCATCCAGGGCATCGGCGCGACCATCGCCAAGATCAACGAGATCGCCAGCTCGATCGCCAGCGCGGTGGAGGAGCAGGGCGCGGCGACCAGCGAGATCAGCCGCAACGTGCAGGAGGCCGCCAAGGGCACGCAGGAGGTGACCGACAACATCACCGGGGTGACCGAGGCGGCCGCCGAGACCGGCAGCGCCGCCAAACAGGTGCTCGACGCGGCCGGAGAGCTGACCGAGCAGTCGAGCACCTTGCGTGATCAGGTAGAGAGCTTCCTCACCCAGATCCGCGCCGCCTGAGGCCGCGGCGTCCCTACACTCACCATTTCAATTCCCCCGCCCCCCGAGTGCTTTAGTTAAACCGATCACGATAGGAAAACGACGAACTC
>CBDUZE010000094.1:0-10507 GCA_965371625.1 uncultured Alphaproteobacteria bacterium
TCGTTGCCGGTGCAGATGGTGAAGGTGAGCGGATCGAAAAGCAGGTCCGAGGGCGGCAGATCGAAGCGGGTGCAGGCGAACTCGTGGAGGCGCCGGGCCACCCGCAGCTTGGCCTCCGCGTCCTTGGCCATGCCCTCCTCGTCGATGGTCAGCGCGATCACCGCGGCGCCGTACTTGCGCGCGAGGCCGAGCCGCGCCGCCGGCGCCGCCTCGCCGTCCTCGAAGTTGATCGAGTTGATGATCCCCTTGCCGCCGTAGAGCTTGAGCGCCGCCTCGATGACCTCGACCTCGGTGCTGTCGATCACCAGCGGCGCATTCACGGCGCCGCGCATGCGGCTCACGACGGCGGTCATGTCGGCCACCTCGTCACGCCCGACGAAGGCGGTGCAGAGGTCGAGCGCATGCGAGCCCTGGCGCTCCTGTTCGCGGCCCATGGCGATGCAGCCGTCCCAATCGGCTTTCTCCTGGAGCTCGCGGAAGCGCTTCGAGCCGTTGGCGTTGCAGCGCTCGCCGATGGCCAGGAAGGCGCGCTCCTGGCGGAACGGCACCTGGCCGTAAAGCGAGGCCAGCGACGGCGTCCACAGCGGCTTGCGCTTGGTCGGCACGGGTCGCGCTGCGCTGCCCCCCAGGCGCCTCAGCACGGCGTCGAAGGCAGCGATGTGCTCGGGCCGCGTTCCGCAACAGCCGCCGATCATGTTGACGCCGTCCTCGACCACGAAACGCTCGAGCCAGGCGGCGATCTCGTCGGGCCCGAGGGGATAGCGGGTCTTGCCGTCGACCAGCTCCGGCAGTCCGGCGTTGGGCTGCACGCTTATCAGGCCGGGCCAGTTCTCGGCCAGCCAGCTCACGTGCTCGGCCATCTCCCTGGGCCCGGTGGCGCAGTTGAGGCCCATCACCCGCACCCCGAGCGCCTCGACCACAGTTGCCGCGGCGGCGATGTCGGCACCCACCAGCAGCGCCCCGGTGGTCTCGACGGTGACCTGGACCAGGATCGGGAGCGCCGCTCCCGCCGCCGCCCGCGCGGCTCTCGCGGCGTTGACCGCGGCCTTGATCTGCAGCGGGTCCTGGCAGGTCTCGATGAGGATGCCGTCGACGCCGCCGGCGACGAGGCCGGCGCATTGGAGCGTGAGCCCGCCCTCGAGGCTGTCGTAGTCGACGTGGCCCAGGCTCGGCAGCCGGGTGCCGGGTCCGACGGCGCCGAGGACGAAACGTTCGCGGCCATCGCCGGCGAAAGAGTCGAGCGCCTCGCGGGCGATCTCGGCGGCGCGGCGGTTGATCTCGTGGGCCTCGTCGGCGAGATCGAACTCGGCCAGCGTGATGGGTGAGCCGCCGAAGGTGTTGGTCTGAATCACGTCGCAGCCCGCCTCGAGATAGCCCTCGTGGATCCCGCGCACCAGCTCGGGGCGCGTCAGGTTGAGAACCTCGGTGCAGTTCTCCTTGCCGGCGAAGTCACGCTCGATGTCGAGCTCCATGACCTGAACCCGGCTGCCGATGGCGCCGTCGCAGAGCAGCACCCGCTCGGCGAGGCAATCGAGGAAGGCGCTCATGGCCCCGTCATCCCGTCACCCAGTATCCGCGACGTCCGCCGCGACGTCCGCCGCGGCCTCGCCGGGCCGCGGCCTCAAGCCCAGGATGTGGCAGATGGCGTAGGCGAGGTCGGCGCGGTTGAGGGTGTAGAAGTGGAACTCGTCGAGGCCGGCGGCCTGCAACAGCCGGCACTGCTCGGCCGCCGCCGTCGCCGCCACCAGCTTGCGCGTCTGGGGGTCGTCGTCGAGCCCTTCGAAGAGATAGGCGAGCCAGCGCGGGATGGTGGCGCCGCAGGCTTTGCTGAACTTGGCGACCTGCTTGAAGTTGGTCACCGGCAGGATGCCCGGCACGATCGGCACCTCGATCCCCGCCTTGCCGGCCCGCTCGATGAAGCGGAAGTAGAGGTCGACGTCGAAGAAGTACTGGGTGATGGCGCGGGTGGCACCGGCGTCGATCTTGCGCTTGAGGTTGTCGAGGTCGAACGCGGGGCTGGGGGCCTCGGGATGGGCCTCGGGGTAGGCGGCGACGCTGATCTCGAAATCGGCCACCCGCTTGAGACCGCTCACCAGGTCGACGGCGTATTCGTAACCTTGCGGATGGGGCTGGAAAGCGTCCGCGCCCTCGGGCGGGTCGCCCCTCAGCGCGACGATGTGGCGGATCCCGCTCTCCCAATAGGCGCGCGCCACGGCATCGACCTCGTCGCGGCTGGCGTCGACACAGGTGAGGTGCGCGGCCGGCTCGATCCGCGTCTCCTCGCGGATGCGACGCACCGTGCGGTGGGTCCTCTCACGGGTCGAGCCGCCGGCGCCGTAGGTGACCGAGAAGAAGCGCGGGCCCAGAGGCGCGAGGCGCTCGATCGCCCGCCACAGCGTCTCCTCCATCTCCGGCGTGCGCGGCGGAAAGAACTCGAAGGAGACCTTGAGCGCGCGCGCCGAGACCACACGGGGCACCATCTCGGGCGTCACCAGAAGTGTGGGATCGATCATGCCGCCACCCTCCCCGAGCCGTCGGCGGCCCGCCGCCGTACCGGCCACACCGACACGGTGAGCGGGTCGCCCTCGAGGTGCAGCGTCTCCTCGACCTCGAGGCCGGCGGCGCGGCAGCACTCGGCGATCTCGTCGTCGCCGAAGCCGAGGCGGCGGTGGGCGTGGTCGGAGCGCAGGAACTCGAGGTCGTGGGGGGCGAAGTCGACCACCACCATGCGGCCGCCCGGGCGCAGCACGCGGGCCGCCTCGACGATCGCGGCGGGGGGATCGTCGGCGAAGTGCAGCACCTGGTGGATGACGATGCCATCGACCGAGGCGTTGGCGAAGGGCAGGCTGTACATGTCGGCGCGGCGCACCTGACAATGACGCAGCGCGGCGCGCTCGAGGTTGGCGCGGGCGATGGCCAGCATCTCGTGCGAGCGGTCGACCCCGATGCCGCGCCGCACCCGGCCCGCGAAGATCTCGAGGATACGGCCCGTGCCGGTGCCGATGTCGAGGAACTCGCCGATCGCCTGATCGCCGAAGAGGTCGAGCAGCACCCGCTCGACATCGCTCTCGGGCACGTAGAGCGCGCGAATCTTGTCCCACTGCGCGGCGTTGGCGCGGAAGTACTCGGCGGCGGCCCGAGCGCGCGCCGCCTTGACCGCCTCGAGGCGCTCGATATCACGGCCCAGAACCGGGTCGTCCGCCGGGATCAGGTCGACCAGGGTGCGCGCCAGGTGGGCGCACTCGCCCTGCTCCAAAAGCCGGTAAAAGGCCCAGGTGCCCTCGCGGAAGCGGTCGAGCAGGCCCGACTCGCACAACAGCTTGAGGTGGCGGGAGACCCGCGGTTGGCTCTGGCCCAGGATTTGGGTCAGCTCGCTTACCGTGAGTTCGGCGCGGGCGCAGAGCGCCAGGAGGCGAAGGCGGGTGGGCTCGCCCGCCCCCCGCAATCCGCTCAACAACCTGTCCATGGCTCTTTCCTCCGCTCTTGCCACACCCGGTTGACGGCCTCCGACGCGCTCTCCTTCGAGGCTCCGGGATCGACCGACCACCACCCGTTTGGGCCGGTCCCGGCCCAATCTGACCCCGATTCGTGAACACCGGGTTAAGCTCGAACTGAATATAAACATATATTTATGTTTTTGAATAGCTGCCTTTGCGTTTCAGGGTGGCGGCGGAAGGTCCGCGGCGCCCGGACAAGACCCTGGACGGGATCGCGCCGCTGCCGTTAGACTTCCCGGCCGCGCCACCGAGCGGGCGGCGCGGCCGGGAGGCGTGGACCGGACAGGGCCCTAGGGGCTCGCGTCCACACCAGAACTGGAACTCGAACGGCGACCGGGGTCGAGCAAGCCCGGGGGCCCGTTGCGCGGTGCGTGGGGCAACGCTTGGGAGCGGAGGAGACGCTTAGATGGATGGACGGCGCACTGTTCTTGGCTCCTTGATCCTGGTCTGCGCCTTGGTCATCGCGGTCGCGCTCGCGACCCCCGCCGCGGCGACCCCGGAGGGCGCCCGCGACTTCATCCGCTCACTCGGCGACGAGGCGGTGGCGGCCTTGTCCGACGATTCATTGAGCGAGGAGGCCCGCACGGAGGAGCTGCGGCGGCTGTTCGCCAGGGGCTTCGATATCCGCACCATCGCGCTCTTCGCGCTTGGCCGGCATTGGCGTAGCGCCAGCAAAAAACAGCTCCGCGAGTACCTGGCGCTATTCACCGATTTCATCGTCACCAGCTACGCCGAACGCTTCGGCGAATACACCGGCGAGACCCTCAAGGTCAAAGGGACCCGCAAAGGCAGCGGGGACGACGTGATGGTGGTGAGCGCTATCGTGCAGCCGGGCAAACCGGCGCTGAGGGTGGACTGGCGCGTGCGCGAGACCGATCACGGCTACAAGATCGTCGACGTGATCGTCGAGGGGGTGAGCATGTTGATCACCCAGCGCGACGAGTTCACCGCCGTGATCCGCTCTAAGGGCAAGGGCATCGAGGGCTTGCTGGCGGCGCTGCGGGAGAAGATGGGCACGCCCAGGAGCGCCTGGCCGCCCCACCAGGACACCTCGCCCGATGGCACCGGTGCCAGCCCCGCGGTTGCAACAAGCGGGTCGGATTGAGCGCCCCCAACCAATAACCGTGGCCCTTATCACCCCCTGATCGCGCACAACAAAGCCCTCCCCCTTGCGAGGGAGGGCCGAGAGCGGCGAAGCTTTGGCTTGGCGCCGGCCGCTAGGCGGCGGCTACTGAACGATCCTCCAGCTTCCGTCGGGCTGGCGGCAGGCGGTGCCGTAGGCCTGCTGGGTCTGGTTGCCGATCGTTACGGTCTGGATGAACTCGCGGCAGTACTGGCCGGTCGAGGTCTGGTAGGTGGCGCGCGGCGTCGTCACCCCACGATTGCCGGTGTCGGGGTTCTGCCACGCCACGGGCTGGTTCGAGGGCGCGTACTCAAGGGCCTGGTACTGGGACCTGTTGACGGCGGCCCGATCCGCGGAGTCGAGGCTGCGGCCGATCTGGTTGCCGAGCAAGCCACCGATCAGGACACCGGCGCCGGTGGCGGCGAGCTTGCCCTTGCCGGAGCCGATCTGCGAGCCCAGGAAACCGCCGAGGGCGGCGCCGCCGAGGGTGCCGAAGAGCTCTTTGTTGCGGCTCTGGGCGGAGGCCGCGGTGGGTAATGCCAAGGCAAGAGAGAGGCTCAAAGCAAGCAGGATCTTTTTCATCTCTCGTCTCCGTTCGCTGGGCTGCCGGGGACCATCCCGTCTGTCACCCTCCCATATAAGCGAGGGTGCGCCGCCTTGTACCCCAAAAGCGTCGCACCAGTGACTATAGTCACAAAAGACGCGACCGACCAGTGACTGTCGTCACACTGAAAAGCGACGATAGCTGGGATTACGCCACGATTGTGCACCAGCGGGCCTTTCGGATCGGTTAACCGGGCGCCAGGCGCGCCGACCTCAGATCCTCGAGTAGTCCCCATGGCGGCCCAGACCGGCGGCGAAGCGGGCCGCGCCGCCGACCCCTTCGCGCTCGAGGCAGTCGAGCCCGTTCCACCACTCGAAGCGCATGGCCTGGCGCACGCTGGCGCCGCGCTGCCGATAGGCCGAGCGGCGGTCGGCGCGCACGCAGGCCTGCGGGAAGCGGGCAATCTCGTGGGCCAGCTCTTCGGCCTTGAGGCGGCTCTCTCCGCTCGGCACCAGGTACTCGCAGGCGCCGATGCGGAGGCATTCCTCGGCCGTCACCTTGCGCCCGGTGAGGATGATCTCCAGCGCCCGGCCCTGTCCCACCAGGCGCGGCAGCCGCACCGTGCCGCCGTCGATCAGCGGCACCCCCCAGCGCCGGCAATAGACGCCGAGGTAGGCGTCCTCCTCCATCACCCGGAAGTCGCACCACAGTGCCAGCTCCATGCCGCCCGCCACCGCGGGCCCGGCCACCGCGGCGATCACCGGCTTCGAAAGCTCGAGCCGGCTGGGCCCGAGGGGTCCGCGCGGCACCGCGTTGGGGTCGTCGGGCTCGCGCTCCGGAAAATCGATCTCGGCGAGGGGGCGCGGGCCCGCGAGCGCGCTCGCGTACTTGAGATCCCAGCCGGCGCAGAAGGCGCCGCCCGCGCCCCACAGCACCGCCACCGCGGCCCCCTCGTCCTGGTCGAAGGCGAGGAACGCCTCGACCAGCGCGTCCGCCGATTCCGGGTCGATGGCATTGCGCGCGTGCGGGCGATCGTGGATCACCGTGGTGACGGCTCCATCCTTCTCGATTCTCACGGTCATGGCGTGTCCTCTTTGTCAGCGAATCGCACCGGGGCACCGAATCGTACCGGCGCACCACCTTACCGCCCCGGTCGCCGCGGCCGGCGAGAGCGATTCCAGGTCAAATGGAATCGCTCTCAGGCCGCGACTGCGGCCCGCCGGTTCTCCGGCGCGCCCGCGCAGGCGCGGACCCTTGGGTCCGCTGCCGTGAGCGAAAAGAATCTAGTGCGGTTCCGATCATTGCGGAACCGCGCTAGTCGTGGCTGAACTTCTTGTACCTGATTCTGTGGGGCTCGAGCGCGCCCGCACCGAGGCGCCGTTTGCGGTCGGTTTCGTAGTCGGCGAAGTTGCCCTCGAACCACTCGACGCGGCTCATGCCCTCGAAGGCCAGGATATGGGTGGCGATGCGGTCGAGGAACCAGCGGTCGTGGCTGATCACCATGACGCAGCCGGCGAAGTCGAGGATCGCGTCCTCGAGGGCGCGCAAGGTATCGACGTCGAGGTCGTTGGTGGGCTCGTCGAGGAGGATCAGATTGGCCCCCGACTTCAGCACCTTGGCCAGGTGCACGCGGTTGCGCTCGCCGCCCGAGAGCTCGCCCACCCGCTTCTGCTGGTCGGGGCCGCGGAAGTTGAAGGTGCCGACGTAGGCCCGGCTCTGCATCTTGCGCTTGCCGAGCTCGAGCTCGTCGCGGCCTTCCGAGATCTCCTCCCAGACGGTCTTTGCCGCGTCGAGCGTCTCGCGCGACTGATCGACGTAGCCGAGCGCCACCGTCTCGCCGAGGCGCAAGGAGCCGCCGTCGGGCTCGACCTCGCCCGTGATCATGCGGAAGAGCGTGGTCTTGCCGGCGCCATTGGCGCCGATGAGGCCGACGATGGCGCCCGGCGGCACCTTGAAGCTCAGGCCCTCGATCAAGAGCGCTTCGCCGTAGCCCTTGGTGAGCCCCTTGGCCTCGACCACCAGGTCGCCGAGGCGCGGCCCCGGCGGGATCACGATCTGGGCGCTCTCGGTCGCCCGCTCGGCGCCATCGGCGAGCAGGCGCTCGTAAGCGCTGACCCGGGCCTTCGACTTGGCCTGGCGCGCCCGCGGCGAGGCGCGGATCCACTCCAACTCGCGGGCCAGGGTGCGCTGGCGGGCAAGCTCGCGATTGCCCTCGGCCGCCAGCCGCGCCGCCTTCTGCTCGAGCCACGACGAATAGTTGCCGCGGTAGGGGATGCCCCGGCCGCGGTCGAGCTCGAGGATCCAGCCGGCCACGTTGTCGAGGAAGTAGCGGTCGTGGGTCACCGCCACCACGGTGCCGGGGTAGTCGGCCAGGAAGCGCTCGAGCCAGGCCACCGACTCGGCGTCGAGGTGGTTGGTGGGTTCGTCGAGGAGCAGCAGGTCGGGGCGCTCGAGCAGCAGCCGACAGAGTGCCACCCGGCGGCGCTCGCCGCCCGAGAGGGTGGCCACGTCCTGCTCGCCCGGGGGACAGCGCAGCGCCTCCATGGCCACCTCGACGGCGCGCTCGAGCTCCCAGGCGCCGGCCGCCTCGATGCCTTCCTGGAGCTCGCCTTGCTCGACCAGCAGGGCCTCCATCTCGTCCTCGCCGAGCTCCTCGGCGAAGCGCGCGCTCACCGCCTCGAAGCGATCGAGCAGGGCCTGGGTGGCGGCGACCCCTTGGGTGACGTTGCCGCGCACGTCCTTGGCGGGATCGAGCTCGGGCTCTTGGGGCAGAAAGCCGACGCCCACCCCCTCGGCCGCCCAGGCCTCGCCGTTGAACTCGGTCTCGAGCCCGGCCATGACCCTGAGCAGCGTCGACTTGCCGGCGCCGTTGAGGCCCACCACGCCGATCTTGGCGCCCGGCAGGAAGGAGAGCGAGATATCCTTCAACACCTCGCGACCGCTGGTATAGGCCTTGGTCAGGCCGTGGGTGACGAAGACGTACTGATAAGCGGCCATGGCATCCTCCGGCGCGGGCGCTCGAACGCGCCCGGCCCCATCCTAGGCGAGGCGCGCCCTCGCCGCGAACACGCGATTGCTTCGCAATCGTATTGTGGATATATTGCCGTCCGGCCGGCGCGGCATCGCGTCGCGGGTCGGGCCGCCGAGCGAGAGATCGGCTGGCCTTGCCTTGGGCGAGTGTCGACGCATATCTCTTCGACCGGGGGGGCACGGGACGATGGCCAGCGATCCAGTATGGGAAGCGGTGGGCGACGAGCGGCTGATATCGGGTTTCGACGGATCCGACATCGGTGTCGTCGCCGGACGGCGCTGGGTCGAACGCCAGTTCGGGGCAATGGATGACGACGTAGAGGAAGTGTTGGACCGGCCGGAAGCGCCGCTTGCCGCCAATATCGGTGGGCTCTCGCACACCCGGAGGAAAGCTGTCTCCGGCGACGGCCGCGCCCCGTGATTCGAGCTCCATGAACCGAGACCGGGCGGCAAGGCGTATCGAGAATTAGGGTCCCTCGAGATCGGGTTTGTATCTTTTAGAGGAGAAGGTTGACCAGAAATGGCTATGGCGATCGCACTTATTTTAGTTGCCGTTGGCACCGTTGCGTTTCACTTCTTGAGCCCGTGGTGGTGGACGCCGATTGCTTCGAATTGGGGCTATATCGACGACACCATCATCATCACGTTCTGGGTAACCGGGGTTGTCTTCGTCGCCGTCGTTTTGTTCATGGCCTATTGCGTGATCCGCTTCCGTTACAAGGCGGACAGGCGGGCGGCGTACGAGCCCGAGAACAAGAAGCTGGAGGCGTGGCTCACCGGCCTGACCGGGGTAGGCGTCGCCGTGATGTTGGCTCCTGGCCTGTTTGTTTGGAACCAATTCGTCACCGTTCCGGATGAGGCGGCGGAGTTCGAGGTTCTGGGCCAGCAATGGCAGTGGACCTACCGCTTCCCCGGAAAGGACGGCGTATTGGGCACCTCCGATAGCCTGAACATCAACGCCGACAATCCGTTTGGTCTCAATCCCAACGATCCCAATGGGCAAGACGATATCCTGATCGAAGACAGTGAGGTGCATCTGCCGCTCGATCAGCCGGTCAAGGTGTTGCTGCGCTCCATAGACGTGCTGCACGACTTTTACGTGCCGGAGTTCCGCTCCAAGATGGATATGGTGCCGGGCGCGGTTACTTACTTCTGGTTCACCCCCATCAGGACCGGGACCTTCGACATACTTTGCTTCGAGCTCTGCGGCGTTGGGCACTATGCCATGCGTGGTGAGGTGGTGATCGAGACCGACAATGACTTTCAGGCCTGGTTGGAGGAGCAGCCGACGTTCGCGCAATCGTTGGCTGCAATCGAGAACGGCCCTGCGAGCGGCACACCTACGGTCTTGAGCGAAGCGGACGTGGGTGCCGCGAAAAAGGAAATTGCGCGCTGAGATGCGAGCCAGTGGGGCTTGACGAAACGCAAGCGAAGAGGGTGATTTGATGGCCGATGTCGCCGAAACCGAAGTCGGGTATGTCCCCCCCGCCGAGGTCCCGGAAGTAGAGCTCTACCATCCGAAAAGCTGGATAACCAAGTACGTCTTTTGCCAAGACGCCAAGGTCATCGCCATCCAGTACGCCATGACGGCGACCGCGATCGGATTGGTGGCCCTGGTGTTGTCGTGGTTGATGCGGCTGCAGCTGGGGTTCCCGGAGAGCTTCGCCTTGATCGACGCCGAGGACTACTACCAGTTCATCACCCAGCACGGCATGATCATGGTCATCTACCTGCTCACCGCGCTGTTCCTGGGGGGCTTCGGCAACTACCTCATCCCGCTGATGGTGGGCGCCCGCGACATGGTTTTCCCGTTTGTGAACATGGTCAGCTACTGGGTCTATCTGGTCGCCGTGCTGGTGCTGGTGGCGAGCTTCTTCGTGCCCGGCGGGCCCACCGGCGCCGGCTGGACCCTGTACCCGCCCCAGGCCATCCTCTCGGGCACCCCGGGGTCGGGCGCGGGCATTATCATGATGCTGGTCTCGCTCGCCTTGTTCATCGTCGGCTTCACCATGGGCGGGTTGAACTATGTGGTGACGGTGCTGCAGGCGCGCACGCGAGGCATGACGCTGATGCGCCTGCCGTTGTCGGTATGGGGCATTTTCGTCGCCACCATCCTGGCGCTGTTGGCCTTCCCCGCCTTGTTCGTCGGCGCCGTGATGATGACCCTGGACAGCGTCCTCGGGACCAGCTTCTTCATGCCCACCATCGTCGAGATGGGGGAGCGGCTCGAGTACGGGGGCGGCAGCCCGCTCTTGTTTCAGCACCTGTTCTGGTTCTTCGGCCATCCCGAGGTCTACATCGTCGCCCTGCCCG
>CBDUZE010000095.1:0-10114 GCA_965371625.1 uncultured Alphaproteobacteria bacterium
GCCAGGAGCTCGATGGCGACGATGGCGGCGGCGTTGTCGGCCATCGCGCCCAGGCGCCGGGCGCCGTGGGCGGCCATCGACACGTGGTCCTCCTGGTTGGCCGAGGTCGGCAGGCTGTCGACGCTGGCGGGATGGGCCAGCCACTTGTTCTCGCTGGCCAGCGCCGCCGCCGTGACGTGGGCCACCATGAAGCCCGAGTTGACGCCGGCGTTCTCGACCAGGAAGGGGGGCAGGCCGCTCAGGCCCGGGTCGGTCATCAGGGCGCTGCGCCGCTCCGACATCGAGCCCATCTCGGCGATGGCGACGGCGAGGCCGTCGGCCGCCAAGGCCACCGGCTCGGCGTGGAAGTTGCCGCCCGACAGCACTTCGCCCGTAGCCGCGAACACCAGCGGGTTGTCCGAGACCGCGTTGGCCTCGCGCTCGAGGGTGGCGGCGGTGGCGCGGAGGGCTTCGAGACAGGCCCCCATGACCTGGGGCTGGCAACGGATCGAGTAGGGGTCCTGGATGCGCTCGCACTCGAGGTGCGAGGCGCGGATCGCGCTGCCCTCGAGGAGGGCGCGGAAGGTCCGGGCGACGGCGATCTGGCCGGGCTGGCCGCGCAGCTCCTGGATGCGGGAGTCGAAGGGCACGTCGCTGCCCTTCACCGCCTCGAGCGAGAGCGCCCCCGCCACCACCGCGGCCGCGAACACCTCCTCGGCGGCAAACAGGCCCAAGAGCGCGAGCGCGGTCGAGATTTGAGTGCCGTTGACCAGCGCCAAACCCTCCTTGGGCTCGAGCGCGAAGCGGGATAGTCCGGCCCGCGTCAGCCCCGCGGCGGCCGGCGCCGGGCCCTCGGGCGTCGTCACCTCGCCGACGCCCAGCAGCGTCGCCGCCATGTGGGCGAGCGGCGCCAGGTCGCCCGAGGCCCCGACCGAGCCCTGGGCCGGAATGCGCGGCAGCACGTCGGCGTCGAGCAGCGCCAGCAGCGCCTCGACGATCTCGGGCCTGACCCCGGAATGACCGCGCGCGAGACTATTGGCCTTGAGCGCCAGCGTGAGGCGCACCGCCGCGTCGCTCAAAGGCTCGCCGGTGCCGGCGCAGTGAGAGAGCACCAGCCGCTCCTGGAGGTCGCCCAGGCGCCCCGCCTCGATGCGGGTGGTGGCGAGCAGGCCGAAGCCGGTGTTGATGCCGTAGACCGCTTCGTCACGCTCCGCCACGTCGCGCACCGCCTGGGCCGCGGCCTCCACGCCCCCCCGCCACGAGGCCTCGAAGCCGAGGCTCGCGGCCTCGCGCGCGAGGCGCCGCAATTGCCCCAGCGAGAGCTCGCCGGCCTTGGCCGTTATCGCCCTGTTCAATCCGCAGCTCCGTCCTATTGCCGGCCTCGCCGGCCGCGACCCTGAAGCCCTGTTTATAAATCCGATGCGACCCCGAGCCCAGCGCCGAGCCCGCGGTAGAGCGCCGGCGTTCAGGAAATCTTTACCAAGGCTCTCTAGCTTCGGTCGCGACCCATTGGGACACCGGGGCCCCCATGCGTATCGGCGTTGATTTCGACAACACCATCGCCGGCTACGACGCCGTGTTCACGCGGCTCGCGGCCGAACGCGGCTTGGTCCTCGACGCGCGGTTCTGCAGCAAGCGCGCGCTGCGCGATCATCTGCGCCGATTCTCGGGCGGCGAGCGCGCCTGGCAGGGCCTGCAGGCCAAGGCCTATGGCGAGCGCATGATCGAGGCCGAGCTGATGCCGGGGGTGACGCGCTTCCTCGGCCGCTGCCGGGAGCGCGGG
Source organism: uncultured Alphaproteobacteria bacterium (assembly GCA_965371625.1). GTDB lineage: Bacteria > Pseudomonadota > Alphaproteobacteria > CBDUZE01 > CBDUZE01 > CBDUZE01. The sequence goes on from CBDUZE010000095.1 coordinate 1,763, forward strand.
GTGTCGCTGTTCATCGTCAGTCACAAGACCCGCTACGCCGCTCGGGGCAGCGACCGCCTCGACTTGCGCGAGGCGGCCTATGCCTGGATGGAGGTCCGGGGGTTCTTCGACCACAGCGGCTTCGACATCGCTCCCCACCACGTCTTCTTCGAGGACACCCGGCACGACAAGCTGGACCGCATCGCCGAACTCGGCGTCAGCCGTTTCGTCGACGACCTCGAGGAGGTGTTCGAGGAGCCGACCTTTCCGGCCGGCGTCGAGGCCATCCTATATGCCCCCGATGAGCCTGCCCGGTGTGCGCTGCAAACCGCGCCCGCGCGCTACGCCCGGTTCGGCAGTTGGGACCAGATCACGGAGCACGTCCTTGGCGTCGCTGCTTGAGCCCGGCGCGCCCGACCTGGTCGCCAGCGCCGAGATCGTCGTCCCCGGCGAGGTGCGGTCGGTGACGCCGGCCCGCGGCGGCGGCAACAACCGGGTCTACCGCGTCGAGTGCGCCGATCGTGCCTTCGCCCTCAAGTGGTACCCGCCGCAAGACGACGATCAGCGCGACCGCCTGGGCGTCGAGTTCGCCGCCCTGCGCTTCCTCGAGCGCCACGGCGTCGACGCCGTGCCCCGCGCCTTCGTCGCCGATTACGAGCGCGGCCTGGGCGTCTACGAGTGGCTCGACGGCGCCCCCGCCGAGGTGCCTTGCGCGGCCGACATCGACGCCGCGCTCAACTTCATCGCCACCCTCGCCGCGCTCTCGGGCCGCGACGAGGCGCAAGCGCTGGCCCGGGCCTCGGCCGCCTGCCTTTCGGGCCGGGCGGTGGTGGCGCAGGCCGAGGCCCGGCTCGCGCGCCTCATCGAGGTGGCGGCGGCCGAGCCCGAGCTCGAGGCCTTCCTTGGCCAGGCCTTCGCGCCCACGCTGGAGGAGATCGCGGCCTGGGCCGAGGCGCGCTTCGCCCGCGACGGCCTCGACTTCGAGGCCGAGCTCGGGCCCGCCGAGCGCGTGCTCAGCGCCTCCGACTTCGGCTTCCATAACGCGCTGCGGCGCGCGGGCGGGGGTCTCGTCTTCCTCGACCTCGAGTATTTCGGCTGGGACGACCCGGCGAAGCTGGTGGCCGACTTCCTGCACCACCCCGGCATGGCGCTCGAGCCCGGGCTCAAGCGTCGCTTCCTCGAGGGCGCGGGCGCGGTGCTCGGCGAGCGCGGCGGCTTCGCGTTCCGCTTCCCCATCCTCTACCCGCTCTACGGGCTCTGTTGGTGCCTGATCCTGTTGAACGAGTTCCTGCCCGAGCGCTGGCGGCGCCGGGCGCTCGCCGGCGCCGGGGATCGGCGCCGGAGATGCGAGCGCCAACTCGAATTGGCCCGCCGTCTGCACACCAACCTGAGGGAGAGCTATGAAGCCGGCCCCAGCATCCATTGATCGGGCCCGCCGCTCCCCGGCAGGTGCCGCGCGCTGATGCGCCGCACCGCGCTACGAGAGATCCACGCCCTGGCGCGCCGCGATCCTCGCGTGCTGTTCATCGGCTCCGACCTCGGCGCCGGCACGCTCGACGAGTTCCGCGCCGAGTTCCCCGAGCGCTTCCTGATGGAGGGCATCGCCGAGCAGAACATCATCGGCATGGCGGCCGGCCTGGCGATGGAGGGCTTCGTGCCCTACGTCAACACCATCGCCACCTTCCTCACCCGCCGTTGCCTCGAGCAGGTCGCCGTCGACCTCTGTCTGCATCGCTTGCCCGTGCGCCTCATCGGCAACGGCGGCGGCCTGGTCTATGCCGCCCTCGGCCCGACCCACATCGCCGCCGAGGACATCGCCCTGATGCGGACGCTGCCCAACATGACCGTGGTGGTCCCGGCCGACGCCGACGAAATGGCAAGGCTCATTCCCCAAACGCTGGACTGGCCGGGGCCGGTCTATATCCGCCTGGCGCGCGGCGGCGACCCGGTGGTGTCGCGCCCGGGCGACAGCTTCGAGATCGGCAGGGCGATCCTCTTGCGCGAGCCTGGCGAGGTCCTGCTGATCGCCGCCGGCGTGATGGTGAGCCGGGCGCTCGAGGCGGCCCAGGCCTTGGCCGCGGACGGCGTCGAGTGCGGCGTGCTCAACCTTCACACCATCAAGCCGCTCGATAAGGAGCGCATCCTAGGGCTCGCGAGCGGCGTCGACCTGGTGGTGACCATCGAGGAGCACAGCTGCGTGGGCGGCTTGGGCAGCGCGGTCGCGGAGCTGTTGTTGGAGCAGGCGCCGGGGCGGTTGCCTAAGCTCCGCCGCCTCGCTCTCCCCGACGCCTTCACCGAGCAATACGGCTCCCAAGCCGAGCTGCTGGAAAGCCTCGGCCTCGCGCCCGAGCACATCGAGGCAGAAGTGCGCCGGGCCCGGGCCGCCTGAGCCCAGCAATATCGAGAGTTTGCGGACCATGGAGCACGAAACCCCGAGACCGAGCGTGAGGTACTCCTACCTCCCGCAACAGTTCGCCGAGATCGACGAGATCTTCGACGAGCTCAGGCGCTTCGTCCCCACCGGCGACTTCACGCTGGGCAAGCCGCTCGACGAGTTCGAGCGGCGTTTCGCCGAGCTCATCGGCACCCGCCACGCGATCGGCGTCGGTTCGGGCACCGATGCCTTGAAGCTGAGCCTCAAGGCGATCGGCGTCGAGCCCGGCGACGAGGTGATCACCGCCGCCAACACCTTCATCGCCACCGTGGGCGCGATCAACGAGGTCGGCGCCCGACCCATCTTCGTCGATTGCGACGACAGCTTCTGCATCGACGTGGACCAGGTCGAGGCGGCGATCGGCGAGCGCACCAGGGCCATCATGCCGGTGCACTTCACCGGCGAGATGCCCGACATGGCCACCCTCGCCGCGATCGCCGAGGCCCACCGCCTGCCGCTCGTCGAGGATGCCTGCCAGGGCATCCTGGCCGCCTTCGAGGGCCGCAACGCGGGTACCTGGGGCGTGGCCGCCGGCTTCTCGCTTCACCCCTTGAAGAACCTCAACGTCTGGGGCGACGCCGGCGTCGTGGTAACCAGCGACGATGCCCTCGACGAGCGCCTCAGGCTGCTGCGCAACCACGGCCTCCGCAACCGGGACGAGATCGAGATCCTGGGCTACAACTCGCGGCTCGATTCGGTCCAGGCCATCGTCGGCAACTGGCTCATCGGCGACGCCGCCGAGATCACCGCCCGGCGCATCGCCAACGCCGAGTACTACGACCGGCGTTTCGACCAGATTCCACAGATCCGGGTACCGCCCCGGCGCGCGCAAGTGCGCCGCGTGTTCCACCTCTACATGGTCTTCGCCGAGGAGCGCGACGCGCTCTACGACTGGTGCCTCGCGCGCGGGGTCGAGGCCAAGATCCACTACCCGATCCCGCTCTATTTGCAGGACGGGCTCAAAGCTTATGGCCACAAACCCGGCGACTTCCCGGTCACCGACCGCCACGCCCGCGAGATCATCAGCTTCCCCGCCGACCAGCACTTGACGAGGGAGCAGCAGGACCTGGTGATCGAGACGGTCAAATCCTTTTACGCCGGTGGGTGAGGGAGCCGTGCGCCGGGTTCTCTATGTCGACTTCGCGGCCCAGTTCGCGGCCGAGCGGAGCGGGGTCATGGCCCTGGTCGAGGAGGTCTTCGGCGCCGGCGAGTTGGTGGGCGGCGGCGCCATCGCGGCCTTCGAGGAGGCAATCGCCCGGACCTGCGGGGTGGACCACGCGGTCGCCCTCAACTCGGGCACCGATGCCCTGAGCCTGGGTCTCAAGGCGGCGGGCATCGGCCCCGGCGACGAGGTCATCACCGCGCCCAACTCCTTCATCGCCTCGGCCGGCGCCATCGTCGACGCAGGGGCGCGGCCCGTGTTCGCCGACGTGCTCCCCGATCAGAACATCGACCCGGCGGCGGTGGCGGCGGCGATCGGCCCCCGCACCCGGGCCATCATGCCGGTGCACCTGACCGGCCGCGTCGCCGACATGGACCCGATCATGGCGCTCGCCGAGCGCCACGCTCTGCTGGTCATCGAGGACGCGGCCCAGGCCATCGGTTCGCGCTACCGCGGCCGCATGAGCGGCGCCATAGGCCACGTCGGCTGCTTCTCGACCCATCCCCTGAAGAACCTCAACGCGGCGGGCGACGGCGGCATCCTGGTCACCGGCGATGCGGATCTCGCCGAGCGGGTGCGGCGCCTTCGCAACCACGGACTGGTGGACCGCGATACCGCGGTCGAGTGGGGTCGGGTCTCGCGCATGGACACCCTGCAGGCGGCGCTGCTCATCTACAGGCTTGGTGGGCTCGACGCGGTGATCGAGCGGCGCCGCGCCAACGCCCGCGCCTATCGCGCCGCCCTCGACGCGGCGCCGGTCTTCGTGCCGCCGTGCCGCGACATCGAGTTCAACACCTTCCACACCTTCGTGGTCCAGGTGGAGCGGCGCGACGCGCTCAAGCGTCACCTCGCGGCCCGTGGCGTCGAGACCGCGATCCACTACCCGCGGCCCATCCATCTGCAGCCGGCGGCCAAGGGCCTCGGCTACGCCGCGGGCGATCTGCCGGTGGCCGAGGGCCAGGCGCGGCGCATCCTCTCGCTTCCCATCCATCAGTTCCTGGCCGAGGACGACATCCGCTACGTCGCCGAGGTGATCGGCACTTTTCTTGCCGAGCCGGGCCTTGCCGAGCCGGGCGGGGAGGCGCGCGGGCCCGACAACGATGGGGGTCTCTCGGATGCCGCATGACGTCGGCGTGACGCCGAATAGCCACGGGCTGGACCAGCGCTCGCTCGAGCTCAGGCGGATGGTGGTGGCCGGCCTCGCCGGTGGCCGGCGCGGCCACCTCGGCTCGGCCCTGTCGTTGATCGAGATCCTGCGCGTGCTCTACGACGACGTCCTGCGCGTCGACCCCGACGAGCCCCGCTGGCGGCTGCGCGACCGCTGCATCCTCAGCAAGGGCCACGGCTGTCTCGGGCTCTATGCCATCCTGGCCGACAAAGGCTTCTTCGACCGCGCCGAGCTCGAGCGCTTCTGCCACCTCGACGCGCTCTTGGGCGGGCACCCCGAAGCGCCCAGGATCCCGGGCGTCGAGGCCTCCACCGGCGCCCTCGGCCACGGCCTCTCGATCGGTGTCGGCATGGCGCTGGCGGCCCGGCTTGAGCGGCGGGACAGCCGGGTGTTCGTGGTCATGGGCGACGGCGAGCTCGACGAGGGCGCGGTGTGGGAGGCGGCGATGTGCGCCGGCAAGCACCGGCTCTCGCACCTCACCGCCATCGTCGACTACAACAAGCACCAATCCTATGGCCCTACCTCGGAGGTCCAGGAGCTCGAGCCGCTTGGCGACAAGTGGTGGAGCTTCGGCTTCTCGGTCCGCGAGATCGACGGCCACGACGTGATTCAGCTGCGCGACGTGTTCGCGCGCCTGCCCTTCCATCCCCAGCGTCCCAGCGCCGTGATCTGCCACACCGTCAAGGGCAAGGGGGTGTCCTTCGCCGAGAACAACATGGCCTGGCACCACAAGTCGAATCTCGGGCCCGAGGAGATCGCGGCGCTCTACGCGGAGCTCGACGGCTAGGGCGATGGATGCGTCGAACGGCATGGCCACCAACGGGGGCTTCCTGAGCCCGGACGAGGCCGCCCGCAGCGCCGCCTTCCTCGAGGCCGGCCACCTCATCACCCCGGTCGCCGACAGCGCCGTGCTCGGGCGGCTGCGTGGCGCCGTGGTCGAGCTCGGCGCCGCCCACCTCGGGCTGGAGCGGCCGGGCGACGAGGGCGACTTCCTCAACCACATCCACCACCACATCGGCGCGGCCGAGCTCAACCCGCTCAGGCTCGCCATCATCGACGGCCTCGGCGCGCTTCCGTGGGCGCGGGAGAGCTACTTCCACCTCGCCCGCGAGGCCCTAGAGCTCCTGGTCGGCAACGAGCTCGCCATGCAGCGTCGCCTCAACCTCAGCATCCAGCTGCCGGGCGACGATTCCTCGCTGCTGCACATCCACGCCGACGTCTGGGACGGGGATTCGCCGTTCGAGATCGTGGTCTGGCTGCCGCTGGTGGACTGCCGCGGCACCAAGAGCATGTTCCTGCTCCCCCCCGCCGTGAACGACCGCGTCGCGGCCGGGCTCGCCGAGTTCGACGGCGCCAGCGCCGACGATCTCTACGCTCGCATCGAGTCCGACCTGACCTGGATCGAGATCGCCTACGGCGAAGTGCTCCTGTTCACCCAAAACCTGATGCACGGCAACCGGGTGAACGGCGAGGACGAGACCCGGTGGTCGATGAACTGCCGTTTCAAGAGCCTGCTCTCGCCCTACGCCGACAAGCGTCTGGGCGAGTTCTTCGAACCCATCACCGTGCGCGCGGCGACCCGGCTGGGCATGAGCTATCGCCTGCCGGGCGGCTTCAGCGAGTAGCTCGCGATGAGCGACGGATACGGATATCGGGGCTACCTCGCCAGCCGGCCGGTGCGCGGCCAGCGCACTCCCCAGCAGGTGCAGAACCTGGTGATCCGCGACTACGCCCAGCGCCACGGCCTCGCCTTCAAGCTCTCGGCCGCCGAGTACGCGATGCCGTCCTGCTACATGGTGCTCGAAGCGGTGCTCGACGAGCTCGACCGCCTCGAGGGCATCATCTGCTTCAGCCTCTTCATGTTGCCCGAGCGGCCCGAGCGGCGCGCGGAGATCTACCGCCGCGTGCTGCGGCGGGGGCGCGGCCTCCATGGCGCGCTCGAGGGCCTGGCGGTCCGCGACGCGCGAGACGTGGCGCGGCTCGAGGACATCTTCCTGGTCGACCGTTCGGCGGCGACAGCGCTGCCCGATTCACTCTCGGAGCTTGCCCATGGCCTATGTTGACTTCGTCGGCATCCTCCACAACGCCAGCAAACGCGACTACGTGCAGCGGGTGATCGAGCACGACAAGGCGGAATGCGCCGCCATCGCCTGCCGTTATGGCGCCGACTACTGGGACGGCGAGCGCCGCTACGGCTACGGCGGTTACCGCTACGACGGCCGCTGGCTCTGCGTGGCCGAGGCGATGGCCGAGCATTACGGCCTCGCCCCCGGCCACCGCGTGCTCGACGTGGGCTGCGGCAAGGGCTTCCTGTTGCACGAGCTCACCCGCGCCGTGCCCGGCCTCGAGGTGCGCGGTCTCGACCTCTCGGCCTATGCCCTCGAGCACGCCAAGGCGGAGGTGGCGCCCTACCTCGATCAGGGCGACGCCTGCGACCTTCCCTACCCGGACCAGAGCTTCGACCTGGTGTTCTCGATCACCACGCTCCACAACCTCTACGCCTACGACCTGCACAAGGCGCTGATGGAGATCGAGCGGGTGGGGCGGGGCGCCAAGCACATCACCGTCGAGGCCTATCGCAACGAGCGCGAGAAGGCCAACCTGCTCTACTGGCAGCTCACCTGCCGCGCCTTCCACACCCCCGACGAGTGGGAGTGGCTGTTCGTCCAGGCCGGTTACACGGGCGATTACGGCTGCATCTACTTCGCCTGACGGGCGAGCGGCGGGGCCGCCCGGGAGGGTCCAGTTGAGCGCGCTCGAAGGTGTCCTGGTGGTCGGCGCCGACGGTCTGTTGGGCCGCGCGCTCTGCCGCCGGCTGGGCGCGGACGGCACACAGGTGGTGCGTTCGAGCCGCCGCCAAGGCGCCGCGGCCGCGGGCGCGCTGCCCCTCGACCTGGCGGCCCAGCCCGAAAGCTGGCCCGAGCTTCCCCGTGTCAGGGCGGCGGTGATCTGCGCCGCCGTCGCCCGCCTCCAGGATTGCGCCGACGACGCGGAAGGCTCGGCCCGGACCAACCTCGGCGGCACCATCGCGCTGGCCGAGCGCCTCGCCGCCCGGGGCGCCTACACCCTGTTCCTGTCCTCGGACAAGGTCTTCGACGGCCTGGTGCCCCAGCGACGGCGCGACGATGAGCCCTGCCCGCGCACCGAGTACGGGCGCCAGAAGGCGGCGGCGGAGCGGGCGATCCTGGGCCTTGGCGAGCATGGCGCGGTGCTGCGCCTCGCCAAGGTGCTGTCGCCCGAGCTCTCGCTGCTCCAGGACTGGCGCCGCGAGCTCCGCGCCGGCCGGCCGATCGAGGCCTTCCACGACATGTGGCTGGCGCCGGTGCGCGACGACTTCGTGGCCCGGCTCGCGGCACGTCTCGTCGCCGAGCGCCGGCCCGGCATCTTTCAGGCCTCGGGCGACGAGGACATCGCTTATGTCGAGCTGGCGCTCAGCCTGGCCCGGGCGCTGGGCGCCGACCGCGGGCTGGTGCGGGCGAGGGCCGCGGACCCGGCGCTCGTCCCGCCCGAGGCCCGGCCCCGCCACAGCACCCTCGACAGCGACCTCGAGGCGCGCCTCTATGGCCTCGGCGCGACCAACTCGCGGGCGCTGTGCGAGGAGGTGGCGGG
>CBDUZE010000096.1:0-9948 GCA_965371625.1 uncultured Alphaproteobacteria bacterium
CAGGGCTTCATGGTGCGCAAGGACCTGGGCGTGAAGTCCGGGCTCGACCTCGATGGCGCCAGCGTCTGCGTCGTCACGGGCACCACCACCGAGCTCAACCTGGGTGATTTCTTCCGCTCCAACAACATGAGCTACACGCCGGTCGTTTACGAGCGTCCGGACGAGGTCCGGCCGGCCTACGAGCAGGGCCGCTGCGACGTCTGGACCACGGACTCCTCGGGCCTGGCGGCCCAGAAGTCGACGCTCGGGAAACCGGATGAGCACATGATCCTGCCCACCATCATCTCCAAGGAGCCCTTGGGCCCGGTGGTGCGTCACGGCGACAATCAGTGGGGCGACGTGGTGCGCTGGAGCTTGAACGTCATGATCATCGCCGAGGAACTCGGGATCACCGCGGCCAACGTCGACGACATGAAGGCCAACACCCAGAACCCGGAGATCAAGCGCATGCTCGGGGTCGAGGGTGAGTACGGCGCCCGCCTCGGCCTGCCCAACGACTGGGCCTTCAACATCATCAAGATGGTCGGAAACTACGGCGAGTCCTTCGCCAGGAACGTCGGTGTCGACACGCCGCTCGGCTTGCCGCGCGGCTTGAACGAGCTTTGGACCAAGGGCGGCATTCTCTACACGCCACCCTTCCGTTGAGAGCTGACCTCGAGAAGCCATGGTGCGTCCGGCGGGTGCCGGGCGCGCCATGGGCTCGAAGTCGCCGGGCTCGAGGCCAGCGACCCGGGGGCGTTGAGAGTCCTTAGCGAGGCGACATGGCCGTCGAAGCCCGAGAGGACCAACTAGCCGCGACGCCGTCGAGCGTGCCCTTCTGGTACGACGCCAAGGTCCGTTCGATCTTCTACCAGATCGTGGCGGTGCTTCTGTTCCTGGCCGTGGTCGGCTATCTGACCAACAACACGATCACCAATCTCGAGAAGCGGGGCATCGCCACCGGCTTCTCCTTCCTGGGCCATCCCACGGGCTTCGGAATCGCGGGGACCGTCGGCACAAACCTGGTCGGCTACTCCGAGTCCTCGACCTACGCACACGCCTTCTTGGTCGGCATTCTGAACACCTTATTCGTGTCGGTGGTCGGCATCGTGCTCGCCACCATGGTCGGCTTCTTGCTGGGGGTGGCGCGGCTGTCGTCGAACTGGCTCATCTCCAAGCTGGCCACGGTCTACATCGAGATCATCCGCAACGTGCCGCTGTTGCTACAGATCCTGTTCTGGTACTTCGGCGTGCTCACCGCTCTGCCCAGGCTCAGGCAGAGTCTCGAGTTCAGGGGCGCCTTCTTCCTCAACAACCGGGGACTCTATTCGCCGCGGCCGATCTTCGAGAGCGGGGCCGTGGCCATTGCCATCGCCTTCGCCATCGGCGTGGTCGGCACCATCGTCCTGGCGCGCTGGGCCAAGCGGCGTCAGGAGCTGACCGGACAACAGTTCCCGGTATTCCTCAGCGCCCTCGGCCTGATCATCGGGCTGCCGGTGCTGGCGACGCTGGCCACCGGGGTGCCCTTCACCTGGGAGTACCCGGTGCTCAAGGGCTTCAACTTCCAAGGCGGCCTGGTGGTGGTCCCCGAGTTCATGGCGCTCTTGTTCGCCCTCGTCGCCTACACCGGCGCCTTCATCGGCGAGATCGTGCGCGCCGGCATCCAATCGGTGAGCCACGGCCAGACCGAGGCGGCCCGTTCGCTCGGCGTCAAGCCCGGTCCGACGCTCAGGCTGGTGATCATCCCCCAGGCCTTGCGGGTGATCATTCCGCCGCTCACCAGCCAGTTCCTGAACCTGACCAAGAACTCTTCCCTAGCCGCGGCCATCGGTTACCCCGAGCTGGTGGCGGTGTTCTCGGGCACGGTGCTGAACCAGACCGGCCAGGCGGTGGAGTGCATCGCGCTCACCATGCTGGTCTATTTCAGCATCAGCCTCTGCATCTCGTTGTACATGAACTGGTACAACAAACGCATGGCGCTGGTGGAACGCTAGCTTATGGCCGAGCTCGAGACACACGCTCCCGACCTGCCGCCGCCGGCCGCCACCGTTGGCATGCTGGGCTGGCTGCGCAAGAACCTGTTCTCGACCTGGTACAACGTGGTGCTCACGGTGGCGTCGCTGTACCTGCTTTATCTCGTCATTCCGGCGCTGGTGAACTGGGCCTTGATCGACGCCACCTTTGTGGGGGAGGGGCGGGAGGCCTGCGGCAAGGAGGGCGCCTGCTGGCTCTTCGTGCGCGCTCGTTTCTGGCAGTTCTTTTACGGCTTCTACCCCGCGGACGGGCGTTGGCGGGTCGACCTGGTGGTCCTTGTCGGCCTGGCCTCGGTGGTCTGGGTCCTCGCCGAGGGCACGCCGTGGAAGAAATGGGTGACGATCTTCCTCTGCCTCCCGTACCCGGTGCTCGCCTATTTGGTCCTTCTGGGCGACGCCTTCGGCTTGGCCTACGTCGAGACCGGCAAGTGGGGCGGCCTGTTCCTGACCCTGGTCATCGCCGCCGTGGGCATTGCCGCGTCGCTGCCGATCGGCATTTTCCTGGCCCTGGGGCGGCGCTCGAACATGCCGGTGATCCGCATGATGTGCATCGGCTTCATCGAGACCGTGCGCGCGGTGCCGCTGATCACCGTGCTGTTCATGGCCTCGATCATGCTGCCGCTCTTTCTGCCGCCCGGGACCAACTTCGACGTGCTGATGCGGGCGCTCATCGGCGTGGCGCTGTTCTCGGCCGCCTACATGGCCGAGGTGGTGCGCGGCGGCCTGCAGGCGATCGACAGGGGCCAGTACGAGGGCGCCCAGGCGCTGGGCCTGAGCTACTGGAAGATGATGGGTCTGATCGTCCTGCCCCAGGCCTTGAAGGTGGTGATCCCGGCCATCGTCAGCACCTTCATCGGGCTCTTCAAGGACACCACCCTGGTGCTGATCATCGGCCTCCTCGATCTCCTGGCGATGGTCCAGCTCGCCGTCACCGACGCCAAGTGGTTAGGGCTCGCCACCGAGGGCTACGTCTTCGCCGCGGCTACCTTCTGGGTCTTCTGCTTCGGCATGTCGCGCTACAGCGTCTACCTCGAGCACAAGCTCCACACCGGTCACTAGCACCAGAGACGGGAAACCAAGCCATGACCGATACGACCGCCACCGAGGTCGCCCCTGCCGAGGACGATGGCGTCGCCATCCAAATGATCGGCGTGCACAAGTGGTTCGGCGATTTCCACGTCTTGAAGGACATCAACCTGACGGTGCACAAGGGCGAGCGCATCGTCGTCTGCGGCCCCTCGGGCTCGGGCAAGTCGACCATGATCCGCTGCATCAACCGGCTCGAGGAGCACCAGCAGGGCCAGATCGTGGTCACCGGCATCGAGCTCACCAACGACCTCAAGCGCATCGACGAGATCCGCCGCGAGGTCGGCATGGTGTTCCAGCACTTCAACCTCTTCCCCCACCTCACGGTGCTCGAGAACCTGGCGCTGGCGCCCATCTGGGTGCGCAAGCTGCCGCGCACCGAGGCCGAGGCCATCGCCATGAAATTGCTCGAGCGGGTCAAGATCCCCGAGCAGGCGCTGAAGTATCCGGGTCAGCTCTCGGGCGGCCAGCAGCAGCGCGTGGCGATCGCCCGCAGCCTCTGCATGAGCCCCAAGATCATGCTCTTCGACGAGCCCACCTCGGCGCTCGACCCGGAGATGATCAAGGAGGTGCTCGACGTCATGGTCGACCTCGCCCAGGAGGGCATGACCATGATCGTGGTGACCCACGAGATGGGCTTCGCCAAGACCGTCGCCAACCGCGTGATCTTCATGGACGAGGGCCAGATCGTCGAGCAGAACGAGCCCGAGGAGTTCTTCAACAACCCGCAAAGCGACCGCACCAAGCTGTTCCTGAGCCAGATCCTCCATCATTAGGCGCGGGGCACGGGACACGGGACACAGGGCACCGCGGCGCCCGGCGCCTAGACCTCGGGATCGACGTACTCGGTGCGCTGCATGTAGGGCTTGAACCCGAGGCGCTGGTAGAGCGCCAGCGCCTTGGGATGGTCGAGGGTGCAGGTATTCACCCAGAGCCGCGTCGGGCTCTCCTGCCAGGCCCGGCGGATCACCCAATCGAGGAGATAGGGGCCCAGCCCCTTGCCGATCGCTTCCGGCACCAGGCCCATGTAGGCGAGCTCGATCTCGGGCTTTTGCCTCAGGTCGAGCTCGGCGTAGCCGGCCGGCACGCCGGCCAGGTAAAGCACATAGATCTCGACCTCGGGGTGCTGGATGATGGCGGCGAGCTCGTCGTCGGAGAGGCGCTTGCGGTCGACCCAGCTCCAGGCGCCGCCCACCGCGTCATAGAGATAGCGATAGAACGAGACGGTGGGCTGCTCGGCACGAAGGAGCGCCAGCTTGCCGAGCCGGGGCGGCAGCTCGGCGTGGCTCGGCGGCGCCGTCATCTCGAGGTAGGTGACGACGCTCTCGATCGGCTCCCGTTTGGGCGCGTCCTCGTTCATGGCCGCTGTTTTACAGCCGGCGGGAGCGCCTGACCAGGGCCGGCGCGAGGCGCATCGCCGCTTCGGATACCGTCCGGCTCCTCGATTGCCCCAACGGCCCGGGATCGGCAGCCGGTTACGTTCTTCGACATCGGGGGCATTCCTTTCTTGGTCTTGCCGAACTGCGATGGGGCACTACCGACCGGTGCACGACACAGGACCCGATAGATTACCCTGCAATATCGCGGTTTTGACAATTATCCGGATCATATCTATACTACGGATATTCCCTAAGTCCTCTATAAGGAGACGTCACCATGCGTCGCGTGACGGCGACCGATTTCCAGAAAAAAATCGGCCTCTATCAGGACATGGCCCTGAAAGAGCCCTTGGCCATCACCCGCAATGGCCACGAAAAGATCGTCGTTCTTTCCGCCGAGGAATACCACCGCCTCAAGCGCCGGGACCGCGAGGTCCTGCGGGTTGAAGATCTGACCACTGAGGATCTCGAGGCGATCGCCGCGGCCAAGCCACCGGCCGAAGCCGCCTCTTTCGACCAAGAAGTCGACTAGCGCGCCGCCAGTGTCCCTGCCCGAGCCGACCCCCGGCTTGGTCATCGGTTACGCCTATCTCTGGCACGAGGAGGCGTACCATGGCCGCGAAGAGGGCACCAAGGATCGCCCCTGCGTGATTGTGCTGAGCACCACGCGGGACGAGTCCGGCAGCACCGTAACCGTGGCGCCGATCACGCATCGCCCGCCATCGGAACCGCCCTCAGGACCGACCGTGGCGGTCGAGCTGCCGGCCGGGACGAAGCGCCGCCTCGGTCTCGATGCCGAGCGTTCCTGGGTCGTCGTCAGCGAGGTCAACCGATTCCGCTGGCCCGGCCCCGATGTGCGGCCGATCCCCGGATCAGATCCGCCACGCTTCAGTTACGGCCTTCTGCCCGCCAAGCTGTTCCTTCGCATTCGCCAGAGGCTCATCGACATCGCCAGCCGCCGCGGGGCACCGGTGGTCCGCCGTCTCGAATAACGGCGCTCCCATTCAGCTGCCGAGGGTCGCAAAATCCCGCCGGGTGATCGGCACATGACCGGGTCGCGCGGCGACGCGCTCGAGCCAGGCGCGCAGGTTGGCGAAGCGCTCGAGCTCGAAGCCGCCTTCGTGAGCGACGTGGGTGTAGGCGTAGAGCGCGATGTCGGCGACGGTGTAGCGCCCGGCGACGAAATAGTCGCGCTCCTCGAGGTGGCCCTCCATGACGGTGAGCGCGTCGTAGCCGAGCTTGCGCTTGGCCTCGAGCGCCGCCTGCCGCTCCTCGCTCATCTCCAGATGCTTGAGCCAGAACCGCGAGGTGGCGATGTTGGGCTCGTGGCTGTACTGCTCGAAGAACATCCACTGCAGCGCCCGGGCCCGTTCGAGCGGATCGTCGGGCAGGAAGGGGGTGCCGTCGGCGAGGTGGCAGAGGATGGCGTTCGATTCGGCGAGCAGCTCGCCATCCTCGAACTCGAGCACCGGGATGCGGCCGTTGGGGTTCTTGGCCAGGAACTCGGGCCTCCGCGTCTCGCCCTTGAGGATGTCGAGCTCGACGAGCTCGAAGGGGATGCCGAGCTGGCTGAGCAGCAGCCGCACCTTGTAGCCGTTGCCCGAGTCCAGGTAGTCGTAGAGTCGAAGCATCATCTCTCCCCTTGGTGGCTCCCCGTGGCGCCGTCGAGGCGTCGCGACATCACCGTGCGCAGCTCGATCGCATAGCCGATGCGCCGCCAGAAGGCCGCCACCTCGGCGTTGCTCTCGCGGATCATGAGCTCGACCTTGGGCACCGCCCGGCGGCGCAGCCAGGACTCGGCCTCCGTCACCATGCGCCGGCCGAGGCCGCGGCGCCGCGCCGCCGGTCTCACCGCCAGATAGTAGAGCCAGCCACGGTGGCCGTCGTGACCGACCATCACGCTGGCGACGACCTCGCCGTCCTGCGCGGCGACGAAGATCTCGCCGTGGCCGCTCTCGCGACAGAGCGCGATGTCCTGGGCCGGGTCGTTGAGCGGGACGATGAGCCCGCAGTCGCGCCACAGCGCGATCACTTGGTCCCGATCCTGGAGGCCATAGATGCGGACCTCGGGCGCCGCCCCCGCCCCGCGCTCAGGTCTCGATCGGGGTGTCGTCACGGCCGCCCCACTCGGACCACGAGCCGTCGTAAAGGGCGAGCTCGCGGTGGCCCAGCAGGTGGAGCCCCAGCAACGGCACCGCCGCCGTCACGCCCGAGCCGCAGGTGGTGACCACCGGCTTGCCCAGGTCGATCCCCGCCGCCGCGAAGGCATCGCGCAGGTTGTCGGCTGGCAACATGGTCTTGTCATCGGGATCGACGAGCGCGGCGTGCGGCAGACACAGGCTGCCGGGAATGTGGCCGCCGCGCAGGCCCTGGCGCGGCTCCGGTTCCTCGGCCCGGAAGCGCGCCGCGGAACGGGCGTCGAGCACCTGCTCGCGGCCTGAGTCCAGATTGGCGCGCATTTGCTTGAGGTCGCGCACCATCGCCGCGTTGCGCTTGGCCGTGAAGTGGCGCTCCTTGTGGATCGGCAGAGTGCTTTCGGTACGCCGGCGCTCGGCGCGCCACTTCGGCAGGCCGCCGTCCAGGATGGCGACGTCGTCGTGGCCGAAGACGCGGAACATCCACCACACCCGGGCGGCGCTGAAGAGACCGTCGCCGTCGTAGACGACGATGCGGTGGCCGTCGCCGAGGCCCAGCCTGCGCACCCGGCTGGCGAACTTCTCGGGCGCCGGCAGCATGTGCGGCAGCGCCGAGTCGGTATCGGCGATGTCGTCGATGTCGAAGTAGACGGCACCCGGAATATGGGCCTCCCGGTACTCGGCCAGGGGGTCGCGCCCTTGGGCCGGCAGGTACCACGAAGCGTCCACCACGCGGACGTCCGGCGCCGTCAGGTGGTCGGCCAGCCAGGCGCTCGCCACGAGCGCGTCGGGATTCGCGTAGGACATTAAAAAATCCGCCTAACCGATTGCCATCACTAGACGAAAATGAGTGATACGCGGCGGTTCTGGCGCCCCTTCTTCTCGATCTTGCGGACCGCGATCTCGCCGATCTCGCCGGTCCTTTGGACGTGGGTGCCGCCGCAGGGCTGGAGATCGAGGCCCTCGACGTCGATGAGCCGCACCCGGCCGTAGCCGATGGGCGGCTTGACGGTCATGGTCTTGACCAGATCGGGCTGGGCCAGGAGCTCGTCGTCGCTGATCCAGCGCGACGTCACCTTGTGGTCCTCGGCGACCAGCCGGTTGAGCTCGGCCTTGATGTGCTCCTTGTCGAGGATGGCCTCGGGGATGTCGAAGTCGAGGCGGCCCTTGCCGTCGCCGACCTGACCGCCGGTGACGGGGTAGGGAAGCACCGCCGAGAGCAGGTGCAAACAGGTGTGCATGCGCATCATCCGGTAGCGCCGCTCCCAGTCGATCTCGGCGCTCACGGCATCGCCGACGGCGGGCAGCGGCGCGCCTTCCTCGGGCACGTGGACGGCGCTTTCGGGGCCGTCGCCCTTGATGGTGTCGAGGATCGCGATCTCGGTGCCGTTGCTGAGCCGCAGCCGGCCGGTGTCGCCATCCTGACCGCCGCCCCGGGGATAGAACACCGTGCGGTCGAGCTGGATGCCGCGCTCATCCACGGCGGTGACCGTGGCATCGCAGCTCCGGGCGTAGGGGTCGTCGCGGAAGATGGCTTCCATGTCGCTCACTCCTCAGTGGTCGAGCCAGGGCGGCACCGGCAGGCCTTGCTCCCTCAGGAACACAGGGTTGAAGAGCTTGCTGGTGTAGCGGGTGCCGAAGTCGGCGAGCACGGTGACGATACAGTGGCCGGGCCCCAACTCGCGCGCCACGTGGACCGCGCCGGCGACATTGATGCCGCTCGAGCCGCCCAGGCACAGTCCCTCGTACTGCAACAGGTCGAAGACGTAGGGCAGCGCCTCCGCGTCCGGAATCTGGAACGCCAGGTCGATGGGCGCGCCCTCGAGGTTGGCGGTGACCCGGCCTTGGCCGATGCCTTCGGTGATTGAGCTGCCCTCGGACTTGAACTCGCCGTGGCGGTAGTAATGGTAGAGCGCCGCCCCCATCGGGTCGGTCAGCGCGATGGTGACCTCGGGCTTGCGCTCCTTGAGCGCCATGCCGACGCCGGCCAGGGTGCCGCCGGTGCCGACGGCGCAGCAGAAGGCGTCGACCTTGCCGTCGGTTTGCTCCCAGATCTCAGGTCCCGTGGTCTCGAGATGGGCGCGGCGGTTGGCCACGTTGTCGAACTGGTTGGCCCAGATGGCGCCGTTGGGCTCGCTCGCGTTGAGCTCGTCGGCGAGGCGGCCGGAGATCTTGACGTAGTTGTCGGGGTCTCGGTAGGGCACCGCCGGCACCTCCCTGAGCTCGGCGCCGCAGAGCCGCAGCATGTCCTTCTTCTCTTGGGTCTGGGTCTCGGGAATGACGATCACGGTGCGGTAGCCGCGGGCGTTGCCGAGCAGCGCCAGGCCGATCCCGGTGTTGCCCGCGGTGCCCTCGACGATGACGCCACCGGGCCTGAGCGTGCCCCGCTCCTCGGCATCCTTGATGATGTAAAGCGCGGCCCGGTCCTTCACCGAGCTGCCGGGGTTGAGGAACTCGGCCTTGCCCAGGATCTCGCAGCCGCTCTCCTCGGAGACCCGGTTGAGGCGGATCAAGGGGGTATTGCCGACCGTGTCGGAGAAGCCGTCGCGAACGTTCATGGAAGGCCTACCGGGAGCTTGCGCCTCAAGGCAAATCTAGAGGGCCGGGCGGCGCCGTTCAAGGTCGCGCGCTCCCGGACCTAGGGCGTGTACCCATGACCTGAGTTGTCGAAGGCTCTGGAAAACGGTTCACCGATGTCCGCTGCCAGGGGTCAAGCGGACCTACACGAGTAGCCCTCCGAACCGGCGCTTGTAGCCGAGTTCTTCAACACCCTCAGCCAACAGCAGAAGTTAGCGGGGCCGGCAGGATCCAGGGTTTTG
Source organism: uncultured Alphaproteobacteria bacterium (assembly GCA_965371625.1). Lineage (GTDB taxonomy): Bacteria > Pseudomonadota > Alphaproteobacteria > CBDUZE01 > CBDUZE01 > CBDUZE01. The sequence continues at coordinate 9,432 of CBDUZE010000096.1, forward strand.
CGCAGCCTTGTCATAACACCGGACCAATACCCGTAAACTATTCATGGTTGAAGATTCTCCAATTTGGATCGTACGCTCGCAGGCAATCGGTGCCATCCCGAGGAAACGGGCACCGGCGTCTATCGGTTCGAGAGCCCGCGGCGGGTTGTCAACGCGGCCCCCGTCGATGCAATAGGGCAGCAAACGCGGCATCGGAATACGACAGACAACCATATCGCGGACCCGCAGCGGTGTCGGGAGCAAAAAACGATCTCGCTGCGAGTCGCAAGAGGCCGTCCAAGACAGGTCAGATGACAAACGCGGGATAACCAGGGAGAGGCATCATGACTTGGCAAGTTTCTGGACGAAGCTTGGATTTGTGCAGCTGCAAGATGTGGTGTCCATGTTGGCTCGGCCCTGAAATAGAGCCTGACGAGGGATGGTGTGCACATACCTTCGGGTTTGAAATTCGGCAAGGTAACTCTGATGGCGTAGACCTGAGCGGCACGACGGTGGCATTTACAGGGGAATGGCCGGC
>CBDUZE010000097.1:0-9747 GCA_965371625.1 uncultured Alphaproteobacteria bacterium
CTGCGCCCGCGAGCACGGCCTCAAGCTGCCGATGCTCGAGCCTTGACCGCGCCCTCAGAGCTGGTACCTCTGGCAATGGGGGTTCCCGTATTTCACCGCCGGCAGGTACGCCGACACCGTCCGGATGCTCACCGACTGGCTGGAGCGGCACGGCGATCTTTGGGCCACCAGCACCCTGCTGCTGGCGAGCTACGGCCACCTGGGGCGCGAGGCGGAAGCGCGCGCCCTCCTCGACGAGGTGCTGAAGCGGCAGCCGGATTATTCAATTGAAACCAATCACCGTGAGTGGTTTCCCTACAAGAACGACGCGGACTACGAGCGGCTCATCGACGGCCTGCGCAAGGCGGGGGTACCGGAGTAAATGTCCGCCTTAGGTCGGCTTGTGGCTCCAAGCCGAAGTTCGGGCCACCTCACCGGCAAGACCGCTCTGCCCCCAAAAGCTGACCTTCGAGCGGCCACGTCCGCTTTGGCCCTGATTTCGTCTGCTTCCCCCTCAGGTGCAGACCTTTCTGGCGGTGCCGTCGGACTTCCGATTCTGACCCAAAGGCGAAGTCGATGACGCCGGGCACCTTTCCGGTTCAGAACCATGGTGTAGAGCTAAGCGGCTCTGGCGGCGGAGCGATCGGTAGCGCCCCGATCGCGGCGACGGTTCGGGCGCGGTGGTTTGGCGCTCGACCGCGACCTCAAGCGGGCAACGCCAACGCCTTGCGCAGGTCCGCCAAATTGACCGGCTTGGACAGCGCGGTCGCGGCCGGCATGCCCTTACCGTCACTCAGGATTTTGGCCATTTCGGCGTAGCGTGGCGTGTACCCGGTCACGATGATCAGCCTGGCTCGGCAGCGCTGGTCGGCCAGCCAATTGATGAGCTCGATGCCGTCGACCTCTGGCATCACCATGTCGAGGACGATCACCGCCGGGTCGAAATCCTCATACGCCTCCTTGAACTCCGGCGCCGCGGTCGTCACCCTGGCTTCGTAGCCCATCTCCTCGGCGGTCCGGCGCACGTGGTGCCCGAAATCGGCATCGTCGTCGATGATCAAGAGGCGCATGTCGATCATGACGGACCTCCTGTCTGGTCGAGCGCCCTCCTCACTCGGCGGGCCAAATCGGCCTTCCGAAACGGCTTGGCGATGAGTTCAACGCCCTCGTCGAAACCGCCATTGCCGGCGACCGGGCCCTCGCCGTAGCCGGACATCAACAACACCTTGAGGTCGCCCTGGATCTCCCTGAGCTTTTCCGCCAACTCCTTCCCGTTCATGCCGTGAGGCAGCACGACATCGGTAAGCAACAAGTCCAGACCGGGTCTCTTCTTCGCGAGCGCCAGCGCCGAGGGTCCGTCCTCCACCGCCAAAACGTGATAGCCCACGGCTTTCAGCGATTTCACGGCAATGTCGCGAACGTCCGGGTCATCCTCCACGACGAGCACTACCTCGCCCTTGCCCTTTGGCGCGGCCTCCAGGGTTGCCCCTTCTTCAGCCCCTTTGGCGTCTTGATCCGCCTTCGGCAGGAAGAGATTGACAGTCGTGCCCTGGTCCAGCTCGCTCGACAATTCAATGTAGCCGCCGGACTGCTTGACGAAGCCGTAAACCATGCTGAGGCCCAGGCCGCTGCCTTTCCCCACCTCCTTGGTCGTAAAGAAAGGCTCGAAGACCTTCTCCAGGTCCGCATGGGGGATTCCTTGTCCGGTGTCGTTCACCGAGACAATAACGTATGCTCCAAGTGAGAGTCCGTCCCTGGTCTTGGTGTCGTCCTCATTAAGATGCGCGTCCCGGGTCGCGATCGTCAGCGTGCCACCGTCCGACATGGCATCACGGGAATTCAGGGCAATGTTGAGCAGCGAGTTTTCCAGTTGCGCCTGATCGATGATCACCGGCCATTGGCCATTAAGATCGAGGCGGATGTCGATCGCCGCGCTCAGGGTGCGACGCAGCAGACGGCCCATTCCTTCCACCACCTCGCGCGGGTTGACTAATCGCGGTTGGAGCGGCTGCTTGCGCGAGAAAGCCAAAAGCTGATGGGTCAACTGGGAACCTTTATTGGTTGCTCCCAAGGCTATCCGCACCAGCTCCCGCAGATCCTCGTCGTCCGGAAGTCGCTCATTCAGGAATTCGAGATTGCCGAGAATCACCGCCAGCAGATTGTTGAAATCGTGAGCGATGCCGCCCGTCAGCTGGCCCACCGCCTCCATCTTTTGCGCTTGGCGCAGCTGTTCCTCCGCCTTCTCTCGATCGGTGATGTCCGATATGATCGCGCCAAGGCCTTTCGCATTCCCAAATTCATCCAATATTGGAAACTTGAGCTCGCGGAAACGCCGCATCCCGTCCTTTGTCGGTATGGGAAACTCTTCCTCTATCGGTGTGAGAGCTTCCAAAACCCGTCGCTCATGATCCTCATAGAATTTGACCAACTCCTTTGGGAAATGGTCGTGAATTGTAGTTCCTATCGTCCCATCCCTTGGCAGGTCGAAGAGCTCGTAGCCTCGATCGTTGACCATGATATAGCGCCCTTCGCTATCCTTGAGTAGGATTGGCAAAGGGGCGTTCTGCACGATCGAACTCAGTTTCGCTTCGCTCTCCCTAAGCGCGCTTTCCGCCTGCCTACGCTCGGTAATGTCATGCAACATGGCGCTGAAGTAGACCGTGGCCCCCGTGCTCCAGGTGCCGAGGGTCAGCTCCAAGGGGAACTCGCCGCCATCCTTGCGCAGCCCTTTGAGCTCAACCACCTTTCCGGCAAGGCGAAGCTCGTTGGTCTCATATACCCGCTTCCGGGCCTCGATGTGCGCCTCCCTGTAGCGCTCGGGAATCAACCGTGTAAGTGGCGTCCCCAGCGCCTCCGCCTCGCTGTATCCGAATATCTTTTCGGCGGCGGGGTTCCACATCGCGATGAGACCATCGTCGCCCTTTGCGATGATCATGGCGGTGCTGGCGGAATGAGCTATGGCCTGGAATCTCGCCTCGCTTTCTTGGATCTCCCGCAGAGCTTTTTTGCGCTCGGTGATATCTTGTATTGTCCCACGCATTGAGCGAATGTTTCCGTCACCGTCGCGAAAAACGTCACCGCTGGCGGCTACGATACGTTCACTTCCATCTGGCAAAACAATCCGAAATTCAAAGTCCGGAAGACGTGTTTCCTCTGTCGCCAAATCTTTCACAATTTCGCGGATAGGTTTCTTATCGTCTGGATGCAGCAGACTTATAAAGTCGTCGAACGTGAACCGCCCTGTCCCCGGATCGATGCCGAAAATGCGAAAATACTCGTCCGAGCCATGGATGTTGTCGGCTTCGACATTCCAATCCCAGTTGCCAAGTTTGGCCAGCCGTTGGGCCTCGACGAGGCGCGCGTGACTCTCGTGCAATTCATTGACCGAGCGTTTTTGCTCGGTGATATCCACTAAAAGTCCGAGAGCACCTATGAACCGGCCCTCGGCGTCATGCAATGGCGCCGTGGACAGGCTGATGTCGACCGGTGTTCCATCCTTACGGTGGCGGCGAATCTCGGCCTCAGCGTCAGTCTCACCACGTTGCAAACCCTGGAGGCGTTGCCGGAACCCTTCCTTGTCGCTGTCCACGACGTTGGGTAGGGACTTACCCAGCACCTCGTCGCACTGCCAGCCCAAGAGATCCTCCGCCGCCGGGTTCCATTTAATAACCTGTCCCTTTTCATCGACGACGCTTATGCCTATCGGCGAGGCCGCGAACATCGCTTCGAGCAATTCCGTTGTGGACCGAATCTCCTCCTCCAGGTTCTTCCGCTGCGTAATGTCGGTGCCGGTCCCGCGGTATCCCTTGAAAGTGTCGTCCTCATTGAAAACCGGAGTCCCGCTTATCGAGAGCCAAACGGTCTCTCCTTCTGGTTTGGTGCGCGAATGCACAAAATTGCGAAACTTTCGGTGATTGCGAAGATCATCGACATGCCTTCTCCATTGGTCCGCATCGACCGAGTCCTTGACGCCTGATTCCTCCCGCGTCTTGCCGATAAGGAACCGAGGTTCCACACCTGTCATCGCCTGGAAACGGTCAGAGAAGTAGGAGAAACGCAACTCCTCATCCATCTCCCAGAACCAATCGGATGAGGCGTCGGCAAAGTCCTTGAATTTTTCCTCTCTCTCCCGTACCTCCTGTTCACTCTGCTTGAGTTCCGTGACATCGGTGGTGAGCATGAAATAGCCTTTGACGCTTCCGTCTCGGTCGAAGTCGGGGATGAGATGCCCCTGGATCGACCGCGGCCCTGGCTTCGTCTCGGTGAGATCAGCCCCGAACCTGGCTTCCCGCCCGGACAGGACCGAATCGATCGCTTCCCGCAGGAGTTCGTATCTCTCGTCCCCATGAATGTCCCGCACATGTCGTCCGCAGATCTCCTCGGCGGGTATTCCGAACCATCTCTCGTAGGTACTATTTGCGTAACGATAGATGCGGTCGGCGTCGACGTAGGAGACCAACGCGGGAATAGCGTTCGTCACCAACCGGAACTGCTCCTCGCTCTCCCGCAGCGACTCCCGCGATTGCCTGAACGCGGTGATCGCCACCGCCGTGACCCAGATCGCGAAGACGGCTAGGCCGCGATTGGTGAGCACCACCCAAGGTGTGCCGCCGGCCGGAGAGGCGTAGTACCCGACCGCGGTGAGCACCGTTCCCACCGCCGCCATCAAGTAGATGTAGCGTCGCCAAGGAGACCACAAACCGACCAGGACGAGGGCGACGTACGGAACGCCGCCCGCCACGCCCAGCGGCAAGGAGAAGTCGAAGGCCAGAATGGCGACGGCGACGGCAGTGCTGACGGCGACCGCCGCTTTGTGAGTTTTCAGTGTCGATCGCACGGGCACGTCCTCCCCAGCCCCCGGGATCCTCCGAAGACGGCGGGATCCGCGGATAGGCAGCCCCCTCGTTTTTCGATTTACTCTCCGCTCACGAATATGCTCTCAGCGGCGATGCCGCGAGCCCCGGCGTCGACCCGCGACGGCCGCATCACAGTGATTTCCACGCAGTGGGGGTCTTGCGTTCGATTGCCCAGCGGACGCCCGAGACGGGGTCACCGCGGCGGTTCCGCCCACGCCGTGCTTGTGCCCGGTGCGGCGTCGAACAACGCTGCCACCGGGGTCAGCCGGAACCGTTCTTGCGCGGCGCTCGCTTGCCCGCGACCGCCATGCCTGTGACGGTGACGCGCGGCACGAAGCGACCCACGACGTAGCCGACGCGCGTCCGGCCCGAGCGGTCAGTCGGTGTCTTCGGCCGATGAGCACCTGCGCATCCGGATTGTTTGTCGCTCGGAGCCCCCTGCTCGGCATGTCGTCGCACGCGCGACATTTCGTCGCAGGCTCGAAAGTGCCGCCTTTGGCGGCGTTCGTTCGCACGTTTACTAACCGGATCGGTTACTTCAATTCACTCGTTTTACGCGACGCCGCGAAGCCCGCATTGATTTGAATCAATCGACGGTCCCCTTCTCCGGAGTCGCCTGCCTTTCGTCGCATGAGATGGCTCGGGCCAGTCCGCAACCGCGGCGAGGATGGTCCGGGTGCCCATCCGAGCAAGCCATTTGATTGGCGACGGGCACAGGGGAATGGCGTGCCGGGACCGTGACCGCCCTCGGGTTTGCGGGGCAGCCCGTCGATGGTTTCGCCGCGAATGTACGAAATGAAATCTCGTCAATTACATAATTCGACTAGATTGGCCTCTCGCTTCTACTTCAAGTAGCGGCTATCTGAGTCGTTTTAGGCCTCTACGGTGGCGAGCCTCGCATTCTCTATATGCTCCGCGAGCGGTCTCGGCACCACGTATGTTGGCGGCGCGAAGAAATGGCTCCGCCGTGGCGTGTCGCCGGTCTGCGCAAGAACCGGCGCCGGGAGGGCCGCCCGCAGCGAGGGCAGGTTCCGGGTGACGGCGGCTCATCTCGATCTCGCGGACGCCGTTCGACGTCGCCGTCCGACCCACGGAGAAGGTCCCCGGCGCCCGACCCTCACTCATTTTACGAAATTATCAACTTTGAGGCTGTAGACTTTAGTTTAGTCATTATCTATGCAAAGTTCAGCTATCTCAGGCGAAACGGAACCGCAAATGATATCACATCCGGTTATTCTGATCAATAGACTCAGTTAATGACACGGCGGCACGCTTTGCTACTATTTTCGTTATGAGTGCTTTGCGCGAAATTCGCAAGGCTCGTGGGCTGACCCAGAAGCAGGCGGCGGAGCTGATCGACGCCACCGAGATGTCGGTCTCGCGCTACGAGCGGAACGACGGGCGTTTGACCCTGCCGTTGATGCGACGTTTCGCGGAAGCGTACGACTGCACGATCGCGGAAATCGCCGGTGAACGTCCGCCCCTTGACGGTGTGGACGAAAACCAGTTCGTGTCTCTCCCGGTCTACAGCATGCGCACTCCGGCGAAACCGGGCGCCGTGTTCAGCGAGGACAACGTTCGGTACCGTTTCGCTTGCTCGGGCGAGTGGTTGCGATCGGGGACGACGGCGCCGCTCCACAAGCTCGCCATTCTCGAGGCCGACGGCGACGGCATGGCGCCAACGATTTGCCTTGGCGACCAGATCCTGGTCGATCGCTCGCAAACCGAGCCATTCCGCGATGGCATCTACGTCCTGGTTTGGGGCGGTTGGATCAGTCTGAAACGCGTCAGCACCGATCCTGCCCGTAAGACGATCAGGGTCTCCAGCGACAACCCGAAATACGCGCCGTGCGAACCGGCATACCCGGGCGACGCCCAAGTGCTGGGCCGCGTCATCTGGATCGGCAAAAGGGTTTGACAGGGGTTGCCGTCACAGGGGTTGCCGTCAAGGAAGGCGCGCTCCTGGATCGGAGAGTCTCGCGCCGCCCGGCCCATGAGCGCTCCGCGGCCCGGCCGCTCGAGACGGTCGCCCGCCGGCCGCAGCGTCAGGCTCCGTTTCCTTCCGCTCGATCGCTCCGGGCCAACCCCGAAGCCATCAGAGCCGCTTGAGTACGGCTGCTCACGTCGAGCCGCTTCAAGATCGCACTGACGTGCGCTTTCACGGTGCCTTCCGCAAGCTCCAGCGCACAGCCTATCTCCTTATTCGATCTGCCCTCGCAGACCAGGGCGAACACCTTTCGCTGCCTCGGCGAGAGCCTGGCGAGAGTCGTAAAAGACGGGTGATCCGGAGGCGTCTCGGGTGGGTCGTCGCCGACGATGCTGGCGGGGAGACAGGTACCGCCGGCGCCCACGACTCGTAGCGCACCGGCCAAGAGGTCGACGCTTGCCGCCGGCGTGACGAAGCCCTTGGCTCCGCTCCGCACGGCGGCACGCGGTTGGCGACACGGGTCGCTGCCGCAAACGACGAGCACCGCGACATCGAGACGGTTGGCGCGCAAGGCGCTCAGCGAAGCGAGGCAAGCGGGACAGTCCCGGGCGGATGCGTCGGTGTTCACTACGATGACGTCCGCCTCGTCGCCGTTCGCGACATCGCGGATGGCCTCTTCGAGGGATGGCGCTTCCCGGACCCGGAGACCGGGGTCCCGGGTCTCGAGTGCCATCTTGAGGCTCTCTCTGTAGAGGTCGCGGCTGTCGACGATAACGACGCTGAGCGCTTGGGCCGATCCGCCGGCGCGCCGAGCATCACCGGGATCCGCGGTTTGGTGGTCCGACATTGCCACCTCGATTCTAACCGCGACGAGTCATCCGCCGCACCCACCCCCTGATCGCGGTCGGTAACCATCGACGGCCGCGCCGTCCTCGACTCGGCTACGGTCCCCTAGAGCCCCGCGCCTGGGCCACGACGACTGCCAGCTCTCCGCCGAGACGGACACGCCCTCCCCGAAGTGGCCAAGCCGTCGCCGCACCAAACGTTTATAACCAATTCGGTTAGCACGTCAATGATCGAAATCATTGGTCTGTCGATGCCCGCGACGACGGGCCGACCGATCCCATCGCGACTTGTTCTCAAGCGCAGGGACGGACCCGTGCACGGTCCATGACCACGGGCACCCCGGCCCGTTGGATTCGCCACCCGTGCGTCCTCGACTTTAGCTTACCGGCGGATTGTTGGTCATGAGATCATAGTCGATAAATGATACTTAAGTTTAAGTATCGTTATTCTCTATGATACTCTTGGGCAATAAGCTCAATAATCTTCCGTCTATTTATTCTTTAACAAATTATCAATCAATTTGATCTAGTTATTCGTAAATTCTTGCTGTTGGACAGCGATATGACACTGATAGGCAGGGGTGGCGAATGCAATGCGCCAATGGCAGCGAGACAGAGGTGCCGAGTTCTGGAAAAGTTTCCTGTTCGGCACGCTGAAGTGGATCCACATCACGGCCCTCAAAACAGAGAGGGCGCCATTAATTTTACTTCGGCAAGCGATCCCGCTTTCGCATGCATTTTTCTAGGATGAAACCAATGCCTGTACCGCTCTCCCGCTTCAAGCTCAAGCTCAACATCGGCACCCGGCTGGCGATCGGCTTCGGCGCCGTCGCGCTGGTGCTGGCCATTGCCGTGGCCACCACCCTGGTCAAGGTCGCGGCCATCAGCGCCAACTCGGACCGCATCGTAGAGCTGCGGGTGCCGACGGCGGCCGCCAGTTCCGCCATGGTCAAGGACATCAATGCCTCGCTGGCGGCGCTGCGCGGCTGGATGCTGACCGGAAATCCGGTCTTCAAGACCGAGCGTGCCGCGGTCTGGGCCGACATCGACAAGGTGCGGGCGGACATGGACCGCCTGTCCGAAAGCTGGACCAACCCGAAAAACGTCGAGCAGTGGACCGGCTTCAAGGTCGTTCTGGAAGAGTTCCGCACGGCGCAGCAGCAGGTCGAGGACATCGCCAACACCCCCGAGGAGCAGCCCGCCACCCTGGTCCTTGTTACCGAGGCGGCGCCACGGGCCGCGGTCATCATTGCCGAAATCACGCGAATGATTGACGAGGAGGCGGGCCTCGAGGCGACGCCCGAACGCAAGGCCTTGCTCGGCATGATGGCCGACGTTCGCGGCAGCATGGGCATGGGGCTTGCCAACATCCGCGCCTACCTGCTGACCGGGAACGACAAATTCCAGGCCGGATTCACCAAGATGTGGGCCAAGAACGAAAAGCGCTTCGCCGACCTCGGGGCGAACGGGCACCTGTTCACCGCGGGCCAGCAAAAGGCCTTCGACGCGCTGGCCGCGGCGCGCGCCGAGTTCGCGCCCCTGCCGCCCAAGATGTTCGAGATCCGCGGCTCCAAGAAATGGAACATGGCCAACTACCTGTTGATCACAGAGGCCGCGCCCCGGGCGGGCAAGCTTCTCACCGTCCTGGCCGGTTCCAAGCAGGACGACGGCACCCGCGCCGGCGGCATGGCGGACAACCAGAAGCAGCTCTTGAACGCCGACGCCAAGGCCGGACAGGCCGATGTCGGCCAGCTCGTGACCATCGAATGGGTCTTGCTGGTGGCCGGCCTGGCGATCGCGGTGGCCGTGGCCATCTTCACCGGCCGCGCCATCGTCACCCCGGTCAAGTCGATGACCTCGGCCATGGGGCGCCTGGCGGAGGGCGACAAGTCGGTCGAGATCCCGGCCCAGAATCGGAAGGACGAGATCGGCGAGATGGCGGGCGCGGTGCAGGTCTTCAAGGACAACGCCATCCGCATGGAGGAGATGGCCAAGAAGCAAGAGGAGGCCGAACGCCAGGCCGAGGAGGACAAGCGCAAGGCCATGTTGGCGCTCGCCGACAACTTCGAGCAAAGCGTCAAGGGAGTGGTCGACTCCGTGGGCTCCGCCGCCACCGAGATGCAGGCGACGGCGCAGTCGA
>CBDUZE010000098.1:0-9401 GCA_965371625.1 uncultured Alphaproteobacteria bacterium
TGCTGCCGCTCGACTGGCTGCCCCCCGGGGTGAGCCTGACCAACAACAGCGGCGTACACGAGGAGAAGGCGGGGGAGTTCGCCATCACCGCGATCCTGATGCTCAACAACGGCATACCGCGAATGGTGACCAACCAGAAGGAAAGTGCCTGGCGTCAGGTCTTCACCACCCCGATTGCGGCCAAGACCCTGGCCATCGTCGGGGTCGGCAGGATGGGCGGCGCCGCGGCGCGCCACGCCAAGCGCTTCGGCATGCGGGTGATCGGCCTGCGCCGCACCGGCCGGCCCCACCGCTACGTCGACGAGATGTTCGCGCCCGAGGGGCTCGACCATGTGCTGGCCCAAGCCGACTTTCTGCTCACCACCCTGCCGCTCACCTCGGCCACCCGCGGCCTGATCGGGCGCCGCGAGCTCGGGCGACTGAAGCCGGGCACCGGGGTGGTCAACTTCGGGCGCGCAGGCGTCATGGATTACCGCGCCCTCGCCGCCAAGCTCAGGCGCGGCGAATTGGGCGGCGCCGTGCTCGACGTCTTCGAGCCCGAGCCGCTGCCCTCATCGTCGCCGCTCTGGGGCACGCCCAACCTGATCATCAGCCCGCACTGCTCGTCGGACGACCTGGAGCAGTACATCCCGCTCACCCTCGAGCTCTTTTTCCGCAACTTCGAGCGCTACCTGGCGGGCCGCCCCCTGCTCAACCGCGTCAGCCGGCGGCTGGAGTATTGAGCCGGGCGGCGATATTGTCGGCGTCTATACCTGGCGGCGGCGCCAAAGAAGACTCATCGGTACGAGAAGGGCCCGGAACATTGAGCAAGCGATTTACCAAAATGCGCTTGGGCGAGGGGCTTGATAAGGCCCGGACCGACTGGAAGCGGGTCGACGCGCTGACCGACCAGGACATTGCCCGTGCCATTGCCGAGGACCCGGATACCTTCGAAGCACGTCCCGAATGGCTTGAAAATGCCGTAATCGTCCGACCGGCGCGGAAAAAACGACAGACCACGATCCGCTTCGACGAAGACATGCTCGAGTGGTTCCGGGACCAGGGCGCGGGCTACCAGAGCCACATGAACGCGGTGTTGAGGGCCTATTACCAAGCCCAAAGGCAGAAGAAAAAGACCACGAAGAGGCGCAAGGAGACCGCCTAGTCGCGACCTCGCGCCGGCCGACCGCGGGAGCGCCCCGGCCTTCGTCTCAGCCCGCGTCCCGCAGCAGCCCGTCGAGCAGCCTGGCCGCCTTGCGGCGCCCGTCGGCGGCGCGCATGCCGGCGCTGGTTGCGGCGAGCTTGCGGGCCATGGCCTGGTCGCCGAGCAATCGCTCGAGGACGCCCGCGAATTCCTGATCGCTCCAGGCGTAGCGCTCAATCTTGAGGCCGTGCCCGGTCTCCTCGACGCGCGTGGCGTTGTCGTGGCCGTCCCAGACGTAGGGCATGATCAGCGCCGGCTTGCCGAAGTAGAGGCACTCGGTGAAGCTGTTGTTGCCGCCGTGGTGGATCACCGCGTCGACCTGGGGCAGCACCGAGGGCTGGGGGTACCAGGCGGCGAGGTGCACGTTGTCGGGCGGTTCGTCGTATTCGGCCAAGTAATCGCCGACGTTGACCAGGGCCCGGTAGGGCAGCCCGCCGAGCACCCTGATCAGGCGCTTCAAGAGCTCGGTGTCGCCCGCACCCAAGCTCCCGAAGCTCAAGTATATCAATGGCTTGTCGTTGTTTGTTTTGAAATCAGGTAACGCGTAGGGCGGCTCCTCGCGGACGCAGCCCTCGAGGTACTTGAAGCGCGCCGGGTCGAGCGCCCGGCGGCGCTTGAACCTCACCGCCTCGGGGTACAAGAGCAAATTGAGGAATGGCGAGGTCTCGAAGAACTCGCCGGCCGTATAGGGCTCGTGCCCGCAACGCTCCAAGAAGGCGTTGAAGCTCTCGTGGATCGGCGCCACCACCTCGAGGAAGCGGGCGGAGTAGCGCTCGAAGCCGGCCTTGTCGCGCTCGCCGCAGCCCGATAGGTGGGGCGGGATGTCGGGGTCGGGAATCTCGTTCTCGCTGCACGAGATGATGCGCACCCAGGGGCAGCCATAACGCTTGGCGGCCGGGAACAGGATCACGTTGTCGATGCAGATGAGGTCGGGCGCGATGGCCTCGAGGGTCTGGGGCAGCTCCTTCTCGGCCCACACCGAGGTCTCGACGATCGCCTCCCAGCACTCCTTGACGTAGTTGTCGATCTGGTCGTAGGGGCTTTTTTGGAAGTTGGGAACGTGGCTGTTGATGAAGTCGGACCAGTACTTGGCCGACTCCTCGGGCGCCATGGGCTCGGACATGTGAATGAGCCGCTCCTCGAAGCCATAGCCCGCGAACACGCCCTCGAAGCCCACGTCGGCGACGAACACCGCCTGGTGGCCGAGCTCGGTGCAGGCCTGGGCGATGCCCACCGAGTTGAGCGCCGGCCCGAAGGCGGCCTCGGGAAAGAACACGATGGTCTTGCGCACGGCCATGAACCGCCTGCCTCGGCTTCCGCCGCGCCTATTCGGGCGCCGGCGCGTCCTCCTTCTCGACCATCGGCTCGCCCTCCTCGTCCCGCGCCACCTCCTTCGGTCCGGCGTCCGGCTGCAGCCACGACTTGCCCATGTAGTGGTCGCGCAGGATCGGCTGGTCGCAGCCCGCGCCGGCGCCAAGCCAGGCGATGAGCACGAGGATCGCAAGCCAGGTAGACCGTGTCGGCATGGCGTAGGGATCACATTCCATGCGTTGCGAAGCCGGCATATAAGCGCGCCCATGGCGGCCTGTCGAGCGCCGCTGCGCTCGGGCGTTGAACGGGCCGCCGGCGCGGGTGAGAATGGCGCCGATCCCGATCCTCAACGCCGGAGTCCCCCCTGTGTCCGACGACCTCGCCTATAGCTCCGCGACCGACCTGCTCGCCGCCTATCGCGCCAAGCGGCTCTCGCCCGTCGAGGCCACCAAGGTCGCCCTCGACCGCATCGCCGCCCACAACCACAAGATCAACGCCTTCATGATCATCGACGAGGAGGGGGCGCTCGAGGCGGCGGCCGAGTCCGAGAGGCGCTGGACCCGGGGCGAGCCCAAGGGCCTCGTCGACGGCGTGCCCACCGGCATCAAGGACATCGTGCTGACCAAGGGCTGGCCCACGCTCAGGGGCTCCAAGACCGTCGACCCGCGCCAGGACTGGGACGAGGACGCGCCGGCGGTGGCGCGGTTGCGCGAGCACGGCGCCGTGTTCCTGGGCAAGACGACGACGCCCGAGTTCGGTTGGAAGGGGGTCACCGACAGCGCCCTCACCGGCATCACGCGCAACCCGTGGAACACCGACAAGACCCCCGGGGGCTCCTCGGGCGGCGCCTCGGCGGCGCTGGCCGCGGGCATGGGTCAGCTCCATATCGGCACCGACGGCGGCGGCTCGATCCGCATCCCCTCGGGCTTCGCCGGGGTGTTCGGCATCAAGCCGAGCTACGGGCGCGTGCCGGCCTACCCGCCGAGCCCCTTCGGCACCGTCGCCCATGTCGGGCCGATGGCGCGCACGGTGGCCGACGCCGCCCTCATGCTTAACGTCATTGCCGGCCCCGATGCCCGCGACTGGCTGGCGCTGCCCTACGACGGCCGCGACTGGCGCGAGGGCCTCGACGACGGTATCGCCGGGCTCAAGGTCGCCTTCAGCCCCGACCTCGGCTACGCCAAGGTGCACGGGGAAGTCGCCGACCTGGTGGCCACGGCGGCGGCGGCCTTCGAGGCCCTTGGCGCCCACGTCGAGCAGACCGATCCGGGTTTCGAGAACCCGGGCGAGATCTTCCGCCTGCACTGGTGGGCGGGGGCGGCGAGCGCGCTGGGCGGGCTCCCGCCCGAGAAGATGGAGCTGCTCGAGCCCCGGCTCGCCGAGATCGTCGCCGCCGGGGCCGAAATCCCGCTCATGGACTTCATGGCCGCGGTCACCGCGCGGGCCGTGCTCGGGGGGCAGATGCGGCAGTTCCACGAGCGCTACGACCTCCTGCTCACGCCGGCGCTGGCGGTGCCCGCCTTCGACGTCGGCATCCTCGGTCCCGAGGGCTGGAGCGAGCAGGACTGGGTGGGCTGGACCCCCTTCACCTATCCCTTCAACCTGACCCAGCAGCCGGCCTGCTCGGTGCCCTGCGGCTTCACCGCCGACGGCCTGCCGGTGGGGCTGCAGATCGTCGGGCCGATGCACCGCGACGACCTGGTGCTGCGCGCGGCGCGGGCCTACCAGGCCGCGCACCCCACCGCCGACCGCCGGCCGACGCTGTGAGCTCGTTGGCGCCGCGCCCGGCCGTGATAAGCTGAACCGCGTCCCGCCCGCGGCGTCCGCCAGCGAACCCGGCCCGATGGCAAAAGCAAGGCCCGAAGCCGACCACAACGTCCTGCTCACGGTCGAGGAGATGTACCGCGCCGACCGCGCGGCGGTCGCCGCCGGCGTCGCCAGCGAGGTCCTTATGGAGAACGCGGGCGCCGGCATGGCGCGGGAAATCATGGCCCGTTGGGAGCCGGGCCGCGCCGCCGTGCTCTGCGGCCCCGGCAACAACGGTGGCGACGGCTTCGTCGTCGCCCGCCACCTCGCCGAGGCCGGCTGGGAGGTGCGGCTCGGCCTGATGGGGGCGCTCGAGCGCCTCGCCGGCGACGCCGCGCTCATGGCGGGGCGCTGGCAAGGCGAGGTGCTGGCCCTCGGGAGCGCGCTCTTGGAGGGCTGCGACCTGGTGGTCGACGCCCTCTTCGGCGCCGGCCTGGCGCGCGAGTTGGCGGGCGAGGTCCGGACCCTGGTGGAAGCCGTCAACGGCGGCGCCGCGCCCGCCGTCGCCGTCGATGTCCCGAGCGGCGTCGACGGCGACAGCGGTGAGGTCCTCGGCGGCGAGGTCCTGGGCGCCGCGATCGAGGCCGCGCTCACGGTTACCTTCTTCCGCCGCAAGCCGGGTCACCTGCTGCTGCCGGGCCGGGGGCTGGCCGGCGAGGTGGTGGTGGTCGACATCGGCATCCCCGAGGCGGTCCTCGCCGAGGTTGCGCCGAGGCAGCACGAGAACGGGCCCGAGCTCTGGCTCACGAACTATCCCTGGCCGCGGCGCGAAGGCCATAAGTACAGCCGCGGTCACGCCGTGGTGGTGAGCGGTGGCGCCGAGAGCACCGGCGCCGCCCGCCTCGGCGCCCGCGCCGCGCTGCGGATCGGCGCCGGACTGGTCACCGTGGCCAGCCCTCCGGAGGCCCTGGCGATCAACGCGAGCCAGCTCACCGCGGTGATGACCCGCGCCTTCGCCGGTACCGGGGGGCTCGGCGAGCTGCTCGGGGACCCGCGCAAGAACGCGGTGCTGCTGGGCCCCGGCAACGGGGTCACGTCCGAGACCCGCGACAACGTGTTGGCGGCGCTCGCGCTCGAAAAGGCCTGCGTGCTGGATGCCGACGCGCTGACCGTGTTCGCGGACGATCCCGGGGCGCTGTTCGCGGCGCTCCGCGCGCCCTGCCTGCTGACGCCCCACGACGGCGAGTTCGCCCGGCTCTTTCCCGAGCTCGTTGGCCCGGGCGCCGGCGGCAAGCTCGCCCGCGCCCGCGGGGCGGCGCAGTCGAGCGGCGCCGTTGTGCTGCTCAAGGGCCCGGACACCGTCATCGCGGCGCCCGACGGCCGCGCCGCGATCAACTCGAACGCCCCGCCCGAGCTCGCCACCGCCGGCTCGGGCGACGTGCTGGGCGGCTTGGCGCTGGGGCTGATGGCCCAGGGTGTGGCGCCCTTCGAGGCGGGCTGCGCCGCCGCCTGGCTCCACGGCGCCGCGGCGGCCGAGGTGGGCCCGGGGCTGATCGCCGAGGACCTCGCCGAGGCCCTGCCGGCGGTACTGCGCGCGCTGAAACGTCGGGCCGACGAGGCGGGCTGAGCGTTCCGCCGGGCGGCGCTGGCGAGACCCGCTACGGGTAGGGGAACACGGCCAACGCGCGGCGGCCCGTTTTGGCGTCGAAGCCCATCACCAGGCGGGTGCCGTCAAGCGTCCAGTCCAGCGCCTCCCAGTTCTTGCCGGCCCTAAACGCGCCCCAGGCCTCTTCGAGCTTGAGGGGCGTTCCAATCGCCTCGCCATCCAAATTGAAGCCTTGCAGCCAAGTGTGATCGTAGCCCCCGCCGCCTTCGGCCTCCGAGCCCAACAGCACCAGCAGGCCGTCGCCGTGCCAAACCAGATCGGGAGCCCGGAAGCGCTCTCCGTCGTCCGGGCGCGGCACCTTCAGGTCGAACTCGCGGACCGGGCCGTTGGTGCCCTCGCCGGCGGTCCATTGCAGGATTGCCACCCGAGGGATCGAAAATGGGTCGGGGGCGTTGCAGTCGCCCTTGTAAAACCCGCCTTCCCAGAGCGCGGCGACCTCCCAGGCCGCTCCGTCCCAGCGAACCGCGAGGCCTTCCAATCCGCGGCCACAAACCTCGCGATAGCGCTCTGGGAACTTGTAAGTTCCACCGCCGAGGTCGGACAGGGTGCGCTTGTTTTCCCCCAACACGAGCCACAGCTCTTCCCCTCGGGGGCCGAATCCCACGTCGACGGACTCCGGCCCCTTGACCTCGGGGGCGATGCGCCAGCGCGCGCCGCTGGGCCAGATGCGGCCGTGGTCGTCGGTATCATCGCCGACCACGGCGTAGCCGCCCGGTATAGCGGCGACGCCGCTGATCTCCAGGGGCTGTGGCGCCGCCACTTCGACCACCCCCGCGGGCGGGGCCGGGCCGGCGTCCGAGACCTGGGCGGCGCCCGACCCGGCTGCCGCGCACGTCGACATCATCGCCAAGCTCAGGACCAACCCCCGCGGGAGGCGCCGAGCGCGGCCTACTGTCCCAGTCTTCAGCATGCGGTTCCTCCATTGACCCTATGGGTCCTGCGAGATTAGATTGTATTATCTTAAAGATTTTTCTCTCGTTAGGCAACCGTTTCCCAGCGCGCATCTGAAAGGTTGTGATGGGAACGAGACCACCGTCCCTTCGACCGGTGGTTGCTCCACCGGCGCCCGAGCCTCCGTTCCAATGGGACGCGGCCACTGTGGCTCCGGTTGCGCCGGCCGGCGCTAGGCGGCACAGTCGTCCCATGACCGAGCCGCGATCGAGGCATATCATCGGCCGGGCGCTGGGTCGGGTGCGCCGCGCCTGGCGCGACGTCGCCGGCTCCGAGCCGACGGCGCTGGCCGGCAGCCTGGGCCCTGAACTTTCCGACGACGACGCCCTGCGCCTGAGCCGCCAGCTCGACGCCTGTCTCAAGGGGCTGGGCGGCGAGGTCTCGGCGCGGGCCCGCGCCGCCGACCTGGGTCAGGCCTACCTCGAGCTCAGCGTCCAAGGGCGCGAGCGCTTCCTCGCCCTGCTGGCAGCCGAGCTGCGCCCCGACGCGGCCCAGGTCTCGGCTGCCATCGCCGCGCTCGAGGGCACGGTGGGAGAGGCGAGGGTCGCCGCCGAGCGCCATTTGCGGGCCGTGCTCGAGCCGCCCTCGGTGCGCCTCTTCACCCACTTCAACGCGCTCCCCCAGGGGGTCAAGTTCCTGGTCGACCTGCGCGCCGACATGATCCCGCTGGCCAAGCGGGAGCCCGGGATCCGGGCGCTGGAGGAAGACCTCAAGGGCCTGCTCACGTCGTGGTTCGACATCGGCTTCCTGGAGCTCGAGCGCGTCACCTGGGATGCCGCCGCCTCGCTCTTGGAGCGGCTCATCGCCTACGAGGCGGTGCACGCCATCCGCTCTTGGGACGACCTCAAGAACCGCCTCGATTCCGATCGCCGGCTCTACGCCTTCTTCCATCCCGGCATGCCCGACGAGCCGCTGATCTTCGTCGAGGTGGCGCTGACCTCGGGCCTCGCCGACAACATCCAGGAGCTGTTGGACGAAGCGGCGCCGGCCCAGGACCCCGACGCCGCCGACAGCGCCATCTTCTACTCGATCTCGAACGCCCAGGCCGGGCTCAAGGGGGTGAGCTTCGGCAGCTTCCTGATCAAGCGCGTGGTCGACGACCTGGCGCGCGACCTCAAGGGCATCAAGAGCTTCGCCACCCTGTCGCCGCTGCCCGGTTTCCGCACCTGGCTCGAGCAGCGCCTCGGCGCCGCCGACGAGACCTTGCTGAGCGGCGCCGAGGCGCGCGAGCTCGGCAAGCTGGCCGGGGCCGAGAGCGGCGCGGCGGCGCTGAAATCGCTCCTCAACCTGCCCGACTGGCCCAAGGCCGAGGCCACCGCCGCGGCCTTGCGCGCGCCGCTGCTGAGGCTCGCCGCGCGCTATTTGCTGGAGGCGACCGGGGAGGGGCGGGCGCGCGACCGCGTGGCCCACTTCCACCTCACCAACGGCGCCCGCATCGAGCGCATCAACTGGCTCGCCGACCGCTCCGAGAAGGGCCTCGATCAGTCCGCCGGCATCATGGTCAACTACCGCTATCCGCTCCAGGACATCGAGGCCAACCACGAGGCCTATCGGGGCGCGGGCAGGATCGTCGCCTCGGCCGCGGTGAAGAGCCTGCTCAGGGGGTGAGGGCGGCGCGGCGGCGCGGTCGGCTGCTCCATGTGCGGCAACCGAGTGTCGAGATACGCCCGCGACACCGGGTGCTCACGGGAGGGACGGGCGCGTCCCTCGGCCAGAACCTCGATCCGCGCGCACGGGCACGCCCGCTTCCCCGCTCAAGCCATCCGCTCCAGCGCCGGTACCATGCGTCTGGCGTGGTCGGCGGAGCGTCGTCCGATCATCTCATGAAACCGACAACATAATTCGACTGGGGACTCCGCCCCCAGACCCCCAAGGGTTCAGGAGCCCAGGTGCCAGGGGTAAGCTCGACCTATCGGTCGAGCGTCCTGGCAACACGAAAGCCTACAATGTTGATCTTCGGTAGCAAATACTGAGTTTGACAGTCAGAACTGGTTTTGTTGGGTGGGATGAGTCGCGGACCGGGCGCAAAGGCGCTACGTGCCGCAACTTCGATCACCATTTACCACAGTGTGGATCGCATCGACTATTGAGGCCGTGTGACTTTCCTACCACGGATACGTTCATTCACTTTCTCGATTGTCTGTCGATTAATCTGTTGCTCTTGAACAATCCGCTGTCGATTTGTCTTCCCGTGCTGCATCGCGCGAACGTTGGCCGTCTGCTGAGCAGCAAGAGTGAACCAGAAGTACGCTTCGGGAATATTCCGCTCAACTCCTTGGCCACCCCAATACATAAAACCAAGGTTGATATACGCCAGAGCGTTCCCTTGTTCCGCAGCCTTGCGGTACAACTTCGCGGCCTCCTTCTTATCCTGGCGGACTCCATATCCATGCTGGTAATACCAACCCAAGCGTTTTTGACCCGAGGCATCGCCTTGTTCCGCGGATTTCTGCGCCCACTCGGCCGCCTTCGTAAGGTCTTTCTCGACACCCCGGCCCTTCTGATATAGGAAGGCAAGGCTGTTCTGTGCGCGCGGATTGCCCT
>CBDUZE010000099.1:0-9216 GCA_965371625.1 uncultured Alphaproteobacteria bacterium
GCTCTAGGCCCGGCTGGCCGGGCGGATCACCTTCAAGAGCCAGAAGATGATGCAGAAGATGGCGGTCAGGATGACCAGCAGGACCACCGCGGCGAGGCGCCCGCCGAAGCCGGCGTCGAGGGCGAACGCGTCGCTGAGCATATAGACGGAGAGGATCTGCACCGCCTGCAACGCGCCCCCCGCGCTCAACAGGATGGCGATGTAGGTCGAGCCCCGGAGCGAGCTCAGCACCATCGATTCGATGCTGTGCTGCTCGACGATGTGGACCCGATAGGCGTGCCAGTGGTAACCGCAGAAACCGACGATGCCGACGATCACCACGATCCAGAAGATCGCGTTGTCGTAACCGATACCGTTGATAACGAGGGTGAACAATTCCTCGAAAGGCTTTGAAAAATAAAGAAAAAGCAAAACGACTATGAAAAGAAGAAAGCCGATCAGCGTCCAGAACCATCGCCATCCTGTCATGTCGTTTGGCTCCATTCGCCGGGCTATGGCCGGGCTCTCCCAGGGTGCCGCCAAGCGCGGCCGCCGCGGTCGCTCGCTTTGTAGCCGATTGCCGCGGGGGAAGGCAAATCCGGGCGCCGCGGCCCGCCCGGCCCCGCCCCGCCCCGCGCCCTCAAGCGCCCGCCTCCGGTAGGGCGATGATCAGCAGGATGCCGTAAAGCACCACGAAGACGGCATCCTTGATCGCCGGCACGAGGTGCTTGTCGCTATCGCGCGTCGCGACCAGGGCGATGATCTCGAGCACGAAGAAGATCACGGCGAGGATCAGGAACGGCCAGATCGTGCTCCACCACCCGAGCCCCTCGGGCGCCGCCACCTCCTGGAAGCGCCGCCACAGCAACAGCAGGATCGGGACCACGATCAGATAGCCATGGGCCACCAGGAAGCGGTAGCGCGTGGCCGTGCGGTCGAGCATCCAGAAGGTGAGGAAGAACAGGACCACGTAGAGGAAGTCCCAGAACATGGCGGCGTAGGCCTCGCCGGCGGCGGAGCGCACGAGGTTGAGGAAGCCCAATATCAAGAGGAAGACGAGGCCGTCGCAGAGCAGCCATTCGCGCACCGATTCGGCCGTGCCCTTGACGCTCCAGGCGCGGGTCGCCTTGTCGAACAAGAGCACCAGGGCCACCGCCATGGCGGCCGGGTAGACCAGGCCCAGCATCAGCGCGAACTGCTCCGCGGGCGAGAGCGCGACCCAGTTCAACACGAGGAAGGCGAGCGCCAGGATCACCAGGCCCAAGAGCCGCGTTCCCGCCGGCGTCGCGACGCCCGGCGTGGTGGCCGCTGCGGCCGCCGCGTCTCCGCCCGGCGCCACGCTCGGCCGCGGTGCGCACCGCGCCCGCGCCACCAGGAAGATCAGGAAGGCGAGCAGGGCGAGGCCGCCCACCACCAGCATGATGACGAAGAAGATCAGCGAGCGATCGCCGGCGCGCCAATCCGTCGCCGCCGGCTCCGGCGGGACCCCGAACGGGAGCTGCCAGAGCAGGAGTCCGACCACCACCACCAGGAGGACCAGGGCGAGCACGAACTCGTACCAGTGGGCGCCCGAGGACCGGCTCGCTCCCTCAGGGCGGGCCTCGCGCCCGCTGCGGACATAGCGGGCGAGCAGGAAGATCAGGAAGGCGGCGACGGCGACCGCGGCGATGGCGGCCATGACCTCGACGAAGACGGCGGCTCTGGGATCCATGGCGTCAAAAGGGGTCAAGTCTTGACATTTATCAATTTAGCCAATCCCCGACGGTCGGCGCCGGCGAGCGCTGCTAAATTGATAAATGTCAAGACTTGACCCCAAGGTCTAGCGGCATGAGGTCGGCGAACTCAGGGACCCGCTTCTCGGCCTGCGCCCGCATCGCCTCCTCGAGGTCGGCGGAGAGGAACATGCCGGCCTGCCAGGTGGCGACGTACCTGAGCCCCTCGGCGACGCTGTGGTCGCGGCTGAAGTTGAGCATCTCCTTCGAGCCCTCGACCGCGAGCGGCGACTTCCGCGCGATCTCGGCGGCGATCGCCATGACGCCCTCGAGCAGCGCCTCGTGGTCGTCGTAGACACGGTTGACGAGCCCCGCCTGGTGCGCCTCCCGGGCCTCGAGGCGGCGCCCGGTGTAGGCCAGCTCCCGCACCAGCCCCGAGGGCATCAGGTGGGGCAGCCGCTGCAGGGTGCCGACGTCGGCGGTCATGCCGATGTTGACCTCCTGGATCGAGAAGAAGGCGTCGCCGGTGCAGTAGCGCGCGTCGCAGGCGCTCACCAGATCGACCCCGCCGCCGATGCAGCCGCCCTGGATCGCGGCGAGGACCGGCACCCGGCAGCGCTCGACGACGTTGAAGCTCTCCTGCATCTCGAGCACCGCGCGGCGCAGGCGCTCGCGCACGCGCCCCGCCTCGCCCTCAGCCAGGCCGGCGAAGATCGGCGCGAAGGCCTTGAGGTCGAGGCCGGCGCTGAAGTGCCGCCCGGTCGACGACAGCACCACCACCCGGGCCTCGGTGCGCGCCGCGATCTCGGCGAAGGCCTCGACCATCTCGCGCCAGAACTCGGGCACCATGGTGTTGAGCCGCCGCGGCCGGTCGAGCACCAGGTGCGCGACGTGGTCGGCGACCTCGAGCTTGAGCGTGGTGTAGGCCATGAGCGCTGCCTCCTCATCCTATTCGCCTCTCCCTTCATAGCATGGCGGCGCCGCGGGCGCCCTTGATCGAGGCTCCGCCAACCTGCCATAGTCGGCCCAGGATCGCGGTCGAGAGGGAGGGGCGCAGATGCCGGCCGACTACGACAAGCTGATGTCGCTCGGCGCCGTCGAGCGGGAGCAGGAGTGGAGCGAGCGCGACACCATGCTCTACGCCCTTGGCCTCGGCCTCGGCGCCGACCCCATGGACCGCCGCGGCCTGCGCTTCGTCACCGAGAAGGGGCTCGAGGCGCTGCCCACCATGGCCACGGTGCTGGGCTGGGACATGTCCTTCATGCCGCGCACCGGTCTCAACCTGATGATGGTGGTGCACGGCGAGCAACGCCTCACCCTGCACCGCCCACTGCCCGCTTCGGGCACCATGGTCACGCGCCGGCAGATCCGCGAGGTCTTCGACAAGGGCGCCGACAAGGGCGCGCTGGTGCTCATCGAGCAGACCGTCGACGACAAGGCGAGCGGCGAGCGGCTCTCGACCATGCTGTCGACCGTCTTCGCCCGCGGCGACGGCGGCTTCGACGGCCCCGAGGGCGCGCCGCCGCCGTTGCCCGGGGCGCCCGAGCGCGCGCCCGACCAGGTCTGCGACCTCCCCACCCTGCCCCAGGCGGCCCTGATCTATCGCCTCTCTGGCGACAGCAACCCGCTCCACTGCGACCCGGATTTCGCCGCCGGGGCGGGCTTCCCGCGGCCCATCCTGCACGGTCTCTGCACCTACGGGGTGGCCGGCCACGCGGTGCTCAGGTGTTACTGCGATTATCAGCCCCGACGCCTCAAGAGCTTCGACGTTCGCTTCAAGGCGCCGGTGTTCCCGGGCGAGACCATCCGCACCGAGATGTGGCACGAGGGCGAGCAGGTCTTGTTTCGCTCCAGCGTGGTCGAGCGCGAGGTCGAGGTCCTGACCATGGGCGCCGCCACCATCGCTGACTGAGCGCTGCCGCGGGGCGCCATCGAGAAGGCCGAGATGAGCGAGAAAAAGGTCAGGATCGGCTGCGCCGCCGCCTTCTGGGGCGACACCGAGACGGCGGCGGCCCAGCTCGTGCGCCGCGGCCAGATCGACTACCTGATGTTCGACTACCTGGCCGAGATCACGATGTCGATCCTGGTGCGGGCGCGGGCCAAGGACCCGGGGCTCGGCTACGCCACCGACTTCGTCGCCGTGGTCATGGCGCCGCTTTTGAAGGAGATCGCCGAGCGCGGCATCCGCGTGGTGAGCAACGCCGGCGGCATCAACCCGCTGGCCTGTCGCGACGCGCTGCTCGAGGCCGCCCGGGCTGCCGGTGTCGAGCTGAACGTCGCGGTGGTGGTGGGCGACGACCTCATGCCCAAGGTCGAGAGCTTGAGGGCCGCCGGCGTCACCGAGATGGATACCGGGGCGCCGATGCCCGAGCGGCTCATGAGCATGAATGCCTATCTCGGCGCCCGCCCCATCGCCGAGGCCCTGGCCGGCGGCGCCGATGTGGTGATCACCGGCCGCGCCGTCGACAGCGCGCTCGCGCTCGGGCCCCTGATGCACGAGTTCGGCTGGGGCGACGACGATCATGACCTGCTCGCCGCCGGCAGCCTGGTCGGCCACGTGCTCGAGTGCGGCGCCCAGGCGACGGGCGGCAATTTCACCGACTGGCGGCTGGTCGAGGGCTGGGACGAGATGGGCTTCCCCATCGCCGAATGCGCCGCCGGCGGCGGCTTCACGCTGTCGAAGCCCGAGGGCACCGGCGGCCTGGTGACGCCCGCCACCGTGGGCGAGCAGATGCTCTACGAGATCGGCGATCCCGGCGCCTACATCCTGCCCGACGTGGTCTGCGACTTCCGCGCCGTGGAGATGCGCCAAGCGGGCCCCGACCGGGTCGCCGTCAAGGGCGCCCGCGGCCGCCCGCCAACCGACAGCTACAAGGTGAGCGCCACCTACATGGACGGCTTCCGCGCCACCGCGGCGCTGATGATCGGCGGCATCGAGGCGGCGGAGAAGGCGCGTAAGGTGGCCGACAGCATCTTGGGCCGCACCCGGCGGCTCTTTCGCGAGCGCAACCTGGGCGATTACGACGAGGTCAGCCTCGAGGTGCTCGGCGCCGAGGACACATACGGGCCCCATGCCCGCGCCACCGCCACCCGCGAGGTGGTGATGAAGCTTGGCGTGCGCCACCGCGACGCCGCGGCGCTCAAGATCTTCGCCCGCGAGGTGGCGCCGGTGGGCACCGGCGCGGCACCGGGCATCACCGGCTTCTTCGGCGGGCGCCCCAGGGCGGTGCCGGTGGTGCGCCTGTTCTCCTGCCTGGTGGCCAAGGACCGGGTCGAGGTCGCGGTGAGGACCGACGATGACGAGCGCCGGCTCGATTTGCCGACCGGCGGCGGCTTCGTGCCCGAGGCCCCGGCGGACGCGGTGATGGACGAGCCGGCGCTACCGCAAGGTCCGCGCGAGAGCGTGCCCCTGGTGGCGCTGGCCTGGGGCCGCAGCGGCGACAAGGGCGACAGTGCCAACATCGGCGTCATCGCCCGGAGGCCTGAGTATGTGCCGCTGCTGCGCGCGGCGCTGAGCGCCGAGGCGGTGGCGGAATGGTTCCGCCACCTCGCGGACGGCCCGGTGCGGCGCTACGAGCTGCCCGGCATCCACGCCTTCAACTTCGTGCTCGAGCGGGCGCTCGGCGGCGGCGGCATGGCCTCGCTGCGCATGGACCCGCAAGGCAAGGCCTACGCCCAGATGCTGCTCGACTTCCCCATCGAGGTGCCGGTGGCGTGGGCCGCCGAGATCCGCGCCCGCGGGGAGCTCACGCCGGCGGCCTGAGCGGGGCAAAGGGGAGCAACGCCCAAGGGGAGCAACGTCATGGATCCCGAACTCTGGCAGAAGTCCTATCCGCCCGGGGTGGCCCCTGAGGTCGAGGTCCCGGGCGGCCATTTGCACGAGCTCTTCGACGCCGCGGTGGCGCGCTGGGGCGAGCTGTCGCTGTGCGACTTCCTGGGCCGGCGCTTCAGCTACGCCGAGATCGGCCGGCTGGTGGATCGCGCCGCCCGCGGCTTGGTTGAGCTCGGCGTGCGCGAGGGCGTCCACGTCGGCCTCTACCTTCCCAACACGCCGCACTACATCGTCAGCTTCTTCGCCATCCTCAAGGCCGGCGGCACGGTGGTCAACTTCAGCCCGCTCTACGCCGAGCGCGAGCTCCTGCACCAGATCGAGGACTCCGAGACCGAGCTCATGATCACCCTCGATCTCGCCGCGCTCTACCCCAACCTGGCGCGCGTGATGCCCCAATCGCGGCTCAAGCGGCTGATCGTCGGCAGCCTCGCCGAGGTCCTGCCGTTCCCCAAGAACTATCTCTTCCGGCTCGCCAAGCGGAAGGAGATCGCCGCCATCCCGCGCGACGCGGCCCACCTCCGGTTCGCCGAGCTCATCGACAACGCGGGCACTCCCGAGCCCTCCGCCCTCAGGCCCCCGGCCCAGGCGGTGGCGGTGCTGGCCTACACCGGCGGCACCACCGGGGTGCCCAAGGGGGCGATGCTGAGCCACGCCAACCTCGCCGCCTCGGTGGCCATGGGCAACCAGTGGAGCGAGGGGTTTCTCGAGGAAGGCAAGGAGCGCGTGCTCCTGGTGCTGCCGCTGTTTCACATCTTCGCACTCTCGTCCGTCATGCTGGCGACCGTGTTCCGGGGCGGCGAGCTGATCCTGCACCCGCGCTTCGAGCCTGAGGCCGTGCTCAAGGACATCGATGGTAAACGGCCGACCCTGTTCGCCGGCGTCCCCACCATGTACACGGCGCTGATCAACCACCCGAGGATCGCCGAGTACGACCTCTCCTCGCTCAAGGCCTGCGGCTCGGGCGGCGCGCCCCTGCCGGTGGAGGTGCTGGCGCGGGTCGAGGAGCTCACCGGCTGCCCCGTGATCGAGGGCTACGGCCTCACCGAGACGGCGCCGAGCGCCGTCATCAATCCCTGGACCGAGAAGCGCAAGCGCGGCTCGATCGGTCTGCCGCTGCCCGGCACCGGTTTCGAGGTCCGCGACGTCGACGACCCCGACAAGCGCTTGGGCGTGGGCGAGAAGGGGGAGATCTGCATCATCGGCCCCCAGGTCACGCGGGGCTACTGGAACAACCCCGAGGAGACCGCGGCGGCGTTGCGCGAGGGACGCTTCCACACCGGCGACATCGGCTACATCGACCAGGACGGCTTCGTCTTCCTGGTCGACCGCAAGAAGGACATGATCATCTCGAGCGGCTTCAACGTCTATCCCCGCACCATCGAGGAGGCCATCTACGAGCACCCGGCGGTGGCCGAGGTGACGGTGATCGGCATCCCCGACGACTACCGCGGCCAGGCCGCCAAGGCCTTCATCAAATTACGCGACGGCGCCACGCTCGACTTCGAGGAGCTCAAAAGCTTCCTCGCCGATAAGCTCGGCAGGCACGAGATGCCGGCCGAGATGGAGCTCCGCGACGAGCTGCCGAAGACCGTGGTCGGCAAGCTCTCGAAGAAGGAGCTGGTCGAGGAGGAGCGGACCAAGCGCGCCGCCGGGTAGGGGAGGGTTTGAAACCCTCCCCTACGCGAACCAGGTCCGGTAGGCGCGCTCGGCGGGGCGGTAGAGCACCACCCGGTGGTTGTTGGTGTCGACCATGAAGACGCCGCCGTTGCCGTCGGCCGCCACGCCGGCGGGCTCGCGCGAGGGCAGGCAGACCTCGTCCTCGCAGGCGAAGCCGTCGTCGAGGTCCGAGACCCGGCGGCTCCCCAGATCCAGCACCCGGAGCGCGCCGTTGTAGCTGTCCGCCACCAGCAGCCGCGCACCGTCGCTGACGATGCCGAGGGGGTGCTGGAAGCGGGCCCCGGCGAAGTCGCCGTTGACGTGGCCGAAGTCGAACAGTCCGGTGCCGATCAGGGTCGTGACATGGGGCTCGGGCCCCAGGCGCAGCGCCCGTACCGACGAGGTCTCGCTGTCGACGAAGTAGAGGATGCCGCGGTCGGCGCTCAAGCTGAGGCCGCTCGGCTGGGCCAGGCGGCTGGTGGCGGCGGCGCCGTCCTCGATCGACTCGTCCCCGTCGCCGGCGAGCCGCTCGACGGTGCCGCGCCCGAGATCGAGCAGGCCCAACTGATGGCTGCCGGCGTTGGCGAAGTAGAGCCGCTCGCCGTCGACCTCCAAGTCCCAGGGCGAGGCCAGTGCCGCCGCCGTCGCCGCTTGGGCGCCGGCCAGCACCGGGCCGCGGCGGCCGTTGCCGGCCAGCGTCGTCACCCGGCCGGCGGCGAGGTCGATCTTGCGGATAGCGTGGTTGCCGGTGTCGGCGACGTAGAGCGTATCGGCCGCGGCGGCCAGTCCCTGAGGCCCGTCGAAGCTGGCCTCGCGGAAGCCGCCGTCGCCGAAGCCCCGGGCGCCGCTCCCCACGCGCTCGCGCTCGGTCCCTAAGCCGTCGAGGAGCACGATCTGGTGGTGGCCGCCGTCGGTGAGCGCCCAGCCCGCGGCCTCGCCGGCGCCGTCGAGGCGCTTCATCTTGCCCGGGAAGGCGAGCGCCCCGCCTTGAGCCGTCGCCGGCTTGAGCTCGAGCGGCGCGGGCGCGAGCACGCCGCCGGCGCGCGCCCGCTCGACCATGCCGCCCACCGCAGCCACGATCCGCTCCGGGTCGGGCTCGCCCGAGACCTGGTCGATGACGCCGCCGTCGGGGGCGATGAACACCAGCGTCGGCCAGGCGCGCACCCCGTACTGGCGCCAGATCAGGAAATCGGGATCGTGCACCACCGGGTGGACGACGCCGTAGCGGGCCAGGGCGTCGGCCAGGTTGCCGGGCTCGCGCTCGGCCGCGAACTTGGGCGAGTGGACGCCGATCACCGCGACCTCTCGCGGGAACCTTTGCTCGATCCGCTTGAGGATGGGTAGGACGTGCATGCAGTTGATGCAGCAGAAGGTCCAGAAATCCAGCACCACCAGCTTGCCCCTCAGCGCGCTGAGCGCCAGCGGCGCCTCGACGTTGAACCACTCGAGCCCCGGGATCGCGATCTCCGGCGCGGCCACGGGGTGGCGCATGCTTGGCCCTCCTTGGGCTCAGGCGTTCGAGGCGAGCGGCGTCCGCCGCGGTGGGCGCTAACTTAGAAGCCGAAAGGGCACCGAGCAAGCCGGGACAGGGGTTTGGGCCGGGGCGCCGAGGCGGGCGCGCGCGGGCCCCGGCTCGAGGCCCGGTTCAGGGCAAAAAATTGATTTAAATCAATGATATCTCCGCCCCGAGGGTGACAATAAAGGTCGTCGTAAGCGGCCCCAGGGCCGCGAGAAGGGACCAGGAAAATGGCCATCAAGAACATCCTCCTTCAGCTCGTGCCGTTCGTGCAAGAGGACGCCCTGATCGAACTTGCGGTGGGCCTGGCGCAGGCGCACGAGGCCAAGCTGACCGGCCTCTGCGTGGTCCCCGTGGCCAAGATACCCGGCTTCGCGCGGGCCTATCTCAGCGAAGAAATGATGGTCCAACAGCGCCACCAGTCGGACGAGGCCGTGGCGGCGGTCGAGAACGCCTTCCTCGCGGCCGCCGAGGTCCAGGGGGTCGAGACGGAGTGGGTGCGGGCCGACGGCGATCCGCGC
>CBDUZE010000100.1:0-9027 GCA_965371625.1 uncultured Alphaproteobacteria bacterium
TCGGCGGCGCGGTCAAGAACGTGCTCGCCATCGCCTGCGGCATCGTCGAGGGGCGCCGCTTCGGCGAGAACGCGCGCGCCGCCCTCACCACCCGCGGCCTGGCCGAGCTTTTGCGCCTCGGCGCCGCCAAGGGGGCGCGGGCCGAGACCCTGATGGGGCTCTCGGGCCTCGGCGACCTGGTGCTGACGTGCAACTCCGAGCTCTCGCGCAACACCTCGCTGGGCATCGCGCTGGGCCAGGGCGCCAGCCTCGACGAGGTGCTGGCGGCGCGCAACTCGGTGGCCGAGGGCGTGGCCACGGCGCCCGCCGTCACCCTGCTCGCGCACAAGCTCGGGGTCGAGATGCCGATCAGCCTCGCGGTCGACGGCATCGTCAACCACCACGCCTCCATCGACGCCACCATCGAGGGTCTGCTGGCCCGCCCCTTCACCACCGAAAGCGGGTGAGGATTGACGGGACTGCCCCTTTTTGGCGGGGGCTGGCGCCGCCGCCCGGGCGCCGTTATAAATCCGCACCCTAGCTTCTGGGAGGAAACACCATGCTCTTCGTCGTCTTCTGCACCGACAAGCCGGACCACGGACAGGTCCGCCTCGACAACCGGCCCGCCCACGTCGAGTTCCTCAAGGGCTCGAGCGAGCGCCTCAAGGTCGCCGGCCCCACCGTCACCGAGGACGGCGAGGGCATGACCGGCAGCATGCTGGTGATCGAGGCCGAGTCCCTTGGGGAAGCCGAATCCTGGGCCGCCCAGGACCCCTACGCCCAGGCCGGGCTGTTCGAGAGCGTGACGATCCGGCCCTGGAAGTGGAGCTTCGGCAACCCCGACGCTTGAGCGCCCGTGGCATGGCTTACTGGCTGCTGAAAACCGAGCCCGGCGACTGGTCCTGGGACGACCAGGTCAAGGACGGCAGCGCCGAGTGGGACGGGGTGCGCAACCACCAGGCCGCGGGCAACCTCAGGGCCATGAAGGTGGGCGACAAGGCCTTCTTCTATCACTCGGTCAAGGAGAAGCGCATCGTCGGCGTGGTCGAGGTGGTGAAGGAGTACTACCCCGACCCCTCCGATCCCTCGGGGCGCTTCGGCATGGTCGACGTGAAGGCGCTCAAGCCCCTCGAGACCCCGGTCAGCCTCAGGCAGATCAAGGACGACGAGCGTCTCAATCACCTCGCCCTGGTGCGCCAGTCGCGGCTCTCGGTGATGCCGATCGACGCCAAGGCGTGGAAACTGATCTGCAAGCTGGGCGGCGTGGCGCAGTGAGCGGCGGGGCGGCCGCCGCGGCGCCGCGATCGAGCTGGCGGGCGCTTCCCGGCGCGCCGCCGCCGGGCGAGGTGCTGTGCCGGGCCGAGGCGATCGAGGACGGCGGCGCCCGGGTCCTCACCTTTGGCTCAAGCGTCGAGCGCTTCGAGATGTTCGTGTTGCGCCGCGGCGAGGCGCTGCTCGCCTTCGTCAACGCCTGCCCCCACGCCGGCCTCCCGCTCGACCTCGTCCCGGGCCGCTTCTACACCCGCGACAAGCGCCACCTGTTGTGCGCCAACCACGGCGCCCGCTTCCGCATCGAGAACGGCTTCTGCGTCTCGGGCCCCTGCGCCGGAAAGAGCCTGATGGCGGTCGAGCTAAGCGTGGTGGGCGGCGAGGTGACGCTGGGCGGGGCCTGACGGCCGGGGCGAGCTGCGGCGCTCCCACAACAATTGCGGCCCGCCTCGCTTGGCATTAGCCTGGGCTCTTGCCGCCGCCTCGTCAGGCCCCCGGGAGGACGATCATGAGACCCAATTTCGCCGACTACGACACGGCCGAGCTGTGGCGCAAGGACCGCGACCACTACATCCACCCCTGGACCGACTTCGCCGTCTTCCACGAGCAGGGCTCGGACATCATGGCCCACTCCGAGGGCGTTTATGTCTTCGACTCCGATGGCGGGCGCTACATCGACGGCATCGGCGGGCTGTGGTGCGTCAACATCGGCTACGGCAGCGACGAGATGGCCGACGCCATCGCCGGTCAGATCAGGCGCATCCCCTACTACTCGACCTTCACCCACCTGACCACGCCGCCGGCGGCGGAGCTCGCGGCCAAGCTCGCCGAGCTCAGCCCCGGAACCCTCGATCACGTGTTCTATGGCACCGGCGGCTCGATGGCCAATGACACCGCGGTGCGCATCATCCACTTCTACTTCAACCGCCTCGGCAAGGAGACCAAGAAGCACGTCATCGCCCGGGTCGACGGCTACCACGGCAGCACCTATCTCGCGGCCTCGCTCACCGGCGTGGACTTCGACCGCATCGGCTTCGACTGCATCGACGACATGATCCACCACATCTCGGCGCCCAACATGTACCGCCGCCCCGATGGCATGAGCGAGGACGAGTACTGCGACGCCTTGGTCCAGGAGCTCGAGGACAAGATCGTCGAGCTCGGAGCGGAGAACGTCGCCGCCTTCATCGCCGAGCCGATCATGGGCGCGGGCGGGGTGCTGGTGGCGCCCGCGGGCTACCACCGGCGCATGCTCGAGGTGTGCAAGAAATACCAGGTGTTCTACATCGCGGACGAGGTGGTGACCGGCTTCGGCCGCCTCGGCCACTTCTTCGCCTCGGAGTCGGTGTTCGACATGGTCCCCGACATCATCACCTGCGCCAAGGGGCTGACCTCGGGCTACCTGCCGCTCTCGGGCACGCTTCTGTCGGACCAGATCTACGACGTCATCAAGGTGCCTCAGGCCGAGGGAGCGCTGTTCACCCACGGCTTCACCTACTCGGGCCATCCGGTGTGCTGCGCCGCCGGCCTCAAGAACATCGAGATCATGGAGCGCGACGACATCTGCGGCCATGCCCGCCAGGTCGGGCCCTACTTCCAGCAGCAGCTCGAGACCCTGATGGACCTTCCCATCGTCGGCGACGTACGCGGCAGCCACTTCATGATGTGCATCGAGAACGTGGCCGACAAGGAGAGCAAGGAGATCCTGGCGCCCGAGATCCAGATCGGCAACCGCATCGCCAAGCACTGCCAGGCGCGGGGCCTGATCGTGCGCCCCATCGCCCATCTCAACGTGCTCTCGCCGCCCCTGGTGCTGACGCCCCAGCAGATCGACACCATGGTCGCGATCCTGCGCGAGGGCATCGAGGCCGCGGTCGACGACCTCACCCGCGAGGGTCTGTGGCGGGGTTGAGGGCTGGAGCAGGTCCCAATTGATGGGACCTGCTCTCGCTCTTGTTCGCTCACGGCAGCGGACCTGAAGGTCCGCGCCTGCGCGGGCGCGCCGGAGGGCCGGCGGGCCCGAGGGTTCGCGCCGGCGCGGCCTGAGAGCGATTCCCGACAAACGTGAATCTCTCTGGGGGCGGCGGCAACGGCGCAGCGGCCGTGCCCAGCCGCGCTCACTCGGCGAGGAAGCTCTTGTAGCTGTCGGCGAGCGCCGCCACCGCGGCCTCGTAGAGCCGCTCGCCGGCCTCGGGCGTCGCCAGCGAGGGGTCCGAGCCGATGCGCCCGTCGGGGTAGCGCCGGCGGTAGTCTTCGGCGTCCGAGAAGCTGCTCCAAGCCGGCGCCGGGCCCGAGAACTCGGCGCTCTTGATGGCCTGGGGCCGGGCGAACTGGGCCACCGAGACCTCGCTCGGGGTGGCGTGCGCGCCTTCCGAGTTGCCGAACAGCTCCTTGGCTAGCCCCTTGACCGAGTCCGAGAGCCACCAGTTCTTCATCACGCAGCGCGGCGCCGGCGCATTGTCGGCGGCGCTTAAGCTGGCGGCGGTATAGATCTCGTGGAAGGCGGCGTTGATGGTCGAGACGTTGCCGCCGTGGCCGTTGATGAAGAAGAAGGCGCGGAAGCCGTGGCGGGCGAGCGAAGTCACCACGTCGTGGATGACGGCGATCAGCGTCGAGGGCCGCAAGGTCATCGAGCCGGCGAAGGCCATGTGGTGCTGGGCCATGCCGACGACAAGCGTCGGCGCCACTATGGCGCCCGCGGCCGCGCCCACGCCCTCGGCGATGACCTCGGCGCAGATCGCGTCGGTGCCGATGATCCCGTTGGGCCCGTGCTGCTCGGTGGATCCGATCGGCACGATGATCCCGTTCGAGCCCTCGAGATAGTCCTCGACCTCGTTCCAGGTGCAAAGGTGCAAAAGCATGGGCCGCGCTCCCGATCAGAATGAGGCGTTGTTTTGCCCCAATCCGCGGCCCGAGTCCAATGGCGGAGAGGGCCGGCGCCCGCGGCCTCGGCGCTTGCGGGCGCTCTCGGCTCTGTATAAGAATCGCCGGCGCTGCCGTGTCGGACCGGGCGCGCGAACGGTTGCGTTCGCGGCTCCCGGGCACGGCCGAGAGGCGGATCCGGAGGAGGCGTCATGAGCGAGAATGAGACGGCCCAGGGGGGCGAGGTCAGCGAGGCGCAGATCGCGGTGCACTGGAAGGAGGAGGGCTACGTTCACCCTTCGCCAAGCTTCATCGCCCAGGCCAACATGACGGATCCGGGGATCTACGAGCGCTTCAGCCTCGACAACTTTCCCGATTGCTACAAGGAGTACGCGGATCTTTTGAGCTGGTACAAGTACTGGCACACCACGCTCGACACCAGCGACGCGCCGTGCTGGAAGTGGTTCGTGGGGGGCCGCATCAACGCCAGCTACAACTGCGTCGACCGCCACCTGGAGCTGCACCGGAACAAGGCCGCGTTCCTGTTCGTGCCCGAGCCCGAGGACCAGCCCCACGAGGCGATCACCTATCAGGAGCTCTACGTGCGGGTCAACGAGTTCGCGGCGCTGCTGCGGGACTTCGCCGGGCTCAAGGCCGGCGACCGGGTGACGCTGCACATGCCGATGGTGCCCGAGCTCCCGGTCACCATGCTCGCCTGCGCGCGGCTCGGCGTCGTCCACTCCCAGGTCTTCGGCGGCTTCAGCGGCCGCTCGTGCGGCGAGCGGGTGGCGGATTCGGGGTCCCGGGTGCTCATCACCATGGACAGCTACTACCGCTCAGGCGCCCTGATCGACCACAAGGTCAAGGCCGACGAAGCGGTCGGGACCGCCAAGGAACGGGACCAGGAGGTCGACAAGGTGCTGGTGTGGCGGCGCCACGTCGGCCAGTACCATTCCGAGACGCCCATGGTCGAAGGCCGCGACGTCTTCGTCGACGAGCTGCTTCCCGACTACGCCGGCCAGCGGGTCGACCCGGTCGAGCTCCCGGCCGAGGACCCGCTGTTCATCATGTACACCAGCGGCACCACGGGCCGGCCCAAGGGCTGCCTGCACTCGATCGGCGGCTATCTCGCCTACGTTGCGGGGACCTCGAAGTACGTCCAGGACATCCACCCTGAGGACGTCTACTGGTGCATGGCCGACATCGGCTGGATCACCGGCCACTCCTACATCGTCTACGGGCCCCTGGCGGTGGCTGCGACCAGCGTCGTCTACGAGGGCGTCCCCACCTACCCCGACCCCGGACGGCCCTGGCGCATCGCCGAGCGCCTCGACATCAACATCTTCCACACCGCGCCCACCACCATCCGCATGCTGCGCAAGGCGGGCCCCGACGAGCCCCAGAAATACCACTACCACTTCAAGCACATGACCACGGTCGGCGAGCCCATCGAGCCCGAGGTCTGGCGCTGGTACTGGGAGGTCGTGGGCAAGGGCGAGGCCGCCATCGTCGACACCTGGTGGCAGACCGAGACCGGCGGCTTCCTGTGCTCGACCATGCCGGCGCTGCACCCGATGAAGCCGGGCAGCGCCGGCCCGGCCATACCGGGCATCCATCCGGTGATCTACGACGAGAACGGCGACGAGATCGCGGGCGGCTCGGGCGTCGCCGGCAACATCTGCATCCGCAACCCCTGGCCGGGCGCTTTCCAGACCATCTGGGGCGACCGCGAGCGCTACGTCGAGACCTATTACGCCAAGTACTGCCGGGACCAGAACAGCAAGGATTGGCGCGACTGGCCCTACCTCACCGGCGACGGCGCGGTGCAGGCCGCGGATGGCTACTACCGCATCCTGGGCCGCATCGACGACGTCATCAACGTCGCCGGGCATCGCCTCGGCACCAAGGAGCTGGAGTCCGCCTCGCTCACCGTGGAAGAGGTGGCGGAGGCGGCGGTGGTGCCGGTGGTCGACGAGATCAAGGGCCGGGTGCCCGATATCTACATCTCGCTCAAACCGGGTTTCGAGTCGAGCGACGACACCGGCACCCGGGTGGTGGCGGCGATCGAGAATGAGATCGGCAAGATCGCCCGACCCAAGCGCGTCCACATCGTCCCCGACATGCCCAAGACGCGCTCGGGCAAGATCATGCGCCGGGTGCTGGCGGCGATCTCCAACACCATGGACGTGGGCGACGTGTCGACGCTGGCCAACCCCGACGTGGTCGAGCAGATCCGCATCCAGGTCCAGGGCGAGGGCGAGGCCGAGCTCAGGGAAGGCCCTGAGGACCTCAAGCGCTTCGGCGAGGACAGCTAGGCGGGGCCAGCGCTAGCGCTGGCCGGGCGCCCGACCCGCGCCACCAACTTTTGCCAATAGCTCGTACACCGATGGATTGGACCGCTCAGCGGGAGTGCTTCGCCCGATGACAATCGTGGTCACCGTCGCCCCCCGGCGCCGGGCCGAAAGTGGCCACTAGATATGGGGCTACGCTGCCCTCAGCTGTACACAACCTTGCATCAGTCGACAATCTCGCCTATCTAGACCATCAGCAACCCGCGAGCGAGAGGTCCTCCGGATAGCGGCCTTTGAAGATTGACTTCCTCCCCGTCGGTGACGGGGAACGTAGTGACGCCTTCATTCGCCGGATTATATAGACTGTATAAACATTGTTAGATGCCAACCGACGCGTGACAGCTACACGATTCGATGCCGATCAGATGCATCTACTGCCAGGGAGAAAAATCTAAGGAGTGCTTCACGCGCGCCGAGCATGTGGTTCCACAGTCCTTTGGTCGGTTCCGTAACAACCTCACTTTACGCGGGATTGTCTGTAATTCGTGCAACCAGTTCTTCGGTGATAATTTGGAAATTGCTTTGGCACGAGATACTTTCGAGGGGCAGTCCCGATTTGGGCACGGCGTGAAGAATCCAGTGGACTTTCGACCTTTCGGACGAAGGAGCCGAATCGTGATTAGGTTGACCGAGGGAGACTTCGCGGGAGCGTACGCCTATCGCGAATATTCCCCGGAAGTGGGAGAAATCCTCCTTCGCCCGTTGCCCCAAGTCGGCTTCCGACGAGCCGACTCGAATGAATACGAGTACTTTTTGCTCGACGAACTTCCCGAGCGGACTGACCTAGACGCCATGGGAATCGCGTGGGATCACCCGGCAGTGATCAGAGCCGTAGCGGTTGATGAGGCCACGTTGAGAGCATCCCTGGCACAGAAGAAGATCGAGTTTCATTTACGCGGCGAACTCGTGCCATCAGACGACTCTGAGTCCTTGCTCTGCGACGTCGAAGGAACCATCGATCACATCATATTTCGCGCAGTCGCCAAGATAGCACTAAACTATCTGGCCTATTGGCAAGGCGCTGAATTTATTCACGAATCCTACTTCGACCAAGTGCGGCGATACATACGGTTCTCCGAGCGCCCGCATTTTCCGCTGGTGATGGTTACAGAGCAACCGATTCTTGCTGACGAACCTGTTGTCGGAAGGCGCCGACTTGGGCATTCGTTGACGGTAAACTGGGCTGCGGACGGCCGGTCTATTGTGTCCCAGGTCTCTCTCTTCAATTGGGTGACGTACTGTGTCGGCTTGGCGAGAGACTATCCAGAGGCCGCGCGGGACATCAGGAGGGGTAATTTCTTCAACGTGTCTTCCGGGGAGATTCTGGATCTCGAGGCACGCTAGCAATGGGCGAGCAGCATAGAGCATCTAACAACCTGGTCAAACGGACGGATTTGAGCGGCGTGGCGCGACGCGGTGGAGTCAGTGCCGCCGCTTGCCGCAGTCGTTAGACGGCTTTCAAAGAAGGTTCTATGAACGACCGTGACGTGATAGACGCCTTCGTCGCCCATCTCCGCGAACAGGGTTACCCCGGCCTGCGGGTCGAGCGAAGGCCCGATGTCGAGAACCGCGGCTCCTCGGACATTGATGCGATTGCTGGCGCCTTCGCGATCGAGCACACCAGCATCGATACCCTGCCGAACCAGCGCCGCGACTCGGATTGGTTCATGCGCGCCGCAGGTGGGCTCGAGCAGGAATTCGATAGCACCTTGCCCTTTCTCTTGATCATTACGATCGAATACAACGCCGTGGGCAAGGGCCAAGACTGGGCCGCAATTCGTGCTGCACTCAAGAGCTGGGTCGCCAACGAGGCGCCCCGCCTGCCCGATGGGACGTCTGTTGTCGCGGATCTTTCCAACATCCCCTTCCAACTCCATGTCATGAAGTCGAGCGAGCGTCGCCCTGGTATCTTCTTCGCGCGCTTCGAGCGGCACGACGACACCCTTGCCGTGCGAGTCAAGGAAGCTTTCGATCGAAAGGCGGCGAAGCTAGCGAAATACCAGGCGCGGGAGATCACAACCGTCCTACTTGTCGAAAATGACGACATCGCTCTCATGAACGACTGGAAGATGCTTGAGGCCATCCGGGTGGCTTTTCCCGACGACCCACCGCCTGGGGTTGATCAGGTCTGGTATGCAGATACATCCATGCCGGGGGCGCTTAAGTTCCGAGAGATCACGCCCGAACTCCGGAAGAGCGCCGTTTAATACGCCGTTGAAGCTGACGGCCCCGGGTGCATCCGGCCGCTGGAGCAGAAGTTCGAGATCCTGGAGCAGACCGCGCTGGCGCGGCGCCGAAATCCGATCGCCACGACACGATGATCAGGACGCTCGTGAAAGCCCACCGCTGGCGGCGGCGAATCGAGAGCGGTGAGGCGAAGTCGATCACGGACCTCGCCGCTCAGGAGCGCGTGACGGACGCTTATGTCTGTCGGCTGCCGCCCCTGCATGCCGAACCCCGGACCTTGTCGCGGGGACTCTTGACGGACAGCAGCCGAAGGGGCGCAGGCTTGCTGAGAGTGTTGAAAAACTCGCTTGATGGCTTGGTCTCTTCATGATTCGGTTGT
>CBDUZE010000101.1:0-8997 GCA_965371625.1 uncultured Alphaproteobacteria bacterium
GGCGGCGGCGGCGAGCAGCGCCGCCTCGCCCCGGGGTGGCGCCACCATCTGCAGGCCCACGGGCAAGCCGGCGGCGGTGAAGCCACAGGGCAGCGACAGCGCCGGACAAGCGGTGAGGGTGATGGCGAAGGTGAGCACCAGCCAGTCGACATAGGTCTCGAAGCTGACTCCGGCGACCTCGGTGAGGTAGCGCACCTCGACCTCGAAGGGCGGCGCCACCACGGCCGGCGAGAGCAGCAGGTCGTAGTCGGCGAAGAAGGCGACGAGACGGTGATAGAGGGCGCCGCGCGCGCGCTCGGCGCGGCCGATGTCCTCGGCCGAGAGCTCGAGTCCGCGCTCGATGTTCCACACGATCTCGGGCTTGAGCGCCTCGCGGTGGCTCTCCAGAAGCGGCGCCTTGTCGGCCGAGTACTGCGCCGCGCGGAGGATCTCGAAGATTTCGCCGACCCCGCCGAAGTCGGGGCAGGCCTCGTCCACGCGGGCACCGAGGTCGGCGAAGGTGGCCGCGGCCCGGGCGCAGATCTCCTTGACCTCGGGCTCCACCGGGGCTACGCCGAGGTCGGGGCTGTAGGCCACCCGGCGCGGCAAGGGGCCTTCCCGGGCGGCGCTGGCGAAGGGGGTCTCGGGCCGCGGCAAGGATCTCGGATCGCTCGCCTGCCAGCCGCACTGGGCGTCGAGCATCAGGGCGAGGTCGGCGACGTTGCGGGCCATCGGCCCCTGTACCGAAAGGGTGCCGAAGGGCAACGCGCCGGGGCCCGAGGCGACGCGGCCGGGGCTCGGCCGGAGGCCCAGAACCGAGCAGAACGAGGCCGGGATGCGCAGGCTGCCGCCGAGGTCGCTGCCGGTCGCCAGCCACGCCTCGCCGGTGGCCAGCGCCACCGCCGAGCCGCCCGAGGAGCCGCCGCAGGTGAGCCGCGTGTCCCACGGGTTGCGGGTGGCGCCGAAGACCTCGTTGAAGGTGTTGGCACCGGCGCCGAACTCGGGCGTGTTCGACTTGGCGATGACCACGGCGCCGTTCTCCTCGAGCCGCTCCACCACCAGGTCCGAGCGTTCGGGCACGTGATCGGCAAAGAGCGGCGAGCCGTAGGTGGTGCGCACCCCGGCCACCTCGTTGAGGTCCTTGACGACGATGGGAAGGCCGAACAGGTAGCCGGGCCGGGGCTCGGGCCGGGGCGCCTCCATCAGCCGCCGGGCCCGCGCCCGGGCGCGGTCCAGGCACAGCGTGGGGAGCGCGTTGACCGCCGGCTCGACCTCGGCGATGCGCGCCGCCGCGGCCTCGACGAGCTCGAGCGGCGAGAGCTCGCGGCGCTCGAGCCGCGCCACCGCCTCGCGCGCCGTCAATTTGACCAGCTCGTCCATGGCCGGTGCAGTGTGCGTCGGCGCGGGGCGCCTGTACAGGCCGTCCTTGTCGGCGTCCGCCGAGCCATTATACTCGCTCGCCCGGGCGCCAGCCCGCGTGGGGAGTGCCTGCTATGGCGGACCAACTGCTCGACGTGGTCGGCATCGGCAACGCCATCGTCGACGTGCTGTCCCACGCCGACGACGGCTACCTGGCTCGCCACGCGCTGGCCAAGGGCACGATGAGGCTGATCGACGCCGACGAGGCGGCGCGCCTCTACGCCGAGATGGGACCGGCGGTCGAGTGCTCGGGCGGCTCGGCCGCCAACAGCATGGCGGGATTGGCCTCGTTCGGAGGCCGCGCGGCGTTCGTCGGCAAGACCTGCGACGACCAGCTCGGCGCCATCTTCGGCCACGACCTGCGCGCCGCCGGGGTCGAGTTCGAGACCGCCGCCGCGGCCGACGGCCCGGGCACCGCGCAGTGCCTGATTTTCGTCACGCCAGACGCCCAGCGCACCATGAACACCTACCTCGGCGCCTGCGCGGAGCTCGGCCCCAAGGACATCGAGCCGGCCACCATCGCCCGCGCCAAGGTGACCTACCTCGAGGGCTACCTGTGGGATCCGCCGATGGCCAAGGACGCCTTCCGCAAGGCCATGCACCTGGCCCACGAGGCCGGGCGCAAGGTGGCGTTGACGCTTTCCGACGCCTTTTGCGTCGAGCGCTGGCGCGGCGAGTTCCGCGACCTCGTCGAGCGCGAGGTCGACATCCTGTTCGCCAACGAGGAAGAAATCAAAGCGCTCTATTCGGTCGACGACTTCGACGACGCCTTGCAGGCGGCCCGGGGCAGCTGCGAGATCGCCGCCCTGACCCGTAGCGAGAAGGGCTCGCTGGTGCTTACCGACAACGAGATTCACGTCATGGACTGCGAACCGGTCGCCCAGGTCGTCGACACCACCGGCGCCGGGGACCTCTTCGCCGCGGGCTTCCTCTTCGGCCTCACCCGGGGCGAGGACCTGCGCACCTGCGGCATCCTGGGCGGCGTGGCGGCGGCCGAGGTGATCAGCCACTTCGGCGCCCGCCCCGAGCGCCCGCTCGCCGAGCTGGCGCGGGCGCGGCTCGGCTGAGGGCGGCGCTCCCGCGGCGGCCGCGCGCGTCCCGAGGCCACGCCTGAGGAGGGAGCCCGTGGCGGAGCTCGGCATGGTGGTCGGCAAGATCGACTGGCTCCCCCGGGCGCGCCTGCTGAGCGGCGTGGTGCTGTTCGCCTACGTCGCCAGCCATCTCCTCAACCACGCCCTCGGCATCGTCTCGCTCGACGCCTTGGAGGCGGGCCGGGTGGTCTTCCTCGGCCTGTGGCGCAACCTGGCCGGCACGGTGGTGCTCTACGGCGCGGTCCTGGTGCACCTCGTGCTGGTGCTCTACTCCCTTTACCGCCGCCGCATGAGGCTCAGCCGCTGGGAGATCCTGCAGACCCTGTTCGGGCTCGCCCTGCCGCCACTCCTCGCCCTCCATCTCAGCGCCACCCGCGGCCTGCACGAGTTCTTCGGCGTCGAGGACTCATACGCATACGTGCTGAACGCGATCTACGTCTTCGATCCGACCGAGGGGCTCAAGCAGGCGGCGGCGCTGCTCATCGCCTGGGGCCACGGCGTCATCGGCATGACCCACTGGCTCAGGCTCAAGCCCTGGTACCCGCGCTGGCGGCCGCTGCTCGCCGCCTTCGCCCTGCTGCTGCCGGTCCTCGCCCTCGCCGGCTTCGTGAGCGCTGGCCACGAGGTCGAGCTCCGGCTCGCCGATCCGGCCTGGGCCGAGGCCTTGGCGGCGCGCACCAAGGGGCCCACGGCCGAGGCCGGCGCCTGGGCCCTGGGCGCCCGGGACGG
The DNA here is from genome assembly GCA_965371625.1 of uncultured Alphaproteobacteria bacterium. Classification (GTDB taxonomy): domain Bacteria; phylum Pseudomonadota; class Alphaproteobacteria; order CBDUZE01; family CBDUZE01; genus CBDUZE01. The sequence goes on from CBDUZE010000101.1 coordinate 3,219, forward strand.
CATCATGGCGGGCACGCTGGTGCTGCTGCTGCTGCTTCTCGCCGGCCGCTTGCTGCGTGGCCTGATCGAGAAGCGTCGCGGCGTCGTGGCGATTTCCTATCCCGACGGCCGCCAGGTCACCATCGCGCCGGGCATGACGGTGCTGGAGGCGAGCCGCAGCGCCGGCATTCCCCACGCCTCGGTGTGCGGCGGGCGGGGCCGCTGCTCGACCTGCCGGGTCCAGGTCGGCGACGGCGGCGCCAGCCTGCCGGCGCCGAGCGCCGAGGAGACCCGGGTCCTGGCCCGGGTCGGCGCCCCGCCCGGCGTCCGCCTGGCCTGCCAGATCCGTCCCGGCGCCGACCTCGAGGTGACGCCGTTGCTCCCCCCCGGGGTCCAGCCGCGCGAGGCCTACGGACGCTCGCGCCGGCTCAGCGGCACCGAGCGCGAGGTGGCGGTGCTGTTCGCCGACCTCCGCGCCTTCACCCGTTTCGCCGAGAACAAGCTCCCCTTCGACGTGGTCTTCGCCCTCAACCAGTACTTCCGCGCCATGGGCGCGGCCATCGAGCAGGCCGGCGGGCGCGTCGACAAGTTCATCGGCGACGGGGTGATGGCGCTCTTCGGCCTCGAGTCCGCGCCCGACCAGGCCTGCCGCCAGGCGCTCGCCGCGGCGCGCGGCATGGCGGCGGGGATGGACGAGCTCAACCGTCTCTTGAGGAACGACCTCGAGGACCCGCTGAGGATCGGCATCGGCATCCACATCGGCGCCGTCATCGTCGGCGAGATGGGCTACGCCGAGGCGATGTCGGTGACCGCCATCGGCGACGCCGTCAACATCGCCTCCCGGCTCGAGGTCATGACCAAGGAACTGGGCGGCCAGCTGGTGGTCTCGGAGAGCGTGGCGCGGCGCGCCGGCGTCGACCTCTCGGGCTTCGCCAACCGCGAGATCGAGGTGCGTGGGCGCAGCGAGCCGCTCACCGTCTACGTGGTGCCGAACGCGCGCGACCTGCCGGCGGAGTGAGCCCCGGCGCCAGCTCGCGCGGCGCCGCTCACGAGCGCGGCGCCAGGCGCTTGACCATGGGCCCCGAGGGCGCGCCGCCGAAGACGTGAAAGTGGAGGTGGTCGACGTCTTGGTGGCCGTGGGCACCGCTGTTGGCGATCACCCGGTAGCCGGTGCCGGCGATCCCGGTCTGGCGCGCCACCTCGCCGAGCGCTTTCAGGAGACCGGCGAGCTCGCTATCGGAAGCGTTGGCGGTGAAGTCGTCCATGTCCTTGTACGACCCCTTCGGCACCACCAGCACGTGCACCGGCCGCTGCGGATTGATGTCGTTGAAGGCGAGCGCGTAATCGTCTTCGTAGACCTTGTTGCAGGGCAGCTCGCCGCGGAGGATCTTGGCGAAGACGTTGTCGGGGTCGTAGACCATGGTCGCTCTCTCGCTTGTCGTTGGGATTGGCTGGCCGGCGCTCACTCCTCGCCCCGGCGGCGCTTCTCCTCGAGCCCCGAGAGCCCCTCGCGGGCCTCGAGCTCGGCCAGCACGTCCACGGGCCGGATGCCGGCGTCGGCCCACAGCACCATCATGTGGAACAAGAGGTCGGCGCTCTCGCGCACCGTCTCCGGACGCAGCCCCTTGGCGTGGGCGATCACCAGCTCGATTGCTTCCTCGCCCACCTTGCCGGCGATGGCGCCGCTGCCCTCGGCGAACAGCTTGGCGACGTAGGAGGTCTCGGGGGCGGCCGCGCGGCGCCCTTCGATGACCTCGAAAAGACGCTCGAGGATGGCACCGGGGGGGGTTGATGTCGCTGTCATCGGACAATCTCGTTGGCTCGATCAGTCCACCTTGGGTAGCAGATTCCGAGGCCCCTGTCATACCTGCGAGGCCATGAACCGGCTTGGCCGGCGTTCATGGGCCCTTGAAACTCAGGCCCGCACCGCGATGCCGGCGGCGGCCATATGGGCCTTGGCCTGGGCGATCGAGAACTCGCCGAAATGGAAGATCGATGCGGCGAGGACGGCCTGGGCGTGGCCCTCGCGGATGCCCTCGACCAGGTGCTCCAGCGTGCCCACGCCGCCCGAGGCGATGACCGGCACCGACACCGCGTCGGCCACGGCGCGGGTGAGCTCGAGGTCGAAGCCCTGCTTGGTGCCGTCCCGGTCCATCGAGGTGAGCAGGATCTCGCCGGCGCCGAGCGCGACGACGCGCCGCGCCCAGCCCACCACCTCGATGCCGGTGGCGCTGCGGCCGCCGTGGGTGAAGACCTCGTAGCGGCCTGAGGCCGCGCGCTTGCCGTCGATGGCGACGACCACGCACTGGCTGCCGAACTTCTCGGCCGCCTCGGCCACCAGCTCGGGTCGCTGCACCGCGGCGGTGTTGATCGAGACCTTGTCGGCGCCGGCCAGCAGCAGCTTGCGCACGTCCTCAGGCGCGCGCACGCCGCCGCCCACGGTGAGCGGCATGAAGCACTGCTCGGCGGTGCCGGCGACGACGTCGTAGAGGGTCTCGCGGTCGTCGCTCGAGGCCGTGATGTCGAGGAAGCAGAGCTCGTCGGCGCCGGCGGCGTCGTAGGCGCGGGCCTGCTCGACCGGGTCGCCGGCGTCGACGAGATCGACGAATTGGACCCCCTTGACGACCCGCCCTTGGGTGACGTCGAGACAGGGAATGACCCGGACCTTGAGCACCACACCCCCCTCACGCCGCCAAGAGCTCGAGCGCCGCCAACGGATCCACGCGCCCGTCGTAGAGCGCGCGGCCGATGATCACCCCCTCGATACCGCTCGCCGCCACCGCCTTCAGCGCCTTGAGGTCGTCGAGCGAGGCGACCCCGCCCGAGGCGATGACCGGGACCTCGACGGCGGCGGCGAGGGCGGCGGTGGCCTCGACGTTGAGGCCCCGCGCCGCGCCGTCGCGCTCGATGTCGGTATGGACGATGGCGGCGAGACCCGCGGCCTCGAAGCGGCGGGCGAGATCGAGCGCCGCCACCGCCGAGAGCTCGGCCCAGCCCTCGACCGCCACCAGGCCGTCGCGAGCGTCGATGGCGAGCACCACCTGGCCCGGGAAGCGGGCGCAGGCGCGCTCGATCAGGGCCGGGTCCCTGAGCGCCGCGGTGCCGAGGATGACCCGGGTGACGCCAGCGCCAAGCCAGACCTCGATGGTGGCCAGGTCGCGGATGCCGCCGCCGAGCTGGACCCGCGCCGAGGTCGCGGCCAGGATCGCCTCCACCGCCTTGGCATTGACCGGGCGACCGGCGAAGGCGCCGTCGAGATCGACGATGTGGAGCCAGCTGAAGCCCTGGGCCGCGAAGGCCCGCGCCTGGGCCGCCGGATCCCGGTTGTAGACCGTGGCGCGGGTCATGTCGCCCCGCACCAGGCGCACGCAGACGCCGTCCTTGAGGTCGATGGCCGGGTACGGGGTCACGGCCGCCAGCCCAGGAAGTTGGCGATGAACTTGAGGCCCGTGGCCTGGCTCTTCTCGGGGTGAAATTGGGTCCCCACCATGTTGTCGCGGCACACCGCCGCGCACACCGGCCCGCCGTAATCGGCCCGCGCCAGGACCTGCGCCGGGTCGCGGCAGTCGAACTGATAGCTGTGCACGAAGTAGACGTGGCTGCCGTGCTCGAGGCCGGCGAACAGGGGATGGGCGGGATCGAGGACCTCGAGCTCGTTCCAGCCCATGTGGGGGACCTTGAGCCCGGGCGCCGCCGGCGCGAGCGGCACCACCTCGCCGGCGATCCAATCGAAGCCCGCGTGGCTGCCGTGCTCGAGGCCGCGGCTGGCCATCAGCTGCATGCCGACGCAGATCCCGAGAAAGGGCCTGCCGCCCTCGATCACCGCCGCTTGAAGCGCCTCGCGCATGCCGGGCAGCGCCTCCACCCCGCGGCGGCAAGCGGCGAAGGCGCCGACCCCGGGCAGCACCACGGCCTCGGCCCGCGCCACCACCTCGGGATCGGAGGTCACCCGCACCCGGCGCGGCCTGGCGCTGGTCGCGAGCGCCCGTTCGAAGGCCTTGGCGACCGAGCGCAAGTTGCCCGAGCCATAATCGACGATGGCCACGGTCATGGCTCAGGTCGAGGACGACTGGGCCGGGCCGCTGGGGACCGGGCCGCTGGGAGACGCCGGCGGCGGCAGCCCGGCCGGGCGCGCTGTAGTCAGACGCGCTGTGGCGGGCGCCGAGGGCGGCGGCGCGGGGGCACTCGAGCGGCGCGGCGCGCCAGCTCCGACCTCGAGGCCAAGGAACCAGCGCTCTTCGGCGGCCTCGAGATCGGGCGCGGCGACCACGCCGGCGAGGCCATAGCCCTGGCGGGCCAGGGTGCGCCGCCGCCAGTCGTTCGCGCTGGCGCCGACCAGGATGGCAAAGCCAAGCCCGAGCACCGAGGCGGCGGCCTCGCCCAGCGCCGCGCCCTCGGCCGCGAGGCCGAGCAGGGTAACGGCCACAGCGTAGGCGACCAGCCCGAGCCACTGTCGGTGATGGAGGGCCCACAGCGGCGCCACCAGGAAGGCGAGCCAGGAGAAGCCCTCCTTGACCAGCACCGCGTCCACCAGCGCCGCGTCCTGGGCCTGGCCCGGCACCACCGCCCGCTCGTGCACGGTGTAGATGCGCATGGCGGCGCCGGCGGCCTAGAGAGAGCCGCCCAACACCCCTTTGGTCGAGGGCACCTCGTCCGCCTTGCGGGGGTCGATCTCGACCGCCTGGCGCAAGCTGCGCGCCAATCCCTTGAAGCAGGACTCGATGATGTGGTGGGCGTTCTCGCCGTAAAGGTTCTCGACGTGCAGGGTGATCCCGGCGGCGTGGGCGAAGGCCTTGAACCACTCCTTGAAGAGCTCGGTGTCCATGTCGCCGAGCTTGGCGGTGGGAAATTTCACCCGCCACACCAGGGCGGGACGGTTCGAGGCGTCGAGCGAGACCCGGGTACAGGTTTCGTCCATGGGGATGATGGCGCTGCCGTAGCGGTTGATGCCGCGGCGGTCGCCCAGCGCCTCGGCCACCGCCTCGCCGACGACGATGCCGGTGTCCTCGTTGGTGTGGTGGAAGTCGATGTGGAGGTCGCCCTTGGCCTTGACCTCGAGGTCGATGAGGCTGTGGCGCGAGAGCTGCTCGAGCATGTGATCGAGAAAGCCGATGCCGGTCTCGACGTCGTAGATTCCGCTGCCGTCGAGGTTGACGGTGACGGCGATCTCGGTCTCGGTGGTCTTGCGCTGGGCGCTGGCGGTGCGCATGGCATGCTCCCCGCGAGGGCTGCTCGCGGCCGCTTGGGGTGGCGCCGATATAGCAGGAAGCCCGCGCCCGCGCCAGCCCGGACGCCCGCGCCACCGCCAACCCCTTCTTGACCCCGGGCCATGAATCACCACATGGTTTGCGCTCCCCCAAGGCCGCGCTCGAGAGCGGCGCCCAGCTTCGAGGACTAAGATGACGCCAGCGAGCATGCCGGTCTGGCACGGCACCACGATCTTGAGCGTCCGCAAGGGTGGAACCGTGGTGGTGGCCGGCGACGGCCAGGTCTCGTTCGGCGATTCGATCATCAAGTCGAACGCCAAGAAAGTGCGCCGCCTCGGCGACGGCAAGGTGATCGTCGGTTTCGCCGGCGCCACCGCCGATGCCTTCGCCCTCTTCGACCGCCTCGAGGGCAAGCTCGAGAAGCATCGCGGCCAGCTCATGCGGGCCTGCGTCGAGCTCGCCAAGGACTGGCGCACCGACCGCTACCTGCGCCGCCTCGAGGCGATGATGGCGGTGGCGGACCGCGACGTCAGCCTGATCCTGAGCGGCACCGGCGACGTGCTCGAGCCCGAGGACGGGCTGATCGGCATCGG
>CBDUZE010000102.1:0-8717 GCA_965371625.1 uncultured Alphaproteobacteria bacterium
GCGTGAACGGCTTGGGCAAGATGCGCTCGGCCCCCAAGACCTTCGCCATCCTCAGATAGTCCTCGCCGGCGCCGGATATGGCGATGATCTTGATCTTCGGATAACTGCGGCTGAGCTGGAGAATCGTTTCCGTGCCCGTCTTCTCGGGCATGACCATATCCGTAATCACAACGTCGACAGGGGTATCCTTGCCGTAACTGAATCTTTGCCTGTCAAGCAGCTTGAGGCCCTCTTTCCCGTTGGCCGCGCCCGTCACCTCGTAGCCGGCCTCCTCCAGGATGTCGCGGAGCGTCGAACGAACCGACTCTTCATCATCGATAACGAGGATTCGCTGAAGCGCGGACTTCAGTGGTTTACTATCATTCATTTTGGTCGACCCATTTGCTTTTCACGCCGCAACCCGGTTCCAATGCCGAACGAATGCGGTCAGTTCGGTTGGCGGGACCGCTTTGCTTACGATGTAGCCTTGTACTTTGTCGCATCCCAGGGAACGCAAGAAGTCCATCGACTTCTGGGTCTCGACACCCTCCGCGCACACGCTCAAACCGAGTTTGTGGCCCAAGTCGATGATCACGCTCACGATCGTCTGGGATTCGGTGTTGTCATCAAGCTCGACAACGAACGACTTATCGATTTTGAGCTCGCTGAACGGCATCCTATGCAACTGAACCAGAGAGGAATAACCCGTACCGAAATCGTCTATGGCAAGCCCGATCCCCTTGAGACGAAAGCGGGTCAAGATCTCCATCGTTTGCACCACATCCTCCATGATACCGCTTTCCGTGATCTCCAGGATAAGTTGCGAGGGAGACAAATTAAATTCTTTCAACAATTCAGCTATCCTGTCCGGCAGCGTCAAGTCGGTCAGAAGCTGGGGGGCCAAATTGACGGCGACCGACAGAGGGATCCCGTCGGCAAGCCATTCGCTGGCATGCCGTATGGCGTCACGGAGAACCAAATCCGTGAGCGGTCCGATCGACCCCGAACTTTCGGCCAAGGGAATGAATTCATCCGGCATCACCATGCCGTGTCGCGGATGCTCCCAGCGTACCAGGGCCTCGGTCGCTGCGACCGAGCACACACGACCGGTCGTCAGGTCGGCCTTCGGCTGGTAATGGACGATTATTCGGCCACTCTCAATCGCTTCCCTCAGGTCCTGATCGGTTATGGATCGTTGTCTGTCAAAGGCGCTTCGGAGCAACGCCTCCAGGTCGGCCAGCATGATCGGCTTCTGCAGTACGCCCAGCATCTGTAAGCCTTGGCTAGCTCCTATCCGTTGGGCCGTGGCAAGGACTTTCGTGTCTTGGCCACTGGCAAGCAACACTTGGGCGCGGCACCGATGTTCGGCCAGAAACCGCATCAACTCCACCCCATCCACGCCCGGCATCACGAGATCCAGAACGATCGCGGTCGGTTCAAAGGCCTGGTAAGCAGTCTGAAATTCAGCGAAATTATTCGTAAGCTTTACTAAGAACCCGATTTCTTTTGCCACATCACCAATGAACTCAGCTATTGCCGGTTCATCGTCGATGGCCAAGAGTCGCGGTGGAATGTTCGGCATTTTTCAATTATCCAAGACGTGGCGGATCTTCCGCGCGAGTTCCTCCCTCTGGGGGGGCTTGGGAATGAATTCGGCTTTCTCAGCTCTCAAGTCGTTGCCGAGAATAGCTTCCGCGGTGTAGCCCGACATATAGAGCACCTTGATGTCCGGCCGACGCTTGCGCGCCTCGCTCGCCACCGCCGTTCCCTTCATGCCGCCGGGAAGCACAATGTCGGTGAGCAGCAGGTCGATTCCTTCTCGCGCCTCCAGCAGGTCCAGCGCCTCAGGCCCCTCCGAGGCTTCGAGGACCCGGTAGCCCAGCTCCTCGAGCAGCGCCACCAACGTTTCGCGCACCGATTCCTCGTCCTCAACCAAAAGAATGGTTTCACTCCCGCTCGGAGCTTCTGCGTCCTCTACCTCGTCGTCTTGCGCGACCATGACAGCGCCATCCGCACTCGGCAGGTAGAGCTTGACCGTAGTCCCGTGACCCTCCTCGCTGTACACCTTAACGTGTCCACCTGACTGTTTGACGTAACCGTAAACCATGCTGAGACCCAGGCCGGTCCCCTTCCCTGTTTCCTTGGTGGTGAAGAAGGGCTCAAAACAGTTCTCAATAGCCTCAGGCGACATGCCTGTACCGCTATCGCTTACTGCCAACATGACGTAACGGCCAGCCTCGACCTCGATATGTCTCGCTGCGTAGTCATCGTCCAAAACGACGTTGGCGGTCTCGATCGTGAGCGTGCCGCCTTCCGGCATCGCGTCACGGGCGTTGAGCGCCAGATTGAGGAGGGCGGTCTCGAGTTGATGAGGGTCGACCCGGGCGGGCCAGGGATCCTCGGCGAGCACCGAACGCAGTCGTATGGTTTCTCCCAGGGTCCTCCGGAGCATGTCTTCGGCATTCGTGACCAGCTCGTTGATATCGACCCGCTTCGGCTCCAGCACTTGGCGGCGGGCGAATGCCAACAGCCGTTTGGTCAGTTGCGCCCCGCGAAGGGCGGCATCCGACGCCGTCTTGATCCGCTTCTTGAGCCTATCGTCGGCGCCAACTGCGCGGTCGAGCAGCTGCAGGTTGCCCAGGATCACCGTAAGCAGGTTGTTGAAGTCGTGCGCCACGCCCCCGGTGAGCTGGCCCACCGCCTCCATCTTCTGGGCTTGCCTCAGCTGCGCCTGGATTGCATTGCGCTCGGTCACGTCGCGACTGACGCTGACGTTCGCGATTATACCAGAGCTTTCTTCGTGCACCGGGGAACAGACAATCTGGCGCATGCCTTCGCTGCCGTCCCTGCGCACGAAGGCGACGTCACCGGACCAAGTTTCGCCCCTGGCGGTTGCGGTCTGTATTGCGCCATCGATTTGTTCTCTTTCCTCCGGCCGGTGAAGAAACCCGGGGGGCTTGCCTACTACTTCTTCCCTGGAATAACCAAAAATCCGTTCCGCCGCGGCATTCCACTCGACGATGCGACCCTCGAGGTCGCACCCGATAATGGCATCGAACATTTGTTCGGTTATGAGCGCCTGAAGCCGCAACGCCTCCTCAGCCCGCTTGCGCTCGGTGATGTCCAGGAGTGCACCCACCTTGCGGATCACCGCACCCGTCTCGTCGTACTCGGGATCGCTGACGTCGCGGACGTGCCGAATATCGCCGGCCGGGCGAACAATTCTGTACTCGATGTCATATGCCTCGCCGGCTGCCGAGACAGCTGCGAACGCCGCTTCGACCCGTTCACGATCGTCCGGATGGACCAGCTTCAGGGTGTCATCAAATAAACGGCCTTTTTGCTCCGACGGTATGCCAAAGATGTCGCAAGCGACATCCGAGCGGTAGACAGATTCATACTTTACCTCGTCCCATACGTAATAGCCCATGCGAGCGACTTCCTGCGCCCGCTTGAGCCAGGACTCGCTTTCCTTGATTGCCTCCTCCGCCCGCTTGCGCGATGTGATGTCGCGCGCGGTTCCCATGAACGATCGCTTGCCACCCGCGCGTATCTCGGTCACGGCGAGATCGATCGGGAAGATCGTACCGTCCGCGCGCCGTGCGGTCACCTCGCGTCCGATGCCTATGATCTTGCGTTCACCGGTTTTGAGGTAGCGGCCGATGTAGCCGTCGTGCTCGCTGTGGTATGGCTCAGGCATCACCAACTTGACGTTCTTGCCGACCACCTCGTCGGCGCGATAGCCGAAGATTCGCTCGGCGGCGGGGTTAAACGACTCGATTCTGCCTTGTACGTCGATGGTGATTATTGCATCAACTGCGTTCTCAAGGATTCCTTGGAGGCGCCGCTCGCGCTCGCGCAACGCTTCCTCCGCCTCCTCGCGCTCTCGGCGGACCTCCGCAGCGGCGACCCCGCGCTCGATGGCGGGAATGAGACGGGCAAGGTTGTCCTTGAGGACGAGATCGTCCGCGCCGGCTCTCATAAGGTCGGCCGCCCGTTCTTCGCCGATCGTGCCGCTGACAACGATAAAGGGAAGGTCGAGGCCGAGCTCATGCATCAACGCCAAGGCGGCGGGCACACTGAATTTCGGTAATTTGTAATCACAAAGAATTGCATCCCACGTTCTCGCGGCGAGCGCCGCCCGCATGTCTTCGGCGGCTTCGACCCGCTCGACTACGGGCTCGAATCCCCCCCGGCGCAACTCGCGAACCTGCAAGCCGGCGTCGTCATCCGAATCGTCGACGATCAACACATTCAATGGCTTACCCATTTGAGCGACCCTAGCGTTCGGGAGGCGGCTCATTGAGCAGCAGCCAATACACTCCCAACTGGCTGACCGCTTTGGAAAAATCGACGAAGTTCACAGGCTTGCGTACATAGCTATTTGCACCCAAGTCATAGCTTCGGACCAGGTCTTTCTCCTCGTCCGACGAGGTTAGAATAACCACGGGGAGCGACCTCGTTCTCTCATCTCGACGTAGCCGCTCTAGCACCTCCAGCCCGTCGATCTTGGGGAGCTTGAGATCAAGTAAGACGACTGCGGGTCTGGCCACGTCTTGGCCTTCATAAACGCCCGTCCCGAATAAATAATCCAACGCCTCAGGACCGTCCCTCGCTACCACCACAGCGTTCGAGAGATTGTGCCCCTTCAGCACCCGGAGGATGAGCGCCTCGTCGTCGGGGTTGTCTTCGACAAGAAGAATGGGACTGCCTTTCATGTCGTTTCGTCCTTTGTCGAAAGGGTGAAGAAGAAGGTTGCGCCTTCGCCGACACCGGACTCGGCCCAAATCTTGCCGCCGTGCCGGTGGACGATGCGGGCGACGGTCGCGAGGCCGATACCCGTACCCTCGAACTCGCTAGCGGAATGGAGCCGTTGGAATGCTCCGAACAGCTTATCGGCATAGGCCATGTCGAAGCCGGCGCCATCGTCGCGCACGAAATAAGCCGGCTTGCCCTCGTTCTCGGTCACGCCGAACTCGACGTGGGCCTGCGAATTCCCTGCCGTGAACTTCCAGGCGTTGCCCAGCAGGTTCGCGAGAACGACCCGCAACGGCCGTCCATCTCCCTCGGCGACCACGCCGGGAGCGATGTCGAAATCGACCTCGCGTGTTGGGTCTGTCTCTTGAAGCGCCGCCGCAACCGCCTCGGCCATCGCGGAAAGATCGACCTTGCTTCGATCGAGCTCGCCCCGCGTGACGCGGGAAAGCGTCAGGATATCGTCGATGAGCTGGGCCATGTGCTGGCTCGAGCGCCGGATTCGCTGGAGAAAGTCCCGGCCCTCGCCGTCGAGCCTGTCGGCGTAGTCCTCGAGCACCGCCTGGCTGAAGCCGTCCATGCTGCGGAGCGGCGCGCGCAGGTCGTGCGAGACCGAGTAGGCGAAGGCTTCGAGCTCCTCGTTGGCACCGGCAAGTTCAGCCGTGCGGTCCTTGACCCGCTGTTCGAGCTCCGCGGCGAGCGCACGCACTTCCCCTTCGGCCCGTTTGCGCTGCTCCGCCATCGCATCGAAGGCGTTTGCGACCTCGCCGACCTCGTCCCGCCGGATCGCGCCGATCCTGTGATCGAGGTCTCCGCCGCCCAGAATTTGAATGCCCCGCTGAAGCTCACTGAGCGGCCTTACGACGCGGTAAGCGATGACAACCCATGTTCCCGCCATCACGATCAGGATGCTTGCAACGAGGCCGATACCGAGCCACCCCGCTCGTCGTTCGGCTGTCCTTACGTCTGCGATACCTTGCGACTCGAGTTGAAATGCATCATTTTCCATAATCTGTGACTTGATCAGCAGCTGCGTCGCCAACCTTCGCTCAACTTCGAGCAAAAGGTCGGCTTGGCTCTCCTGCGCCTGCTGCCTTTTATGAGCCACCACCAGCTGCGCAAAATTCTCCCCGATCTCGACATGACGCACCCGGAGCAGGGCGATGGCCGGATCATTTTCGACGCCTTCAAAGCCCGGTTCTTCGAGCAACCGCCCGAGCGATTCACGCTTCTGATTCCACTGGGTTCGCGCGCGCATTTCGTAATGCAACAGGTAATCGCTCGTCAGCGTCGTGAGCTCAAATACGCCACGCGCGACTTCGCGCGCAACTTGGTCCTTCCTAAGCGCCTCATTGACGTCTTGATATGTGACGTAAAGACCAATGGCGACTGACGCTACGATCGCAACCGCAACGGCCATGCCCACGGCAACCAGCGTTTTGATCCGCATTTGCCGATTTCCCGGAGTTACCGAATTATCGTTACCGCCTCAGGCTTCACCGACTCCAGCGCGTCTAGGTAAATATAATCTAAATAATTTGGAATTTCTGCTTTGTCTGTTAGTTTGTTTTTCACCTTCCATCTCGCCCCATCTTCCATTGCTATTATTAATGCCTGAGATAAGCCAACAATATAATTAAGTTTCTGCCAAATATCACCCACAAACTGAGCATCAAGGCCATGGGACACCAAAATAGCTTTAGCATCAGCCTCATTTGTCTTAATAAATTCCTCTGCCTGGACCAATGCTTTAAGAGTGCGCTTAACTATTTTTGGATTCCTGGTTAGAAAATTTTCCTTGCTGTTAAATAACCAATAAGAGCTTTGTCCACCTTGTCCAGGCCAAGTGATTGTATTTTCTTCTCCCAGGTTAGTTTTGATCTGATAAACATATGGTTCCCAAATCATAGCTGCATCAGCTTCGCCAGCCAAAACAGACCGTACAATATTATTTGGGTTTAAATAAATAATTTCTACATCAGTGGTAGGAATATTATTGAATAGTAAGAAAGATTCGAGAAAAAATTCTGCCTCAGTGCCAGAAACAGTAGCGATACGTTTACCTTTTAGATCAGAAATTTCTTCTATACCCTTATCTTTATTTGCTACCAGAGAATTGATATTTGCAGTAGTTATTGATGATACTATTCTCAAATCAGGATTATCAAAACTCTTGCTCGTAAAACCAAATTCAGTAATAGTTGCTATATCAACCTTGTCATCTATAAGATCTCCCACAGCAGCTTTACCAGATGGATAACCTTTTATCTCTACGTCAAGCCCATTGTCAGCAAAATATCCTTCATTCTCTGCAACCCAAATAAGTAAACTAAGTGGTGCTACACCAACACCCATTGTTACTTTCTCAACAGGCCCTGTGTATTTTGCAGGCTGTGTTTTGGTCGACCAGAAATAGCCGCCGATAGCCAGCGCGGCGAGAACGACGAGGCCGCCTAGCAATAAGGCAAGGCGCGCCTTTTTGGATCCGGTCTGTTCCATCGGTCCTCTCCTTCGGCGTTGTCCCGCTCTCTGTTGAATTTGGCGAAGCAGGCATCGCTGGTTGAGCAGGCTAGCCGATAACCTCGATGTCAATGCCCTGTTCCCGGAAATATCCTTTTTCGACGGCAACGTGAACGAGAGAAGGAAGGAGGCTCGTAGCGCTAATTCCCAATGTGACCTTTGTAAGTGAGCCAGTCGTTTGTGGAGGCTGATTCTGGGTAAACCACAGGTATCCGCCAACGCCCAAAGCCGGGATCAAAATTGCCGCGAAAATCCAAATCCATTTGAGGGACTGTTTTGCTGCCGTTAGATGCCCTGCTTCTGGTGTTTGCGGCTAGAAAGGCTAATTCGCTCAGACCCTAGATGATTAGGATTGATTCACTCGCGTGGAGGGTTTCACGAAAAGTCAAGGGCTGTCAAGCAAAATTCCCTGGATAAATTCTTAACCGAGTCCCTTAACGGCGGCGGCGTGGGGACAAGCTAAGGTGGACGCCCTCGTTGCCGCCACCTGCCGAGCTTGCTGGTTGCGTATCAATACTGATTGAGGTGGTCCCACTTTGGCGGGAGCTTCGGTCACGCTGACTAACTCGCGGTCTGTGGCGAGCGCAAGGAATGACGGACTGCATTGAGCGCGCGAGAGAGGGTCTTGCTCGTGGAGTGCCAACGGCGCCACGCATCACCTGGGTCCCCCAGCATACGCAGCAAACTCGGTCCGCCGTGCTTTGAACACGCCGGAAAGTCTGGCCACGGCGGCGTGTCGCGATGCGTCGGCCGCTCGCCGGCACTCCGAAGCGCCGATCGCGATGCGAGACAGAAATGCCGCCAACACCACGAGCAGTGAGAAGTTCTCAGAGATACTCCAGCTCGACCTCAAGATCGTCGTGTCGTGTTCCATGCCGCCGGCTCCCGATCTGAGCAGTCCAGCTATGCACCAACACCAGCGTTGCTCCTGTCGCCCTCGAAGCCGCGGAGGCAAGCAACGCACTCACGTAGAAGCTACGTGACCTAATATCCTCGAAATCACCGCTATGATTGCCCGCGTCGATCGATCAGCCGCGGCCAAACTTTCCCCCCCGGTGATCGGGGCACGCCCAGCTCTCGCCCACGTTCGGCTGGAAACATCCTTCCATCAAGCAAGAGGCGTAATCAGGCAAAGCAACTAACCGCACCCCACTGAGCACATTCGTCGCCGGTAATTGGCCAATAACCCTATCGCCAATAAGAACTAAGGGCGATTTTATTATACTGGAGGTAGTGTAACCACATCAGCTTAGGCCATACATTGATCGAAATCAATTTATATCGTTTTCTTTTTTGCAACCCGGGACCTCTCGGCCTTGACCATGTGAGAGGTCGACGTCATCGTAAGCTCCGCGCGAAGGCAGATGTCTCTATCGACGTGCTGTGGCTGAGTCCGCTCAGGGTCAAAGGACTAAACCGCTCGCGCGGTAGTTTGTGGCGGCAGGTGGCGGGGTTTTCGGGGT
>CBDUZE010000103.1:0-8028 GCA_965371625.1 uncultured Alphaproteobacteria bacterium
CTGCGCCCGCGAGCACGGCCTCAAGCTGCCGATGCTCGAGCCTTGACCGCGCCCTTCCGCACGATGTATTAAGATATTTTAGTACGAGATTACCAATTAAGGCTTGAAGCAACTGCATCTGACCCGCGCGCCAGGGGAGGCGTCGCGCGTCGAGGGTCGGCCATGTCACAGGAGACACGACCCATGAACAGCAGACGGTATTTGAACGGAGCGCTGGCGGTCGCAGCCGCGTTGGCGCTCGCCGGCGCGGCGACGACGCCGGTGGTGGCCCAGGACTCGATCAAGATCGGATCCTTCCTGGCGGTCACCGGACCCGCCGCGTTCCTCGGCGATCCCGAGAAGAAGACCTTGGAGCTCTATGTCGAGAAGATCAACGCCACGGGCGGGGTGATGGGCAAACCGCTCGAGTTGATACTTTACGATACCGGCCTCAACGCCAAGAAGGCGGTGACCTTCACCAAACGTTTGGTGGAGCAGGACCAGGTCGACATCATCGTCGGCGGCACCACCACCGGCGAGACCATGGCGGTGATCAAGGCGGTCAACCCGCAGCTCCCCTTCGTTTCCCTGGCCGGTGCCTCGGTAGTGGTCCAGCCGGTCAAGAAATGGGTCTTCAAGACCCCGCACACCGACCGCATGGCCGTTGGCAAGGTCTATGAGGACATGAAGAAGAAGGGGATCGCGAAGATCGGTCTCATCGCCGGCGCCGGCGGCTTCGACAAGTCGTGCATGAAGAACGCCAAGGAACTTGCCGGCCAGCACGGCCTCGAGGTGGTGGCCAGCGAGACCTACAGCAAGGGCGACACCGACATGACGCCCCAGCTCACCAAGATCAAGAACGCCCCGGGCCTAGAGGGTGTGCTGTTCTGCGGCTTCGGGGCGCCCGCCGCGATCGTCACCAAGAACTACAAGCAGCTCGGCATCGCGGCCCAGCTCTACCACAACCACGGCTCCTGCTCGATGGGCTTCATCAAGGGCGCCGGCGGCGCGGCGGAAGGCGTGCGGCTGCCCTGCGCCGCGCTCCTGGTCGCCGCGCAACTGCCCCAGGGCGATCCCCAGAAGGGCGTGGCGCTGGCCTACGCCAAGAGCTACACCGAGCACTACGGCGAGGAGATCTCGACCTTCGGCGGCCACGCCTACGACGCCCTGTTCCTGGTGGTGGAGGCGATCGAGCGCGCCGGTTCGACCGACAAGGCCAAGGTCCGCGACGCCCTCGAGCAGACCCGGAACTTCATCGGCGTCGACGGCATCTTCAACATGTCGGCGAACGATCACATGGGTCTCGACCTGAGCTCGCTGAGGATGGTCGAGGTGAGCGCGGGCGACTGGAAGCTGCTTTACTAGACCCCGCGCGCGCGCCTTTTATACTCCCCCGTCTCGACGAGACGGGGGAGTTCCTTTGGCCGAGGCGAGCGCCGCCATGCTAGCGGACTTCCTCCAGTTCCTGTTCTCCGGCCTCACCGTGGGCGCGATCTACGCCCTCGTCGCCCTCGGCTTCACCGTGATCTACAACGCCAGCCAGGTGATCAACTTCGCCCAGGGCGAGTTCGTCATGATCGGCGGCATGGCGACCGTGTTCCTGGTCGCCGCCGGCCTGCCCCTGGTGCTGGCGGTGGTCCTGGCCGTGGCCCTCGCGGTCGCGGTGGGGGTGGCGCTGGAGAAGCTCGCCATCGAGCCGGCGCGCGAGGCCGAGGTGGTGCCGCTCATCATCATCACCATCGGCGCCTCGATCTTCCTGCGCGGCGCGGCACAGCTGGTGTGGGACCGCAACTTCCACAGCCTCGAGGCGTTCTCGGGCGAGGAGCCGATCCACATCGCCGGCGCCTCGCTGCAACCCCAGAGCCTGTGGGTGCTGGGCGGCGCGGCGGTGATCGTGGTTCTGGTGGCCTGGTTCTTCAACCGCACGCTCATCGGCAAGGCCATGCTGGCGACCTCGCACAACCGGCTGGCGGCCCAGCTCGTCGGCATCGATACGCGGTCGGTGGTGATGCTGAGTTTCGCCCTCGCCGCCTTCATCGGCTCCTTGGGCGGCATCCTGATGGCGCCCATCTCGCAGACCTATTTCAACGTCGGCGTGATGCTGGGCCTCAAGGGCTTCAGCGCCGCCATTCTCGGCGGCATGGGCAGCGGCGTCGGCGCCGTGGTGGGCGGCCTTCTGCTCGGCATCACCGAAGCCATGGCGGCGGGCTACCTGAGCTCGAGCTACAAGAACGCGGTCGCCTTCGTCATCATCCTGTTGGTGCTGTTCTTCCTGCCCAGCGGGCTCTTCGGCAAGCGCAGCACGGATCGGGTGTGATGGCTTTGGCGACACCGCGCAGCGGCGGCTTGCTGGCGCTCACCGCGGTGGTGGTGGTGCTGCCCTTCTTCCTGCCCAACAACTACTACTACGACGTGGCGATCACCATGGGCTTGAGCGCCATCGCCTGCGTCGGCCTCAACCTGCTGATCGGCTACGCCGGCCAGATCAGCCTCGGCCACGCCGGTTTCCTCGGCCTCGGCGCCTACGCCTCGGCGATCCTGACCGCCAGCCACGGCTGGCCGCCGCTCGCCGCCATGCTCGTCGGCGCCGCCCTGGTGGGCGGGCTTGCCTTCGCGATCGCGCGCCCCATCCTGCGGCTCAAGGGCCATTATCTCGCCATGGCCACCCTCGGGCTCGGCATCATCATCTCCATCGTCCTCAATCAGGAGCTCGACCTCACCGGCGGGCCGGACGGCATGCCGGTGCCGCCGTTCTCCATCTTAGGCGCCGAGATCGGCGCCTTCTCGACCGAGGGCTGGAGCCTTTTCGGCGTGGCGCTGCCGGCCCGGACGTTCTCCTCCGAGCAGGCCTGGTATCCGATCATCGGGGCGCTTGTGATCGTCAGCGTCTGGCTCGCCCTCAACCTCACCGACTCGCCGCTGGGCCGGGCGCTCCGCTCGGTGCACGGATCGGAGGTGGCGGCCCAGGTGACCGGTGTCGACACCACCCGCTACAAGGTGCTGGTGTTCGTGCTCTCGGCGCTCTTCGCCAGCTTCGCCGGCAGCCTCTACGCCCATTACAGCCTCTTCCTGACCCCCGACGAGGCCAGCTTCTTCCGCTCGATCGAGCTCGTCACCATGGTGGTGCTGGGCGGCATGGCCTCGACCTACGGCGCCCTTGTGGGCGCCGCGATCCTGACCGCGCTGCCCCAGCTCATCGCCGGCTTCGAGGATTACGAGATGATGATCTTCGGGCTCGTCCTCATGCTCACCATGATCTTCATGCCCAAGGGCCTGGTACCGACGCTCGAGGGACTGTGGCGGAGGACGCGGCCATGACGCTGCTGCGCGTCGAGCGCCTGAGCAAGGACTTCGGCGGCGTCCACGCCGTGGCCGAGGTCACGTTCACGGTCGAGCCCGGCAGGATCCATGCCATCATCGGCCCCAACGGCGCCGGCAAGACCACGCTCTTCAACCTGATCACCGGCCTCTACCGGCCGAGCGCCGGGAGCATCTTCTTTCACGACCACGAGATCACCGGCCAGTCGCCCCACAATCTGGCGGCGCGGGGCATCTCGCGCACCTTCCAGAACCTGCAGATCTTCTACAACATGTCGGCGCTCGAGAACGTCATGGTGGGGCGGCACATGCACGCCGACACGCGCCTTCTGCCGACCCTCTTGCGCCTCCCCGCCATCGCCCGCTCCAACCGCGAGTGCGTGGAGCGGGCGCAAGCGTTGATGGCCTTCGTGGGACTCGAGGACTACCTCGGCGAGGGCGCCGGCGCCCTTCCCTACGGCGGCCTCAAGCGTCTCGACATCGCGCGCGCGCTGGCCACCGAGCCCGAGCTCCTGCTGCTCGACGAGCCCGCCGCCGGCTGCAACGCGAGCGAGACCGCCGAGATCGACGCCCTCATACAGCGGGTGAACGAGTCCGGGGTCACGGTGGTGCTGGTGGAGCACGACATGCGCCTGGTGATGGGGATCTCGGACCACCTCCTGGTGCTCGATTACGGGCGCCTACTGGCCGAGGGCAGCGCCGATGAGGTGCGCGCCAACCCCGAGGTCATCGCCGCCTACCTCGGCGCCGGGGCCCAGGGGGAGACTTGAGATGTTGCTCGAGATCGAGGGCCTGACCAGCCATTACGGCCGCATCCAGGCGCTCAAGGGCATCGACCTCGAAATCGCCGAGGGCGAGCTGGTGGCGCTGGTGGGGACCAACGGCGCCGGCAAGACCACGCTCTTGCGGGCGATATCGGGGGTGCAGCCGGTATCGGGCGGGGCCATCCGCTTCGCCGGCGCCGACATCACCCGCCTCGATCCCAGCCGGCGGGTGCGCCTCGGCATCGCCCAGGTGCCCGAGGGGCGCCAGGTCTTCGGGCCGCTGCCGGTCGAGGACAACCTGCGGCTCGGCGCCTACACCCGGGGCGCGAGTAAGGCGAGCGAGGACCTCGACAGCATCTACGCCATGTTCCCCGCGCTCAAGGAACGGCGCGACCGGCCCGCGGGGACGCTCTCGGGCGGCGAGCAACAGATGCTCGCCATCGGCCGGGCGCTGATGGCGCGGCCGCGGCTGCTGCTGCTGGACGAGCCCAGCATGGGGCTGGCGCCGCTGCTGGTGGAGCAGATCTTCGCCACCATCCGGGACTTGAAGGAGAGCGGCACCACGATCTTTCTCGTCGAGCAGAACGCCCAAGGGGCGCTCACCATCGCCGACCGGGGCTACGTCATCGAAACCGGCACCATCGTGCTCAGCGACCGCGGCCAGGCGCTGCTCGCCAACGACCGGGTGCGCCAGGCCTACCTGGGGCTATAGGCGCGGTTCCAGGTCGCCTGGAATTGCCCTAGTCGCGCCCCGGGACATCTCAGCCCGGTGGCAGGGTGGCGGCGTCGGCGCCGGGCCGCTCCGCCCCGCGCGGGCTTGCCCGGTTTGTCACCATGCGGTCGTGGAGCGACGCAATCGCCGAACTGCCGCTCTGCACAAACAGGAACGGGAAGATGGCGTGCACCAGGCAGGCGAGCGCGCCGCGCATCATCGGCACGGCGAAGGATAGCGCCATGGCCATGTGCTCGAGATAGGTCTCGCCGACCGCTGCCGGATGTTCGGTGAACGACAATCGCATGTGAGGCCTCGCTCGCTAGTGCTCTCGCCCGCTCGAAGGATGGCTCAAGCCGCCAAGATATGGCTTTCAAAATCGTCAAAATTCCCGCTATTATTGGAATGATTTTCTAATTTGCCAACCATCTGAGAAGGTCGTTGCAGATGGACAGTATAGATCGAAAGATCCTCGCCCGCGTGCAGGAGGACGCGACGATCTCGATCGCCGACCTGGCGGCGACGGTGGGGCTTTCCACCACCCCTTGTTGGCGGCGGCTGCGCAAGCTCGAGACGGCGGGCGTGATCCGGCGTCGCGTCGCCCTCGTCGACCCGGAAAAGGTGGGGCTCGGGCTCTCGGTGTTCGTTAGCATCCGCACCAACCGGCACGGCATCGAGTGGATGGAGAATTTCACCCGCGCGGTGACCAAGCTGCCGGAGGTGGTGGAGTTCTATCGCCTCGCCGGCGAGAACGATTATCTGCTGCGGGTGCTGGTGCGGGACATCCCCGCCTATGACGCCTTCTACAAGCGCCTGATCCGCATCGCCGACCTCGCCAACGTGACCTCGAGCTTCGCCATGGAGCAGATCAAGTACACCACCGCGGTGCCGGTCGAGGGCGCCGAGTGAGGCTTGGCCGCGCAGCCCTGCGCGCCCCACAGGAACCCTGGAACGCGCCCATGCCCGAGCTCGAGAACGTCACCGGCACCGCCTACATCATCGCCGAGTTCCGCGGGCGCGCCCGGGGCCGGGCCCATAAAATCTATCGAGCGGCGGATTCCAGTTAAAGCAGTTCGGATACCGCCTCATGGTACTGGCGAATCGCGCGCAAATGATCGGTGAGAGATTTTCCGGCAATAGCCCTGTGATGGAGACGATCGAACGCCGTATTGAGCGTCACGTGGCTAATGCCCAGATCGCGCCACCGTGAAATTTCGTCTCGCCACTCATCGGGTGTCATCTCCCCCATGGAAACCCAGGCATCGATCCCGATAGCATTCTCCGGCCTTTCGGCGGCGCGAACAAACTCTCTCAGCTGGCCAATTTTTTGCTCGACTTCCGAGTCGGGTTGGTAAGCCAGGATAATCCATCCGTCACCGATCGACGCAATTCGGCACAATACGTTCACGTGATGCCCGCCTAACCAAACCGGTATCGGACGCTGAACAGGAGGCGGGTTCAGCCCCACATCCGGAAGCTCGTGCCATTCGCCAAGGTATTTCACGTGATCGCGTGTCCACAGTGCCTTGAGCACCTCGATTTGCTCGAGCGAGCGTCGACCGCGATTGCCAAAATCTTCGCCTAGCGTGGTGAATTCAACTGGATTCCAACCAATACCTATACCCAGTCGCAGCCGACCGGCCGACAAGACGTCAACCGAAGCAGCCTGCCGCGCCACCAGAGCGGTCTGACGCTGTGGAAGAATCAAGATATGGGTCGTAAGGGTGATGTGCGTCGTTTGGCCGGCGAGATATCCAAGCAATGCGAATGGATCATGAAATGCGTGATCCGAGGTGTAAGGACCTGACCAATCGGGGTAACTTTCCGGGTTAACGCCGACAACGTGGTCGTAAACCGCGAGGTGATCGAATCCGATCTCCTCGGCGGCCTGAGCAAAGTCACGAACGATGATTGGGTCTGTTCCGATACCCATTTGAGGAAGCGATACGCCAATCTTCATTTGTTCATCGCCATGAACTGGAGTTGGACAAAGAGCCGCCGCCCGGCTTAAACGAACTCGAGCAGGGTGCCGCAGGCCTCGGCCGGTGCCACGCACAGGCTGCCCTGGGCAAGCACGCTGTGGGGCACGGCCCTCTCATGGAAGTAGGCCGCCGTTGCCTCACGGTCGCCGACCTCGAGACTGAGGGCGGCGAGGTAGGGCGGCGTGGCCGCCGGCTCGGGCGCCAGCCCCGGATAGCGCGCGGCGTAGACCTCCGGCGTGACAAAGCGGAGCTCTCCGGCGCCGCTCTCGATGCTGACCTCGTCGCCGTTCACGGCCACCGCGCCCGGGCCGAAGATCTTGCCGTAGGCCGGCGCCACCTCGGGCGGGTGATCGTGCACCGCGGTCACCGCGCGCAAGCCCAGGGCGCCGTTGGCGTGATCCAGATAGTCCGGGTGCCAGACCAGCTCGCGGGTGAGGTGCTGGCACACGAACATGGTGCTGCCGGGGGTCTCTTCGTTGGGGATCAAGACGATCCGGAAGGCGGCCTCGCGCCGCCCCTCGGGGAGCTCGATGGGGCGCGAGAAGGCGACGGGATCCGACGGCGTGAGGCCCCTCGAGGCCAGCGTCTCGCGCACCGCATCCACGTCGTCGGTGGCCAGCGGCACGGCGCTCAAGCCCTCGCGCACCGCCAAGAGCTCGCGCCAGCGTCGATTGACCTCGGTGGGGGTGAGCACGGCCATGAGCTCGAAGTAGCCCTGGCGCAGCATGATGCAGTGGTTGCCGGTGCCCATGTGGGCGCTGTGGGTGCCCCTGGGCGTCACCGTGAAGCCGAGGGCGGCGATGCTGTCGCGGGCGCCGGCCAGGTCGCGCACCAGGATCACGCAGTGGTCGATGCCCTTGATGGCGTCGGTCATGTGCTCCGGTCCTCTCCGCCGCGAGCCGATGAGCGCGCGGTTCCGGCGCTCGCGGCGCGGGCCCGGCGCTCGCCGCGCGGACCCGCCCAGGGCCGCGGGCGCCCTTGCATAGTGGTCGGGATTGGCTAAGCTTTGCGCCCCTCGCGACCCCGCCGCCCGGCCGTTCTGCGCCGCGGGCGCCGCTCGCGCCGCACCCCGACACCCTAGCACGCCGGGACTCGCCACGGGAAGCCGCCGACCATGAAAGCCGCTGTCATCCACAAGCACGGTGGGCTCGAGGAGATCGTCTACCAGGACTTTCCCGATCCCGAGGTGAGGCCGGACGAGGTGCTGGTGGGCATCCGCGCCGTGGCGCTCAATCATCTCGACATCTTCACCCTGCGCGGCATGCCGGGGATC
>CBDUZE010000104.1:0-7268 GCA_965371625.1 uncultured Alphaproteobacteria bacterium
GTGGCATCGCGCTCTGTGGCATCGCGCTCTGTGGCATCGCGCTCTGTGGCATCGCTCGCCTCGCCCGCCCCGGTATCGGCCGTTCACGCATTGGTGACTGGCAATTCATTTTCAGGCGATGCTAAGCAAGGGCTCCGTGGCCTAAGCGCCAGTTCCGCCTTGCGCCGCGCCGCCGCCGCGGTTGATGCGGCACGCCGGCGACGCTATGAACGGGTCCCGAGGCCGCTCGCGCGCCCGGTGTGGATATAGGAAGGCAGGTCCGGTTTCCAAGCCGCCGATGCCGACCTTGTCGGGCCCCGACGCCCCGCCGTTGCGGCCGCGGCGAGCGAGGCGAAATCCGCCACGCCCGGTCGACCGGCGAGGAAGGTGCCCGGATGGTCGAGAGAATGAAGGTTGACCTCTGTGTCATCGGCGCCGGCTCGGGCGGCCTCACGGTCGCCGCCGGTGCCAGCCTGATGGGCGCGAGGGTGGCGCTGATCGAGCGCGGCAAGATGGGGGGCGATTGCCTGAACTACGGCTGCGTCCCCTCCAAGTCGCTGCTCGCGGCGGCAAGGTCCGCCGAGGCGGTACGCCAGAGCGAGCGCTTCGGCGTCGCCGCGCCCCTGCCCGAGATCGACTTCGCCGCCGTCCACGACCACGTCCACCACGTCATCGCCGCCATCGCGCCCCACGATTCGGTGGCCCGCTTCAGGGGTCTCGGCGTCGATGTGGTCGAGGCCGAGGCCCGCTTCACCGGCGCCACCGAGGTCAGCGCGGGCGGAGCGCTGATCGCCGCCCGCCGCGTCGTGGTGGCCACCGGCTCGTCTCCGGCGCTGCCGCCGCTGCCGGGCCTCGGTGAGGCGCCCTATCTCACCAACGAGACCATCTTCGAGCTTCGCGAGCGGCCCCAGCACCTGATCGTGATCGGCGGCGGCCCGATCGGGATCGAGCTTGCCCAGGCCTTCCGCCGGCTGGGCGCCCGGGTCACGGTCATCGAGATGTTCGAGGTGCTGGGACGGGACGATCCCGAGCTCGCCCGCGTGGTCACCACCCGGCTGCGCCGCGAGGGGGTGGCGATCCATGAGCGCACCGAGGTCGTGAGCGTCGAGCGCACGGCGGCGGGCATCGCGGTGAGCACCGCCGGGGGCGCCGAGGCCCGGTTCGAAGGCTCGCATCTGCTGGTGGCGGTGGGCCGCAAGGCCAATGTCGAGGCGCTCGACCTCGAGCGCGCCGGGATCCGCCATTCGGCCCGGGGCATCGAGGTCGACCGGCGGCTCAGGACCTCGAATCGCAAGGTCCACGCGGTGGGCGACGTCGCCGGGGGTCATCAGTTCACCCACCTCGCCAGCCATCACGCCGAGGTGGTGCTCAAGAACGTGCTCTTTCGCCTGCCCGCCAAGGTCGACCAGCGGGCGCTGCCCTGGGTCACCTTCACCGATCCCGAGCTCGCCCACGTCGGCCTCAACGAGAGCCAGGCCCGGGCGCGCCACGGCGACATCCGAATCCTGCGCTGGCCCTTCGCCGAGAACGACCGGGCCCAGGCCGAGCGCCAGACCGACGGCCTGGTCAAGGTGATCACCAGCCGCCGCGGCCGGGTGCTCGGGGCCTCGATCGTCGGCGCCCACGCCGGCGAGCTCATTCAGCCCTGGGTGCTGGCCCTCGCCAAGGGCATGAAGGCGGGCGACGTGGCCGGGGTCATTTCTCCCTACCCGACCTTCGGCGAGGTCAACAAGCGCGCCGCCTCGAGCTACTTCACCCCCATGCTGTTCAGTCCCCGAACCCAAGCCATCGTGCGCCTGCTCGGCCGCCTGGGCTGATTCCGCTCTCGGGCGGATCACAAAATCGTCAGCGGAAGTGATTAGACTCCTTCTACTCTCTGGCCCAACCTGCCCATGGCTCAAGATGCGATTTCCGGGGCCGAAAAATTCGACCCGCTCGACGCATCGAGGATTTCCAACGGGAGACGAGATGATGATCAAGAAGGCAGTGACTATAGCCGCGGTGGCGGCCGTGGCGGCCGGCGCCGTTGCGCTGCCCGCCGCCGCAGAGAACCCGGCCAAGCCGATCTTGCTGGCCGCGAGCTGTAACCCCTGCGCCGCCAAGAACCCCTGCAATCCCTGCGCCGCCAAGAACCCTTGCGCGGCCAACGCCTGCAACCCCTGTGCGGCCAAGAACCCGTGCAATCCGTGCGCGGCCAAGAACCCTTGCGCCGCCAAGAACCCCTGCAATCCGTGCAAGGCCGACTAAGGGCGACAAAAATCTGACGGCAAACCGTCTTTCTCAGCACGGGCGGGGGGCCTCCCCCGTCCGTTTTTTTTGGCTCTGCCGCGGGCGCCCCGTCGGCTGTACCGAGCGCCGGCTAAGGCTTGACGATCAGCTCGCGGGGGAAATCGGCGAAGGTCTCGGCGCCCCTTTCCGTGACCCGAAACGATTCGCTGATCTCGAGGCCCCAATCGTCCATCCAGATCGCCGGTATCAGGTGGAACGTCATGTCGGGCTCGATCACCGTGCGGTCGCCGGGTCTCAGGCTCGCAGTGTGCTCGCCCCAATCGGGCGGGTAGTTGAGCCCCGCCGAGTAGCCGATGCGCGACTCCTTGACGATGCCGCTCTTGGCGATCACCCGCCGCCACGCCGCCTCGACCTCCTCGCAGGTCGCCCCCGGCCGCGCCGCCTCGAGCGCGGCGTTGAGGCCCTCGACCACCACTTGGGCGGTGTCGCGCACCGCCCCGGAGGGGCGGCCCAGGTAGACCGTGCGCGCAAGCGGCGCGTGGTAGCGGTGGCGGCAGCCGGCGAGCTCGATGATGGTGCCCTGATCGCTCTGGTAGCGCTCGTCGCTCCAGGTAAGGTGGGGGGCGGCGGCCTTGGGGCCCGAGGGCAGCAGCGGCACGATCGCCGGATAGTCGCCGCCGAATTCCTCGGTGCCGCTGATTTGGGCCTCGGCGATGCGGGCCACGGCGTCGCATTCGCGGACCCCGGGGGCGATGGCGTCGATCGCCGCCTGCATCGCCCGCTCGGCGATCTTTCCGGCCTCCATCATGTAGCCGAGCTCGGCCGCCGACTTGACCACCCGGACCCAGTTGACGAGCAGGTCGGCGTCGTGGAAGGTGGCCTCGGGCAAGGCCCGGGTGAGCTCCTGATGGCAACGCGCGGTGAAGTAGTAGGCGTCCATCTCGAGGCCCATCGCCCGGCCCGCCCAGCCCGCTTCGCGAAGCACCTCGGCCACGTACTGCATCGGGTGCTTGACCGTCGATTGGACGTAGTCGTCGGCGTAGCCGCGGATGTTTTGGTCCGCGAGGAAGCTGCTGAGCCGCGCCCCGCTGGCGTCCTGGCCGCGCCCGACCCAGATCGGCTGGTCCGCATCGAGCGCCACGATCACCATCTGGTGGACATAGAACGACCAGCCGTCGTAGCCGGTGAGGTAGTTCATGTTGGCCGGGTTGCTGACCAGCAGCACCTCGATGCCGGCCTCGCTCATGCGTGACTTGGTGTTGGCGATCCGCGCCAGGTACTCCGAGCGCTCGAATGGCGCCATCACTCTCTCCTCCTCCACCGCGCCGGTTGGCCGACGCCCGAACTCAGGACCATACGCAGGACCATACGTTGGCGGGGGCCCGCGATCCAAGGCGCGCGGCACGTTGCAACGAACTGGCGCGGTCGCCGTCGTTTTGTTTTAGACTCCGGCCATGGCGCAAACCACAATCTCGCGTCCCCCGTTGCTCAAGAGCCTGTCGGCGCGGCTCCTGGTGCTGACGGCATTCTTCGTCATGGTGTCGGAGGTGATGATCTATGTGCCTTCGATTGCCCGCTTCCGCTTGGTCTATCTGGAAGAACGGTTGGCCGCGGCCCACCTCGCCGTGCAGGCGCTGCAGGCGACCCCGGACAACATGATCAGCGAGGAACTCAAGGGCGAGCTTCTCGCCCAGGTCGGGGCGCGGGCGGTGATCCTCCAGCGAGAGGAGTCCTGGCACCTCGTGCTGAGCGCGGACATGCCGCCCAAGGTCGACGCCATGTTCGATCTCCACGACAAGGCGCCGATGGGGCTGATCCGGGAGGCCTTCGAGTTGCTCGCCTTCGGCCCGCGCGTCATTCGCGTGATCGGCCCCGTGCCCTCGAGTCCCGAGCTCACCGTCGAGGTGCTCTTGGACGAGCGCCCGATGCGGGCGGCGATGCTCGACTATTCGCGGCGTATTCTCGCCCTCTCCATCGTCATCTCTCTGATCACCGCGACCCTGGTCTACCTCAGCCTGCAGCTCTTGATGGTGCGGCCCATGCGGCGCATCACCGAAAGCATGATGGCCTTCCACACCGCGCC
This sequence comes from uncultured Alphaproteobacteria bacterium, assembly GCA_965371625.1. Taxonomy (GTDB): domain Bacteria; phylum Pseudomonadota; class Alphaproteobacteria; order CBDUZE01; family CBDUZE01; genus CBDUZE01. The sequence goes on from CBDUZE010000104.1 coordinate 4,292, forward strand.
CGAGGATGCCTCCAAGGACGTCGCCCCGTCGGGGCGCAGCGACGAGATCGGCGTCGCCCAGCGCGAGCTGGCCCAGATGCAGGCCGACCTGCGCGCGGCGCTGAAGCAAAAGGACCGTCTCGCGGCGCTGGGCACCGCGGTGAGCAAGATCAACCACGACCTGCGCAACATCCTGGCCACGGCGCAGATCGTCTCGGACCGCCTCGGCGCCAGCGCCGATCCCGAGGTGCGCCACCTGACGCCCACCCTGATCGACTCCATCGACCGCGCCATCAGCTTGTGCGGGCGGACGCTGACCTTCGGCAGCGCCGACGAGCCCCCGCCCCAGCGCGGCGTCTTCGCGCTCAGCGAGCTCGTGGACGATGTCGGCGCCACGGTCGGGCTGCCCGCCGACGACCGCATCGTCTGGCTCAACGAGGTGCCCGCGGCGTTGTCTGTCGAGGCGGACCGCGAGCAGATGTTCCGCGTCTTTCTCAACCTGGGGCGCAATTCGATCCAGGCCATCGCCGGCAACGGCACGATTCGGGTCACCGCGAAGAGTGCGGACGACAAGGTGACCATCGATTTCGCCGACAGCGGGCAGGGCATGAACGAGAAGACCCAGACGCACCTGTTCGAGCCCTTCACCAGCACCTCGCGCGCGGGCGGCAGCGGCCTGGGTCTGGCCATCGCGCGCGACCTGATGCGTGCCCACGGCGGCGACATACGGTTGCTCAGCAGCGGCCCCGAAGGCACCACCTTCCGCCTCGAGCTCCCGGTCTAACGGCGCCCGGGCCACCGTCGTTCCGGCCACCGTCGTTCCGGCCACCGTCGTCCGCCTCGCGGAGCGCAAGGGCCAGGCATTAACCGACTTTTCAGACCTTGGTGCTTTGATTTGCAGCAAGGGTCCGTCGAATCGCGGCCGACCCCACCGCAATAGGATGCCCCCTTGACTTTGCCGCGGGCCTTGCAACGTTGCGGCCTGATCGCCGCCCTCCTGCTGCTCACTGCCGGGTGCACCGTGGTCGCCGAAACCGTCGCCGGTTCAGCGGCGCTGGCCATCGTCGACAAGGCGGTCTCGGATTACGCCGGCAAGGAGTGCCGGCTCGCGGCCCTGATCACCACCGGATCGATTTGCAAGACCGTTGCCGCGGCCTCTCAACCAGACCCCGTCTATTGCTTTCGCACCCTGGGCGCGGTCGACTGCTACCGCGAGCCCGATCCTTACTCCGCCCAACCGGTGCCCGGTCTCCAGAGACCGCCCGCCGCGGCGCCCGCGCCGCGGCCGGCCGACTCGGAGCAAGCGCCGCCGCCGCCGGCCGACGGCAAATCGGCGGCGTTGCGGCCGATTCCCGCCTCCCTCAGCGATTAGCGACCGGGGCCGGACCCGGGCCCATCGTCACGATGATCGTGACGCCTGTGCTAAGGTTGCCGCCGAGCCACAGCCGGGGGTGACGACGTCGGGGTGAGAATGGGTTCGGTCTCCGTATCGCGGTTCGGAGCGCCGCGCGGCGCCACCCGGGCGGACGCGTGATGGCCTGGGATCCGGCCCAGTATCTCGCCTTCGAGGCGCCGCGCCTGCGCCCGGCGCGGGACCTGTTGGCGGGCCTCGACATCGAGGCGCCGGGGTTGGTCTACGACCTCGGCTGCGGTGCCGGCAATGTCACCGCGCTGTTGGCCAAACGCTGGCCGGGGGCGACGGTGATCGGCGTCGACAACTCGCCCGAGATGCTGGCCAGCGCCGCCCAAAGGCTGCCCGAAATCGGCTGGCGACGGGCGGACATCGCCACCTGGGCGCCCGATGAGCCGGCCGACCTCATCTTCTCGAACGCGGCGCTGCACTGGCTCGACGATCACCAGAGCCTGTTGCCGAGGCTCGTCGACGGGCTACGACCGGGCGGCGTCCTGGCCGTCCAGATGCCCAACAACTTCACCGCACCGTCCCACGCCGCGATCGCCGAGACGGCACGAGAGGGCTCCTGGCGGGCGCGCCTCGAGCCCCTGCTGCTGCCCCCCCTGGCCCCGCCCCAGGCCTACCACGAACTGTTGGCGCCGCGCTGTCGGCACCTGGAGATCTGGGAGACCGAGTACCTGCATCTGCTCGAAGGCCCGGATCCGGTGCTCGCCTGGGTCAAGGGCACGGCGCTGAGGCCCCTGCTGGCGCCCCTCGAGGAGGCCGAGCGCGCGAGCTTCGAGGCCGCCTGCGGGGCCCGCCTGCGCCGCGCCTACCCGGCGGCATCGGACGGGCGCACGCCGTTCCCCTTCCGCCGCCTGTTCATCGTCGCCGTGCGCGACGGCGGCGCGGCCGTAGAACTCTAAGGGGTATCCGGGGGCACCGGCCCGCCGCGCCTGGGCCGAGCGGCGCCGGAGGCTCGGGTCCCGGGCCTCGGGCCGCTCCCGCGGTCCGGGAAAGCTCGAGCGAAGGCGTGGCGGTGCAGGGAGTCTGCTGCGAACTGCTCTCTGGTGTCGGACACCGATTTCCCTGTTTTACAGGGAAGATACAGGGAATTCTTGCATTTTGTCCGCCTCATCGCCCCCGAAAGTTCGGTGAATGTATTCAATTTCAAAGGGTTACGAGGAGTGCCACTCAATATCGGAACAGGGAAAAACAGGGAATTAGCAGGGAAATCATTGGAATGAGGGCCTGTGCCAGCAGGTTCAAATCGGGGGCCCGATACATGACTTATTTAACCCCACCCCTGCGGGTGTCGCTGCGGCCCGCCGCCTAGGCGTGACCCGTCAAGGACACACCCTCGACCCACCCGTCCGAGGCTCGATCCTCAGCTTTCCCCAGGCCGCTCAGGTCTGTCCTGGATGCAGAGGACGATCACCCGGGGCGGGTAAGCCAACATCGAGCCCCGACGTCCGCTTTCCCACCGATTTCGTCGGCTTCACCCCCAGGTGTGGACCTCCCAGGCGGTGCCGCCGTTCGTCTGCACCTGATAAGGGTTCTCGGACTCCTGCCGTTGCGGGAGGTTGGCCGTGGGCTCTGTCGGCA
>CBDUZE010000105.1:0-7157 GCA_965371625.1 uncultured Alphaproteobacteria bacterium
GGCCGCCATCCCGAGCGCGCTTCAGGCGGGCGTCACGGCAAATCGGGCGTTTTTTCGGGAGAAGGCGAACAGGCCGCCCAAACAAACGGGCGGCCTGCTTCAACCAACGATTCAGGCGGCCTGAAGATTGACAGCCTTCGGGCCACGGGTGTCCTGCTCGACATCGAAACTGACCTTTTGGCCATCGGTCAGATAACCCAGGTCAGAGCTCTCCACTGCCGAGATGTGAACGAAGACGTCCTTCGATCCGTCATCCGGCATGATGAAGCCGAAACCCTTGGTCGTGTTGAAGAATTTTACGGTTCCTGTGGTCATGTAGGGGTAGTCCTATAGCGATGTGCCCGCAGGAGCACTGCGCGCCTGCGGGGCGATGGCGCATAGATTCTCGGGGAGATGCTCTTCCAGACGCGGTGCGGCTATTCGAGGTCTGCCGTCTTCATGTATGCAACCGTCACGGGGACAAGACTTAGGTGTTCGGGCAAGGCGCTGCAAGGTTTTTCTCGCCCGATCCCGGGAATCCGCCATCCTATGACTTTATCCGAGATACCCCAGATAGCACCTCCCATGAGCCGAAAACGGCAACACATTCGGCTGTCGAAGACGATTCAGGTCTTGGTTCGCATCTTGCGTGGCGATCCTCGATATTTGTGGGGAGCGCTCTAGCCCCGAAACCCGACCTTCGAACGGCATCGCCCGCATTGCCCCCGATTTCGTCGGCTTCACTTCGGGCAGCGGACCTCCCGGGCGCTCCCGCGGTAGGACGGCCAATGACCCGGAGCGGCCCAAATTGCCACGTTCGGATCGACGCCTGTTCATCGGCCAGCCCTTCGCTTTCTACATGAATGCACTTAGCCTGTTACGGCGATAGGATGAGCGGTCGCCGATCTCACCACACGTCGATGGAGGAAGGACTATGGAGTGGACAGGCGGGTGCCTGTGCGGTTCGATCCGCTACCGAGCCAGTCAAGCACCGCAATGGGCAGCTCATTGTCATTGTGGCATGTGTCGTAAGATTTCAGGGGCTCCATTTCTGACCTTTGTGGAGTTCCCAGATGGCACCTTCGAGTGGACACGAGGGAAGGCAGCTCAGTATCGGTCCTCGAGTGGCGTGATTCGACGATTTTGCCCTGATTGCGGAAGCACGCTGACGTTCGAACCTGACGATATGCTGTTCATAGCACTCGGTAGTCTGGACCAGCCCGAGCACGTGCAGATAGAGAGCCACTGTTATACCAGAACCCGACTACCCTGGATCAAGCTGGCGGACGGATTGCCGCATAATCCCGGCCCCGTCGGCGGAAAAGGGGGCCGTCCAGCCGAATAGTCTTCAATGTCCGAGGCTCGGCTACACCCGGACTCTCCGGCCACCTCGCCAATCCGACCGCTCTACCCTTAAAAGCCGAGCTACGAGCGGGGAGGTCTGCTTTACCCCCGATTCCGTCGGCTTCCCCCTCAGGTCCAGACCTTCCTGGCGCTGCCGCCGGACTTCCGAGTCTTGGCCCGAAGGAGACGTCTGCCGTACCGGAGGAAGTAGGAGCATTGGTCGCTGACCACGCTCCGAGAGAAGCTCGTCAAGATCGGCGCGATGATGGTCCGCCATGGCCGCTACGTCGCCTTCCAGACGGCTGAGGTTGCGGTGTCGCGGCGGATGGTCGGGCAAATCCTGGCGTGGATTTCCCGGCTGCGTGCGCCGCCGGTGCCGGCTTGACCCGAGCGGCGGTCGGCGCGGAGAGGAAAGCCACGGGGGAGGTGTGCCTTGATGACGAGCAAGCTGGCCATGAGCACCATAAGACCGCAGCCGATGCCCATCCCGGGGCTACCCAAAGCGCCCAGCCTCTGCGCGTCGACCTCCGAATTGCCACCGAGAGCCCAAATGGCTACTCGAATGGTCGGATCCGGTGGTCATCCGGGGCATCCCGGTTGATATCGGACCTCGATATCTGGCGCTCGGCTCGGCGCCTGATCGACCAGCACGGCGATGAGCCCCGATCCACGCCGCCATGCGCGTTGACGAGCTACTGGACAGGGGCGACCTGGAAGCGCGGGCCGTGCGGGTGCGGATACTCGAGGCAGTCGAGGAGCTGTTTTCCGAGGAGCCGCCTGAGGGGACGAAGGTTCATTGATTGTGATCGGGTACAGATTGGCGCTAACGCCAGGTAAACACCAAAATGAGCACGATCCCGCCGGCTATGCCGAGTCCGATCGCGATGTTGGTCAAGCCGTCGGGCGTTAAGTCGTATAGCCACAATGTACAAATAGGATAAGCCCTGTACCGATCCCTTTTTTCTCCTACACCATCAATTACACCCTGAAACAGTTGATTATCCTCGGCATAAAAACCACGAACCAAGCAGCGCGGGAAGCGGTGCCCACCAGAACCCGTACCACATGCCGACGAACCAGGCATGCATACCGACCTGCGTGGCGGGAGGGGGCTTGGCCCAGCTCTGCTCGTCCAACCAGCCAAGCCAGCCGAACAGGAGACCCAGCAGCACAAAACACAGGGGCCAAAAGACGATGAAGAACAGACCGGCCTTGAGCAACGGCGCTTTCCATGGAAATTGCAGGAAGTCGGGCCAGCGGCGGCAGAGCAGGCGCAGAGTGCCGTATGAAACAACTGCAACGATAAAAAATAACACCACAATAAACCACAGGCGTGCATTCTCATAATACTCTGGCCACAACGAGAACAGTGCCGCAAACAGAAAAAGAACGAACAGAGCGCGGAATGCTCTTTCCCGTAGCCACGCTTCCACCACCGTTACCGAAGATTTGTCCTTCATTTTCTTCCCTTTCACCGCTAATATCAGGACGTTAAATATTTGTGAAAGGAAGAGAAATGTTTAATTGGCTTAAATCCCTGTTTAAAATGCCAGAACCCGCCGGACCGCCGGAAGAAATTAAAAGTTATACGCCAGCCGATCAAACTATTGCGCGGGACAATATCACCGTTGACGGCGAATCCTGGAAAATTGAAATTAATCGTGAAGCTTCGGTGCCGATGTTTGAACTGCCGATAGTTTCCGGCATTGAGAACTGCATGCTGACTTACCGGGCGCAAATGAAGGCGGAAAACCTGTCCGGCAAGGCCTATCTGGAAATGTGGTGCCGCTTGCCGGGAAAGGGCGAATTTTTCTCCAAAGGGCTGAAGAATCCCCTTACAGGCACAACGGGCTGGGCTGAATATGAAGTGCCATTTTACCTGAAGAAGGGCCAGCAACCGGATTTGCTCAAACTCAATGTTTTCGGCAAGGGGCAGGGTACAATCCAGATAAAGGACATCAAGGTGCTGAAAACATCATTCAAATGAGGATTTTCAAATAACCAACAGCGTGGAGAAATCCCGGGACCACCTCATTTAGCGCAGTTAACATAAAGGGAATCAACCTATCGACCTAACGGTCGAGCGACCTGGCAACACGGAAGCCGGCGATGAAGCCCCGGTGCTCGGTGTGGTTCCTGCCGCGGTTCGCCGAGCGGAGCCACATCGGCGGGTTGGCCCAGAATCCGCCGCGAAGAAGGCGCACGTTGCAATTAGCTCCGGTTGTCCAGGCGCTGCCATCCGTCGGCGCACCGCTGTAGCTCTCATGCCAGCAGTCCTCAACCCATTCAAAGACATTGCCGTGCACGTCGTGGAGACCGAAGGCGTTCGAGGGAAAGCTCCCCACCGGAACCGTCCTCTCCGGGAAAGCGCCTTTCGTCCCGACATCGTACGTGTAGTTTCCATTGTAGTTCGCCTGATCAGGGGTGATCGTTGGGCCGAAGTGAAACGCCGTCGTCGTCCCGGCCCTGGCCGCATACTCCCACTCGGCTTCCGAGGGCAGCCGGTAGCGCTTCCCGGTCCGCCGGCTCAGCCATGCCACGTAGGCCTTGGCGTCCTTCCAGCCCACGTTGATCGCCGGGCGCTTGCCGCGTCCCCAGCCCTCATCCTTCGGCCGATAGCCGTTGCAGCCGCCGGCGGCGACGCAGGCATCCCACTCGGCGAACGTCGCCTCATGCTTCGCCAGCGCGAAGCTACGCAGCGACACCCTGTGCTGCGGCCCCTCTACGTCGTAGCGTCCCTCCTCGCCCGCCGGCGAGCCCATGGTGAAGCTACCCGCCGGGATCACGACCATCTCGGGGCATTCGGGGCAGTCCCTGAACACTTCGCCGGGCTTCAGGCCCTGATAAACGCCGACCGCAGGCTGCACCGGCGCTGGCGGTGTAGGCGGCTTCGGTGGCGCGACAACCGCAGCGATCTGCTTCTCCTTCAGCTTCTTGAGCCGATTGCGCACCAGGGCAGCGAAAGTGCCTTTGGGGTATTGGGCTAGGTACGCCTCGTAATCAGCCGGGTCCTGGCTGTCTTTGATCGAGTCCCAGAACGCCAAATCCAATGCTCGCTCATCGAAGGCGGGCTTAGTCGAGGGCTCGCCTGGGGTCACGACCACGACGGTCGATCCCTTGGGCACGAAGATGAAATCTCCGCCCTCGTGGTCGCTGAGCCTGATCTGGGAATACTGGGGTGTCTGCTCGGCTGCCATTACCACCTGCTGACGCAAGCGGCTGTAGAGGCCGTAGCCGTCGAGAGCCCGGTCGTTGTCCCGCAGCGCTTCGAGAAACGCCCTAGCGAAGACCGAGTAGCCGTCCCCGCCACCGTCGAAGACAGGCTCCAGCGCGCCCGATGTCAACGCCATGCGCGCCCTGAGGCCGGCAATGCGCTTGAGCTCCGCTTCGCGCGCCGCCCCCCCAGGCTTCACCACAGGACCGTCGCGCGTCAGCGCACCGGAGAAACAGGAGTCCGCGACCACGAGCACGTGCTTAGCGAACATGCCCTTCAGGGTGCTGGTGATCCGGCTGATCGGCACCCAGTTCGTGCGGTCGTCCGCCTCTGCGTCTACGGGAAGCCAATAGCCATCGTCGGTGACTGCGTCCAGCTGGCCGTGACCCGCGTAATAGATCAGCAAATTGTCGTGCTCCGAGAGCTCGCTTCGAAGCTTCTCCATCGCCCCCACCAATTCGTCACGGGTCGGGTTCAGCAACAGCCTCGACTCGAAGCCATATCGGCGCAGCAGCAGGTCGTGAACGGCGCTGGCGTCGTTTACCGCAGTCTCAAGCCGCGAGAGCCGGTCGTCCTGGTAGGCGTTGATGCCGATCACCAGGGCGTGGTAGCGGCCGAAGTCGATCTGCTCCGCCGCCTGGCCGGCGAACGGCACGAGAAAGCCCGCAATGAAGACAAGCGCTCGCACCAGCATGTCCCGTTCCCCGCTGGATCAACCCTTACTGTAGACGGTTTGGGGCGGGGTCGTCATCAGGACGACTCCCACGGCCGCCACAGCCGCCCGCCGACGCGCGGAACGGGGTAGAGCCTTACCAGGGACTCGGGAGCCGTTTCGGCGTTGCGGGGGCGCCCCAGGGGCTGCGGTATTCAAGTCGGTTCGGTACTGTTTGCCGGCCCCCCGATTAGGCTTGCCAGGTGAACGGTGCGAAGTGGCCGTTGTTGGTTCCGCTCACGTCGTCCCAGTCCATGCCGAAGGCGTGCAAGTGACTGCGCGTTGCCTTGGCCAGGGCGAGACGGGCATTCGCCGGATGGCCGGTGTTTTCGACGTACATGGGTTCCTCCGGATTGGCCCCACCTGCATAACCCTCGATTGCCAGATCGAGGGTATCCGGGATCGAGATCGAGCACGTCATGCCATCTTTGCTAAATTCGATGGGCCTGGTCTCGACGCCTACGAAGGTGCCGATCAATGGGGCAAGGTGCGCCATGGGTCCGCCCGCGCCACCCGAGACAATTTGGCCCAATGCTTCCTGCTGCTCCGCGCCCGCGCGTTCGTCTATGATCAGACCCACGGTCCAATTCCCCTCTGCCATTGGACCTGGGGTACGGGCTGCGACAACGAATGTGAGGTCGCCTAACGGCACCTCACCGTAATGCCCTTCCTTCACGTGAAAGACGAGTGCGACCGTGCACGAGTCCTTTGTGGGCTTCGCGGTCAGGTGGGTAACGACACAAGGGCACAAATAATCGCAGTTGCAGGCCTCGAAATAGTCACCGCTGATCTGCCAGTCAATTTCGGCCATGGGCTGTCTCCCCTGTAGGACGGTTGCGCCTCTTCCGAGCATCGCGCCATTGTGGTGGAGGAGTCAATCTTGCGAGGTTTCAGAGGTGCGAGGTGCGGCAGCCAAGAAATCTCTCAAGAAAAAGCCCCGCGCGACGCGGGGCCGTCCAGCCGAATAGTCTTCAAAGTCCGAGCCTCGGCTACACCCGGACTCTCCGGCCACCTCGCGGGTACGACCGCTCTACCCCCAAAAGCCGAGCTACGAGCGGGGAGGTCTGCTTTGCCCCCGATTCCGTCTGCTTCCCCCTCAGGTCCAGACCTTCCCGGCACTGCCGCCGGACTTCCGATTCCGTTGACCCAGGCCGGACATTGGCAAGCCGCTTTCGTAGACACCCACAGCCACTAGCCGTAGAGTGAGCCGTTGCGGGTGTCGCGAAAGGAGATACTCCCGTGGCACCAGAGCGGGTCCAACGCAAGCTGACCACGATCCTCGCCGCCGATGTCGAGGGCTATTCGCGCCTCATGCGCGCGGACGAGGAAGCCACGCTCAAGACCCTCGGCGAGTATCGCGAAACCATCGACGCCTTGATCGCCCGGCACGACGGCCGGGTCTTCAGCACCGGCGGCGACAGCGTGCTGGCCGAGTTCGGCAGCGCCGTGGAGGCTGTGCGCTGCGCCATTTCATGCCAGGAGGAGATTGCCAGCCGCAACGCCGAGCTGGCCGACGACCGGAAACTGATGTTCCGCATCGGCATCAATGTCGGTGATGTCATGGTCAGGGACGACGACCTGTTTGGCGACGGGGTCAACGTGGCGGCGCGGCTCGAAGGCCTGGCCCAGCCGGGCGGCGTCTGCGTCTCCAGCAGCGTGTTCGAACAGGTCAAGCACAAGCTGTCGCTGGGCTTCGAGGATTTGGGCCCGCAGGAGGTCAAGAACATCGCCGAGCCGGTCTCCGCCTACCGGCTGGTCTCTGGCTCGGTCTCGGTGTCGGCCGGCGCCCCGGCAGCCGCGAAGCCAATCGGTGGGAAACGCTGGCGCATGCCGGTCCTGGCCGCGGCGGCGGTCCTCGCCCTTGTCGCCGGCGGCGGGGCCTGGTGGTGGCAGGCGCAGGCGCCGGAT
>CBDUZE010000106.1:0-7040 GCA_965371625.1 uncultured Alphaproteobacteria bacterium
AACAACTGCTTCGAGACCTGGCTCTCGGCCGAGGTGCGCTGAGCGGCGGTGCTTCAGCCCTTGGCGGCCCGGCCCTCGACCTCGATCAGGAGCTCGGGCGAGGCCAGCTGCGAGATCACCACCAGGGTCGAGGCCGGCCGCACGCGGCCCAGGTGGCGGTCGCGCACCTCGCGGTAGGCTGGGATGTCCTCGGGCCGGGTCAGGTAGACAGTGACCATGACCAGGTCCTCGACCCCCATGTCGGCCGCCTTCAGGACCGCGATCATGTTGCGGAAGGCGCGGTCGCACTGGGCCTTGAAACCGCGCACCAACTTGCCCTTGGCGGTGATGCCGACCTGGCCCGAGGCATAGAGCCAGCGGGCCTCCGGCGCGACCTCGATGCCATGGCTGTACTTGCCGAGCGGGCGGTGCACCGTCTTCGGATTGTGCTTCTTGTTCCTCATCGTCCGTCTCCCTTTGTCGAAGGCCTCCATTGCCATTGGTTATACCTCAAGGCCGCGCCCGTCACAGGCCCCACTTACAAGTGGAGGCGTCGCGGAGCCGGGCGGGAAGGCGCTCGCCCTCGACTTCGATCTCGTAAGGGCCGGCGCCCGTGAGGTTGGTCAGCAAAGCGAAGGCCAGGGTCTCGCCGGCGACGGCGCCGAAGGCGACGGAGGTGACGAAGCCGGCCACGGCGCCGTCGCGATAGACCGGCTCGTCGCCCAGGAGCCGGGCCTCGAGGCGCTCGAGGCTCAAGCGCACGAGGCGGCGGCTCGGCTCCCGGGTGCGCTCGCGCTCGAGCGCCTCGGCGCCGACGAACAGGGGCGAAGCGGTGGCCCTCACCCGCCCCATGAGGCCCGCCTCGAGGGGCGTGATGTCGGGCCAGAGCTCAGCGCCCCAGGCCGGCCGGCCGGCCTCGAGCCGAAGCGCCTCGAGCGCGCGGTGGCCGGCGAGGCGCAGGCCATGGCGGGAGCCCGCCGCCGTCAGGGCCGCGAATACCGCGGAGGCCTGCGCCGCCGGCACATAAAGCTCCCAGGCGGGGGCGCCGTAACCCGCCACGCGCAGGGCCCGGACCGCGGCACCTCCGAGCTCGATCTCGGTCACGGTATCGAGGGGGCGGTGCCCGTCCGAGAGGTCGTCGCCGCTCGCTTCCGCGAGCAGGGCGTGTCCGTTGGGCCCCACCACCGCGAGCAGGGCGAGCTCCGTCGTGAGGTCCTTAAGCGCCGCCCCGGCCTCGGGCCCGAGCCCGCGCCTCAGCCAGTGATAGATGCGCTCGGCTTGGCTGGACGAGCTGACGATCAGGTAATGGTTGGGCGCGAGGCGGATCACCCGGACCTCGGCCTCGATGCCGGCCCGGTCGTTGAGCAGCAGCCCCTCGGCCGCCTGCCCCGGCGCCAGCTCAACCGGCGCGGTGCAGAGGCGGGCGAGCGCGCCCGTGGCAGCCGCTCCCCGGAGCGTCAGCTTGGCCAGCGAAGAGCGCTCGAAGAGGGCAACCGCCTCGCGCGCCGCCCGGTGCTCGGCGCTCACCAGACGCTGGGGATCGCTCTCCGCCGGGGCCTGGGCGGCGGCCGCGAACCAGAGCGGGCGTTCCCAGCCGTCGGCTTCGCCGAACACCGCGCCGAGCTCCTCGAGGTGCCCGTGCAGCGGCGTGCAGCGGGCGGGGCGGCCGCTGGTGAAGCCGGTTCCCGGCCCGCCGGCGCGGAAGTGGGCGCCGGGGACCTCGGTCACGCGCCGCGCGAGCCAGGCCTCGTCGCCGTGGAAGGGCGAGAAGCGACGGATGTCGAAGGGCCATACGTCCATGGTCGGCCGACCCTCGACGATCCACTCGGCGAGGGCCAGGCCGGCGCCGCCCGAGACCGTGACTCCGGCCGAGTTGAGCCCGGCGAGAAGGTAGAAGCCGGCCACCTCGGGGGCCTCGCCCATGAGGTCGAGGCCGTCCGGAGTGAAGCTCTCGGGGCCGTTCAGGAGCATCCGCGCCTGCGCCCCCTCGAGCGCCGGGATGCGCTCGATGGCGCGGCGCAGAAAGGGCTCGAAGTGGTCCCAGTCCTCGGCCAGCAGACTGAAGCTGAAGTCGGGCGGCAGGTCGGCGAGCCCGAGCGGCCGCGCCTTCGGCTCGAAGCAGCCCACCAGGAGGCCGCCCACTTCCTCGCGGCCGTAGATCGAGGCGTCGGGGTCGCGGAAGGTGGGGAGCGCCGCGCTCACCCCATCGATCGGCCTGGTCAGCATGTAGAAGTGCTCGGTGGCGTAGAGCGGCACGTTGACGCCGCACATGCGCCCGATCTCGGGCGCCCACAGGCCGGCGCAGTTGACCACCACCTCGGAGCTGAGCTTGCCGCGCTCGGTGACCACGCCTGTGACCGCGCCGGCCTTGACCTCGATCCCGGTGACCCGGGTCTGCTCGAGGATGCGGGCGCCGCGTGAGCGCGCGCCCTTGGCATAGGCCATGGCGAGCCCCGAGGGGTCGACCCGGCCGTCGCCCGGGCTCCAGATCCCGCCCGCGAGATCGTCGGTGCGCATCAACGGCCATAGCTCCCCGACCTCGGCCGGGGTCAGAAGCTCGGCCTCCTGGCCCAGCGCGCGCTCGATCGAGGCCAGTCGGCGGAACTCGGCCATGCGCTCCGCGCCGCGCGCCACCATGACCCGGCCGCACTGGCGCCAGCCGGTGGCCTGCCCGGTCTCGGCCTCGAGGCCGGGATAGAGGCGCGCGCCGAGGGCGAACAGGCGCGAGAGCGCGGGCATGCCGGTGAGCCGCACCACGTTGCCGGCCGAGTGCCAGGTGGTGCCGCAGGTGAGCTTGCCACGCTCGATCAGCACCACCTCGCCCCAGCCCAGCCGGGTCAGGTGATAGACGACGCTGAGTCCCGCGATGCCGCCGCCGATGACGACGGCGCGGGCATGGTCCGGCAGCGCCCCGCTCATGGTTTCCCTTTCGCCCTTGCCGCGCCCCAGCATACAAGCCCCGGGCCGCGGTCAAAGCGGCCTCGCTCCGCTTGCCAGCCCGACCGGCGCGGGTCATGCTGGCGCGGCGCGCCAGGGGGGAATCGCCATGGACGTCGACCACGCCATTTTCGCGCCCGGCTTCAAGCAGGAGCCCTACTGGTGGGAGGCCGCGCCGCGGCCCCGGCTCGAGCCCGAGCCCCTGCCCGAGAAGGTCGACGTGGCCGTGGTGGGGTCGGGCTTCACCGGGCTCTCGGCGGCGCTGACGCTGGCCCGCGCCGGCCGCGAGGTGGCCCTGATCGAGGCCCGCGACCCGGGCCATGGCGCCAGCACGCGAAACGCCGGCTTCGTCGGCAAGACCCTCAAGCACAGCTTCAAGGAGGTCATGACCAAAGAGGGCCTCGAGCGCGCCATCGCCGTCCACGGCGAGGCGCGCGCCGCCTTCGACCACGTCACCGACCTCATCGAGAAGGAGCAGATCAGCTGCGGCTTCGAGCGCTGCGGGCGCTTCATGGGGGCGCTTTCGGCGCACCATTACGAGACCATGGCGGCTGAGCTTGAGCTCCGCCACCAGCACCTCGGCGAGGAGTTCGAGATGGTGCCGCGCGGCGAGCAGCACCGCGAGGTGGGCTCCGATCTCTATCACGGCGGCGCCATGGTGCCGGCGATGGGGGCGGTGCATCCGGCGCTCTACCAGTCGGGGCTCCTCGACCGGGTCAAAAGCGCCGGCGCCCGGGTGATCGCCAACACGCCGGTGACCGGGCTCCGGCGCCGCAACGGCGGCTTCCGCGTGGCGACCGGCCGCGGCACCTTGAGCGCCCGCGACGTCGTCCTCGCCACCAACGGCTACACCGGCGCGGCGACGCCCGACTTCCAGCGCCGCGTCATCCCCTTCCGCGCCTTCATGATCGCCACCGAGCCGCTCGGGCGCGAGGTCCTCGAGCGCGCCCTTCCCAACGGGCGCACCTTCCACGACTACAACAACAACCTGACCTACATCCGCCCCGCGCCAGACCACAGCCGGCTCTTGCTCGGCGGGCTCACCGGCACCGTCGAGGACAACCTGGAGATCATGGCGACGCGGCTCCACGGCCGCCTGAGCCAGGTCTTTCCCGACCTCTCGGACGTCCGCCTCAGCCACTGCTGGAGCGGCTACGGCGCCGCCGCCTTCGACCTCTACCCCCACGTCGGCGTCCGCGACGGCATCCACTACGCCATGGGCTACTGCTTCGCCGGCCTGCCCATGGGCACCTACTTGGGCCACAAGGCGGCGCTGATGGTGCTGGGCTCGCCCGAGGCCCGGACCCCTTTCGGCGAGCTCGAGTTCCCGACCCGCTCCTACTACTGGGGCCGGCCCTGGTTCGTGCCGGCGGCGATGGCCTACTACAACTGGCTCGACCGCCGCGGGCGCTAGCATGCGCATTCCCAAAACCCTGGCTTTGATTCGTCTCACCAAGGTCGGCGATCGACCCATCTCGGAAGTCGGGCCTTACATGTCCCCAACAAAAATGTGGTAGGGTCGGACCTCGATTTGACGCGGCCACTCGCCTGTCAGTCGTCGAGACTGCGGCGGCCGCCTGCGACCCGGCGTCAAATGGGAATAATCAGGTTGGCTATCCAAGTTCCCTTGATAGGCACAGAAAAAAATAGCTCACAGCGGGAGATGACATGCTCGTCGCCGCGTCGGGTCATAGCGAGGACATAGACACCCTTTCAGCCTTTGCCGAGGTGCGGCAGCAATGCCAGGCGAGCTTGCAGGGCGAGGTCCCACAAGCTGGTCTTCTTTTCGCTGGAATCGATTTCGAGCATCAGGAGTTGCTCGATGCCATCAACGACGCTTGGCCCGGCATCGAACTGATCGGCTGCACGACGGACGGCGAGTTGTCGTCGTCTCTGGGCTTCCGCGAGGACTCGGTCTCGCTGCTGCTGCTTGCCTCCGACACCATCGATTTCTCTTCCGGTCTCGGACGGGGCATAAGCGAAGACGTCCATGCGGCCTGCTCACGGGCGGTCGCGCAGGCCGGGTCGAAGACCGAGCTCGAGCCGCGCCTGTGCATCGCTACGCCCGAGAGTCTCACGATTAGCGGTCAACAGACCGTCAGAGCGCTGCGCAAGGTGTTGGGCGAGGACGTGGATCTGTTTGGAGGCGCCGCGGCCGACCAGCGGCACTATGCGAACACGCTTCAGTTCCATGGCGCCGAGGTGGTGTCGGACAGCGTGCCGATCCTGCTTCTGTCGGGTCCCCTGGTCTACTCGTTCGGCGTTGCGAGTGGCTGGAAACCGATCGGAGATCCCGGGCTCATCACCCGAGCGCAGGGCAATGTCGTTTACGAAATCGACGGCGCGCCGGCCGTCGCGTTTTACCGCCGCTTTCTCGGAGAGCAGTTCGAGCTGACCTCCGAGCTTCCGCTGATGATTCTGAACGACGCAGGAGAACCGGAATACCTGCGACCGTCACGCGGCGACATTGACGATGACACCGGTGCGATCACATTCCTCTCCGACGTGCCGGAAGGCGTCAACGTGCAGGTCTCGGTCAGCGATCGGGCGGCAATTCTGGAAGGATGTGAGGAGTCGGTCCGAAAGGCGCTGCAAGGCTTTCCAGAAAGAAAAGAACCGGAGGCCGCGGTCATCGTCTCGTGCTCGGCCCGTAAGCTCCTCCTCGGCACCAAGGTGCCAGAGGAATTCCGCATCGTGAGCGAAGGCGTCGGTCCCAAATTGCCGTTTTGTGGCTTCTACAGCTATGGCGAAATCGGGCCGCAGAAGACCGACGTTACGAAGTCCATCATGCACCACGAGACGTTCACAATTCTCCTGCTCGGCACTTAGCTCGGAGCCTACCGCCGGCGCTCAGGTATGGGGTCATGACGGAGGAAATCGAAGTCAGGATCAAAGCGCTCGAGCGGGAAAATCGGATCCTGCGGAAGAAGCTCGGCCGCTCGGAATCCAATCGTGCGACGATGGAAGACTCCAAGGATCGCTATGACGCGCTCTACCAATCGGTGGTACGCAAACTTGACGATCAGAAGGATTTGTTGAGCGAGAAGAACCGAATGCTGGAGAGCCTTTCCGTCAAGTTGTCGAAGTATCTGTCGCCGCAAATCTACGATTCGATCTTCAGCGGCAGACAGGAGGTCAAGGTCACGAGCAGCCGCAAGAAGCTGACGGTATTCTTCTCCGATATCGCAGGATTCACCGAGACCGCCGACCGCCTGGAGTCGGAGGAACTGACGCAGTTGCTCAATCACTACTTGACCGAGATGTCCCGGATCGCCCTCGATCATGGCGCGACAATCGACAAGTACGTGGGTGATGCAATCTTGATCTTTTTCGGCGATCCGGAGACGCTGGGTGTCAAGGAGGACGCGCTGGCCTGCGTCAAGATGGCCATCGCAATGCGCAAGCGCCTACAGGACTTGGAGGATATCTGGCGGCAATCCGGCATCGAGAAGCCGCTGAAATGCCGGATGGGGATCCATACCGGCTTTTGTACGGTCGGCAACTTCGGCAGCGAAGACAGAATGGACTACACCATCATCGGAAGCGCCGTGAATACCGCCTCGCGGCTCGAATCCCTGGCGTCACCGGGGGGGATACTCATCTCGTACGAGACCTTCGCGCACGTCCGGGAGCAGGTCTACTGCGAAGAGCACGGCGAAACCGAAGTCAAGGGCATCGCCTATCCCGTCGCGACCTACAAGGTTATCGATACCCAGGAGACACTCGGCCGAGAGCGACGGCAATTCCGAGAGCACCACCCTGCCGTGAAGGTAGAGCTCGATCTCGATGCCATGACCTCGGACGACCGCCGCCAAGCACTCGATATTCTTCGTCGGGCCGAAGCCATGTTGTCACCGCCGGGCCAGACTGGCCACGCCGCTGCGACGGCAATCGATGGGCCAAAACAAAAGAAGCCGACCAAACCAGAGATCAAATTCGATGCCTGACCTCACCATAACTCGTCCAGACCATGCCGAGGCGACCAAGCGTGTGCCCCGATCTGAATGACCTCCATGCGAACAAAGCGTCGTTAGGGTCAATGGTCGGCCGCGGCAGGGCGCATCGCGCCGTTCATTTTATTGATCGAGGAATTTATTGCTGTCGAAGGAATGATCGCGGATAGC
>CBDUZE010000107.1:0-6950 GCA_965371625.1 uncultured Alphaproteobacteria bacterium
GGTGCGGCGGATCTCCTCGTCGCGGCCGATCACCGGGTCGAGCTTGCCCTCGCGGGCGGCCTCGGTGAGGTCGCGGGCGTACTTCTTCAGGGCCTCGTAGCTGTCCTCGGCGCTGGCGCTGTCGGCGGTGCGGCCCTTGCGCAGCTCGTTGATGGCGGCGTTGAGGCCCTGCGCCGTGACGCCCCCGTCCTTCAAGAGGCCGGCCGAGACGGTGCCGGTGGCCATGGCCAGCGCCAGCAACAGCCGCTCGGCGGTGACGAAGCTGTCGCCGGCGCTCTCGGCGAGCTTCTCGGCGGCCTCGAAGAGGCGCGCCGTCTCGGGCGCGAGGTAGACCTGGCCGGCGCCGCCGCCCTCGACCTTGGGCAGCTTGGCGAGCGCCGCCTCGACGCCCTCGAGCGCCGCCTCGGGCCGCCCGCCGGCGGCGCGGATCAGGTTGGCGGCGAGCCCCTCGGCGTCGTCCAAGAGCACCTTGAGGAGATGTTCGGGCGTGAACTGCTGGTGACCCGAGCGCAAGGCCAGGGTTTGGGCGGCCTGGAGAAAGCCGCGCGAGCGCTCGGTGTAGTTCTCGAACTCCATCAACCACTCCTCGTCGGCACGTCTCGCGGCGCCCCGAATCGGGCGCGCCTCACGACGCCGTCGCGTTTCTCGCCCGCGCGGTCAGGCGGGCGCGCGGCACCCTTGAGCCCAAGCGACGCCGCCGGGGCCTTATGTGGGGGCGGGCGGGAGGCCTGCCAAGGGGCGGGCCCGGAGCCGACCGCGCTCGACCTTTGACCGTGCCGCCACCGCGCTTCCTCGGCTATGCTCGCCGCCATGCCGCGGATCACCGAGATCTACCGCTATCCGGTCAAGGGTCTGAGCGCCGAGCGCCTGGCACGGGTCACGCTGGCCCCGGGCCAGGGGCTGCCGCTGGATCGCGCCTACGCGCTCGCGCTCGGCACCACGCGGTTCGATCCGGGGGCGCCCGAGCCCTTGCCCAAGACCCGCTTCCTGATGCTGATGCGGAACCGGCAACTGGCCGCGCTAAAGACCTCTTACGACGAGGCGAGCGGGGTGCTCTCCATCATCCGCGAGGGCGCCGAGGTGGCGCACGGCAAGCTTGGCGAGCCCGCGGGTCGCGCCGCGATCGAGCGCTTCTTCGGCGCCTACATGGGCGCGGAGTCGCACGGCGCGCCCAAGCTCGTGCATGCCCCCGGCCACAGCTTCGCCGACGTCGGGGTCAAGCTCGTCTCGCTCATCAATCTGGCGAGCGTGGCGGCGTTGGAGGCCACGGTGGGCCGCCCCGTCCACCCGCTGCGCTTTCGCGCCAATCTTTATTTCGACGCGGCGGAGCCGTGGCAGGAATGGCAGTGGATCGGCCGCGAGCTCGGGCTCGGCGCGGTGCGGCTCCGCGTTCGCGATCGCACCACCCGTTGCGCCGCCACCGAGGTCAACCCCGAGACGGCAGAGCGCGACTTGGCGGTCCGGGCGGCGCTGGCGTCCGCCTACGGGCACACGGACATGGGCGTCTATGCCGAGGTGGTGGCGGGCGGAGAGGTCGCCGCGGGCGACCGCCTCGAGGCGGGCCCGGCCTGAGGAGCGGCAGAACCGAGGGCTGCTAGGCGACCCGTTCCGGGTCGGCACCGTCCGGGTCCGCGGCCGCGACCTCGGGCTCGGGCTCGGGCTCGGGTCGGGGCCGACGCTGCTTCGCCGGCGCTGCCTGGGCCTTGGGCTGGGGCTCGGGTCGCGGCTGAGGCTGCTCCGCCGGCACGACCGCTACCTCGGGCTGGGGCTGAGGCTGGGACTGGGGCTGAGGCTGAGGCTGGGGCTGGGTCGCCACCACCGCCTCGCCCGGCCGCGCCTGCCCGTTGCCCCCGCCTTGGACACGCGGGACGCTGTTGGCGGCGTTCAGCAATCGATAGTAGTGCTCGGCGTGCTGCAGATAGTTCTCGGAGGCGATGCGGTCGCCGGACAGGTTCGCATCCCTGGCCAGCGCCTGGTACTTCTCGAAGAGCTGGGCCGCGTTGCCCCGGATCTTGACGTTCGGACCGTTGCTCTCGAAGCTCCGATTACCGCCATGCGCGTTACCTCTCCGTCCGGGGGAGCGGCCGCCACGCGGGCGCTTTGAGTGTGGTGTTTGTCTCATACCTGATATGACAGTTGGCGTCCGCCCGTATCGTACTTTGCCTCCCGGGTGCCAGCCGCTCTCGCGGCCGATCCATAGAGGGGCGGACTTACGCTCTCTTGGGACTGAGATCCGCTGATCCCGTCAGCTTCGAGCCTTTCGCTCGTCGATCTCAGGCTACACCCTAGTCCGCTCGGCCGTGCTTTCCAACCTCTTTTTTTGCTTGACATCGGCACCTTCATGCGGGCCTCGCGACCAGGCAACGGACCATGCCGGAGAGGTCGCGGTGGGCCGATTCGAGCGCCAGTCCCGCCCCCCTGAAGAGCGCCGCGACTTCCGCTTCGCGGCCGGCGCCGATCTCGATCGCGGCGATTCCGCGCGCCGTCAAGAGCCGCCTCAGCCCGGGCGCCAGCGCTCGATAGGCGGCGAGGCCATCCGCCCCGCCGGCGAGCGCGTCCCGGGGCCCGTAACGGGCGACCTCGGGCCCAAGGGTTGCGATATCGCCCTCCCGAACGTAGGGCGGGTTGGTTACCACAAGGTTAAAATGGCCCGCGAGCGCCGCGCCCCAGTCGCCGACGACGAAGCGGGCGCGCCCCGCCAGGCCCAGCGCAATGGCGTTCTCGCGGGCGACTCGGGCGGCGCCCTCGGAGCGGTCGACGCCGAGGCCCCGGGCGCCCGGGAGCTCGGTCAGCAGCGCCAACAGGAGCGCGCCGCACCCGGTCCCGAGGTCGAGGATCTCGAGCCCGCGCCGGCGCCCGGGTAGCCGCTCGAGGGCGGCCGCGACCACCGTCTCGCTGTCGGGCCGGGGATCGAGGGTATCGGGCGTGACGCGGAACTCGAGGCTCCAGAACTCGCGCCGCCCCAGGATCCGAGACACCGGCTCGCGCGCCGCGCGCCGCGCGACGAGGGCGGCAAAGGCCGCCGCCGCGGCTTCGTCGAGGCCGCGCTCGGGCGCCGCCAGCAGCGCCTCGCGGCTCAGGCCCAGGGCCCGGGCGAGGAGCAGGCGGGCGTCGCGCCGGGGCTCGGGCACCGCGGCCGCGCCGAGCCGCGCCGTGGCCCGGGCGAGCGCCGCCGCCACCGTCGCCTGCCCGCCCTCGAGCGGAGCGGCGACCGCCTCAACCCGCGGCGACGGCATCGCCGAGCGGAATCAGCGGCGGCAGCGCCAGCGCGCGCTTAAGCTCGCCGCCGGTGATGTTGGCACCGGTCACGATGAGGACCACGGATCGATCACGGAACGCCTCGCGCCGCGCCCAGGCGCCGGCCAGCGCCGCGGCGCCGGCCGGCTCGACCAGCAGGTGGACGCACTCGGTCATGGAGTGCACGGCGCGCAGCAGCTCCTCGTCGCTCACCAGCCAGGCGTCGTCGACAAGCCGCCACATGGCCTCGAGCGCGAGCCTCGCCGGCACCCGGCAGACCAGGCCGTCGGCCACCGTGTCGATCTCGCGCTCGACCACGCGCCGGGCGTGGAAGCTCTCGACCATGGCCGGCGCGCCCTTGGCCTGCACCGCGATCACCTGCGCCGCGGGCTCGAGCGCCTTGAGCGCGGCGGCCGAGCCCGAGACCAGGTTGCCCCCGCCGAGGGGCACGATCACGGCATCGATGGCATCGCGCGCCTCGGCCGCTTCGAGCGCCACGGTGCCGGCGCCCTCCATCACGTCGAGGCTGTCGCCGTCATCGACGAATAGAAGCTCGCGCTCGGCCGCGAAGGCCTTGGCCCGGCCCTTGGCCTCGTCGATGTCGGCGCCGCCCCGGTGCACGCGGCCGCCGAAGGCCTGGATCATCGCTTCCTTCAAGGGGTTGGCGATCTCGGGCAGGAAGATGTCGGCCTCGACGCCCAGGAGCCGGGCGGCATAGGCAACGCCCTGGCCGTGGTTGCCGCTCGACGAAGTCACGGCACCGCCCGCGTGGCCGCCGGCGCGGGCCCGAAGCAGCGCGGTGAGCGCCCCTCTGAGCTTGAACGAGGCGATCGGCGTTACGGTCTCGTTCTTGATCCAGACCTCGGCGCGGAAGGCGCGCGACAGCAGCTCGGCGCGCACCAGCGGCGTGGCTGCAAGATAGGGGCGCAGCGCCTCGGCCGCGGCGCGGATGCCGGCAAGGGTGGGGAGCGTCGGCGCCGCTCCCTGTTGCCGGGTCTCGGTCATGGCCCGATCCGCCACGGCCGGCGAGGGTTGCCCCTGGGGCGGGCGCGTCAACTCGTCTCCTCGATCGCCGCCAGGCGGCTCGCCTGGTCCTCGGCGATCAGGGCCTCGATGACCTCGTCGAGGGCCTCGCCGGCGATCACCTTCTCGAGCTTGTAAAGGGTGAGGCCGATGCGGTGGTCGGTGACCCGGCCTTGGGGATAGTTATAGGTACGCACCCGCTCCGAGCGGTCGCCGCTGCCGACCTGGCCCTTGCGCTCGGCGGCGCGTTCGGCGTCGCGCAAGGCGCGCTCGTGGTCGTAGAGGCGGGCCCTCAGCACCTTCATCGCCTTGGCCTTGTTCTTGTGCTGGGACTTCTCGTCCTGTTGCTGCACTACGATGCCGGTCGGGAGATGGGTGATGCGCACGGCGGAATCCGTGGTGTTGACCGATTGGCCGCCGGGACCGCTGGCGCGGAAGATATCGATGCGCAGGTCCTTGTCGTCGACCTGGATGTCGACCTCCTCGGCCTCGGGCAGCACCGCGACGGTGGCCGCCGAGGTGTGGATTCGACCCGAGGACTCGGTCTCCGGCACCCGCTGCACGCGGTGGACGCCGGATTCGAACTTGAGCCTGGCGAAGGCGCCGCGCCCGGCGATCGAGGCCACCGCCTCCTTGAAGCCGCCGAGATCGGTCTCGGAGGCCTGCAGAAGCTCGAACTTCCAGCGCTTGAGCTCGGCGTAGCGCTGATACATGCGTACCAGATTGGCGGCAAAGAGCGCCGCCTCGTCGCCGCCGGTGCCGGCGCGGACCTCGAGGATGACGCCGCGCTCGTCGGCCTCGTCCTTGGGCAGCAACAGCACCTTCACCTGATGCTCGAGCTCGGGCATTCGCTCCTTGCAGGCGAGGAACTCCTGCTCCGCCAGCGCCCGCATCTCGTCCTCGCCGCCCTCGTCGGCCATCAGCCCGGCGAGGTCGGCCATCTCGGCCCGCAGCGTGCGCAACGCCGTCACGCTCTCCACCAGCGGCCCGAGCTCGGCGTATTGCTTCGAAAGCCGGATGAACTCCTCGGCCCCGGACCCGTCCGGGCGCGCCATCGCCTCCTCGAGCGAGCGGTAGCGTTCCAGAAGCTTGTCGAGCTTGTGCTCGGGAATCACCCTAAAGTCCTCCACCAATCGCCGGCAGCGGCCAGCCACAGGCGCCGCGCGCCCCGGCCGAGGCGTTACCGGTAGCGGGCCAGGTGGGCGGCGAGAGCGGCGAGATCGACTTCGGTCTGCACCCCAGAATCGAGATCGCGCACGGTGGCGACCTCGCGCGCGAGCTCGTCCTCGCCGATCAGCACCGCGGCACGGCCGTTGAGCTTGTTGGCGGCCTTGAGCCGCCGGCTCAAGTTGCCGCGGAAGGTGAGCTCGACCACGAGGCCCGCCTGGCGCAGCTCGCGGCACAGCGGCAAGGCCCTGGTCTCGGCCGTCTCGCCGATGGGCACGACGACGATCGGGCGCGGCGCCTCGGCCACCCCCTCGATCATCATCGCCAACCTCTCGATGCCGCCGGCCCAGCCGGTGCCGGCGGTGGACGGACCGCCCATGGCCTCGATGAGGCCATCATAGCGCCCGCCGGCGATCACCGCACCTTGGGCGCCGAGCTCGCCGGTGACGAACTCGAAGGCGGTGTGGGTGTAGTAATCGAGGCCCCGCACCAGGGTGGGCTCGAGGTGGTAGGCGACCCCCAGCGCGTCCAGGCCCTCGCGCACGCGGGCGAAGTAGTCGGCCGACTCCTGGTTGAGGTGATCGGACATCAGCGGCGCCCCGGCGATAAGCTCGCGGTCGCTCTGGTCCTTCGAATCGAGGATGCGCAAGGGGTTGCGCTCGAGGCGCAGGCGGCTCTCCTCGGAGAGCTTGGCGCGGTGGCCGTCGAAGTAGGCGACCAGGACCCGGCGATAGGCGTCGCGGCTGGCCGGGTCGCCGAGGGTGTTGAGCTCGAGCGTGGTCTTCTCGAGCACGCCGAGCGCCGCCAGGATGTCGGCGCCGACCGCGATCACCTCGATGTCGGCGAGCGCCTCGGGCACGCCGAGGATCTCGACGTCGAGCTGGTGGAACTGGCGCAGGCGCCCCTTCTGCGGCCGCTCGTAACGGAACATCGGACCGTGGCCGAAGAACTTGAGCGGCAACTGCTGCATCAGGCCGCCCGAGATGAAGGCCCGCGCGATGCCGGCGGTGTACTCGGGCCGCAGCGTGATCTCCTCGCCGCCGCGGTCGGTGAAGGTGTACATCTCCTTGGTCACCACGTCCGAGGTCTCGCCGAGGGTGCGCCTGAAGACCTCCGCGAACTCGAAGATGGGGGTGGCGATCTCGGCGAAGCCGTAGCGTTCGGCGACCTCGCGCGCGGCCTCGACGATGTGGCGGTGGCGGCGCTGCTCGTCGGGCAGAATGTCGCGGGTGCCGCGAACCGGCTGCAAGCCCGACAAGGCTGACCTCGGCGCCTTCAGGAGGCGTCGGCGAGTCGGGGCGGGGCGTCGTCGACGGCGGCGGCGCTCTCTTCGGCCTCGATCTCGGCCGCCTTGCGCTCCACCAGCTCGACGATGTGGTCGACCAGGGCGTCATCGTCCACCTTGTGGTCGGTGAGCCCGTTCAAATACACCATGTGCGAGCCGCCGCCGCCGCCGGTGAGACCGATGTCGGTCTCGCGCGCCTCGCCGGGGCCGTTGACCACGCAGCCGATGATGGAGAGCG
>CBDUZE010000108.1:0-6929 GCA_965371625.1 uncultured Alphaproteobacteria bacterium
CTTCTGGGTTATCGCGGAATGCAGCATGTTGGTGGCCATTTCCGCCGCCGCCTCGCTGGTCGGCAATTGCGGCGCAGCCGCCGGTGCCGCGGGCGCCGGGCTCCCGGGGGCGGGCGGCGTAGCCGCGGGCGGCGCGGGCGCAGGCACCGCGGCCGGGGAAGGAGTAACGCTGTCGTCGGGCGTGTCGTTCATCGTCGATAGGCTCCTTGGCGCAACACCGAACTTGCCGGGACGCCTCGCCTAGCACCTGCTCTTCATTTCCGGTCGGTCGGAGCCTTGCCGACGTTCGTGAATAAGGTGCTGAGCCGTTCCTGGAGCTGAAGCAAGAAGTCCGCCGTCATCTTATCGATGGCGGCCTTCAACACCGGATCGGTGGTGTTCGTCGCCACGATCGTCTTGATGCGCTCTTCGAGCGCCGGAAACGTTGCCTTGAAGAAATCAGACGCCGCGCCGCTAGCGGCAGACACGATGGTGTTGCCCTCGAGTGATGGCTTGGGTTTCTCCTCGGGCGTCCCGGTCTCCTCGTCACTCACTGCTCGTACTCCGCAAACAGGCTCCTGTTTCCGCACGCGGCCGGTTCCAGCCACGAAGCTTTGTCGGCTTAGCGCTCATCTCCTCCGGCCTCTCTTTTCGGGTCGTGGCCGCGAGGCCACAGGTCCGATCCTTGCCCCGTCCCGGGCCTTGTCCTCGGGCGCCGGGGCATCGGTCTCGGCGTGTCACGCATCGCCGGGCGCCGCGGATCAAGGGCTCCGCTTGCGCCGGACGCGAGCGGGCCTTTTCACCGGCTCTTCCTCCTCTTCCTCTTCCTCGTCCTCTTCCTCGTCCTCGTCCAGCTCGGCCGCCGAGGGCGCTTCCATGAGCGTGGTCAGGATCGCCGCGAGCTCCTCGAGCCGTCCGACGATATCGTTGAACGTGGTTGCGATCTCGCCGAGCGCGATGAGGGCCGCCTCAAGGAGGGCCACGACGTTGTCCGGTATCGATGGCGCCGGCGGGGCGCCGCGGGGCACCGGCTGGCGGCGGGAGATCGAATCCATGATCTTTTCATGAAGTTCCGCCGCCCGACCCTCGGCCTTCATAATTCTTACCTCGCGCTCCATGGCTCTGACGCCGCGCGCGATGTCCACGACCGAGGAGCGGAACCGTTTTGATTTTCGTCGAGCCATGATTTCGAATCCCTTCCGTTTTTCATGCAGTCCTGTTGGCGACACACGTTATCTGCGACGCCCACGGCGGGTCCGCCTCAGGAAAAGTACCAATCCGGCAGCCGTCCCTGGCCTTCCATCGTCCGCCATCGGGCCTCCTCGGCCCGGGCTTCGTCGACAACGCTCCATTCCGACCGCTCGACGGCGCCGACCCTCTCCAGCCATGCGATTCTCATGAGAATTCTGAACCAGCTTCGGGCCATGATCTCGAATCACGTTCCGTGCGGGCCAACGGCAATACGCTCCGATCTTGACACGGTGGTTGCTCGGCGCCGTGGTCCGCAGACATCCATCTCTGAATCCTGACTGTGCTGAACACCAAGACGCGGCAAGGTGCGTTCTGTGAACCGAGTGCCTCGCGATCGTGCCGGGATCAGCACCGGGGCGAGCGGTCGCGGCGGCGGCCCATCGAGCTTGTCGGCGGGAAGCGGCCATGGTGCCACCCGGTATTTCACAGAGTGCGGCGGCGGGCGTCGTTAGCGTGAGGAGGTCCTCACGGCCTGGAGGAGCGTGGGATGCCGAGCGCCTACTATTTCGTTCTGCCCTATGCAGAGGACGAGGGCACGCAAATGCTCCTCGTCCAACGTCAACTGATCCAGCGTCGCATCGCTGGCAAGCAGGCAGTCTACGGCCAGATACCCAACTGGGCCGGGCAGTGGGTCCTGGTCGGCGGCAAGGGCGAGGAGAAGGAGCCGGCCAGCGAGGCCGCTCTGCGTCTGTTCCGCGAGCAGACCGGGATCGACTTGAGCGAGGGCCAGGGGCAAACGTACGGGGTCGAGAAACGAGCTCTGCAAGAGCTAAAGGACAAGGCCTACAACCCATTCACCATCATGTTCCTGGAGCTTTCCGGTGAGGGCCTGAAAAAGCTCAAATCGGACATCAGGAACAATATCAACAAGCGCACGGTATTCGACGGGGTCTTGTGGGACGCGGACATCGTCGCCGGCCCGCTCGCGCCCGAGAAGGTCGGGCCCATCGAGCCGCCCGCCAACGGCTGGTCCGTCTTCCTGGTCAATAACTACTTCGACGGCGTGCCACCGGGCATGCTCGACTCCACGCCCGACATTTTGTTGGGGCAGATAAAGAAGCGCTCGAAGGCGAGCGCGGAGTGGTTCAAGATCGCGATCGAGTGCGTGCCCGAGAAGCCGATCACGGCCCTGCTGACGGGGCTCGAGGTGATTGACGCGAGCCCGTCGAACGGCGATTGGAAGGCCACCTACCAACCCGGAAGCTTCGTCAAGATCCGTGCCCTCACCGATCCGGACACCACCGAGGTTCACAAGCTCATCGAGTGGACTGGCGGCATCGAGGACGCCGATGATCGCTATGGCCACCGCCTCGTCTCGCTCGATCAGATCACCAAGAAGGACGCGCCCCTGATCGTCAAGGCGGAGATCGTCGGCAGCGAATCGCCGGCCCGTTCCGCCCGCTTCATCATCGTTCCGAAGTTCGACGATCTCGAGGTGAGCGGGGCCAAGGAAGTGACGACCGACCTATGGTCGGCCGATTACTCGGCCGAGCAGGGCGCTTCGGTGATCGTCAAGGCCAAGCTTTCGCCCGACGAGGCGGAGGCCTACAGCCATCTCGAATGGAGCGGTGGCGAGCAGGACGACAAGAATCGCAACGACCGGCGCCTAGTGCCCCGCAACAAGGTGACGGCGAAGGGCCAGCCGGTGCTCGTCAAGGGGTCGCTCAATCCCGAAAAAGAGGCGTCGGTCGAGATCGTTCCCAGCGCCATCACGCTCGCCGTGACCAACGCCGTCAAAGCCAACGGCAACGAGTACGTGGCGAACTTTGATGCCGCCAACACCAACCAGATCACCATCACCGCGACCACGACGCCCGACTCGCCCGAGGCCTGGAGCCATATCGTTTGGACCGGTGGGGCCAAGGGCAACGCCGACAACACGCGCCTGGTGCCGGTCGATCAGGTCACCAAGAAGGGAGCGCCCCTGGTCGTCACGGCGGAGATCGACGGCGGCAACTCGCCCGCCCAATCCGCCCGCTTCATCATCGTTCCGAAGTTCGACGATCTCGAGGTGAGCGGCGCCAAGGAAGCGACGACCGACCTATGGTCGGCCGATTACTCGGCCGAGCAGGGCGCTTCGGTGATCGTCAAGGCCAAGCTTTCGCCCGACACGGCGGAGGCCCACAGCCATCTCGATTGGAGCGGTGGCAAGCAGGACGACAAGAATCCCAAGGATCGGCGCCTGGTGCCCCGCGACAAGGTGACACCCAAGGACCAGCCGGTGGTCGTCAAGGCGTCGCTCAATCCCGAAAAAAAGAAGTCGGTCCAGATCCTTCCCAGCGCCATCACGCTCGCCGTGACCAACGCCGACAAAGTCAACGGCAACGAGTACGCGGCGAACTATGACGCCAACAACACCAATCAGATCACTATCACCGCGACCACGACACCCAACTCGCCCGAGGCCTGGAGCCATATCGGTTGGACCGGTGGGGCCAAGGGGAACGCCGACAACATGCGCCTGGTGCCGGTCGATCAGGTCACCAAGAAGGGCGCGCCCCTGGTCGTTACTGCGGAGATCGTCGGCAGCGAATCGCCGGCCCAATCCGCCCGCTTCATCATCGTTCCGAAGTTCGACGATCTCGAGGTGAGCGGCGCCAAGGAAGCGACGACCGACCTATGGTCGGCCGATTACTCGGCCGAGCAGGGCGCTTCGGTGATCGTCAAGGCCAAGCTTTCGCCCGACGAGGCGGAGGCCTACAGCCATCTCGAATGGAGCGGTGGCGAGCAGGACGACAAGAATCGCAACGACCGGCGCCTAGTGCCCCGCAACAAGGTGACGGCGAAGGGCCAGCCGGTGCTCGTCAAGGGGTCGCTCAATCCCGAAAAAGAGGCGTCGGTCGAGATCGTTCCCAGCGCCATCACGCTCGCCGTGACCAACGCCGTCAAAGCCAACGGCAACGAGTACGTGGCGAACTTTGATGCCGCCAACACCAACCAGATCACCATCACCGCGACCACGACGCCCGACTCGCCCGAGGCCTGGAGCCATATCGTTTGGACCGGTGGGGCCCAGGGCAACGCCGACAACACGCGCCTGGTGCCGGT
Organism: uncultured Alphaproteobacteria bacterium; assembly: GCA_965371625.1. Lineage (GTDB taxonomy): Bacteria > Pseudomonadota > Alphaproteobacteria > CBDUZE01 > CBDUZE01 > CBDUZE01. The sequence goes on from CBDUZE010000108.1 coordinate 4,279, forward strand.
CGATCAGATTACCAACGCCGGCGTCTGGATCGATGTGACAGCGGCAATCCCCGGGCCGCACTCGGCGATCGCTCGATGCCGGGTCGTGCCGCGGATCACCGCGCTGACCGTGGTGGCCTACGGTTTCCCGGTGCAGGGTCAGGACTGGTACACCTACGTGGCGGCCAACCCGCCCACGGTGGTCGCGGTGACCACCGCGCCGGCCACGCCTGCGGCCTGGGCCCAGGTCAATTGGACCAATACCACCGGCGCCGGCAGGGCCGGCAACGAGCGCGTGGTGGCGCGCAACAACGCCGGCAACATTCAGATCACGGCCACGATCCCCAATGGCGACCACCCACAGCTCAATCTATACGTCAAGACCGTGCAGCCGCTCAGCGACCTCACATTGGAGGTCCTCAACATCACCTTCGACGGCGGCGGAAGCGAGGTCCGGAGCGACGCGAACATTCGCATGGGCCGCCAGTGGGTGAGGGGCGGAATGATTCCGGCGCCGCAGACCTATCCCAGCAACACGGCGGCCAGCCTTCTGGCCACCCTCGACGTCACCAACCTGCCCAGCGCCGATATCGCCATCGATGTGCGGGCCACCGGGTTCTTCCTTCACGCCAATGGCGGCTCCACCAATGTAGTTTGGCAACAGGACAATATTGCTGTGGCCGACACCGGGCCCCAGCAGCCTGCCTTCGCCTTGACCGTCGGCGCGCCCTTCCTGCCCGACGAGGTCAATTACCAGGATACCGGCGGCAACAATCGCCCGCTCCACATCATTTGGGAGATGCGGCTGAGGGATGACGGCGCCAACTGGCATGGGTTCGACACTACGGAGCATCCCTTCTATGTGACGCTGGGGGCGCCGGTGGGGAACCCTCGACCCTATTGGACCGAGCTCAAGATCTCGTGCCTGGCGGCCAATGGAGAGAGCGTCCCTGCCAATGTCATCGCCGCTATCTATCGGCCCTTCGCCGCACGGAACGGAGTCACCGGCGTCAACCCCCAGATGATCCGCGCAAACGGGGTGACGCTGAAGTACTGGTACCAACACGAGCCACCCAACGACAGAGAACCGGGGCAAGAAAACAGCGCCATGTTGGCCAATCCCCAGGGCAACGGCAGTTGCAAGGCCTGGGCCATGATGCTGGTCGACATGTTCCGCCTGCACGGCATCAACACGGGACGCGTCCTCTCCGTTAAGCCAAACACCGGTCTCAACAGGGCGGCAAGCGCCGACGGATTCGCGATCAAGAACTGGACCTTCGACCACCCGCCCGCTTCGCGCGGCAATGACTGGTCGCACACCGAGGGCACAAACTGCCGTTGGGTCGGTGGCCCCGGGCAGAACTACCAGACCCCACCGATGTGGTTCCTCAATCATTACATTGTCGAGGAGACGACCGCGGGAACGCATTACGATCCCTCATATGGCAGCGCGGCGCGGCCGGACCATCAATCCTGGGAGGACCACGCGATCGACTCGCTGACTCAGCCTCTCCCACCGGACCTTGGCTTCATCAAGGGGGCGCCCAACGCGCCGCCGACCGTGTTGCTCCTGACCCCGGTTAACTTCCCGGCCTATTGACGGCATGGTCACTTTGGTGAGGGACGCGGAACGATGCCAATGAACATTCAAGACGGGGGCTTGAAGAAGGCGACGATTACCGGACCCATCCGCTGGTTCGCATCGGATGCGCAGCCGATCCTGTACATGGCCGAAAGCGTCCCGCTGGGCACGACCCGGACCCTCAGATACAAGACCTCCGTGAAGGCGGTCCCCGACCTCCTCCCCCCACCGGCGGGCGCCGAAGGATCTCAGCCCACCGATGCCGACCCGCTCGCCACATCCGGCGGCTTCGCCATCCCGCAACTGTTGTCGCCCACACCCCGCTGGGACCTCGCGGCGAGCCAAACCGGCGCCCTCATGGTGGCGGAGAGGTTCGGCGGCGCGACGACCCAGTTGCTGCTGCAGCCGGCGGGCGGGGAGGTCTCGGCCCTGACCGAGCCCGGCGACCTGGTGAGTTACAGGCGGCCCCGGTTCGCCCGTCAGACCGGGAGCAGCGCGGGCTCGTTGGTGACCGCCATCACCGACCAGAACCAGTGGCTGTCGTGGGACCGCACGAGCAAGAGGGTCAGCAAGCTGGGCGATGCCCAAGGTGGCCTGGTGGTTGAGGACCAAAGCGGTTTCGCCCTATTCCGCAACAGCTATCTCGATGACACCATGTCCGCGCTCGGCGAGAACCCGGGCCAGTTGAGCGTGGAACTGAGCGCCGAGCTGGGCGCCACGCCGTCGGGCGGGACGACGATTCTTGGCGATTCCCTGGTCTACGACTTCGACGCCGTTGCCGCCGACAGTGAGTACGTGATCCTGGCGGCGACCAACCTTGGGCCCGCCCTCGCCGCGTACGATCCGTCGAACAATCAGGTGACGCCGGTTCCCTGGCCCGTGTCCGGCTACCCGCCGTCAGGAACCCTGGCTTGGAGCCCGAGCCTGGTGGCGGTGGCAAGCGGCGATACCGTCACGGTCTATTTTGCCTTCGTCGAATACGTCGACAAGGAGCCGACCGGCATCCGCGCCGGGATCGTCGGTTCGCTCTCGCCTTAGCGCATTTCAAGGTTGCAAAGAATCGCGGAATTTGATTCGCTGTCTCCACATG
>CBDUZE010000109.1:0-6852 GCA_965371625.1 uncultured Alphaproteobacteria bacterium
AACTGGAGCTGGACCGGCGCTCGGGGTTCGTCAAAGGGATGGCGTAGCCGCGGCGCCGCGGAGCGCCAGGAATTTCGGCGGAAGACTCGGGAGCTGAACTGCTTCAGGTGGGCCTGGGTCGGTTAGGCCGCCTTCTCGCGGCGCTGTCCGCTGGCCAATGATTCAAGCACCTCACGGTGCATCAGCGCGGCGTGGCCGGGATCGGGCAACAGGATCACCCCGCGCCGGTGCAGCCCTCTCAGGGTCCGACTCACGGTCTCGGTCTTGAGGCCGAGGTAATCGGCGATGTCGCGGCGGGTCATGGGCAGCGACAGGGGTTCGCCGTCATCCCGCTCGCACTGGCGACGCGCCAGCCACAAGAGGAAGCTGGCGATCTTCTCCTCGGCGCCCTTGTGGGCCAGCAGCAGCATGTGCTCGCGCGCCGATTCGAGCTCGTCCCAGGCCACCCCCAACAGGCCCTGGGCGAGGTCGGGCGAGGCCTGCAGCAAATCGGCGAAGGGCCGCCGTTCCAGGCACCAAGCTTCGGCGACGGTGATGGTCTGTGCGGTCCAGGGATATCTGGCCACCCCCTCGGAGGGGCCGAAGTAATCAGCGGAAAACAGAAACCGAGAAATCTGCCGGCGCCCGTCGGCGAGGGTCTTGTAAAGCTTGAGGACGCCCGAGACGATGATGAAGACGTGATCGGCGGGCTCGCCGACCGAGCACAGGGTCTCGCCCGGCCTCAGCCTGCGGGACTGGGCAAGGGACTCGAGACGCGCTCGCTCGGGCTTGCCGAGGTGAAGGCAAAACGCCATGCGCGCGCTGGCATGCGCGGCGTCTCCGGCTCGGGTTGCCGCCGTGCCGCCCTGAAGAGCCCTGGTCCGCGGTCCGTTTGGCACGCGGGTCACCTCGCTCGAAGTCATGAACTAATGCCGCTCGTCCTATCCAATACTCCCCCCACCGAGCGCCAACATTGATTGAAATCAAGGGAAACAGCGCCAAAGGTTGGAGCGCCGAGCTTGACCGGCCCCCGGCGCTCCCAGGCCCCCGACCGGGACGGGGCTCGAAAAGACCCTCAATCGGGCTCGTCGATATAGCGAGGATTGGCGATCAGAAGCTTGCCCCGCGCGGTTTCCCAGAGATGCGCCACGACCTCGTCGCGGCGCCCGTCGAAGCGCCCCTGGCGCAAGCCCCGGGCGAGCTCGGTGTTGAGCTCGTCGAGGCTCCCCTGCCGTCCGAGCAGCGCCTCGAGCCGCTCGTGCTCGGCCGCGTCGAGTCCGGGCCCGAGCTCGAGCTCGCGTTCGAGCAGGGCGAGCACGTTGATCGCGACCCGGGTATGGAAGGCGGTATGGCCCTCGAGCTCGGGCGCCACGCGCTCGCTCAGGAACTCGCGCACGGCCTCGAGCAGCTCCTGTGCGGTGGGCAGATCCTGGGTCATTGGCGTCCCCCCTCAGCCGATCAGCGCCAGCAGGTCCCACTCGGTCTCCGAGGCGCGGCGGCCGATCGCCGCGAGCTCGACCGAGCGATGCAATCCGCTGAGATGCCGGAAGGCCTGATAGAGACAGATCTCGCCCCACCTCAAGGTCCCGAAGACCTCCCAGAAGCGCACCGTGGCCGGGTCGATCGGTGTCCCGCCGGCGGCCTCGTAGGCCGCGAACAGCTCCTCGCGCTGGCCGAACCCTCCCACCGGCTTGTCGTTCTCCCCGTAGCGCCAGGACTTGACGCAGAGCCAGCCCAGGTCCTCCATCGGGTCGCCGAGATGGGCGAGTTCCCAATCGAGCACGGCACGAATGCCCTCGGGTCCGACGATGAAGTTGCCGTTGCGGAAATCCCCGTGCACGAGCCTGACCGGGCGCGCCGGTGGCAGGTGTTCCTCGAGCCAGCGGAGCGCCAGCTCGAACACCGGGTGCGGCTCGCCGAGCCGATCCAGAAAACCGCGGTACTGGTCGAGCTGGACCTCGGGCGTGAGGACGGCAAGCCCCGACAGCCGGGCCAGCTCGGCGCTGTGCGTGCGGGCCAGGATCTCGCCGCACTGGCCGGCCATGGCGGCGCGCGCGGCGGCGTAGCACTCCTCGCGCAAAATCCTGCGAGCGATGGTCTCGCCCTCGACGCGCTCCATCACGTAGCCGGCGCCGAGCCCGTCGGCCGGCTCGAGCGCGAAGTGCACCGGCGGCACCGGCACGCCGGCGGCGGCGACGGCGCGCTGCACCCGGCATTCGGCGTCGCGGTCGGTGGAGGGGCCGAACTCGATGCCCGGCAACGGATCGCCCGCCGCCACGCCGCCGGGATCGCGCCTGAGGATGAGCGGCAGGCGCTCGGACCCCAGGACCGCGTCGAAGGACCAAATCTCGCACGATGAGCCCCCGGCGAGGCGCTTCAGATCCTCGAGCGTGGCCGCTGGGCCGAGGCGCCGCGGCAGCGCGGCGGCGAGTGCGGCCGCGACCGCGGCCGCGACCGGTTCCGCGACGGATGAGGTCACCGCCGGCCTTCCATGGCGGGGGCGGGGGCGGGGACGGGGACGGGGGCGCGACTCGGCCCCACCCCTAGCGACGGCGCCATCAGGCGGCTCCCGCTCTGTGGGTCAATCAGGCGCCCATCAATGCCGGGCGCCCGCGCCGAGGTCAAGCCGGACCGGGCCCAGTCGCCCGCGCCGGCCGGCGCGGGCGACGCCGGGGCGCGGCCGCGGGACTGTTCGGGCCCCGGCGATGGCGCGACACTCAGGCCCCGGAGCCCGAGGTTTGCCACGTCCCGACACCGATCTGACGCCGATATCGGCGATCGCCGGCCCTGGCCCTGCTCTACTAGCTCGACCAGAGCCAGCGGTGGCCGCCCGAGGTCCTGCGCAAGCGGCAGTTCTGGCAGCTCCAGGGTCTTCTGCGCCATGCCCAGCGCACGGTGCCCTTCTACCGCGAGCGCTTCCAGGCCGCCGCCAAACGCGTTAGAGCGAGCCGAAGTCGAAACTGCCTAGGGCGCGGCCGATGTCCTCGACCGACTGTCCCAGGCTGTGGGCCATAGCCGCGGCGAACAGAGCACTTCGCAGGTGCTCCGCCGCCATCCCACCGGCGCTGGCGGCGGCGAGGTCGACGCCGGCGACCGGGCCGCGGTCTCCCTTGTCGTGAATGGCGATCATCGCTCCCGAGCGGCCTTGCTCGAGCACCACCGCGCGGCCGCCCTCCCCGACATGCTCGCGCACCCGAGGGTGGTCCGGCTTCAAGGTAGCAAGGCACAGGTGGCTAGCTTCGGCGTGGCCGGCGAGGTCGAGGCACAGGTCGTCATCAGCGTTGAGCACTATCGTCTCGCCCGCCGACTCGACCACGATGCGCACCGCCTCGAACAGCTGTTCCGAGGAAGCGACGGCGCCCCCGCCCGATGATTCGGCGGTGACGTCCAGCACGGCTCCAATGTCGCAGCCCTCGCAGCCCAGTCCACGGCGCAACAATTCGCCGGGCGCCGTTTGCAGCACCGCCGCGTCAACCATTGGATTGCGCAGGATCATACGGGCGGCGGCCGGCCCCGGGATGCCCCCTTTGGCGGTCACATCACCATTGATGTAGACACCGTCGTTGGTGGCTAGTCCGACGCTGTGTCCCGCCAGCTCAAGCATATGCGCCAGAATGCGCGCCGCCGCCGTCGATCCGGCGCCGCCGGTGATGGCAACGATCGGAATGCGGCTTGGGGCTCCCGGTGGAAATAGCGCCTCGATGATGGAGCCGGCGACGTCACGCGGTTCGCCCTGGCTCGCTGCGTAATGCACGCCCAGCCCCGGCGTCGTGTTGATCTCGCATATGCCGCCACCGACCTCCTTGTACGAGAGGCCAATGTCGGGGCTCAGAAAATCGATGCCGGCGACGTCGATGCCCCCGACCTTTGCCGCGAGGATGGCCGCCTTGCGGTTATCGGGATGCACGGTCTCGGTCACGTCGATACTGGTCCCACCGGCTGATCGGTTGCTGACGCCGCGCAGGTAGATGACTTCACCCCGCCCCGGGACCGTCTTGGCGGTAGAGCCGGCCTCCGCCAACAGACGCTTCGCCTCTTCGTCGAAACGGAGGCGGGCCAATACAGTCTGATTCCCGGTGCCCCGCCGGGGATCCCGGTTGAGCTCCTCGACCAACTCTTCAATGGTGTGCATGCCGTCGCCGACGACGTGCCCTGGCACGCGCTTGGCCGCCGCGACCAGCTCCCCGTTGACGACCAGCAGCCGATGGTCGTGGCCGTCGATGTGGCTCTCGACGATGACGGCTCGCCCGTAACGGCGCGCTACCTTGAAAGCGGCCCTGACCGCTTGCCCATCGGTCCGGCGCACGCTGACGCCGTGGCCAAAATCGGCATTGAGCGGCTTTACCACCACCGGATAGCCGATGCTCTCGGCGGCACGCACCGCAGCTTCCGCGTCATTGACCACCCGCTGCCGCGGCACGGGCAGACCGATCTCGCCAAGGATCCGGTTGGCCAACGCCTTGTCGCTGGAGATGCGAAACGCGACGTTACCTGTCTGATCCGTAAAAATTTTCCACATCCGCCTCTGGTGTCGCCCCTGACCGAACAGGATCAGGTTGCTGCCTAGGTGGGCCCAGGGGATGGAGCGCGACGCCGCCGCCTCGACAAGGCGTCTCACGCTATACGTCAAGGCTCTGCGCTGGCCGAAGCGAATGAACGCGTCTCTTTTACGGGCGAAGTCGAAGTCGGGCCTGATGCCAGCCTTCCCCGCCTCTTGGCTTGGCAGCAAATGCTGAATTGAGGCCAGAGCGAGTCGGCCGGCGGCGAGGCCGACTTCCTCATCCTCGTACCCGTAGACCACGTCGTAGGCGCCAGCGGAGCCCGTGGGGCGCACCTCGCCGAAGTCGACACCGGCGCCGGCCGCGTTCTGCAGCTCGATCGCAGTCAGCATCAGCACTTGGCCGAGTGACGCGCCCCCTCGGTCATGCCTGTCAAGGAGGTTGCTGTTGTCGCGAAGAGTCGGCACCCATTCGAGCAGAGCATCAACAAAGGTGGGCCCCAGGCGTTCCGTCGACCAATCGGCGAGCGGGCCGAGCTCGAGGGTGTATCGAATCACCGGTTTACGGCCAAAGATGCTCGGACCGGAATAGACCGACACACTCGTGATTTTCATTGTTGGCCGATTCTCCCCTCGGCAAGCCGGATCGCGTGCCAACTCCCTTTGGCCTGCCTCCAATCTTCGTACCACTCCCTATGTTAGTCCGATCTCGGTCGATCGGAAGGACCAATCCGGCCGTAGTCCTTCGATAACGGAGGCCGGGTCGGGCCAGGGCGAGATGATTGCCTGTGGTGCGGGTGGCCTGTAACCCGGCGCACTGTGTGGCCGAACCGTGTTGTCGTAGCGCCGCCAGCTTTCGATGAAGCCGTGCGCTGGGCCGAGGCGGGCGCTGACATTATTGTTGTCCACGACGCCGGGGCGCGGCCGCGGGACTGTTCGGGCCCCGGCGATGGCGCTACAATCAGGCCCCGGAGCCCGAGGTTTGCAACGTCCCGACACCGTTCTGGCGCCGATATCGGCGATCGCCGGCCTCGTCTGGCCGGCGCTGCCGCGGCAGGCGGCGACCAAGGCCCTGGCCCTGCTCTACCAGCTCGAGCAGAGCCAGTGGTGGCCGCCCGAGGTCCTGCGCGAGCGGCAGTCGTGGCAGCTCCAGGGTCTTCTGCGCCATGCCCAGCGCACGGTGCCCTTCTACCGCGAGCGCTTCCAGGCCGCCGCCATCGATTCAGCCCAGCCGCTCACGCCCGAGAGCTGGGCCCGCATCCCCATACTCACGCGGAGCGAGCTGCAGACGCATCTCGAGGCCTTGACCAGCCGCCGGCCGCCCAAGACCCACGGCCGCAGCTTCGAGATCATCAGTTCGGGCTCGACCGGCATGCCGGTCAAGGTGCTGGGCACCGAGCTGACGAGCCTGTTCTGGCGCGTGGCGACGTTGCGCAACCATCTCTGGCACCGCCGTGACCTGAGCGGCAAGATCGCCGCCATCCGCAACGTCAGGGACGGCCGCGCCGGCTATCCCAAGGGCCTGCGCAGGAGCAACTGGGGTACGGCGACCGCCGGGATCTTCCGCACCGGACCCGCGGCGCTGCTCAACATCACCACGCCGGTGGATCGGCAGATCGAGTGGTTGCAGCGTCAGGATGCCGACTACCTGATCACCTTTCCCACCAACCTCGAGGCCCTGGCGCGGTTTTGCCTGGAGCGGGATATCGACTTGCCCCGCCTTCGCGAGGCGCAAACCCTGGGCGAGTCGATGGCCCCCAGGGTGCGCGAGGCGTGCCGCGAGGCCTGGGACATCCCGGTGGTCGATATGTACAGCTCCGAAGAGCTCGGCTACATGGCGCTGCAGTGCCCCGAGCACGAGCACTACCACATCCAAGCCGAGAACGCCCTGGTCGAGGTCCTGGACGAGTCGGGTCGGCCCTGTCCGCCCGGCGCCGTCGGCAAGGTCATCGTCACCCATCTCCACAACTTCGCCACGCCGCTGATCCGCTATGACCTCGGCGATTATGCCGAAGTCGGCGAAGCCTGCCCGTGCGGACGCGGGCTGCCCGTGCTCGCGCGGATCATGGGTCGGGTGCGCAACATGCTGACACTGCCCTCGGGCGATCGCTTCTGGCCCTCCCTCGGCGATACCGGCTACACCGACGTGGCGCCGGTGAGTCAGCTCCAGTTCGTGCAGAAGACGCCCGAGCACATCGAGGTCAGGCTGGTGGTCCTGCGCGGGCTAACGGGGGGCGAAGAGGAGAAGCTAAAGGAGCTGATCTGGTCGCGGCTCGGCTACCCCTTCGCGCTCACTTTCAGCTATCTCGACGAGATCCCGAGAGGCGCCGGCGGCAAGTACGAAGACTTCGTCTCGGAGCTCGCCCCTTAGGCGG
>CBDUZE010000110.1:0-6833 GCA_965371625.1 uncultured Alphaproteobacteria bacterium
GCCCGGCGCCGTCGAGGGCACGATGCGACCCTGATCCGCCGCAAGCGCCGTTATCCTGGGCTCCCGGTCGGCCCCGGGGCAAACCCTTGCCCGCGTCGGCGGGCGTCCGGAGGGCCCGATCCGACGGCGCGCGGGCGCAGGCTTTCGAGCTCCCCTTCCAGTCGTTCGAGCTGACGCCGCCGCGCCCGGGCCAGGCGCCGCCACTTGCGGCCGCGCGCCCAGGCCGCGACGCCCCCGGCCACCACGCCGACCAGCACCGAGGCCATGGCCACGGCATAGAGCGGTACGCCGAGCTCCAGCGGCAGCGGCTCCAGGCTCACCGTCACCGGCGCGCGATTGGCGACGGTGAAAGCGACCACCACCACGGCGACGGGCAGCAGTACGATCCAGGTCAAGAACTTATTCACGTGCGCCTCGGCCATGTCCGGTAGGCTCCCCCGGCCGCAATCTTCGCCGCGGGGCCGCGCTTCCCGTCACCTCCGCTCAAGCGCCGTCCGAAGGGGTCGGGTCGTTGAGCTGCTTGCGCAGTTCCTTTCCCGTCTTGAAAGTGGGGACGAACTTCTCGGCGACGTGGACGGCGTCACCGGTGCGCGGGTTGCGACCAACGCGCGGGCTGCGGCGCTTGACCGAGAACGAGCCGAAACCGCGCAGCTCGACGCGATCGCCGCGGGCCAGCGCGCTCGAGATTTCGTCGAACACGGTGGCCACGATGCGCTCGGCATCGCGCTGGTAGAGGTGGGGGTTCTTCTCGGCCAAGCGCAGGATCAACTCGGACTTGGTCATCGCCGACGGTCCCCGATGATGCCCCTGTCTCGCTCCGGTGACGGTGGGTGGTGGACGCCCAACCGAGCGTTCAATAGACCCCGGCGCGAACCCTAAGGTCAGCCCTCAGGATGCCAAACGGAGACCAAGCCGTCAAGGATAAGTCGTTCAGATAAAAACGTTTTTCCGGCCAGTATCGAAAACAGGTCCTTGATCACCTCGCGTTCGTCGTCGAACTCGAGGTCGACCACCGGCAGGTCGCTCGATATCTCGTGAACCTCTTCCAGCCACTCGCGCGCCTCGCGCTCGCCGCCGAGCGCGTCGATGAGATCGTTTTCCAGCGCCTGGCGTCCGGTGTATACCCGCCCGTCGGCGAGCGACGCCGCCACCTCGAGCGCCAGGTCGCGGCGTTCCGCCACCAGCCCGACGAACCATTGGTGGGTGGCGTCGACCACGGCTTGAGTGGCGGCGCGGGCCTCTTCGGTTAGCTCCTCGAAGGGAGAGGGAGCGGCCTTCAAGGGGGAGCTCTTGATGGCCTCGGCCGAGATCCCGAGCTTCTCCAACAGACCGGTGATCTCGGCGGTCTGCAACAACACGCCGATCGAGCCGGTGATGGTGGTCTCGCGGGCGATGATGTGATCGGCGGCGACCGCGGCCATATATCCGCCCGAGGCGCCGAGGGTGCCGAGCACCGCCACCACCGGCTTCTCCTCGGCCACCTGGCGCAGCGCGTCGTAGAGCGCTTCGCCCCCGGCGGTGGTGCCGCCGGGGCTGTCGATGCGTACGATCAGCGCCTTGGCGCGGTCGTCCTTGGCGACTTCGGCGAGCGCCTCGTCACGATCGCGATCCTCGACGATCACACCGATCACGTTCAACCTGGCCACGCGATCGCGGTCGCCGATGCCGCCAAAACGGTCGACGACGACGGCCACCACGGCGACCGAGGCGATGATTGCCAGGGTGCGCCAAAAGGCGATTCGCCGCTTTAGCCGGCGCCGGTCGAGGAGCCCATCCGCGTCAAGCGACATCCAGGTTCACCTCGTTCGGGCGTGCCCTGCTGACGCCCCGGTCGAGCTATTCGCTGTCGCCCTCGCCCGCGGCGTCCGAGGCGCTCTCCTCGGTCGCGGTCTTATCGTCCTTGCCCTTGGCCTTGCCCTTGGCTGGGCTTTTGGCAGCGCTCTTGGCCTTGGCCGGCGCCTTCTTGGCCTTCTTGGCGCGGCTCTTGGCCGGCTTCTCCTGGTCCGCGACCGCCGCCGCCTCGGCGTCCTCCTTGACCTCTTCCTTGGCCGCCTTCTTGGCCTTGCTCGTGCGCGGGCTCTTGGCCTTGGGCTCGGGCTCGGCCGCCTTCGCCTCCGGCTCAGCGGCGGCGGGCTCGTCCTCGGCCGCCTTCGCCTCCGGCTCAGCGGCGGCGGGCTCGGGCTCGGCCGCCTTCGCCTCCGGCTCAGCGGCCGCGGGCTCGGGCGCGTCCTCGGCAGGGGCATCGGCCGCCGCCGGGGCTTGGCCCTCGCTCTCGGCCGTTTCCTCCGCGGCGGGCTCGCCTGCCGGCGCCTCCGCCTCCTTGGCCTCGACCTTCTCGCGGGCCCGGGTCATGGCCGCGCCCAGGATGTCGCCGAGGCTGGCGCCCGAGACCGAGGAGCCGTACTCGGCCATCGCCTTCTTCTCCTCGGCCACCTCGCGCGCCTTGATCGAGAGCGTGAGCCGGCGGCTCTTGCTGTCGATGTTGGTGATCTTGGCGTCGACCTTCTCGCCCGCGGCGAAGCGGTCGGGCCGCTGCTCCGAGCGCTCGCGCGCCAGCTCGCTCTTGCGGATGAAGCCCGAGATGCCATCGTCGACCGTCACCTCGATGCCACCGTCGACGATCTTGGCCACCACGCAGGTCACGATCTGGCCCTTCTTGAGCTGGCTGGCGTCGGCGAACGGGTCTTCGGTGAGCTGCTTGAAGCCGAGGCTGATGCGTTCCTTCTCGATGTCGACGTCGAGCACCCTGGCCGTGACGACATCGCCCTTCTTGTAGCGCGTGATCGCCTCTTCGCCCGGTTGCTGCCAGTCGAGGTCCGACATGTGGACCATGCCGTCGACGCCGATGTCCAAACCGACGAAAAGGCCGAACTCGGTGATGTTGCGCACCTGTCCCTCGACGACCGATCCCACCGGGTGCGCATCGAGAAGGGCCTCCCAGGGGTTGGCCGTGCACTGCTTGAGACCGAGGCTGATGCGCCGCTTGACCGGATCGACGTGGAGCACCATGACCTCGATTTCCTGACTGGTCGAGACGATCTTGCCTGGGGGCACGTTCTTCTTGGTCCAGCTCATCTCCGAGACATGCACCAGCCCTTCGACCCCGGCCTCGAGCTCGACGAAGGCACCGTAGTCGGTGACGTTGGTGACCCGTCCCTTGAGCTTGGCGCCGACCAGGTACTTGGCCTCGACGCCGTCCCAGGGATCGGCTTCGAGCTGCTTCATGCCCAGCGAGATGCGCTGGGTCTCGGGGTTCAAGCGGATGATCTGGACCTTGACGGTCTGATCGACGTTCAACACCTCGGTGGGATGATTGACCCGGCGCCACGACATGTCGGTGACGTGGAGCAGGCCGTCGACGCCGCCGAGGTCGACGAAGGCGCCGTAATCGGTGATGTTCTTGACCACCCCGTCGATGATCTGGCCCTCGCTCAGGCTCGAGATCAGCTCCGAACGGGCCTCGGCGCGGGTTTCCTCGAGCACGGCGCGGCGCGACACCACGATGTTGCCGCGGCGCCGGTCCATCTTGAGGATCTGAAAGGGCTGGTCGGTGCCCAAAAGCGGCCCGATATCGCGCACCGGCCGCACGTCGACCTGGCTTCCGGGCAAGAACGCCACCGCGCCCGAGAGGTCGACCGTGAAGCCGCCCTTGACGCGGCCAAAGATGACGCCGGTGACCCGCTCGTTGACGGCGAAGGCCTTTTCGAGCTGTGTCCAGGCTTCCTCGCGGCGCGCCTTGTCGCGGCTGATGACCGCCTCGCCGCGCGAGTTCTCCATGCGCTCGAGGAAGACCTCGACACGGTCGCCGACCACCATCTCGGAGGCCTGTCCGGCGACTGAAAACTCCTTGAGCGGCACCCGACCTTCGGCCTTGAGGCCGACGTCGATCACCGCCACGTCGTTCTCGATGGCGATCACGGTGCCGGGAATTACCTTGCCCTCGAGGCCCTCGACGACGCCGAACGAGTCCTCGAGCAGGGCGGCAAAATCCTCGCCCGTGGGGGCTTTCTCGTCGCCCGCCTGGGCGCTCTCATCTGCCATGTTCTCGTCGATCCCTATGTTCCGTTGCGGCTCGCGATGCCCGCGGCTTTAGGCTGCTCCTCGCGCTCCGGCGCGCCAATGCGGCGCCAGTGCGGCGCCAGTTACCAAATCCGATACGAGAAACGCTTTCCCGGCCAGCGCCGGGATCAAGGCGTTCGCGCCCCAATATACGATTTTGCGGCAGCGAAGGCGCTGTCTATATCCAAATTTGTGGTATCGAGCAAGTAGGCATCAGGCGCCTGCGCGAGGGGCGAGACCTCGCGCCCGCTGTCGCGGGCGTCGCGTTCGCGCATCTCGCGCTCGACCTCTTCGCGGCTCGCCGCCTCGCCGCGCTCCGCGAGCTCCTCGAGGCGGCGCCCGGCGCGGGCCTCGAGGCTGGCGGTGACGAAGAGCTTGTAGTCGGCCTCGGGGCACACCACGGTGCCGATATCGCGGCCGTCGAGCACCGCACCCGCGGCGCCACCCGGCGGCTCGGCGGCGAAGCGGCGCTGGTAGTCGACGAGCGCCGCCCGCACCTCGGGCCACGCAGCCACCGCCGAGGCCGCGCGCCCGGTCTCCTGGTCGCGCAGCCCGGGCGCCTCGAGGTCGCCGGGCTCGAGCGCCCGTGCCGCCGCCGCGGCGGCGCCGGCATCGCCGGGATCGCCGCCCGCGCGCAATAGCTTCAGCGCCACCGCGCGATAGAGCGCGCCGGTGTCGAGGTAGGCGAGGCCGAAGTGCTCGGCGAGCCTGCGCCCCAGCGTCCCCTTGCCGGCCGCGGCCGGGCCGTCGATGGCGATCACCATTGCGCTCATGTGGCGCTCATGCGGCGGCCACGATCTCGGCGCCGAGCCCGTTGAGGGCGGCGACGAAGTCCGGGAAGCTGGTGGCGATCATGGCGCCGTCGTCGACCGTCACCGCCTCGCGGGCGACGGCGCCAAGCACCAGGAAGGCCATGGCGATACGGTGGTCGCGCTCGGCCGTGACCCGGGCGCCGCCCGGCGGCGCGCCGCCGCACCCGGTGATCCGGAGGCCGTCCTCGAGCTCTTCGACCGCGACGCCGCAGGCGGTGAGGCCGCGCGCCATGGCGGCCAGGCGGTCGCTCTCCTTGAGCCTGAGCTCGGCCAAGCCCCGCATCACCGTCTCGCCCCGCGCGCAGGCCGCGGCGACGCACAGGATCGGGTACTCGTCGATCATCGAGGGCGCCCGCGAGGCCGGCACCTCGATGCCCTGCAAGGGGCCCGCGCGCAGCCGCAGGTCGGCCACCGGCTCGCCGTCGAGCTCGCGCCGATTGGCGAGCTCGAGCTCGGCGCCCATCTCGGCCAGGCACTCGAGGAGACCGGCGCGCAAGCGATTGACGCCGACGCCGGTGACGGTGATCTCGGCCTCTCGGGCGCAGGCCGCGGCCACCGCGAGGAAGGCCGCCGACGACGGGTCGCCGGGGATGTGCACCGCGCGGCCGGTGAGCTCGGGCTGGCCCTCGAGGGTGATCACGCGGGCGCCGTCCTCGCCCGTCGCCACGCCGACCTCGGCGCCGAAGTGGCGCAGCAGGCGCTCGGTGTGGTCGCGGGTCGGCTGGGGCTCGATCACCGTGGTGCGGCCGGCGCAGTTGAGGCCCGCGAGCAGGATCGCGGACTTGACCTGGGCCGAGGCCACGGGCAGCCGATAGGAGATGGCCAAGGGGTGGCCCGCGCCGATCACCGCCAGCGGCAAGCGCCCGCCCGAGCGCGCCACCACGCGGGCCCCCAGCGCCTCGAGCGGCGCCACCACCCGCGCCATGGGGCGGGTGCTCAAGGAGGCGTCGCCGGTGAAGAAGCAGGTCAGCGGCTGGCTCGCCACCAGCCCCATGAGGAGGCGCGCGGCGGTGCCCGAGTTGCCCATGTCGAGGACCCCGGCGGGCTCGTGAAGGCCGCCGACGCCGACCCCCCAGAGCCGCCACATGCCGTCCGCGCCGCGCTCGATCTCGGCCCCCAGCGCCGTAAGCGCCGCCCCCGTGCGGGCCACGTCCTCGCCGTCGGCGAGACCGCTGATGGTGCTCTCGCCGACGGCGCAGGCGCCGAGGATGAGGGCGCGATGCGAGATCGACTTGTCGCCGGGCACCTCGACGCTGCCTGAGAGCGAGGTCACCGGCCGGGAGGTGAGGGGGCTCGGGCTTTTCACGGCTCAGGGGAGGATATCGTCGAGGGCACGAAGCGCGGCCCGCGCCGTTCTCTTTAGCACAAGCGCGCCGGGCATGCCACGGGACGCCGGCAACCCCAATTACCTTTTGACAGTACTCGATGATCGTGGCATTTGGGTGCGCTCGAATCAGGCGGGCGACCGGCGTGGGAGGTCGGTGCGTGGCGAAGCCAGAGTGGGGCACCAAGCGTGTCTGCGGGAGCTGTGGATCCCGCTTCTACGACCTCAACCGCGAACCCGTCGTCTGCCCCAAATGCGCGACCGAGCGGCCGGCCGACGCAGCGGTGAAAGGAAAGCGCCGGGTCGAGGCTGCGCCGGAACCGAAACCGGCGAGCGCCGCGGCCGATGTGAGCGCGAGCGACAAGAAGGCGGAGCTCGCCGAGCTCGAGGACAAGGACCAGGCCACCAAGAAGGACGAGTTCATCGAGGATGCCTCGGAGCTGGGCGAGGACGAGGACGACATGGCCGAGGTGCTCGAGGGCACGGTCGAGAAGGAAGAGGGCGAGCGCTGAGGGGCGCGGCCCCGAGGCCCGCGGGCCGCGACCGGTTCGGGGCACCGAATTCGCTTGATCGGGCGCCGCCACGTCCCTAGCTTGCCGCAGCGCGGGCGCGGGCCGAGAACGCCAGCCGACCGGGCC
>CBDUZE010000111.1:0-6754 GCA_965371625.1 uncultured Alphaproteobacteria bacterium
GCGAGATCAGCCGCAATGTCGAGGAGGCCGCGCAGGGCACGCAAGAGGTCTCGAACAACATCTCCGGTGTGCACAAGGCGGCGCAAGACACCGGCGCCGCCTCGAGCCAGATGTTGAGCTCCGCGGGCGAGCTCTCGAAGCAATCGGAAACCCTGCGCGCCGCCGTCGAGAAGTTTCTCGACGAGATCAAGGCCGCGTGAGCGGGGCCGAGCCCCCGCCCCCGCGGTCTCGCTGGCCGGCCGGCGCCAACCTGAAGGCTGAACCAGTGTCCAAGGCGGGACCACATGAGGGGTTTCCGAGCCATGATCGAGTTGCCGAGTGAAAACCGGGCGGTGGGGGCGCCGCGATGAGCGATCCATCGATTCACCCTCGCATCGCGGAGCGCGCGTTGGAAAATCTGACTCGGAGGATCGAGGTCGAGCGGACGACAGCCATCGCCGCGCTCGAGCGGGCCGTCACCGGTCTGAGCGAGCTCGCGCAAAAGCCCGGGTGTCGGATCGCGCCCGACCTGACTCGAGAGTACGAGACCGCGCTACGTCTGTTGAAGTCCCTCGATTCCACCCGGCCCCCGAGCGCCGACTCAATGCTGGCCATCGGCAGAGGCCTCGAGGCGGCCTCGCGTCGGTTAGGCCAGGGGATCCGGGACGACCCGGCATCCGCTTCGATTCCCGCGCCCGCTGACACTCGGGAGGTAGGGATCGCGAGGCGTGACGGCCCTCGAGCCGCGCGAGGATCGCCCGATCCGAAACTTTCACCGCGCTGAGTGCGTTCGCGGACCGGAAGACCAATGAACTTGTTGACTAGGGCAAGAAGCTCCACCACCCCGGCCATAGTGGGCCTCGCCGTGGCCGCGACGGTCCTGGCGTTCGACCTTTCGCTACCGCATGCGATTGCCCTGACCCTGGAGCCTGTCGGAAGCCGTGAGGGTCGACGGAAACCCCGCCCTAGCCGGCGACCCTCGATAGGGCAAATCGTCGGAAACGGCGGGGCGCAAAGCCACCGGTCTTAGTCCTCGGACAGGCAGCGGGGCAACCGAACGGAACGTCATGGACCCGAGTGACTCGAAGATTTTCCAGCGAGCGCTCGATGACCTCAGAATCGGCATTGCGTTGTTCGATGACAGGGACGTGTTGGTCCACTGCAACGAACATTATCGCTACATCTATCGATCGTTCGACTCGATCGACGAGATCATTGGCCTGAGTTTCCCAGAAATCGTCCGCCTGAAGGCTAAAAACGGCGAGATCGCCGGCTCCCTCGTCCTCAGGGATCGCGAAGCCTGGATCGCGGAGAGGCTCCGTCAGCACCGAAATCCCGCGACGTCGTGCATCCAACAACGACTCACCGATGGTCGCTGGATCGAGATCAAGGAGCGTCCCGTATCCGGTGGTGGGGTCATTGGCGTGTGGAGCGACGCCACCGAGGTCAAGCAATCGTGGCTGCGCCTGGAGGACACGATCCACGTCATGGCCGAGGGGATCGCCATCTGGGATCAGGCCGACCGGCTCGTCTACTCCAACGACGTGTTCGACGGGTTGCACGGTATCCGCGGAGAGTCGCGGGGCAAGGGCGAGCTCTTCGCCGATGTCCTATCGGCCGGCCTCAAGGACAGTGCGATCCCGGTCGACACCAGTGCCGAGGCGTGGATTTCCGAACAGCTAAGAAGTCACAAGCAAATCAGCGGTCAGACCATCGTCGAATACCAGGACGGCCGATGGTTCCTCTTTAAGGGGCGGCGAATGCGCGACGGCGGCGTGGCCACCGTGTTCACCGATGTCACCGAGGCCAAGAAGTCCGAGCGCGAGCTGGTGCTGCGCGGCAGGACCCTGGAGCGCACCGTGTACGAGCTCGAGATGGTTCAATCCAAACTCGAAGAGCAGGGCGTGGAGCTCGCCAATATGGCCGAGGCCCTGCATTATGAAAATCTGCGCGTCAAAGCGGCCAATAACGCCAAGTCGGAATTCCTGGCCAACATGAGCCACGAGCTGAGGACGCCGCTCAACGCCATCATCGGCTTCTCCCAGATGACCTACCAGGGCATCTTCGGACCCGTGGGCAACCCCAAGTACCTCGAGTACGCCAGCGACATCAACGCCTCGGGCCAGCACCTCCTGGAGCTAATCAACGACATCCTCGATCTCTCGAAGATCGAGGCCGGCAAGGCCGAGCTCCACGAGCAGGTGATCGACATCCCCAGGGTCGTCAAATCCTGTCTCAGCCTGGTCAAGGAGCGCTCTCAGCGTGCCGGGCTAACGTTGCAAAGCGAGCTCCCGGAGGGGCTTCCCTCGTTGCGGGCGGATGAGCGCAAGCTGAAGCAGATGCTGATCAACCTGCTCTCGAACGCGATCAAGTTCACGCCCTCGGGAGGCACCGTGGCCTTGACCGCGAGCGTAGAGCCAGGCGAGGGCCTCTTGATCCGCGTCTCCGACACCGGGATTGGCATAGCGGCCGAGGACATTGCCACCGCCTTGGAGCCCTTCGTCCAGGTCGGGGGGTCGTTGACCCGCCGCCACGAGGGCACCGGGCTCGGCCTGCCGCTCACCAAGGCGCTGGTCGAGTTGCACGGCGGGTCGCTGGAGATCGACAGCGCCCTCGACCGCGGGACCACCGTGCGCGTCCGCTTCCCGTCCCAACGGCTGATGACGGTCGGCGTCGAACTCTGAGCGGCCTCCGCCGCGGTTGAGAGGAGCTTCGCCTCGCCCCTCGGTATCACCCCCAGTACCCCGTGCACGGCCTCGAGCTTGTCCACGTCGATCCGGTACTCCCGAGGCGGGTTCAGTTGCTCGACGATCACCAGCGGCATGATCTCGCTGTCGGGGTGCACTTCCATCATGCTCGGCGGGGGGATCATGATCGCCCGCTTGACCGATGGCTTGCCACCATCCTTCGGGTACAGGACCACGAGCTTGCCTCGGATCACTGGGGCGTCAGGCGAAGCGACCACGGGGTCGCCGTCGTTGACTTCCGGGCTCAGGCAGTCGCCATCGACCTTGATCAGGTACGGGTCGGTGTAGCCCGCGACCATCGAGCGGGGCACGACCCTCGTGCCGAGCGTCCCGGCCTCCCGAAGCACACCGGGCAGTTGGCGCTTATCCAGCGCGATGCAGGGAGGGATCGCGGTCATGACGCGGCCCTCCCGGCCAGCCGCTCAAAGTCGGCGATCACGTCCCCGAACCACGGAGCCTCGAGGTCCTGAAAGACGTCCAAGTCCTCGTCGCCGGTGCCAAAGGCGTCGTAGCTGTTGCCCACGGCCATGCGCACGATCTTGAGCTTCTCGGTCGCGCCCCAAAGGGTTTGGGCCGGGATGGCGAACACGGCATTTGCCGCCGCGCGCCTCGGCGAGGGCCCGCTCGCCGTCGCTCTCAGCCTGCACCCGATGCTCGCTCTCGAGGCTCCGGCAGATCGATCTGGTGTGGTGATCGTCGTCGGCGACCACCAGAATACGGCCGTCGCTGGCGTCGATATAGGCCATCGCCTCGCCACCGTTGAGCTCGCCGAGGGTGTCGCTGGTGCGCTCCCTGAGCCTGACATGATCGAGCATCATCTTGACCCGCACCAGCGACCTGACCCGGGCGAACAGGGCGAGGTCGTAGACCGGTTTGATGAGAAAGTCGTCGGCGCCCGCCTCCAGACCGCGCACCCGGTCTTCGATCTCGCTGAGCGCGGTCACCATGACCACCGGAATGTGAGCCGTGTCGGATTTGGCCTTGACGCGCTGGCAGACCTCGAAGCCGTCGATCCCCGGCATTATCACGTCGAGGAGATGATGTCGGAGCTCTCGCTGTCGAGGCGCTCGAGCGCGGTGGCGCCATCGGGCGCGGTGACCACGTCGAAGTACTGGCTCGCCAGCTTGGCCTCGAGCACCTTGATGTTGAGCGGCAGGTCGTCGACGACGAGTACGCGAGCCGACATCGGTCGTCTAGTCCAGGAAGTGCTTCACCGTCGCCATAAAACTGGCCACGGAGATCGGCTTGGCGATGTAGGCCTCGCAACCGCCCCGGCGGATATTCTCCTCGTCGCCGTTCATCGCTAAGGCGGTGACGGCGACCACGGGGATCGATTTCAGCTCCTCGTCCTCCTTGATCCATTTGGTCACCTCGAGGCCCGAGACCTCGGGCAGTTGAATGTTCATCAGGATCAAGTCGGGATGGTGCTGGCGCGCCAGCACCAGCGCCTCGAGGCCGTCCCGGGTCTCCAGCGTCTCGTAGCCATGGGCGTCGAGCAAGTCACGAAACAGCTTTAAATTGAGCTCGTTGTCTTCGACGATGAGGACGGTCTTGGCCATGACGGGAGGTCCGGACGAATTCGCAGGCAACTAGTCCACGGGCGGTATGGTAAACAGGAATTCTTAGCAACTAGTTAGCATCCTGGCCACCGTCCTTCTGTCCACGCCGAACATCCGCGAGGCCTCCCGGATGCTCATCCTCTCTACATGGCAGACCCGCCGAACCCGCGCGTACAGCTCCACTCCATACATCCCCCGGCCTTCCGTCAGCACTGAACTGACCGAAGGCCATACCTGGTACAGTTTTACGCCGCCGCAGCCACAACGCTACCGGCGCTCACGTGGGGGATTATTACGCCGCCGTTCTGATTGCTCCGACTGAGCCGCATGTGAATCAAACTTGCGCGCGAACGGCCCGAAAATAGTTCTTCAACATGGGGTAATTCCGGGATCGGGTTGAACCCGATCGATGTGGGTGCTGCTCTCCGTGGTCCAACGAGGTCTGGTCTGAGCCAGCCTCGATGCAATAAGGGAACAGGAGAGCAGCCATGGAACTCTATGTTGGATTGGACGTGTCGCTCAAGGAGACATCGATCTGTGTGGTGGACCGATGGGGCGAGGTTGTGTGCGAAGGCACGGTCGCGTCGGAGCCCGAGGCGATCGCCGGGTTCGTGAAGTCGAAGGCGCCGGGTGCGTTGCGCATTGGCCTCGAGACGGGTCCGACCTCGACCTGGTTGTGGACCGAGTTGCGGGCTCTTGGCCTGCCGGTGATCTGCATCGATGCCCGTCATGCCAAGGCGGTGTTGTCGATGCAGGTCAACAAGAGCGACCGCAACGATGCTCTTGGGCTGGCGCGGATCATGCAGGCGGGCTGGTACAAGGAGGTCAGGGTCAAAAGCCTGGACAGTCACGCGGTGCGGGCGGTGCTGAACAGCCGGGCCTTGCTGGTCAAGATCAAACGCGATCTCGAGAACCAGGTTCGCGGTTTGCTGAAGAACCTCGGTCTGGTGGTCGGCAGGGCCAAGGGCAGTGTGTTCACCGTCCGCGTCGAGAGGTTGATTGCGGACCGTCCCGATCTGACGGCGGCGGTAGGGCCATTGTTGAAGGCGCGAGAGGGCGTCGAACGGCAGCTCGGCGGTCTCAATCGCAAGGTGATGGCGCTGGTGCGGAATGACGAGCAGGTCCGCTGGTTCATGACGGTGCCGGGGATCGGCCCCATCACGGCGCTGGCCTATCGGGCGGCGATCGACGACCCGAGGCGCTTCAAGCGATCCAGAAGCGTCGGCGCCTATGTCGGGCTGACGCCCAGGCGCTACGCCTCGGGCGAGGTCGACTGGAGCGGCCGCATCTCGAAATGCGGCGATGCCATGCTCAGGACATACCTCTTCGAGGCCGCTGGCGTGCTGCTTACCCGCGTCCACAAATGGTGTGCGCTGAAAGCCTGGGGTCTCAGGCTGGCCAAACGCGTCGGCTTCAAGAAGGCCAAGGTCGCCGTTGCCCGCAAGCTGGCCGTGATCCTGCACCGAATGTGGATCGATGGAACGCGGTTCCAGTGGTCGACCAAGGAGGTGACCAATTAGGGAGAAAACGACCGCTCAGCTGAGTTCCCGCGAGAGCGGGACGGACGTCCCTGCCGGGACGATGGCGGTGGCGAGATCGACCGAGGCTTTGCGATGCCTCGAAGAGACAAGCGCGTCTTCAACATTGATCCGTCAACGTCACCTAACGCCATGATGCGGAGGGCAAAGCCCCTACCGCGGAGAGAACAGTGGACCCGGCAGGCATGTCACGGAGAGCTTGAACTCAATCCCGGAATTAGAGAACAGCCTCGGCTACAAGCGGCTGTCCAGGCCCTGGTCGGAGTTGGTCCGCTCTACCCCCGACAGCCGACCTTCGAGCGCCCATGTCGGCTTTGCCCCAAATTTCGTCTGCTTCACCTCAGGCAGCGGACCTTCCTGACGGCCCGCCAAAGGTCCGCACGTGACCCGAAGGCGACATTCAGCACGTTTCGATTTACGTCACCACCCCCAACGTTTTGATCTCGGTCCGGCCCGTGGCAAACACTATTTTGATCTGGTAGTCTTCCCGGCGCAGCGGGAGGAGATGGCATGCTGGACAACGTCGGCCGGTGGCTGGAGGAACTTGGCCTAGGCGAGTACGTGGAGGCGTTCGCTGAAAACCGGATTGACGCCGACGTGCTACCCACCCTGACGATCGACGATCTCAAAGATATCGGCATATTGGCGGTTGGTGATCGACGTAAAATTCTAAACGCGGTCATGGCTTTATCCGAGCGGGATGATGAGACAACCAGCGAGGCCGCTTCCAAGCAAGGTCCCTCCGGCCAAACCGAACGCACCATAGACGCCGAACGGCGGCAGTTGACGGTGATGTTCTGCGATCTGGTCGGCTCGACGGAGCTGTCCGCGCGGCTAGATCCAGAAGACCTGCGCGAGGTAATGCGCCGCTACCAAGACACCGTGGCCGGGCTGGTGGCGCGCTTCGAGGGTCATGTCGCCAAGTTTCTCG
>CBDUZE010000112.1:0-6390 GCA_965371625.1 uncultured Alphaproteobacteria bacterium
CTGATCTGCGCCATCGGCGCCTCGTTCTTCCTGCAGCACTCGTTCCGCGGCATGTACGGTTCGAGCATCAGGGCCTACCCGGACATCGCCTTCATCGAGGGCAAGCTCTTCCTCTTCGGTTACGACATACCCAAGGTGCAGGTGGTGGTGATCGTCTCCGCCTTCCTGTCGATGCTGATCCTCTACACCATCGTCCAGCGCACCAAGATGGGGACGGCAATGCGGGCGGTATCGGAGGACCGCGACGCCGCCGCGCTGATGGGCATCGACGTCAACAGGGTGATCGTGTTCACCTTTGTCCTGGGCGGGTCGATGGCCGGGATCGCGGCGGTGCTCTACGCCTTCGTCTTCAAGCAGGTGTTTTTCTTCATGGGCTTCTTCCCCGGCATCAAGGGGTTCAGCGCCGCGGTGCTGGGCGGCATCGGCAACGTTCCCGGAGCGATGCTGGGCGGCCTGTTCCTGGGCGTGGTCGAGTCCGTGGGCCCGGCCCTGTTCCTCGACGGCCTGGGCATCCCGGCGCCCTATCAGCTGCGCGACGCCATCGCCTTCTCGATGCTGGTGCTGATGCTGATCTTCAGGCCCCAGGGCATCCTTGGCGAGCGCCTCGCCGCCAAGCGAGCGTGACGAGGCGAGAGGGAGCACGGCCATGGCCTTCGACGTAGTTGCCAGCACCTTCCAGCTCAAGGAAAAGAAGCGCTCGCCGCTCGAGCGAACCTTCCTCACCGGGCTGATCTACGGCGCCGCGAGCCTTTACTTCGCCCTCGTCGGCATCATCAGGCTGTTCCACGAGCGCTGGATCATCGCCGATCTGCTGACCCTGGGTCAGGGGGTGTTGCTGGTGGCCGCCGCGGTGGCCGGATACCGCACCGTCCTCAAGACACCCCACCCCACGATCCCCGGCAAGCTGGTGCAAGGCGCGGCCGCGGGCGCGATCGGCGCCGCGGTCCTGGCGGCGCTGGTGATCTTCGCCAGCCTGGTCAAGATCCGCTTCATGTTCGTCGCCGCCCACCCCGAGCTCTTCAAGATGCTTACCATGGACCAGGGGACCTGGGAGGGCAGCGCCCTCATGGTGCTCGTGGGCGCCGCGCTCGGCCTGGCCGGGGCGCTCCTTTATATCGTTCCGGAGGTCGCCCGCAGACCGCTCATTTTCGGTCTCATCACGGCGGGTCTCGTCGGCCTCTTTCAGGAGCTCCTGCAAACCACGCTGCAGGCGGAAGGCGTGGCCAGCACGATCCGCGAGTTCTTCTTCACCTACGACGGGCTGAAGATCTGGCCGGCGTTCCTGATCGTCGTGGTCGCGGTACTCGCCCGGGCTTACTGGCTCAGGAACCGCGAGGAGTACAAGCGCCGTTACCAGGCGCTGGCGCCGTCTCGCCAGCGCTCGGTCAGGCTGGGCGCGGCGGCGCTGGGGCTCTTGTTCCTGATCCTGCTGCCCCTCGCCACCGGCCAGTTCATCGGCCAGGTGCTGATGATCGTCGGCCTCTTCATCCTCATGGGCATGGGGCTCAACCTCGAGATCGGCCTCGCCGGTCTCTTGGACCTTGGCTTCGTCGCCTTCTACGCCATCGGCGCCTACACGGTGGCCCTGCTCACCGCCGTGCATCCCCAGGCGCTCGCCGACTGGTCGTTCTGGGCGGCGCTGCCGATGGCCATCTTCACGACGCTCGTCGCGGGGGTGCTGTTCGGGGTGCCGGTGCTGCGCATCCGCGGCGATTATCTCGCCGTCGCCACCCTGGGCCTGGGCGAGATCATCCGCATCCTGGTGCTCTCCGACGCCATGGCCTGGCTCTTGGGCGGCTCCCAGGGCGTGCTGGCGATCCCCAAGCCCCAGATCGGCGACCTCACGCTCTCGGATCCGACCGACCTCTTCTACCTGACGCTGGTGTGCGCCGGGTTCGTCGCCTACTGCGCTTGGCGGCTCGAAAACTCGCGCCTCGGGCGCGCCTGGACGGCGGTCCGCGACGACGAGGACGTGGCCGAGGCCCTGGGCATCAACCTGGTCAACGTCAAGCTCCTGGCCTATGGCCTGGGCGCTGCCTTCGCCGGCGTCGCCGGGGCCATCTTCGCCGTCATGCTGGGCTCGGTGTTCCCCCACAGCTTCCAGCTCCTGATCTCGATCAACATCCTGGCGCTGATCATCGTCGGCGGCATGGGCAGTCTGCCGGGGGTCGTGGTCGGCGCCTTCGCCCTCATGGGCACGCCCGAGATGCTGCGCGAGTTCGGCGAGTTCCGCTTCCTGTTCTACGGCGTCGCACTGGTCGCGATGATGCGCTTCAAGCCCGAGGGTCTGTGGCCCTCCGCCGCCCGGCGGCGCGAGACCGCCCACGATGTCGAGGACGAGGCGGCGCTCGCGGCCGCGGCGGCGGCCGGCGACCTTGCCACCACCACTGCGGCCGGCCTGCATCATCCGCCCGTCGGGGAGAGCGGATCATGACCGGCGACGGGCTCCTGGTGACCGACAGACTGACCAAGCGGTTCGGCGGCCTGATCGCCGTCGACAGCCTCGACCTCGCGGTGCGCAAGCAAGCCATCCATTCCATCATCGGCCCCAACGGCGCCGGCAAGACCACGGTGTTCAACTGCATCATGGAGTTCTACCCCCCTGACGGCGGCGAGATCGTCTTCGAGGGCCAACGCATCGATGGCCTGCCGCCCGACGAGGTGGCCAAGCGGGGGATCGCGCGCACCTATCAGAACATCCGCCTGTTCAGCAACATGACGGCGATCGAGAACATCCTGGTGGGCATGCACGTGCACCTGAAGTCGACCTGGCTCGGGGCCATCTTCAACACGCCGGGGACCCGGCGGGACGAGGCCGAGGCGCACGACGAGGCCCGCCGCCTGCTGCTGTTCGTGGGCTTGCGCGGCCGGGGCGACATCCTGGGCCGGAATCTGCCCTACGGCGAGCAGCGCCGGCTCGAGATCGCCCGGGCGCTCGCCACCCAGCCCCACCTGGTCATGCTGGACGAGCCGGCGGCGGGCATGAACCCCACCGAAACGAGGGACATGATGGAGTTCATCCAGCGTCTGCGCGACGAGCTCGGCATCACCGTGATGCTGATCGAGCATCAGATGCGCGTGGTGATGGGGATCTCGGACCTGGTCTCGGTGCTCGACCACGGCATCAAGATTTCGGAGGGCACGCCCGAGGAGGTGCAAAACGACGCGCGCGTCATCGAGGCCTACCTCGGCAGCCAGAGCGTGGCGCAGAGGGGCGGCCGCTAGCGGCGGCCTGGGCGGGCATGAAGCACCGGAGCCAGATCGCAAAGGCCCGCTCGGAGGGATAGATGGCGCTCCTCGAAGTCGACGACCTTCACGTTTATTACGGCAAGATCCACGCTCTGCGCGGGGTCTCGTTCGAGGTCGACGTCGATCAGATCGTCACCCTCATCGGCGCCAACGGCGCCGGCAAGAGCACCACGCTCAAGACCATCAGCAGCATCCTGGCCCCGGCCGAGGGCGAGGTTCGGATGGGCGGCACCGTGCTCAACGACGTCCTGCCCCACGAGGTGGTCGGCATGGGGGTCGTGCAGGTGCCCGAGGGACGGCGCATCTTCGGCCGCCTGACGGTGCAGGAGAACCTCGAGATGGGGGCCTTTTTGCGCACCGACAAGGAGGGCATCAAACAGGCCCACGAGCACGTGCTCAGCATGTTCCCCCGCCTCCGCGAGCGCATCAAGCAGATCGCCGGGACCCTGTCGGGCGGCGAGCAGCAGATGCTGGCCATGGCCCGCGGCATGATGGCCGAGCCCCGCCTGCTGCTGCTCGACGAGCCCAGCATGGGTCTCTCGCCGATCCTGGTGGAGCAGGTGTTCGAGGCCATCCAGGACATCCGCCGCCAAGGCGTCACCATCCTGCTGGTCGAGCAGAACGCCTACATGGCGCTGCAGATAGCAGACCTCGGCTACGTCATGGAGAGCGGCGAGATCGTGCTCTCCGGCAGCGGCGACGATCTCTTGGAGAACGAGCAGGTCAAGAAGGCCTACCTCGGCTGAGGCGCCGACGAATGGGTGAGCCGAAGTTTCTCCCCGCGGTCAGGCGTTGAGGCGGCTCCACAGCCGCTGAAAGCGCTCCAGCGCGTCCCCGGGCGCGAGCGGCTCGGTGAGCCCGGGGTCGAGCCCGGCCACCGCCCGTTTGGCCTCC
Source organism: uncultured Alphaproteobacteria bacterium (assembly GCA_965371625.1). Lineage (GTDB taxonomy): Bacteria > Pseudomonadota > Alphaproteobacteria > CBDUZE01 > CBDUZE01 > CBDUZE01. The sequence goes on from CBDUZE010000112.1 coordinate 4,144, forward strand.
TCGGTATAGATCACGGTGCCGTCGTCCTCGATCGATTCGACCCCGTCGCCCCTGGCGAAAGGGCCGAGAAAGGCGACCGCCTCGTCGAGGTCGACGCCGTCGGGGAGGTCGAGCTCGACGCTGCCGCCGGCGATGCGCACCGGGTAGCCCCCTGGCAGCCCCCGCGGCGAGGGGGTCGAGTAGCGCAAGGGCGCGGCGCCCGGCACCAGGGCCTTGAGGACCGGAAGAGCCGCGGCGCAAGTGAGGAAGTTCATCTTGATGCTGGGCTCCAGCGGATAGCCTTCGTAGGCCAGCTCGTCGGCCCGCTCGCCGGCCTCGCCGAGGTAGACGCGCACGCCCATCTCGGGATCGTCCGGGGCCTGGCAGGTATAGACGCCGTGGCCCATGTTGCGATGAGAGATGAGGCGGATGAGCGGCAGCTCGTCGGCGTCCTCGCCCTTGGCCTTGGTCCGCGCCCTGAGCGCGGCGCGGACGCGACAGTGGTGCATGCTGACGTTGCCGAGACCGACCGTCGGCGCCAGCCCCATGCGGTCGAGGATGGGATGGGTGACGTCGGGGAACGAGATGTTGGCGACCGGACCCTGGAAATCGGCCGCCCGCACCGCCATCATCACCGTCATCAGGACCGGGAGCTGTGCCGGGAGATGCACGGCGAGCCCGGCGGCGCTGAGCGCCTGGGCCGTTGGGTCGCGCCGGTCCATGACGGTCCAGGGGCCGATCAACGACGCCGATTGGACGATGAGGTCGGGGGCCTCGTCCTTGAGCAGCTTCTCCACCTCCCCGAGCCGGGTGCCGTCGACGGCGCGAAAGCGCACCGTGACGTCATAGCTCGAGGCCAGCATGCCGGCGATGAACGGTCCCTCGCCCTGCGCCAGTCCGGCGAGCACCAGCTCGTCCACGTTTTCGTCGGCGGCGAGCCCGGCGGCGAAGCGGCTGCCGACGTCGCCGACCCCGATGATCAAGACACGCGCGCCCACGGCTCCCTCCCTTGGCTCGGCTCAGGCCACGGCCTGCTCGTAGAGCTCGGCGAAGCGCTGGCGCTCGGCCGAGCTCAGGGGCGTGAGCGGGGCGCGGGTTCCGCCGGCCGGGACCCCGGCCAGCTCGCAGCCGTACTTGCAGAACTGGATGTACTTGCCGCCCTGTTCCATCAGCATGAAGAGCGGCAGCAGCTTGCGCATGACCTTGAGGCCGCTCTCGGTGTCGCGCTTGCGCACGCAGGCGTCGTAGAGCGCGACGTGCTCGGCGGGCAGGAAGTTGGAGGCCCCGGCGACCCAGCTTTGCGAGCCCCAGGTGAAGTACTCCAGCGCCTGGTCGTCGGCGCCGCAGACGATCTCGTAACGGTCGGCGAAGTTCACCAGGAGTTCGTGCAGCCGGGCGATCGAGCCGCTGCTCTCCTTGATGCCGACGACCTCCTCGACCGGGCGCAGCGCCTCGAGGAGCGCGGGGTCGAGATCGACGCCGGTGCGGGCCGGGAAGTTGTAGAGCAGGATCGGCATGCCGGTAGCCTCGGCCACCGCCTTGAAGTGGGTCGCCAGCTCCTCGGGCGTGGGCAGCGAGTAGTAAGGCGCCGCCAGCATGACGCCTTCGTAGCCCTTCTCCTTGGCATGGCGGCTGAGCTCGATGACCTCGTTCGTGGTGGTGGCGTTGGTGCCCGCCAAGAGCCGCGCCCGCCCGTCCACGCGTTCGGCCACGAAGTCCATCACCTGGCGGCGCTCCTGGCCCGAAAGCGCGTAGTACTCGCCGGTGGTGCCGCAGGGGATGACGCAGTGGACCCCCTTCGAGAGCACGAACTCGATGAGCCGCTCGTAAGCGTCGAAGTCGACCCGGCCTTCCGCATCGAAGGGCGTGAGCGTCACCGTCAGGATGCCTTCGAGGTTCATCGCCGCTCTCCACTCCTGCCCAATGTCCCGAGGGATCACGTTACGGCGATCGCGTGGGCCTCGCAAGGCGGATGTGGGCGCGCCGCGGCGCCCCTGCGCGCGTATCCATGGCCTGAGTAGTCGAGGGCTCTGGAAAACGGTTCACCGATGTCTGCTGTCCGAGGTAGACCGGACGTGCCGGCGGCATGGCCTGAACCGCCGCTTGTAGCCAAGAAGAGACATTCCGCAGCATCACCGGCACAAAGATGCCTCTGTCGATGACAGCTAAGCTCCCCGGCAAGGAGGACACCGATAGAGCGCCGTATTCGCTGCCGATGGGCGCGGCCTTGCCGAGCACTCTTGGCTGAGACTTGGTGCGACATCCGGA
>CBDUZE010000113.1:0-6131 GCA_965371625.1 uncultured Alphaproteobacteria bacterium
GACGCGACCGCCGTGCTCACCGATCTTGGGATCGACCAGTGCTTTGAAGCGGGCCCTGAGGCGAGCGTGGGTGCCGACCTCGTCCCGCTCCATGAGGCGTGTATACGCCACCACATCCGCGCTGACGATGGCGGCGAGCCTCCGTTGCACCTCCCGTTCGGCCACGGGAGTCCTCCCCGTATTTGGGCTTGATGGCGCGATCCTACGCCCGAGGGGTGACGAAGTCCAAGGGCCGCCAGAGGGAGCTCTTCGGATCGTTCCCACACCAGTCGCACCGGCGACGCATCTCCCTAGGGCATGCTCCCGCTAAGAGCATTCAGCCTTGACCTGAGAATGTCAGAGTCGGGTCGACAACGGTAGTTCTGAGAGGCTCGGCCGGAGGGCGGCTTTACGGCTGATTGCGGACATTGGTGGCCTAAATCCTAGCCCCAGCGCGCCCTCAAGTCCTCCCGATTGAGCGCCAACCATTGCAGCGCCACCAGCGCCGGGCTGTTCCTGACCCGGCCCGCGGCGAGCGCGGCCAGGGCCTCGGCGAAGGGCATCACCAGGACCCGGATGTCCTCACCTTCCTCGTCGAGGCCGTGGACCCCGCCGGCGCCCCGGCTGTCGACCCGGGCGCAGTAGACCTCGATATGCTCGGTGACGGCGCCGGGGCTGGTGTAGAAGGCCGCCACCGGCATCAGCTCGCCGAGCTCGAGCCCGGCCTCCTCGGCGGCCTCGCGCCGCGCCACCTCCTCGGGCCCCTCGCCGGCGTCGAACAGCCCGGCGACGATCTCCAGGAGCCAGGGGCTGTCGCCGCCGTGAAGGTAGGCGCCGATGCGGAACTGCTCGATCAGCACCACCGCGTCCCGGGCCGGATCGTAGGGCAGCACGGCGACGGCGTGGCCCCGTTCCAGCACCTCGCGGTCGATCTCCCGGCCCCAGCCACCGCCGAACAGGGTGTGGCGCAAGCGGTAGCGATCGACCCGGAAGTGACCCTGATAGACAGTGCTCTTGTCGATGATCTCGACCTTGGCCGAGGGTGGGGGCATGGACACTCTCCCAATGGCGGGCGCAGGTGGGCGGGCGCAGGTGGACTGGGTCAGGACTGGGGCGGCACCACGCGGCGCACCAGCGCCTCGATGGTAAGGCCCTGGACGACGATCGAAAAGATGACGACGCCGTAGGTCATGGCCAGGATGACCTCCTTGGCCGCCGAGTCCGGCAACGACAGCGCCAGCGCCACCGAGATGCCGCCGCGCAAGCCGCCCCAGGTGAGCACCGGCACCGCGCCCTTGGTGTAGGCGTGCCTCAGGCCCAAGAGGGTGATCGGCGTGGCCACCGATACGAAGCGCGCGGCCAGCACCACCGGGATGGCGATCAGCGCCGCCACCACGAAGGGCGTCCGCGCCTCGATCACCACCACCTCGAGGCCGATGAGGAGGAACAGGACGGCGTTCAGGATCTCGTCGACCAGCGACCAGAAGTTACCGAGGTGCTCGCGCGTGGTCTCGCTCATGGCGAAGCGGCTGCCGTGGTTGCCGATGAGCAGGCCGGCCACCACCATGGCGATGGGGCCTGAGGTGTCGAGCGCGTCGGCGAGGCGGTAGGTCACCGTGACCAGCGCCAGGGTGATGATGATCTCGACGTTGTACTCGTCGATCGAGCGCATGGCGACGAAGGCGAGGTAACCGGCAACGAGCCCCAGCGCCACCCCGCCCACCGCCTCGCGGACGAACAGAAGCGCGATCTGGGCCGCGCCGGCGGGCTCGCCGTGGCCGCCGACGCCGGCGGCGATGGCCACCATGATGCCGAACACCACGACGCCCACGCCGTCGTTGAACAGGCTCTCGCCGGCGATCTTGACCTCGAGGCTCGGGGGCACGTTCGCGGTCTTGAGGATGCTGAGCACCGCCACCGGGTCGGTGGGCGCGATCAGGGCGCCGAAGACCAGGCAATAGGTGAACGGCACGGCGACGCCGAGCGCCCCCAGCGCCAGCCACATGGCGCCGCCCACCAACGCGGTGGTGATCAGCACCCCGACCGTGGCCAGGGTCGAGATCGCCCACTTGCGGCTGGCCAGCGCCGAGAGGTCGACGTGGAGGGCGCCGGCGAAGAGGAGGAAGCTCAACATCCCCTTCATCAGGGTGTCGGTGAAGTCGATGCCCGAGAGCGAGCCGCGTAAACCCGGCCCGATGCCCAGTCCGGGCAGCACCGCGTCGAGGACCAGCGCAGCCACCGAGGTGGCGAGCGCGATGACGACGAAGCCGATGGTCCGCGGCAGCTTGAGGAGCCGGTGGTTGAGGTAGCCGAAGACGGCGGCGAGCCCCAGGAGGGCGGCGATGGTGTTGAGCGCGGTGTCCATGAAAGGCGCGGCCCCGCGGTGAGTCGACGGCCCGGCTCAGGAACCCGGGCCGGCGCCGAGGTCGCCGGCACCGGGGCCCAGGGGCTGGCCGTCGGGGTCGCGCACGCCGCAGTAGTAGCCCACCGGGAAGGGCTCGTCCCTGGGCCGCCACACCAGGCGGCCCGCCGCCTCGGCGCCCCGCTTATGGACTTCCTCGAGTTGGCAGTCGTCCCGGTAGAAGTCAACGCAGGCCTCGAAATCGCGGACGTGGAGGGCGAGGTGCGTCAGCACGGGAGCCATGGCGCGACCCTAGCAGGTTTGCGCGAGGAAAGCCGGCACCACCGTGGGGGCCGGCGTGGGGACCGGCAAGGGCGGCGGCATGGGCGGGGCCTCGGGCGTCCCCCGCGGCGCCACCTCAGTCGGTCTTTTGTGCGACGCGGAATATGACTTGCTGCGACGCACAATATTGATGCTGTAACCCTTGACTTCCGCGTTTTTTACTTATATTGCAATGCAGCATAACCCAACACGACGGGATGCTGCGCGGGCCCAACCGAGAGCTCGGCGCGGCCGGAATGAGGAAGGAACATCAGCGATGAGCAGCAAAGCCAAGGCAAACGCCGCCAAGGATTCGGCGCAGGCCGCCAGCGAGGTCCTCGACAGCGTGGTCACGGCGAGCAAGGAGACCGTCGAGCAGGTCGTCAAGGCCGGCGCCGACGCCGCCGCCAAGGGCTACGAGAAGGCCGCCGCCGTCAACAAGGAGAACCTCGAGGCGATGGCCCGGAGCTACGACGAGTTCGCCGTCTTCGGCAAGCAGAACGTCGACGCCGCGGTCGCCGCCGGCAACGCCGCCACCAAGGGTTTCGAGGCCATCGGCGGCGAGGTCATGGCGCTCACGCGGGGCACCTTCGAGGAGGGCGTGGAAGCCGGCAAGGCGGTCATGGCCGCGCACACCTATCAGGAGGTCATGGAGCTCCAGAGCGGCTTTGCCCAGGCCTCGATGCAGCGCTTCCTCGACACCACCACCCGCCTCGGCGAGATGTCGATCAAGCTCACCAACGAGGCCTTCGAGCCGGTCAACGCGCGCCTCAACGCCGCGGTCGAGAAGCTGGCCAAGCCGATCTCGTTCTAAGCCAACGATTTCGAGCCGATACCAAGGGGCCTGCCGCGTCCGCGCGGCGGGCCCTTTGCGCTTCTGGAGCCCGCCCCGCGACGCCTCGTCCTCGCCGCCCTTCCAAAGCGGCCCCGAAATCCGATATTAATAGGGCGTCGGCTATGCTGTGCCGGGCTTGAGAACGGAGACCTGGGCGAGATCATGGGCCAACGCGACCGCGACGGCGATGGCGATATCGGCACGGTCACGGGCGTCGTCACCAAGACCAAGCCGAAGACCAAGAAGCCGTCGATGTACAAGGTGCTGCTGCTCAACGACGACTACACGCCGATGGAGTTCGTGGTCCTGATCCTGGAGCGTTTCTTCAACAAGGACACCGAGGAGGCGACGCAGATCATGTTGCACGTCCATCGCCGCGGCGTCGGCGTTTGCGGCGTCTTCACCTACGAGGTCGCCGAGACAAAGGTCACGCAAGTGGTTGACTTGGCGCGCCGAAACCAGCATCCCCTTCAGTGCACCATGGAAAAAGAATAGTGCCCGCCTTTTCCTCCCAGCTCGAGAACACCCTTCACCGGGCGCTCGCCTTCGCCAACCAGCGGCGCCATGAGTACGCCACGCTGGAGCACCTGCTGCTGTCGCTGACCGAGGACCGGGACGCGTCGGCGGTGTTGCACGCCTGCGGCGTCAACATGGAGCTTTTGCGCGAGGACCTGGTCAACTACCTCGACGAGGAGCTCGCCGGTCTGGTCGGCGATGCCGCCGACGACGTCAAGCCGACCGCCGGTTTCCAGCGCGTCATCCAGCGTGCCCTGATCCACGTCCAGTCCTCGGGCCGCGAGGAGGTCACCGGCGCCAACGTGCTGGTGGCGATCTTCGCCGAGCGCGAATCGAACGCCGTCTACTTCCTGCAGAAGCAGGACATGACCCGGCTCGACGCGGTGAGCTACATCTCCCACGGCGTCGCCAAGACGCCGGGCTTGTCCGAGGACCAAACGGTGCGCGGCGTCGACGAGGAGGCCGAGGGCGAGAGCCCGGTCAAGCAGGGCAACGAGGCGCTGGCCGCCTTCTGCGTCGACCTCAACGCCAAGGCCGCGGCGGGCAAGATCGATCCCCTGATCGGCCGCGAGCGCGAGATCGACCGCACCATCCAGATCCTCTGCCGGCGCACCAAGAACAACCCCATGTACGTCGGCGATCCCGGCGTCGGCAAGACCGCGATCGCCGAGGGCCTGGCCCGGCGCATCGTCCTCGGCGAGGTGCCCGAGGTGCTGCTCTCGGCCACCATCTTCGCCCTCGACATGGGCGCGCTGCTGGCCGGCACCCGCTACCGCGGCGACTTCGAGGAGCGCTTGAAGGCGGTGCTGGCGGGGCTCGAGGAGCACGACGGGGCGATCCTGTTCATCGACGAGCTGCACACCGTGATCGGCGCCGGCGCCACCTCGGGCGGCGCCATGGACGCCTCCAACCTGCTCAAGCCGGCGCTCGCCGGCGGCGCCGTGCGCTGCATCGGCTCGACCACCTACAAGGACTACCGCAGCTACATCGAGAAGGACCGGGCGCTGTTGCGGCGCTTCCAGAAGATCGACATCGTCGAGCCCTCGATCGAGGACACGGTCAAGATCCTGCGCGGGCTGAAGCCCTATTACGAGAGCCACCACAAGGTGCGCTACACGGCCGAGGCGATCCGCTCGGCGGTGACGCTCTCGGCCAAGTACATCAACGACCGCAAGCTCCCCGACAAGGCCATCGACGTCATCGACGAGGTCGGCGCGGCGCAGATGCTGAGGCCCGAGCACCGCCGGCGCAAGACCGTGGGCGTGCGCGATATCGAGGCCGTGGTCGCCGAGATCGCGCGCATCCCGCCCAAGTCGGTGTCCAAGGACGACAAGGAGAACCTGCGCACGCTGGAGCGCGACATAAAGGCCATGGTGTTCGGCCAGGACCGGCCCATCGAGGCCCTGGCGAGCGCCATCAAGCTCGCCCGCGTCGGCCTGCGCGAGCCCGAGAAGCCGATCGGCTGCTACCTCTTCTCGGGCCCCACCGGCGTCGGCAAGACCGAGGTCGCGCGCCAGCTCGCCCTCACCATGGGCGTCGAGCTGATCCGCTTCGACATGTCCGAGTACATGGAGCGCCACACGGTGTCGCGGCTGATCGGCGCGCCGCCCGGTTACGTCGGTTTCGATCAGGGCGGGTTGATGACCGACGCGGTCGACCAGAACCCCCACGCCGTGCTGCTCCTCGACGAGATCGAGAAGGCCCACCCCGACATCTTCAACGTCCTCCTCCAGGTGATGGACCACGGCAAGCTTACCGACCACAACGGCAAGAAGGTCGACTTCCGCAACGTGGTGCTGATCATGACCACCAACGCCGGGGCCCAGGAGATGAGCCGCCAGGCCATCGGCTTCGGCGGCGGCCTCAAGGACGACGAGGACGAGGAGGCGATCAAGCGCCTGTTCGCGCCCGAGTTCCGCAACCGCCTCGACGCCATCATCCACTTCAACGCCTTGGCGCCTGAGATCGTGGCCCGGGTAGTCGACAAGTTCATCTTCGAGCTCGAGGCCCAGCTCGCCGACCGCGAGGTCACCATCGAGCTCGACGACCCGGCGCGCAAGTGGCTCGCCAACAAAGGCTACGACAAGCTCTTTGGCGCCCGGCCGCTGGCCCGCGCCATCCAGGAGCACGTCAAGAAGC
>CBDUZE010000114.1:0-5875 GCA_965371625.1 uncultured Alphaproteobacteria bacterium
GCGAACCCGGCGGGAATCCCCAACGGGATTCAAATGTCAGATTTTATCCACTAGCATGGCCGGCATGACCGGAGCGGCCGGGAAACCGCCGCTCCGGAGCTATGTTGCGATCGCCAGGGAGGACGCCGTGTCGGCACGGAGGCTCGAGTTCCCTCGCCTCAGCTTGCGAGACCGTGGTCGACGCCGAGGGCGAGTAGATGTACGTCGAGGGCGCGTAACAAGCCATTCGAGGACCTGATCGATGCGCGAAGACAGCACCATCGTTGCCGCTGGGCGCCATCCCCACGACCATCACGGCGCCGTCAATCCACCGGTCTACCGCGTCTCGACCATCCTCTCGGCGACCCTAGAGGAGTACGACGAGAAGGTCCGCCGGCGTTACGAGTTCGGCAAGGTGGTGTTCTACGGCCGCTTCGGCACCCCCACCACCTTCGCCCTCCAGGACGCGGTGGCGGCGCTCGAGGGCGGCCACGCCACGGCCGCCACGGCCTCGGGCCTCAACGCCATCTCGACCACCCTGCTGGCCTTTCTCGCCCCCGGCGATCACCTGCTGATGGTCGACAGCGCCTACCGGCCGACGCGCATGTGCTGCGACATGCTGCTCGCCCGCATGGGCATCGAGACCACCTATTACGACCCCCTGCTCGGCGCCGACATCGCCGGCCTGATGCGCGAGAATACCCGCGTCGTCTTCGTCGAGTCCCCGGGCTCGCTGACCTTCGAGGTCCAGGACGTGCCGGCCATCGCCGCCGTCGCGCATAAGCGCGGCGCGGTGGTGGTGATGGACAATACCTGGGGCGCGCTGCTCTTCTTCAAGCCCTTCGCCCACGGCGTCGATGTCTCGATCCAGGCCGCCACCAAGTACATCGTCGGCCACTCCGACGCCATGCTCGGCACCATCACGTGTAAGGACGAGGAGACCTGGGACACCGTGCTGCGCACCCTCTTGCGGCTCGGCGTGGCGGCGGGCTCGGAGGAATGCTACCTCGGGCAACGGGGCCTGCGCACGCTGGCGGTGCGGCTCGCCCGCCACCAGGAGAGCGGCCTGGCGCTGGCGCGCTGGCTCAAGGCGCGGCCCGAGGTCGAGCGGGTGCTGCATCCGGCGCTGCCCGGCGATCCCGGGCACGAGCTCTGGCGCCGCGATTTCCAGGGCGCCTGCGGCCTCTTCGGCGTGGTGCTGGCCAAGCCCTACCCGCGCGCCGCGCTCGCCGCCATGATCGACGGCTTCGCGCACTTCGGCCTCGGCGACTCCTGGGGCGGCTTCGAGAGCCTGTTGGTGCCCAAGGCGCCCGAGGAGTTCCGCACCGCGAGCAAATGGGAGACGCCGGGGCCGCTGCTCAGGATCCACGCCGGGCTCGAGGACCTCGACGACCTCATCGAGGACCTGGAGCGGGGCCTCGCCCGCCTCGCCGCGGCGGCCTGAGGCGGCCTTAGAGCCGCTTCCGCTCTCTCCGCCGGGTCATCTTCTCGGCCAGCCGCGGCGCCACCCCGGTGCGGCTCCAGGGGCACTGCCCGATGCAGATGCCGCAGCCGTTGTACTCGACGAAATAGAGAATGCAGCGGTCGAAATCGACGTACCACTTGCGCTCTCCCCGCACCGTTTGCTTGTCGCCATGGATCGCGTCGACCGGACAGACCTTCACGCAGACCTGGCAGTTGAGGCAGAAATCGTCGGCGCCGAAGATATCCGGGGCGTCGGCGAGGAGCGGCATGTCGGTCATGACGCAGGCCAGCCGGAACGACGAGCCGAAGCGGCGGTTGATCATCGAGCCATGCTTGCCGAGCTCGCCCAGGCCGGCGGCGATGGCGGCGGGGATCATCAGCACCGGACCCGCCACCGGGCCGCCGTGGGGGTGCGCATCCCAGCCCTTCCCGCGCATCCAGTCGGCCAGCTTGTAGGCCGCCCGCGTGGCGCGGCCGTACTGGTTGTGGACCTCGGTTTGCGACTTGGGGCTCGGCGCGGTCGAGAGGCAGGCGTAATCCATCGCCACGACGAGCACGACGATCCATTGGTAAGGCGCCTGGTAGCCTTCGAAAACCCAGTTCGGGTCGAGGCGCGCGATGCCGACCATGTCCGCCTCGCGGGCCAGCGCCGCCGCCTTGACCCGTGCCGTCCATTGCCGCGCGCTCCAATCGGGACGCCGCGGTGCAAGCTCGGTCAACGGCCGTTGCGAATACTCCCGGTTCTTGATGCGGTAATGGTCGGCCTCCGGGGCGCAGCCGGTGGCGAAGAACCAGCGCTGCAGATCGCCGTGGGCGAGGATCTCCGGGTCATGCCACATCACCGGGCTGGCGCGCCGCCGCGTGGCCTCGCCGAAGCCGTTGATATCGTTTCCGCTGGCCTCCGGAAGGAGCGCCAGGACCTCGGGCCGCGGCGCGAAAACCTCCGGCCCGTGGCGCTCGTCCGCCGTCATGATTTGCCTTCCGGTCCCGGCACGCCGAGGCCGGGCCAGGTGACCCGGCCCGCGGCGATCTCGGTCATGAACCATTCGTGGTAGCCGCGCGCCAGCAGCCACTCGATGCGGTCGCCGCGCCAGAAGATCTTGCCGCGCTCGAGGTTGCGGGCGCCGAGATCGGCGACGTAGGCGCGGGTCCGCTCGAGGTCGGCGCGGCACACCTCGAGCCCGCGCATGCGCTTGAACCAGGCCGCGAGCCGGGGCTGGCGCTCGGGCGAAAACGCGACGCCGAGTGCGCGCACCGCGCTCAGGTTGGGAAACAGGGCGAGATCGGCGATCGAGAGCTCGCCGCAGACGAAGTCACGGCCTTCGAAATCGCGCTCGAGCGCCTGGTAGACCCGCTCGAGGTCCCTTTGGGCCGCAGCCTTCAGGCCCTCCGGCATCTCGTCCGAGCGCTCGGTCCAGCTCCAGTACGAGATGTCGACCAGGATCGGGTCCAGGACGCCGTCGGCGCAGCGCTCCCAGGCGCGCGCCCGGACCCGCGCCGCCGGATCGCCCGGATAGACCGGCGGGTCGGGATGGCGGTGCTCGAGATAGGCGACGATGTCCGAGGAATTGACCACCGTTACCTCGCCGTCGATGAGCGTCGGCACCTCGACCCGGCCGTTGACGGCCTCGAGCGCCGCTTCGTTGGCCTTGTCGAGGCCGTCGATGGTGTCGTAGTCGAGCCCCTTCAGATCCAGCACCAGGCGCACCTTGCGCGCAAACGGGCTGAACGCGTTGTCGTAGAGCTTCATTGGTTTTCACCCCGGTTGCGCCGCGGCCGGATATCCGAAGCCCATGATACCGCATCGCCCAGGGTCCCGGTCTCGGTCAGAGGAATTCGATGGCGTCGATTCTTAGCGGACATTCGGGAGAAACCCATTTCGTGCCGCCCAGTCCCGCCAATCGATTTCTTCGTCGCCGATAGGCTCAAGACGTTCATTTAGCCCGTGGTTGTCGGCGAAGATCATGAGGTTGTCGCACGCCCACCGCGCCGATGGCGCGATCAGTCCATCCAATCCGAGAAACGTCAGGGCGCCACCAATATTCTGTGTGCGCGAGTAGTCCCGTTCGCCATACCGGGCAAGATCGACCCCCAGGTTCTCAAGATCCGCCCGCGCAAGCCGCAGGGTCTTTGACCCGGTGACCGCCAGCGTCGTTACCTTGATCGGTCGCGGCCCCGGCATCGGCGTCAGATCGGCCAGAAACGACACAAGCTCTGCGATCGCCCCGTTCCGCTCGAAGCTGGTGTAGAGCACAAAGATGCCGGGATCGTCGCTGGGCGGCGGCGCCCACCGACCGCCATTGATCGACGGCGCGGTCGGATCAGCGTTCACACGGGTGGTACGATAAACCGTGCCGTCGAAGCGTTCAGTCGCCAGCCCACTCAGCCGGTCGACGAGGCTTTGATCGTGGATCATGCCTCGTCGCCGATATCCTCAGAGATATACCGCGTCACGGAGCTGGTCCACGAGGCGACGCACCTCATCTATCCGTCCTTCGCGAATCAGCTCTGCCGGCGACTCTCCGTTCAAATGCTTCTGGGGCGCGAAGATCCACTGCCGCGCTTCATCGGGCTCATAGAAGTCGGATAGTTGATCGACAATGAACTCCAGCTCGAGAAGCGTTTTCTCCGTTCTCGCATGCGGGTAGGCGCGCCCCTGGTTCCAGCGCGACACGGTCTCTGGCCGCGTACCGAGCAGGTTCGCAACCTCGATGTGCTTGATGGCACCCTTGGTTCGTAGCGACTCCAACTTTCTGGCGACCGCGCTCGTCATGGTCGCTGCTCCCTTTGCTTCATGGACCAATCCATTCGTTACTTCGCTAGAGCAATTCCAGGTCACCTGGAATCGCTCTTGATACTTTTCGCTCACGGCAGCGGACCCAAGGGTCCGCGCCTGCGCGGGCGCGCCGGAGGACCGGCGGGCCGCAGTCGCGGCCTGAGAGCGGTTCCAATTGACCTTGAACCGCTCTAGAAGCTCCGGCCATGGCGCGCTACCCGCCGTAACGGCGAACGCGCGACCGACGCAGGCGGTGAGGCGTCGGTCAATATTGTCGTCGGACATAGCAGGCTCCATCACTGCATGACTATATCATAGCGGTATTCATTGCGTAATATATGGACTTTTAGATTGGTGTTTCGATAGGCTTTCGGGTTTTGGGCGGGTTCGCCGCGCTGCGCCCCGGCGGCGCCACAATCCCTCGCTGGAGCAATGAACTTTACGTGAGCTCATCGACCCCGGCCTTGACCGGGGAAAGCCCCGCTGAGACAAAGGTGGCCCGCGCTCGCCGACAAGCGCGGGCGGCGCAAGCAAACAGGGAGAGCAAACATGAGCCTCGATGACGTCAAGGCCCTGACCTTCGACACCGGCGGCACCATCCTCGACTGGCATACCGGTTTCAGCACCGCACTCGCCGAAGCCGGCGCCAAGCACGGTCTGGAGCGGGACTGGCCGGCGCTCACCAACGAGCTCCGCCGGCGCTCGCTCAAGCGCATGCTCAATCTCGGGGAAAGCTCGCCGCCGACCTACAATTTCGACGATGGCCATCGCACCGCCCTCGACGAGGTTCTGGCCGAGCACGGCCTCGACGCCGTCACCGAGGCGGAGCGCCGCGAGATCTGGTGGGACCGGGCGCACAGCTTCCAATGCTGGCCGGACTTCCCCGCCACCCTGCCCAAGCTGCGCGACAAATTCATCTGCGCCTCGTTCACCATCCTCAGCTTCCGCATCATCATCGACACCGCCAGGCGCAACGGCCTGAGCTGGGACGTGGTGATCTCCTGCGAGGCGATCGGCAAATACAAACTTCTGCCCGAGGCCTACCTGACCGCGGCCAAGTATCTCCAGCTCGAGCCCGGCGAGTGCTGCATGGTGGCGTGCCACAACTTCGACCTCGACGCCGCTAAGGCGGCCGGTTTCAAGACCGCCTTCGTGCGCCGGCCCGACGAATGGGGCGCCGAGGGGCCGCCCGATCCGACGCCCAATCCGGCGCACGACATCATCGTCGACAGCTTCCCCGAGCTGGCGCGGGAACTCGGGGTCTCGGCCTAGGATTCACGCGCCCGCGGCCGATCACTCCACCAGCCCGGCCTTGCGCAATCCCTCGATGATGCGCTCGGCGTCGGCCGGGTTCTTGAACGGCAGCCGGGCGATGTGCGCCTGGTAGGAGTACTTGGGATTGATCTCCAGGAGCTCGCGCCAGATCTCCCGGGCGTCTTCCGCCCCGCCCAGATGACCCAGGGTGGCGGCGAGGAAGGCGCGCGACAAATCGGTGGTCGGATTGACCGAGATACGATCCCTGAACAGCGCCGCCGCGATCTCGTAGTCGCCGGCCACGAAATGCGCCGTGCCGAGAAAATGCAGATACTGCTGTTGAAAGGCCGGGTCGAGACGCATGGCGCGTTCGATGTAGGGGATCGCCTTGGCCGGCTCTCC
>CBDUZE010000115.1:0-5682 GCA_965371625.1 uncultured Alphaproteobacteria bacterium
GGCGGAGGAGGTCGATCCGCTGGTGCGCTCGTTGGAGAAGTTCCGGCACGAGGTCTCGGCCCATTTCCGCTACGAGGAAGGGGTCATGGCGCGCTACGCCTATCCCTTCGCCGACGCTCACAAGCGGCGGCACGAAAACCTGATCGAAACCCTGGAGGAGGCGCTCGGCAGGCCTCTGTCCAGCGGATCGATAAAGTTTTTCCTCGAGGTCACCCGCCACCTCATCGAAGAGCTGCAGCATTGCGTGGCCGACGACAATCACCTGAGGGCGTTCCTAATCGAGGACTAGACGAGACCCGGTCTGTTGGCGGTGGCCCGTCCCGCTTACCGGAGCTACGGCAGGGGGCTCCATCCGGCCGGTCTCGATTACGGCGCTGTTTCAGTTACGCGCAGCCAGACCACGGACGAGCCGCTGCTGATGAAGGGCCGGGGATAAGTCGCAGAGCTTCAGAGCGCCGCGACGATGCCCTCGACCATGACCTTGGCGTCCGAGAACAGCATCATGGTGTTGTCGGCGTAGAACAGATCATTGTCGATGCCGGCGTAGCCCGGCGCCAGTGAGCGCTTCACGATCAGCACCGTCTGGGCGTACTCGGCGTCGAGGATGGGCATGCCGGCGATGGGGCTCGTCGGGTCCTTCTTGGCGGCCGGGTTGACGACGTCGTTGGCGCCGATGACGAAGGCCACGTCGGTGGTGCGGAAGTCGGCGTTGATCGCCTCGAGCTCGAGGACCTCGTCGTAGGGCACGTTGGCCTCGGCCAAGAGCACGTTCATGTGCCCGGGCATGCGCCCCGCCACCGGGTGGACGGCGTAGCGCACCGTGACGCCCGCCTCCTTCAAGAGCTCGGCCATCTCTCTGAGCGCGTGCTGGGCCTGGGCCACCGCCATGCCGTAGCCCGGAATGATGACCACCGAGCCGGCGTTGCGCATGATGAAGGCGGCGTCCTCGGCGCTGCCCGCCTTCACCGGGCGGTCGCCGGCGCTCACCGCCGCCGCCGCCTCGCCGCCGAAGCCCCCCAGGATGACGCTGATGAAGGAGCGGTTCATGGCCCGGCACATGATGTAGCTGAGGATCGCGCCCGACGAGCCCACCAGGGCCCCGATGATGATCAGGGCCGAGTTCCCGAGGGTGAAGCCGATGCCGGCCGCGGCCCAACCCGAGTAGGAGTTGAGCATCGAGATCACCACCGGCATGTCGGCGCCGCCGATGGGGATGATGATGGTGACGCCGATGACGAAGGCGAGCGCGGTCATGATCCAGAAGGCGGTGTAGGACTCGGTGGCGCAGAAGGTGATGCCGAGGCCCAGGATTACCAGGCCGATCACGAGGTTGAGCCAATGCTGGCCCGGAAACACCACCGGGTTGCCGCTCACCAGCCCCTGCAGCTTGGTGAAGGCGACCACCGAGCCGGTGAAGGTGATGGCGCCGATGACGACGCCTAACGACATCTCGATCAGGCTCGCGACCTTGATGGCGCCGACGCTGCCGATGCCGTAGGCGGCCGGGGTGTAGAGCGCCGCCGCGGCGATCAGCACGGCGGCGAGCCCGACCACGCTGTGGAAGGCCGCCACCAGCTGCGGCATCGCCGACATTTGGATGCGAAGCGCGATCACGGTGCCGATGGTCGCCCCGATCACCAGGGCCAGCAGGATCAGCTCGTAGCTCAAGACCTGCGGGTTGGCCACCGTGACGAGCACGGCAAGCGCCATGCCCACCATGCCGTAGACGTTGCCGGGGCGCGCCGTCTCGGGCGACGACAGCCCCCTGAGCGCCATGATGAAGAGCACCGCGGCGATCAGATAGGCGAGCGCGGTAAGATCCGGAGACACGGGCCTGGCTCCCCTACCGCTGCTTCTTCTTGTACATCTGCAGCATGCGCTGGGTCACCACGAAGCCGCCGAAGATGTTGACCGCGGCGAGCGTCACGGCGATGAAGCCGAACACCTTGGAGAGGTTCATCTCCAAGGGGCCGGCGGCGATCAGGCCGCCGACGATGATGGCGCTGGAGATGGCGTTGGTCTCCGACATCAGCGGCGTGTGAAGCGCCGGCGTCACGTTCCACACCACGTAGTAGCCGACGTAGATCGCCAGCACGAAGATGGTGATGCGAAAGATCAGGGGATCGATGGCGGCGGCTTCCATGGTCAGTCGTCCTGTTCCGCTTTGAGGCTCGGGTGGACCACCGCGCCGTCGCGCGTGATCAACGTGCCGGCGACGATCTCGTCCTCCCAGTCGATGGCGAGGGCGCCGCTTTCCGAATCGATCAGCGGCGTGATGAAGTTCAAGAGGTTCTTGGCGTACATGGCGCTGGCGTCGACCGGGATGCGGCCGGGCACGTTGAGATGGCCGAGGATCCGGACCCCGCCCGCTTCCACCACCTCGCCGGGGCGCGACAGCGCGCAGTTGCCGCCGGCCTCGACGGCGAGGTCGACGATCACCGAGCCCGGCTTCATGTCCCTGACCATCGCCTCCGAGATCAGAAGCGGCGCCGGCCGCCCCGGGATCAGCGCCGTGCAGATGGCGATGTCCTGGCCCTTGAGGGTCTCGTGGACGAGCTCGGACTGACGCCGCAGGTAGTCCTCGTTCATCTCGCGGGCGTAGCCGCCCTCGGTCTGGGCTCCGCTGTCCTCGGCGTCCTCGAGGCCGACGAACTTGGCGCCCAGGCTCTCGATCTCCTCGCGGACCGCGGGCCGCACGTCGGTCGCCGAGACGATGGCGCCAAGGCGCCGCGCGGTGGCGATGGCCTGGAGCCCGGCGACCCCGGCACCGAGCACGAAGACCCGCGCCGGGGCCATGGTTCCGGCCGCCGTCATCATCATCGGCATGGCGCGGCCGAAGGCCTCGGCAGCGTCGATCACCGCCCGATACCCGGCCAGATTGCTCTGCGAGGAGAGCACGTCCATGCTCTGGGCGCGGGTGATGCGGGGCATCAGCTCCATGGCGAAGGCGACGATGCCGGCGCCGGCGTAAGCCTTGATCTGCTCGCCGCTCGAGTGCGGCTCGAGGAGCGCCACCAGGAGCGCGCCCTCTTTCATCATCGCCAGCTCGTCGGGGCCGCCCTCGGCCGCGCTCAGCGGCCGCCGCACCTTGAACACGACGTCGGCCTCGGCGAGCGCCGCCGCCGCGTCGGGGGCGATGAGCGCGCCGGCCTCGGCGAAAGCTTGATCGGGGATATTGGCGCCGGCCCCGGCGCCGGCCTCGACCACCACCTCGGCGCCCAGGCCAACCAGCTTCTTGACCGAATCGGGCACCGCCGCGACCCGCGTCTCGTCGGAACGACGCTCCCTGGGTATTGCAATCTTCATGCCACCAACAGCCCTCGAACCTCGGTCAAGGAGGGACCCTTCGTGCGCGCGACTTCGCCGTTTGCCGGACGCCCCAGCGGGAACGCCCCGACCCCGGGCTCGGAAGCACGCAACGACATTGACGAGACGACCGGACGGTGGCCGTGGGCGGGAAACGAGGCGAAGGCGTTCGTATCGAGCCGCCTAGAGCAGGAAAGCCGCCATCAGAATGAGCACGATGGCGGCGGTGCCGGCGGCGACCTGCATGATGCGCGTGAAGCGCCGCCACATCTCTCTCTGTTGGCTGAGGTCCATGCCTTGGCTGTCGCTCATGCCACTCCTCGCTCGCTTGGAGTCGATGCAACCGGGGGCACTATATCAGACCGCAAACCGCGATCAATCCCCTCTCCGAGAGGCTGTGGCGGCGCCTTCGAGGGGCCAACCGAGAGGCGGTGCACCGCGCTGGAGCCTGCTATAGTGGCGCTCCGATCCGCAGGTCGAAGCGGTCGATTTCCGGCGATGCGCATGAGCAACGTCCTCCCTTACTACCTCGGCTATCTCGCGCCGCTGAGCGTTGTCGTGGGTTATGCCCTGGGCGGCGCCTGGACCTTCCAGACGTTCTTCCTGATTTACGCCATCATCCCGGCGATCGACGCCGTGATGGGCCGCGAGCGCCGCAGCCTGGCGGTGGCCGAGGTCGAGTCGCGGTCGCGGGCGCTGGCCTACCGCTTGCCGCTCTGGCTCTACGCGCCGCTGCAAGGGGGGCTCCTCGTCTGGGCGTTGTGGACAGTGGCCAACCGGCCCATGAGCGCCATCGATCTCACGGGGCTGACGATCTCGCTGGCGGTCGCCAACGGCGCCATCGGCATCACCGTGGCCCACGAGCTGATGCACCGCCCAGGGGCTTTCGAGCGGGCCCTCGCCGAGGCCCTGATGACCAGCGTCAGCTACACCCATTTCATCATCGAGCACGTTCACGGCCACCACCTCAGCGTCGCCACCCCGGGCGACCCGGCGACGGCACGCTTGGGTGAGGGCTTTTACGCCTTCCTGCCGCGCTGCGTGGCGGGAAGCCTGGCGAGCGCCTGGCGGATCGAGCGGGGGCGGCTCGCGCGCCGTGGCCAGGCGTGTGCGAGCCCCCACAACCGCATGCTGCGCTATGCCGCCATCCAGGCCGTGCTCTATAGCGCCGTGGCGCTCGCCTTCGGCGCCATCGGCGTGGCCGTGTTCCTGGCCCAGGCTGCGCTCGCCGCCTTCTTGCTCGAGGTCATCAATTACATCGAGCATTACGGACTCGAGCGCCGGTCCTTGGGCGACGGCCGCTTCGAGCCGGTCTCGGCGCGCCACTCGTGGGACTCCAATCACCGCATTTCCAACTGGTTCCTGTTCGAGTTGGCGCGCCACGCCGATCACCACCTCAACCCCGATCGGCCCTACTCCGCCCTCAGGTCGAACGCGGAAAGCCCGAAGCTTCCCGCCGGCTACGCCGCGACCTTCGTGCTGGCATTGGTGCCGCCCCTGTGGCACCGGGTGATGGACCGACGGGTCGCCGCCTGGCGCGCCACGCCCTGAAACCATCGGAGGAGCTTGATGCAGACCCAATCAAAACCGAAGCCGGTCCCCTCCCAGGTGATCGAGGATCCCGCCGAGGTTCGCCGCCTCTGCCGCGCCGGCGCGTTCACCGGCATCACCGCCGGACAGGCGCCGCGCCACGCCCAGGCCAACCTGGTCATGCTGCCCAAGGCGCTGGCCTACGACTTCCTGGTCTTCTGCCAGCGCAACCCCAAGCCCTGCCCGCTCCTCGACGTCACCGATCCCGGCGACCCGGAGCCCGCTGCGATCGCCCCCGGCGCCGACGTGCGCAGCGACCTGCCGCGCTATCGGGTCTTCCGCGACGGCGAGTTGGTGGACGAGCCCAGCGACGTGAGCGAGCTGTGGCGCGACGACATGGTGGCCTTCCTGATCGGCTGCTCGTATACCTTCGAGGCGGCGATGACGGCGGCCGGCCTGCCGCTCAGGCATATCGAGGAGGGCGGCAACCCGCCCATGTACAGGACCGGGCGCGCCTGCCGACCCGCGGGCCGCTTCCAGGGCCCCATGGTGGTGTCGATGCGCCCCATGACGCCGGACCAGGCCGAAGAGGCGAGGCGGGTCACCGCCCCTTACCATCGCACCCACGGGGCGCCGGTCCACATCGGCGCGCCCGAGGTGCTGGGCATCGCCGACCTCGATCGTCCCGACTACGGCGACAGCGTCACCGTGCGGCCGGGCGAGGTGCCGGTGTTCTGGGCCTGCGGGGTGACGCCCCAGGCGGCCATGATCAACGCCCGGCCCGAGCTCGCCATCACCCACTCGCCTGGCCACATGTTCGTCTCGGACCTCACCGGCCGGTCGCTC
>CBDUZE010000116.1:0-5417 GCA_965371625.1 uncultured Alphaproteobacteria bacterium
GTCGCCTTCTCGCCGAGGATCGCCTTGCAGGGATCGCCGGGGATCAGCCGGGCGAGGACGAAGGTGACCAACAAGATGCCGATGAGCACCGGGATCGACAGAAGAATCCGCCGTGCGATGAAGCCGAGCATCGGTGCGCATCACTCTTTGTCGGCCCCCAGACGGCCGGGCGCGCGGTGCAGCGGCACCGCGCGCCCTCGATCGTCTCGGGTTGTTACAACCCGGCTATTCGGCATTAATGAGGCCGTCCCACAGGTACGAGTAGTACTCGAACGCCCCCGTGTTGCCCTTGTGATTGGGGTTCTTGGCGTCGATGCCGGCCGCCCACGACGCGACGACGTCATTGGCGTCGAGGTCGGAGCCGTCGTGGAACTTGACGCCGTCGCGCAACGCGCACACCCACACCGTCGCATCGTCGCTGGCGGTACAATCGGTAGCGACCCGCGCCTCGATGGTGCCCGAGTCGATGGCATAGCCGAGGAGCGGCTCGACGACCTGTTGACAGGCGGCCAGCGACTCGCCGTCGGTCTCGTCGGCACAGTAGAGGCTGATCGGCTCGGCGTTCTGCATGAACACGAAAGTGGACTTGTGGGGATCGGCGCGATGGAACAGCGGCGCGCCGAAGGGCCGGAAGTGGGCGTTGTCGACGCCCGCCAAGGCGGCCGACGCCGAGGCGCCGTGGACGATCGGAACCATCGGTACGAGCGCCTTGATGGCGTTATTGGCTTGGGCGTAAAGGGGCTGCGACCTGGCCAGGTCGGCGATGGTGGAAGCTTTCTCGAGGACCTCGTGGATCTCGGCATGCGGCGTGCCGAACTGGCCGTTCTTGGCGCTGAAGTGGAAGTCGAGAAAATTCGTCACGTGCGGGTAGTCGGCGCCCCATCCCAGGAGATAGAGGCCCTCACAGCGGCCGCCGGTGCACTCGTCGATGAAGGCGCCCGACTCCATGACCACGACCTCGGCCTCGATGCCGAGATTGTCCCGCAGCTGGGTCTGGAACTCGACCGCCACGAGGCCCGGTTCGGGCAGGTAGCCGCGGAACACGTCGCGAAACGAGATCTTGGTCTTGAAGCCGTTGGGGTGACCGGCCTCGGCCAACAGCGCACGGGCCTTCGCTGCATCGAAGGCATACCAGGACTCGCCCTCACAGCCGTTGTCGATCGAGCACGGGGTGAAGTGCGACGCGACCTCCGAGCCCGCGGGGTAGAAGTTGTCGACGATCCGCTTGCGGTCGATACCCATTGCGATCGCCTTGCGTACCCTCAAATCGTCGAACGGCTTGAAGGTGTTGGTCATCGCCAAGTAGAGAATGTTGGGATTGGTCACTGGGATGAAGGTCAGGCTGGCATCGTTCTTCACGGTGTCGAAATCATCGGGGCTGATGTTGGTAATCTGGTCGACCGTGCCGGCACGCAGCTCGATGAGACGGCCGGCGCCCGAGTCCGACCAGCGGATGACGAGCGATTCAAACTTGGGCTTCGGACCCCAATAACCGTCGAAGCGCTTCATGATTATGCTGTCGCCCCGGGACCATTTCTCGAGCATCCAGGGGCCGGTGCCGATCGGCTTCTCGAGGATAGCGCCACCACCGCCGGTGGCATCGAGGTACTCCTCGGGCTGGACGCCGAACGGCGTGAAGGCGGCCTTCGCCTTGAACGCCGGGTCCGGCTTGCAGAGCGTAAACTTGACGCTCAAGCGTGCGGTCGCTTCGATCGACTTGATCTTGCCGCCATAGCCGCAGTCCGGCGCTGACATGCTCTTGCCGGTGAACGCATGGCCTTGGCTTGCCACAAACAGCGTTGCCGCGACCGCCGCGGCGGAGCCAATCAATTTCGGGCTTCGCATAACCTTCATCCTCCCTTGTTTTGCGATTTGAGGTTGTTCGAAGCGGTCCGACTCCCACCGGGCAGACCCTAAGAGTCTTGCCTCGATATGGGTCGCAACATTGGACCCACTCACTCAAGATTTCACTAGCACCCCAGGTTGCCATGAAGGCTAGCACAATCGGCTGTCAACGACCATACGGCTTTGTTCCAGTTGGCGGGCCAGCAATCGCCTGCTTCTGCGGGCATGAACGGGGCTTTGAAAAGGCGGTGACGCGGAGGCCTGGCGCTGTCGTGGCGTCCGTCGGGCTGCCCGTTCCACGCCCGCTGCCCCACGCCACTGACGAGTGTGCCCGGCTGCGCCCCGAGCCGCCCCGAGCCGCCCCCGGTGGCGCGGCGCTCGGTGGCCTGCCACCACGTCGAAACCATCGGCTGAAGGGCCGATTGGCGAAGCTGGGCGCGCTTCGCGTGGCCACGCCCCGACGCGGCGATGCTTGGCGCCCGCGGCATTGCGCCGCACCCGTGTAAATAACCATTAGACAAAGAATCAGGAATTTCTTAACCTTTAACCCTCAGGACTGGACCCTGGGGCGCCGCTTCTTGAAAGCGGGGGTCCAACTAAGGAGTAGGCCCGGCGTCGTTGGTGGGTCGGATTGTATTTGGTGACTGGGTACTGGCGGATAGGGTTTCTCGCGGCGCTGGCGGCGGCGCTGCTGATGCCGTTGCGGGTCGCCGAGGCGCGTTACGCGGCGATCGTCATCGACGCCCAATCGGGCGAGGTGCTTTACGCCCGCCAGGCGGACAAGCGGCGCTACCCCGCCTCGCTGACCAAGATGATGACCCTGCTCATGACCTTCGAGGCGCTCGAAGGGGGCCGCCTCGAGCTCGCGCAGAGGCTGCCGGTGTCGAAGCGCGCCGCCGGCCAGACGCCCTCGCGTCTGGGGCTCAAGGCGAGGCAGACCCTCACCGTCGAGCAAGCCATCCTGGGGCTGGTCACCAAGTCTGCCAACGATGCGGCGACGGTCCTGGCCGAGGCGATGGGGAGCACCGAGGCCAAGTTCGCCCAAGCCATGACGACCCGGGCGCGGGCGCTGGGCATGAAGCAGACCCGGTTCACCAACGCCTCGGGGCTCTACAACCGCCGCCAGGTCACCACCGCCCGCGACATGGCGACCCTGGCCCGGGTGCTGCAGCAAAACTTCCCGCGCTATTATCATTACTTCTCGGCCCGGAGCTTCACCTTCAAGGGACGCGACTACCAGAACCACAACCGCCTGTTGGGCCGCTACGCCGGCAGCGACGGGATCAAGACCGGTTACATCCGCGCCTCCGGGTTCAATCTGGCGGCCTCGGCGCGCCGCGGCCCCGATCGCCTCATCGGCGTGGTCTTCGGCGGCCGCTCCACGCGTTCCCGCGACGACCACATGATCAAGCTTTTGGACCAGGGCTTCGCCAAGCTCGAGGCGCGGCGCCAGGCCGCCCTCAGGGCGGCGGCGTCCGAGGGCAGGGTGGCGGCGCTTCCGGTGCCCAAGCCGCGGCCCTTGGCGAGCGCGGGAATAGCGCCCGCGGCGGCGGCGGAGACGCCGCGCGAGGTCGGCAGCGCCGCGCCCCAACTGCCGTGGGCGCTTCAGGTGGGCGCCTACCGGCACCTCGCGTCGGCCGAAAAGCGAATCGAGCGAGTCGTCCGCGCCATGCCCGACGCGCTCGCCGACGCCGGAGTCTGGATCCTGCGCTACGAGGAGGGCGGCAAGAAGCTCTATCGCGCCCGCTTCGTCGGCTTCGACGAGAGGGGAGCGCGCCGGACCTGCGGCAAGCTCAAGCGCAAGGGCATCTCGTGCCTGCCGATCTCACCCGAGAACGACCCGGCGAGGGTGCCCGTAAGCCCCTGAACGGGGGTCTCGCGGTTTCCACCAGCGGCGCTCAGCCGAGCACCGTGAGGGCGTCCTGAAGGAAGGGCAGGGCCCGTTCGACCGCCGCCTCGCCCTCGGCGATGATCTCGTCGGCGCGGTCGAATTCGAGCAGGCCGATGTGGCCGAGGCGGGGCGCGATGGTCACGTC
The DNA here is from genome assembly GCA_965371625.1 of uncultured Alphaproteobacteria bacterium. Taxonomy (GTDB): domain Bacteria; phylum Pseudomonadota; class Alphaproteobacteria; order CBDUZE01; family CBDUZE01; genus CBDUZE01. The sequence goes on from CBDUZE010000116.1 coordinate 3,882, forward strand.
GGGCGGATCGCCGGCCAGGCGGCTGCGGGTCAAGCGATCCTGAATGACGCCCAGCGAGGAGACCATGACGTTGAACAGGCTCGGTCCCTCGTCGCCGCCGCGCAGGACCCGGCGCAGGAGGCTGTTCGTCGCCTTGCCGCGCCCCGCGCCGGACCCAGCCGGCGACTCATCGCGGTCCTCGCCCCGTCGCTCCGCCTCGCCCCCGTCACCGACCCCGCCCTCGCCCTCGCCCTCGACTCCGGGCATCTTGCCGATGATGTCGGCGTTGAGGTTGACGGCGATCACCAGCCGGGCGCGGAAGGCGCGACACACCGAAACCGGGACCGGATTGACGAGCGCCCCGTCGACCAGCCAGTGTCCGTCATAGGGCACCGGGGTGAAGACGCCGGGCAGGGCGAAGGAGGCACGCAGCGCCTCGACCAGGCGGCCCTGGGTGAGCCAGATCTCGTGGCCCGTGGGGATTTCGGTGGCGACCGCGGCGAAGGGCTTGGGGAGCTCCTCGATGGTGGTATCGCCGAGTGCCTGATCGAGGGTCGAGGTCAGCCGCCCGCCGCCGATCAGGCCGCCGCCGGCGACCCGGAAGTCGAGGTAACGGAGGATCCGGAGGGTGCTCAAGGAGCGGGTCCACTCCTCCACCGCCTCGAGCTGGCCGGCGAGATAGAGGCCGCCGATGAGCGCACCCATCGAGGTGCCGCAGAGCAGATCGATCTCGACCCCGGCGCGCTCGAGGCCGCGCAGCACGCCGATATGAGCCCAGCCGCGGCCTGCGCCGCTGCCGAGCGCCAAACCTATGCGGGGCCGGGTGGCCATGACCTCATGCCGCTCACCGCGTCGTTCTGTCATTGATAGGGCACCATTATGAAGGAATGGTGGAAAATCGCCAGCGCCGGCGGGGGCCGGGCGAGGCGGCACGGGCGGCGGAGCAATGTCGGAGAGTTTGGGAAATAAATGGCAAATCACGTGTGTTTCATTTAACCTGTGATTGAATGAGGCGGGCCCCGCGCGGGCCACCGAGGTGGTGGGAATTTGCCGTTCTTCCTCTTGTTTCCAGCGCCTCGCTGCGGTATATTGGCCGATCGGGAAGGGTTCCGCCCGCGGTCTCGCAGGCTGGGCTGGGTTTCCTGGTTGACAGCTTCGTCAGGGCTCCTTATAAGGTGGCCTTGCGACGCGGCCGGTGAGGGGTCCGATCAAAGCCCCGGTGTCCGGCGGCGTTGTTTTCGTCTGTAAGTCGGACGAGGTGGCCCCCCGTTTTGGGGCGACGCTCTTTGACATCGTGAATCGGGAAGAGAAGCGTGGGCGGCGGTGTGCCCGAATGTACACCGAAGCACACGCGGGCTTTGGACCGTGCCGTACCCGTCTTACGGGCGTTCACGGCATGGCATCCGAGGCGTTTGCTTGTGCTTGGGATCTTCGTCCGTCGTTTGGCCCGTGCCCCTTTGGGGCTCGGCGCGAGGCGACAGACGCCTCTTAACTTGAGAGTTTGATCCTGGCTCAGAACGAACGCTGGCGGCAGGCCTAACACATGCAAGTCGAACG
>CBDUZE010000117.1:0-5194 GCA_965371625.1 uncultured Alphaproteobacteria bacterium
ACCGAAACCGTCGCCGCCCCCAAGCCGTCGTTCTTCATGTCCGGGGAGCGCACGCTCACCCACGGCGACAAGAGCGACGAGGAACTTTCCGGTGGCAACGGGACGGACGTGATCCGCGGTTTCAAGGGCGACGATGAGATCGATGGCGCGGGCGGCGACGACTTGCTGCTCGGCGGCCACGGCGACGACGTGCTCGATGGCGGCAGGGGAAGCGACGTGGTCGACGCGGGCAAGGGCGACGACACCCTGATCTTCGACCTGACCGAGAAGGCCGGCGAACACGACTTCTATGACGGCGGCAAGGGCAGCGACACGCTGGTCATCAAGATGACCGCCGAGCAGTTCGCCGAGCATGAGGACGAGATTTCGGCGCTGCGTGACTGGATCAGCGAGAACTCCGACCCCAAGCGCTCATCGGGCCATGCCTTCGCCGACTCGAGCGCGCACAGCGCCAAGTTTCCGGTCTTCGAGACTTCCTTCGGGCTCACCGTGCGCAACGTGGAGAACCTGAGCATCGAGATTCTCGACGATCCGGAACCCACGGTGCCGGAACCCACGGTGCCCGACCCCACCGAGCCCGACCCCACCGAGCCCGACCCCACCGAGCCCGCGGCCGAGGAGCCCGTGGTCATCGACCTGGCCGAGAGCGGCGCCACGGAGCCGGAAAGCGGCATCACCGCCGCGCTCACGCGCGACGGCTCCCTGCCGTTGGAGTCGGTGGACGTGACCCTGACCCACGGTTCGACGCTCACGCTCTCGATCGACGTCTCGGTGACCGAGCTTCCCTCCATCTTCGACGTCTTCCTGATGCAGGACCTTTCGGGCTCGTTCTACAACGACCTGCCCAACGTGCAGGCCCAGTTCGGCGAGCTCTTTGACAGCCTGGCGGCCGATTCCGACGTGGCCTTCGGCGTCGGCAGCTTCATCGACAAGCCGGTCTATCCCTTCGGTGTGCCCGAAGAAACCTATACCTATACCTATTCGGACGGCTCAGTTTACAGCTACACCTACGAAGCCGACTACGTCTACAATACCGATCTCGCGATAACCACCGACAAGGCCGCCATTCAGGCGACGCTCGACGGCCTCTATACCCAGAGCGGCTACGACTGGCCCGAGGCGCAACTCGAGGCCCTGGTGCAGACGGCGCTGCGCGGCGAGGAGATCGGTTATCGCGACGGCGCCCAGAAGTTCGTCGTGCTCTCGACCGACGCGCCCTTCCACGAGGCGGGCGACTACGTGGGTGTGGCCGCCAACGACTACGACACCGAGATCGAGGACGAGGACTATCCCGAGGCGGCCAAGGTCGGGGAGCTGCTCAAGGACGCCGGAATCACACCCATCTTCGCGGTCACGGCGGCCGAGCTGGACACCTACCAGGCCCTCGTCGATAGCTGGGGCGTGGGCGCGGTCACCGAGCTGAGCTCCGACAGCAGCAACCTCATGAGCGCCATCACGACCGGCCTCATGGACGCCTCCACCGACCTGGTGTTCAATGTGAGCGGCGACGACTACGGCTTCGTCACCTCGATCACACCGTCGATGTACGAGGACGTGAGTCCGGGCATTTACACCTTCGACGTCACCCTCGAGCTGCCCACCGATTCCGCGGCCTATAGCTCGGACACCCTGACCTTCGAGATCGCCGGCTACGGCGAGGTCACGGTCAACGTCGCCATCGACCGGGTCGACGCCACCGGGGACACGGGCAACGACACGCTGCTCGGCGACGGCGGGGCCAACGGCCTTTACGGCCTTGGCGGCGACGACGTCCTCGACGGTCGCGACGGCAGCGACCTGCTGGTCGGCGGTAGCGGCAACGATCACCTGACCGGGGGCCTCGGCGACGACCGGTTCGTGTTCTCCGACGGAGACGGCCAGGACGTGGTCGCCGATTTCGCCGCCGGCGACGGCGCCGACGTGATCGATCTCTCCGGCGTCAGCGCGATAGCCGACTTCGACGCCGTCATGGCCGCCACCAGCCAGGTCGGCGACGACACCGTCATCGACCTTGGAGAGGGTAACGACATTACCCTTATCGGCGTCGAGGCCACCACTTTGGTCGAAAACAACTTCGTGATGTAAGGCGGGTTCAGGGCCCCTGCCCGGCACCACCACCGGGCAGGGGTTTTGCCGCGCCCATCGCACGAGCCGGGAGCTGGATATGCCTGCCAGAAACGATTTACCCAGTAGGAAAGCGCGGCGCTCGCACCTCGGCGCGGCGCTTTCCGCCTGCCGCCGCGGCCTGGCGGCCGTGGCCGGCTTCAGTTTGTTCATCAATCTGCTGATGTTGACGCTGCCGCTTTATATGCTGCAGATATTCGACCGGGTCATCCTCGGGCGCAGCACCGAGACGTTGTTCTTTCTCACCGTGATTGCGCTCGGCGCGATCCTCGTGCTCGGCGCCCTGGAAGCCGTACGCAGCCTGACCATGGTGCGCGTCGGCATCTGGCTCGAGCAGCGCCTCGCCGGCCCCGTGTTCAGGGCAGGTATAATTAAGGTCGGGCCGGACGGGTCTACCTCGCCGGTGCAGGGCCTGCGCGACCTCGGCACCCTGCGGACCTACCTCACCGGCTCCGCCGTCTTTTCCCTCGCCGACGCCCCGTGGACCCCGGTGTTCCTCGTGGTCATCTTTCTGCTCCATCCCACGCTCGGCTGGATCGCCCTGGGCGGCGCCGCCCTGCTCCTCGCCCTTGCCCTCGCCAACGATCTGCTCTCGCGGCCCGCGGTCAAACGCGCCGGCGCCGCTTCCATCAGCGCTCTGCAACAGGCCGAGGTGGCGGGCCGGAACGCCGACGCCATTCAGGCGATGGGCCTTACCGGCAATCTGACGAGACGCTGGGAGCACGCCAATGCGGAGGCGCTCAAGCACCTGTCGCGGGCCAGCGACCGCAACGGGGTCCTCGTCGCCGCATCCAAGTTCTGCCGCTTTTCGCTGCAGATGGGTGTGCTCGGCGCCGGCGCCTGGCTGGTTCTGCAGGATGCCCTCACCGCGGGCGGCATGATCGCCGGCTCGATCCTGCTCGGACGCGCGCTGGCGCCGGTGGATCAGGCGATCGGTTCGTGGAAGTCGGCGGTCGGCGCGCGCGCGGCCTACCTCCGCCTGCGCGCGCTTCTGAGCGGGTTTGAGGAAGACGAGGCGAGGATGCCGCTGCCGGCTCCGGAAGGCAGGGTGTGCGTGGACGGGCTCGCCTATGGGCCGCCGGGCTCGAACATGCCCCTGATCCGCGGCCTCGAGATGGAGATCACGGCCGGCGAAAGCATCGGCATCGTCGGCCCCTCCGCCAGCGGCAAGACCACGCTCGCGCGGCTGCTGGTCGGCAACCTGCGGCCACATTCCGGCGCGGTGCGGCTCGACGGGGCCAACATCGCCAACTGGGAGTCCGAGGACCTGGGCCCGTATATCGGCTATCTGCCCCAGGACATCGAGCTCTTCGACGGCACCGTGCGGGAGAACATCGCCCGCATGGGCGAAGGCGATCCCGACGCCGTCATCGCCGCCGCCAAGTTCGCCGGCGTGCACGAAATGATCGTCGGTCTGGACCAAGGATACGACACCGAGATCGGCGCCGGCGGGGTACGGCTCTCGGGCGGGCAGCGTCAGCGCATCGCCCTGGCGCGTGCCCTCTTCGGCGAACCCCGCCTGGTGGTGCTGGACGAGCCCAACGCCAGTCTGGACCAGGACGGGGATGAGGCGCTGGTCCTGACCATGGCGGCGCTGAAGGCGCGCCGGATCACCACCGTGACCATTTCCCACCGCCCCACCATTCTGCGCCAGGTCGACCGCATCGTCGTGTTGCGGCTGGGCGCCGCGCCGGCGATCGGTACCGCCGACGAGATAATGGAGCGTCTGTACTACCGCCCGGCCGCCCAGGCGCAAAACGTCGAGGAGATTTCCAATGACCGCCGCAAGACCGCTTGATCGACCCAACCTCGTCCGCCCGCTGGTTGCGGGTGGGTTGATCGTTGCCCTCTTTTTCGGCGGCTTTCTGGGCTGGGCCGCGTTGGCGCCCCTCAGCAGCGCCGCCATTGCCACCGGGTCGGTGGTCGTCGATGGCCAGCGCAAGACCGTCCAGCACCTGGAAGGCGGCATCGTCGAGACCATCGTGGTCGACGAGGGCGCCCGGGTCGAGGCGGGACAGGTGCTGGTTCGCCTCGACGGCACCCACGCCCGGGCCTCGCTGGAGCTTCTGCGCACCCGGCGTTTGGTGGCGCGGGCCATGGAGGCGCGCCTGATCGCTGAGCGCGACGGGCGCGAGGCCATCGCCTTTCCCGAGCCGCTTTTGAGCCCGAACGGGGATGCGAAGGTGGCCGAGATCCTGCGCGGCCAGCGCAACATCTTCACGGCGCAGCGCGACGATCTGCGCGCCCAGACGGCGATCCTCAAGACGCGGATCACCGAATACGATGCCGAGATCCAAGGTATCGAGGGCCAGATCGCCGCGGAGACGACGCAGCTCGGGTTCCTCGGCGAGCAGATCGAGATCTTAAGAATCCTGACCGAAAAGGGCGTGGCGCCAAAGCCGCGCCTGCTCGCGCTCAAGGAGCGGCGGGCGCAGGTCGAGGGCAGCCGCAACCTGCACCGGGCGCAGATCGCCCGCGCCCGGCAAAGCATCTCCGAGGTGCGCATCCGCATCGTCGAGCTCGGGACCGCGAAGATGAAGAACGTGGTCGAGCAGCTGCGTGGCGTGCAGGCCGAGATCTACGACCTGGAAGAGCGCCTCCGCGCCGCCCAGGACGTGCTCGCCCGCACCGTCATCCGCGCGCCCGCGACGGGTACGGTGGTGGGCCTGCAGGTGCATACCTCGGGCGGCGTGGTGCGCGCCGGCGAGCCGCTCATGGACGTGGTGCCGAGCGCGCGCGAACTCGTGGTCGAGGCCCGTGTCGATCCCGGCGACATCGACGTGGTGCGGCCGGGCCTGCCGGCGGACGTCAGGTTCACGGCCCTCAACCAACGCAACCGCCTGCCCGTGCAAGGCACTGTGACCTCGGTCTCGGCCGACCGGTTGACCGACCCCGTCAGCGGAGAAGATTACTTCCTGGCGCGCATCGAGTTGGGCGCGAGGGCCGGCGAGCAGCTGGCCGGATCGCCACTGCAACCGGGCATGCAGGCCGAGGTCATGATCGTTACCGGCCAGCGCACGACCCTCGCCTACCTCCTGGAGCCGGTGTTCAACAGCCTCAACCGGGCCTT
>CBDUZE010000118.1:0-5050 GCA_965371625.1 uncultured Alphaproteobacteria bacterium
CTAGCGCGCTGCGCGGGATCTGCCATTAGACGACTCGGCCGCCGGCAACAAGGTTTTGCGGGCGGCCCTTTTTCTTGTCTAGATATAGTGTGGTCGCAGGCCTAAGCACGCTTGCGCGGCGATGACTTCATTCCCCACTCGGAGGTGGCGAGCCAGTGTTCGAAGGCCTGGGCGTCGATCGGGCGGCTGATGTAGAAGCCCTGGACCGCGTCGCAGCCGTAATCCACCAGCAGGTTCCAGGTCTCGATGTCCTCGACCCCCTCGGCGATCACCTGGAGGCCGAGATTGTGCCCCAGTTCGACCACCGAGCGCACGATGACCGCGTCGTCGGTATTGCGGTTCATGTTGAGCACGTAGGACTTGTCGACCTTGACCTCGGCCACCGGGAGGCGGCGCAGATAGGCGATCGAGCTGTAGCCGGTGCCGAAGTCGTCGATCGAGATCCGCACCCCCATCTTGTGCAGCCGGGTCACGGTCTCGGTGGCGCGCACCACGTCGGAGATGATCGCGCTCTCGGTAATCTCGAGCTTGAGCCGATCGACCGAGACATTCCACTTGCGGGACAGGTCGGCGACCTGTTCGGAGAACTCGGGATTGTGCAGCATCACCGCCGAGATGTTGACCGAAATCGGAAAATCGTAGCCCAGATTGTGCCACACGCGGCAACGGCTGAGCACTGAATCGAGCACCCAGAGGGTCAGCGCCTCGATCTCGCCGGTGCGCTCCGCGAGTGGAATGAAGACCGCCGGGCTGATCAAGCCGTGCTCGGGATGCTGCCAGCGCAGGAGCGCCTCGGCGCCGCATACGGCGCCGCTCTTGAGGTTGATCACCGGCTGGTAGTGGAGCACCAGCTCGGCCTTCTCGATCACGTGGTGCAGGTCGCCGGCCAGCGACATCTCGTGCAGGCTCTCGCTTTCGTCGGTGCCGGCGAAGATCGCGAAGCCGCTGTTGTTGCGCTTCGCCTCGGCCATCGCCATGCCGGCGTGACGCACCACCGTCATGCCGTCCGAGCCATGGGCGGGAAAGAGGGCGACGCCGATGCTGACGCCGATCGCCAGCCGGTGGCCGTCGAGCACCACCGGCTCCTTGAGCGCGTCGATGATCTTGCCGGCGGCGCTCACCGCGCCGTTTAGCGAGGCGCCGGTCGACAGCAGCACGGCGAACTCGTCACCGGCGAGGCGCGCCACCGTGTCGGAAGTGCGCAGTACCTCCTGCAGCCGCGCCCCCACCTGCTCGAGCAGAAGGTCGCCGATCGCGTGGCCGAGGGTCTTGTTGATTTCCCCAAAGCGGTTGAGATCGACCACCAGGATCGCCACCGGATTGTTTTCGCGCACCGCAACCGCGATTGCGTTGCCGAGGCGATCGTCGAACAGGGTGCGGTTGGGCAGGCCGGTGAGCGGATCGTGCAAGGCCTGGTGCGCCAAGAACTGTTCCGCCAAATTCGCCTGACGCTCGGCGCGAGAGAGGCGCACCGCGAGGCGCAGGACGTGCGACAGCCGGCCGTTGTCGAGGTCCTCCGCGGCGACGCTGTCGAAGGCCCCGGCCTTGAGCATGTCGGGCACCGACATTGTGCCGTTGCCGCGACTCACGAGCACCACCGGCGTCTCGAAATTGAGCCGGCTCGCTTCACGCAGCACGGCGAGGCCGTCGGCGTTGGAAAGGCCGGTGTCGACGAAGGCGCAATCGTAGGCCCAGGTGCCCAGGGCGTGGACCGCTTCGCAGCCGTCATCGACGCGAACCACTTGCGCCGAGAGGCCGGCGGATCCGAGAGCAAGGTCGACGGCGCTGGCGAGCTCAGTGTCGCCGCCGGCAACGAGGATTTTCAGCTGCCCGGTCATGGCCGCCCGCTCACCGCCGCGCGGCGACGGCCGCAGCGCCGGCGCCGGGTCCCGCGCCCGCGTTTGCCGCGGTGATGGCCTCGATAGCGGTTTCCGTCATGCGCACCTTCACGCAGTCCCTCCCCCACCCAAAGGTCCCGGTACGGCCGCTGCCGGATGGCCGCCGGGCCCTCGATACGGGAAGTGCCGACTTGCGGGAGCGAAATAACCAGGCGACCATGTAAGCAAATCCCCCAACTGCATTCTTAGCCCATGGTTCGTAAACAACGGCTTAATTCGCCGCCGCGCGGAATCGATGGAAAAGAACTCAGTAGGAGGAGTCGAGCCTCAGGTAGTCGGCGCGATTGCCCGAGGTGACGACGACGTCGAGGGCGCGTGAGCCACGCCGAACGGTGAGCGGTACCCCGACCCCGGCGGCGCCCCTCTCCCAGACCTTGCGATAGAGCTCCGCGAGGCCGTCGATCGTTTCGCCCGCCACCCCCACCACCAAGTCGCCCGGCGCGATACCCGCCTGTTGCGCGGGACCGTCGGGGACCACGCTGGTCACCAGGGCGCCGCCCGGGACGTTGACCGAGAACATGCCGAGCCAAGGCTGGAGCGGAGCGGCGCGCCGGCCTTCGCTCAAGAGATCGGCAAGGATGGGCTTCAAGAGGTCGATCGGCACGAACATGTTGCCGGCCAGGGTCACCTCGCCCCTGAGCGCGTCCTCGACGATCAAGGAGCCGATGCCGAGCAGCTTGCCGTCGGCGCCCAAGAGCGCGGCGCCGCTCCAGTGCGGATGGGGCGGCACGGTGAAGATGGCGTCGTCGAGAAGGTACTCCCAGTAACCGGCGAACTCTCGGCGCGACGCCACGTAGGCCGACTGCACCGCTTGAAGCCCGCCGTGAGCCACCACCAGCACCGGCGCCCGTTCGCGCAGGGCCCGCGACTCGCCGAAGCGAATCGGGACCACGCCGAGGCTTCGCTTGGCCCGCACCAGGCCAAAGCCCGACTGATGATCGTAGGCGACGAATTCGGCCTGCACCGGCGCCCCGCCGGCGTCGTGAACGGTCACCGACATGGCCTCGAGGATGAGATAGCCGATGGTGAGCACGAGGCCGTCGCCGTCGATGACCACGCCATTGCCTTCACGCCGGGTTCCGAGCGCCTTCGCCGTACGTGCCTCGGCGGGGATCTCGGCGCTGAGCCGCACCACCCCCGAGAGCACGTCGGCGGCGCTCTCTTGGGCGCGCGCCGCGTCGCCCCAGGGCAACACCGCCGCCAGGCTGCCGGTGACCAGTGCGAAGGCGATCAAAAGGCGCCGTGTCGCGAGCGCCATACCGTTGCTCCCCATTGGCAAGGGTGCGGAGCCGTGGCGCAACCCTAACCCATGGCCGCGCGCCCCCGCCAGCGAGCGGACGCGAACTAACGAAAATGTGATCACGCGAGGGCCTTGTGGCCGGCACCGATCAGGCACCGGGAGGGCGCGCGGGAAGGCGGAATGGCGTGGCCGTCGGTGGCCCGTCTCAGTCCCCGTCCGACCGCTCGGCCCCGTCCGACCGCTCGGCCCGATCCGCCGCCAACTCGGCACGGGTCTGGGCCGCCTCCGCTTCGGCCTCCGCCGCCTTGGCCCTGGCCTCGGCCGCCGCCGCCTCGGCCGCCGCCGCCGCCCTGGCCTGCTTGGCGGCCAGCTCCTTGGCGGCCAGCGACTTGGCGCGCTCTATCTCGGTCGGCACCGTGATCACCGGCTCGACCTTGCGCAGCTCGTCGAGCGGGATGTGACAGGCGATGACGTGACGCTCGACGTCGAGCTGTTGGGGCGGCCGTTCGTCCTCGCAAATCTGGCCCAGCTTGTGCGGGCAGCGGGTATGGAACGGGCACCCCTTGGGCGGGTCGAGCGCGCTCGGGAGCGTCCCCTCGAGCACGATCTTGCGTTTCTCGATCTCCGGATCGGCGATCGGCACCGCCGACAGGAGCGCCTCGGTATAGGGGTGGTAGGGCGGGCTGAAGACCTGGTCGGTGGTGCCGCGCTCCATGATCTGGCCCAGGTACATGACGACCACGCGGTCGGCCAGGTAACGCACCACGCTGAGGTCGTGGCTGATGAACAAGAGCGTAGTCTTGTGCTCGCGCTGAATGTCCATCAACAGCTCGGTGACCGCCGCCGCCACCGAGACGTCGAGCGCCGACACCGGCTCGTCGGCGATGACCATCGCCGGGTTGCCGGCGAAGGCGCGGGCGATGCCGACCCTCTGCTTCTGCCCGCCCGAGAGCTGGCGCGGCCGGCGCAGGGCAAAATCGCGCGGCAGCTTGACCACGTCGAGGAGCCGGAGCATGCGCTCCCGCGCCTTGGCCTTGTCGGTCTCGACGCCGAACTTCCGGATCACCCGGGTGATCTGAGAGCCGATGGTGTGGCTCGGGTTGAGGGTGTCGTTGGGGTTCTGGAACACCATCTGCAACGAACCGAGTTGCTTGGGCGAGCGGCGCTGGACCGGCAGGTCGCCGATGTTCACGCCGCCCAGGCGGATCTCGCCGTCGGTGGCGGTCTCGAGGCCCACCAGGACCTTGGCGAAGGTCGACTTGCCGCATCCCGACTCGCCGACGATGGCCACGGTCTCGCCAGCCCGGGCGGTGAAATCGAGGGCTTCATTGGCTTTCACGTACTTGACGCTCTTGCCCGAGATCAGCGCCGCGATGGAGCGGTCATGCACCTCGTAGTACTTCTGCATGCCGATCACCTCGAGCGTCTTCTCGCCGACCCCCATGGGCTCTTTGGCGACGCCCACGGCGATCGCCTCCTCGGGCTTTATCTCCTTCCAGCGTACGCAGCGGACGCGGTGATCTGAGTCCTTGCCCGCGGTGACGACCTCCATCTTGACGTCTTCGGCATCGCACATGCCCTCTTCGAAGAAATCGCAACGGGGACCGAAGTTGCAGCCCGGCGGACGCTCATGGGGGAGCGGAAGCTGGCCCCGGATCGGCGCCAGCGGGCGCGCGTTCTTGTCCGCGTGGGGCAGCGGGATGCAGCCGAAGAGGCCGTGGGTGTAGGGGTGCTTGGGCCAGGTGAAGAGCGAGTCGATGGCGCCTTCCTCGACCGCCTCGCCGGAATACATGACGCAGATTCGATCGCAGGTCTCGAGCATCAGGCCCAGGTTGTGGGAGATGTAGAGCAGCGCGGTGCCGTACATGCGGCTGAGATCGGCGATCAACTCGACGATGCCGGCCTCGACGGT
>CBDUZE010000119.1:0-5030 GCA_965371625.1 uncultured Alphaproteobacteria bacterium
CTCGGCGGCCAACTCGGCGGTGTGCTACTGCCTCGGCATCACCGCCGTCGATCCCAACCGCATCGACCTCCTGTTCGAGCGCTTCATCAGCGCCGAGCGCAACGAGCCCCCCGACATCGACGTCGACTTCGAGCACGAGCGCCGCGAGGAGGTGATCCAGTACATCTACGCGAAATACGGCCGCGACCGCGCCGGCCTCACCGCCACCGTGATCAGCTACCGGGCCAGGAGCGCGGTGCGCGAGGTGGGCAAGGCGCTGGGGCTGTCGATGGACGCGGTGGGGGCGCTCGCCGGCACCATCTGGGGCTGGAGCCGCGAGGGTATCGATGAGCGCCAGGTGGCCGAGTGCGGTCTCGACCCCCGGGACCGCACTCTTCGGCTCGCCATGCGGCTGTCGCGCGAGCTGATCGGCTTCCCCCGCCACCTCTCCCAGCACACCGGCGGCTTCATCATCACCCGCGGGCCGCTCTCCGAGCTGGTGCCGATCGAGAACGCGGCGATGAAGGAGCGCACCGTCATCCAGTGGGACAAGGACGACATCAACGCCCTGGGCATCCTCAAGATCGACGTCTTGGGCCTCGGCATGCTGACCTGCGTGCGCAAGGGCTTCGAGCTCCTGCGCCGCCACCACGGCCGCGACCTCGACCTGGCCGCGGTGCCGCCCGAGGACAGCCAAGTCTACGACATGCTGTGCCAGGCCGATTCCATCGGCGTCTTCCAGGTCGAGAGCCGGGCCCAGATGACCATGCTGCCCCGGCTCAAGCCACGCTCGTTCTACGACCTGGTGATCGAGGTGGCGATCGTGCGCCCGGGCCCGATCCAGGGCGACATGGTCCATCCCTACCTGCGCCGGCGCAACGGCGAGGAGGCGGTCGAGTTCCCTTCCGCAGAGCTCCGCGAGGTGCTGGGCAAGACCCTCGGCGTGCCGCTCTTTCAGGAGCAGGCCATGCGCATCGCCATCGTCGCCGCCGGCTTCACCCCCGACGAGGCCGACGGCCTGCGCCGCGCCATGGCCACCTTCCGCAAGGTGGGCACCATCCACAGCTTCGCCGAGAAGTTCGTCGGCGGCATGACGGCCAGGGGCTACGCGCGCGACTTCGCCGAGCGCTGCTTCAAGCAGATCGAGGGCTTCGGCGAGTACGGCTTCCCTGAGTCCCATGCCGCCAGCTTCGCGCTCTTGGTCTACGTCTCGGCCTGGCTCAAGCGCCACTACCCGGCGGCCTTCGCCTGCGCGCTCCTGAACAGCCAGCCCATGGGCTTCTACGCCCCGGCGCAGATCGTGCGCGACGCCCGCGAGCACGGCGTCGAGGTGCGCCCCGTGGACGTCAACCTGAGCGACTGGGACTGCACCCTCGAGCCCGCGGAAGCCGAGGGTGGGGTCGCGCTGCGGCTCGGCTTGCGCCAGATCAAGGGCTTCAAGGAGGACGACGCCGGGCGCCTGGTGGCGGCGCGCGGCAACGGCTACCGCGACGTCCACGAGCTGTGGCGGCGCGCGTCCTTGCGCCCGGCGGCGCTCGAGCGCCTCGCCCACGCCGACGCCTGGGGCTCCCTGGACTTGAGCCGGCGCGAGGCGCAGTGGGCGGTGCGGGCCTTGGAGCCCGAGCCCCTGCCGCTGTTCGCGGGCCAGCTCGACGACGCCGTCTCGGAGGCCCCGGTGGCGCTCCCCGCCATGGCGCTCGGCGAGCAGGTGGTCGAGGACTACACCGCGCTCCGCTTGAGCTTGAGGGCCCATCCCTTGGAGCTGCTGCGAGCGCGCATCGCCGCCGCGGACCCCGCCTTCGAGCGCCTCGTTCCGGCCGCCCGGTTGTCTGAGCTTCCCGACCAGTGCTGGGTCACGGTGGCGGGGCTGGTGCTGGTGCGCCAGCGCCCGGGCAGCGCGAGCGGAGTCATCTTCGTGACGCTCGAGGACGAGAGCGGGGTTGCCAACCTGGTGGTCTGGCCCCAGGTCTTCGAGCGCCATCGCCGCACCGTGTTGCGCGCCCGCCTGATGGCGGTGCGCGGCAAGCTGCAGCGCCAGGGCATCGTCATCCACGTCGTCGCCGGGCGCCTCTACGACCTCTCGCCCGAGCTCGCCAGCCTCGCCGAGTGCGATGCCGGCGCGGTCTCAGGCCTGGCCCGCGCCGACGCCGTCAGGCGCCCCGGCCGCGACCCCCGCCGAGACCCCCGACCGGCGCAAAAGCGCCTGTTCTCGTCGCGCGATTTCCATTGAGCGGGCGCGTTGCGCGCGCCCACGTTCTGTGCCATGCATCGGCGGCCCGTTGGCCTTGCGCTGATGGCGCCCGGCCCGCGTCAGAGGAACCGCCGACCCCATGGCAGCCAACAAGGACCCCGCCTACGACGTGGTGATCATCGGCGCCGGCCATAACGGCCTGGTGTGCGCCGGCTACCTCGCCGCCGCCGGGCTCCGGGTCAAGGTGGTCGAGCGTCGCGGCGTGGTCGGCGGCGCCGCCACCACCGAGGAGTTCCACCCCGGCTTTCGCAACTCGGTGTGCGCCTACGTCGTCAGCCTCTTGCATCCCAAGGTGATCGCCGAGCTCGAGCTCGAGCGCTTCGGCCTCGAGATCCTGGCGCGCCCGGGGGGCACGTTCGCGCCCCAGCCCGACGGCCGCTACCTCTCGCTGCCGCGCGAGCGCGCCGCCGCCGAGCGCTCGATCGCCGGCTTCTCGCGGCACGACGCCGAAGTTTTCGGCCGCTTCGAGGCGGTGCTCGAGGAGACCGCGCAGGCGCTGCGCGCGGTGGTGCTGGAGACGCCCCCCAACCTGGGCGGCGGCTGGCGCGACCTGCTTTCGGCGTTCCGGGTCGGCAACCGCCTGCGCAAGCTCGATCTCGGCATGCAGCGCGCCTTCGCCGACCTCATGACCATGAGCGTCGGCGACTACCTCGACGAGTGGTTCGAATGCGACCCGCTCAAGGGCGTCTACGGCTTCGAGGCCATGGTCGGCAACCTGGTGAGCCCCTACGCCCAGGGCTCGGCCTACGTGCTGATGCACCACTACTTCGGCGAGGTAGGCGGCATCGTCGGCGCCTGGGGCCACGCCCGGGGCGGCATGGGCGCCGTGACCCAGGCCATGGCGCGCTCGGCCGAGGCCCGCGGCGTCGAGATCGAGGTCGGGGCGCCGGTGGCCGAGGTCATCGTCGAGGGCGGCCGGGCGCGGGGCGTGGTGCTCGAGGACGGGAGCTCGATCAGCGCCCGCGCCGTCGCCGCCAACGTCGATCCCAAGCTCCTGTTCCTGAAGTTGGTCGACCGGGCGGAGCTGGGGGACGACTTCGTGCGCGGCATCGAGGGCTGGCGCTGCCGCTCGGGCAGCTTCCGCATGAACCTGGCGCTCTCGGAGCTGCCCCGCTTCGAGGGTCTCGCGCAGGCCGACGACGCGGCGGCGCTGCTTTCCGGCACCATCGACATCGCCCCCTCGCTCAGCTATCTCGAGCGCGCCTACGACGACGCCAAGGGGGGCGGCTGGGCGCGCCAGCCGATCGTCTCGATGTGCCTTCCCTCGACCCTCGACGACAGCCTGGCGCCCGCCGGCGGCCACGTCATGAGCCTTTTCTGCCAGCACTTTCACCCCGAGCTCTCGGGCGGGCGCAGCTGGGACGAGGTGCGCGACGAGGTCGCCGACCTCATCGTCGACACCGTCGAGGACTACGCCCCGGGCTTCAAGGCCTCGGTGGTGGGGCGCCAGATCGTGACGCCCTTGGACCTCGAGCGCGAGTTCGGGCTCAGCGGCGGCGACATCTTCCACGGCGCCCTCCACCTCGACCAGATCTACTCCTTGCGCCCGCTGGCCGGCCACGCCGACTATCGGGCGCCGATCGCGGGGCTTTATATGTGCGGCTCGGGCACCCACCCGGGCGGCGGCGTCACCGGGGCGCCGGGCCACAACGCCGCCCGCGAGATGATCAGGGACCTTTAGGGGTCAAGTCTTGACATTTATCAATTTAGCGGGCTGCGCCGACAGCGATCGTCGACGATCGCTAAATTGATAAATGTCAAGACTTGACCCCTATTCCCTATTCGCCGAGCAGGTGGAGGGCGAGGTGGCGGGTGCGGGGCCGGGTGCGGTGCTCGAAGAGGTAGATGCCCTGCCAGGTGCCCAAGCTCAGGCGCCCGCCCGAGACCGGCACCGCAAGCTGGCTCTGGGTCAGCGCGGCGCGGATGTGGGCCGGCATGTCGTCGGCGCCTTCCGAGACGTGGCGGTAGCGGCCCACGGCGTCGGGCACCAGGGCCGAGAAGAAGTCGTCGAGGTCCCTGAGCACGTCGGGATCGGCGTTCTCCTGGATCGTAAGCGAGGCCGAGGTATGCTGGATGAAGATGGTGAGCAGGCCCTCGGCGATGCCCTGGCCGCGCACCCAGGCCTCGATCTCGGCGCTGATGTCGTGCAGGCCGCGGCCGCGTGTGGTGAGCGAGAGCCGATGCAGGGACTGGCGCACGAGCCAAGCATGGTGGGCGCCCGAGCGCCGGTCAAGGCGCCGGGCTTTAGGCAGCGCTCGGGAGAGAGCGACCGGCAATGAGCGCATCGGTACCTGAAGGCTTCGAGCCCATGCGCGGTTCGGGCGCCTTCGTCGACGGCATCGGCCCGTTCTACGAGATGAGGACGGGCGCGGGCTGGCGCTTCGGGGTCCGGGTCGAGGAGCGTCACGCCAACCCCGCCGGGGTCGCCCACGGCGGCCTCGTCATGACCTTCCTCGATCACGTGTTCGGCAAGCTGGTGTGGGAGGCGCTCGGCGACAGGATCGCCGCCACCGTCAGCCTCAACACCGATCTCGTGGCGGCCGCGCGCTCCGGCGACTGGATCGAGGCCGAGGGCGAGGTGACGCGAAAGTCGAGCTCCCTGGTGTTCGTGCGCGGGCGTGCCTACGTCGGCGAGAGCACGCTGGCCACCGCCGCCGGGGTGTGGAAGGTGCTGAAGTAGGGGTCATGAGCTGAGCGTGCGCCGTGACGGCAGCGCACCTGCCCTCCGCGCTACCCTAACTTGCTCTAGAGCACATCAGGATTGACGCGAATCGGTATTGGTGATTCTCTTTTTCCCCAT
>CBDUZE010000120.1:0-4930 GCA_965371625.1 uncultured Alphaproteobacteria bacterium
TTCTGCGGGTTTCAGGAGGGCAGTTTCAGCGGGGTTTTCTGTATGGGCTGAAAACCCGGGAATTGGGGTCGCTCACCGGCGATTAGCGAATATTCTGGGACGAACGGCGACACCGCTGAGCAGGTCCGCTCCCAAGGGTGAAGGGGAAGGAACGGGTCGAAAAGCGGACGCTGCCACTCGAAGGTCTGCTTTTGGGGGTAGAGCGGACGTACCGGCGGCTTGGTCGGGGAGTCCGCTGTTAGCCGAGGGTGTTGAAGAACTATTTTCGACCCGTTCCCACGCAAGATTGATTCGCGCTTCGGTCCCTCGGAGCAAGAATGATTCGCTGAGGACTCGGTCTCGATTCTATCGTTGCGTCGAGGCCCCTGCTGCCGGAGTTCTTCAACACCCTCAGCCATGAGCAGACTCTAACCGCATCGCGACAGTAGCCGCAAAATCGCACATTGCCATGCCGGTGGTGGGAGCCGTCCACCGCATCAACGGCAGTGGCGGGAAAGTGCCTCAACCGGGACCCTAGAGGTTCCGTCTCGGTGTAAGGACTAACCGCGTGGACATCCCAACCCTCAGACGTGAGCTCTCGCCATAGCAACAAGAACTCTCGAGGCACAAGGGGAGGTCAAGCCCAAGCTAGGGGCTAGAGTTCTCAGAGAAGTAACCACTCCAGAGCTATGCGGCCGCCACTATCGTCAATT
The DNA here is from genome assembly GCA_965371625.1 of uncultured Alphaproteobacteria bacterium. Lineage (GTDB taxonomy): Bacteria > Pseudomonadota > Alphaproteobacteria > CBDUZE01 > CBDUZE01 > CBDUZE01. The sequence continues at coordinate 693 of CBDUZE010000120.1, forward strand.
TTTCTGCGAGACATAGTAGCGGTCAGTTGTTAGACTTTGCAGTCTCTGTTTACAAAATCGAGCTTGGCAGTTCTTTGGGAGGAAATTCGATGAAATACTATGTCACGGTCAATCTCACTATCAGCGATGATTCCTGGGTGGCCGACTATCTTCCGGCAGTGACCGCGCTGGTCAACAAACATGGTGGCCAGTACCTGGCGCGAACGCCGACGGTAGATAAGATCGAGGGCGCGGGCGATCCGCCCAATATTTCCGTGATCATCGAATGGCCTTCGAAGGAGGCGGCTGAGGCTTTTTATGGCGACCCCGACTACCAACCATTCCTGCAGCGGCGCATCGCTGGTTCGAGCGGCGACTTATTGTTGATCGCCGGGGAAGATATCGCGGCGGCGTAGTTATCCAATCGAATGTCTGAGTAGGATCAAAACCAGGCGAACGGCGGGGCCGCCAGGAGGGTCCGCTCCCGGGGGTGAAGCCGACGAAATCGGGGGAAAGCGGACGCCGCCGCTCGGAGGTCGGCTCCCAGGGGTAGAGCGGACCTACCCCGACCCAGGCCTGAACAGCCGCTTCTAGCCAAGAGGCGACATTGCCACGGGCGCGTCCGCTGCCCAATCTAGCTTCACATTCGCGTGAATTGGTGGTGCCACCCTTCGATCCGACGTAGTATTGGCCCAGCAATTTCCTGGGGGAGGAAATGGCGGAGGATCGGGTCGAGCGCAGGCTTGCAGCTATCCTTTCGACCGATGTGGCCGGCTACAGCCGCCTCATGGGGGCCGATGAGGAGGGCACTCTCTCCGCTCTCAAGGCTTTTCGACGCGAGATAATCGACCCCTCCATCGAGGCTCACCATGGTCAAATCGTCAAGGTCATGGGTGATGGGATGCTGGCGGAGTTCTCCAGCGTCGTAGAGGCCGTAAAACAGGCCGTTGAGGTCCAACTCACTCTTGCTGAGCGCAGCGCCGAAATTCCTGAGGACCGGCGCATCGAGTTCCGCGTCGCCATCAACCTGGGCGACGTGATCGTCGAGGACGACGACATCTATGGCGGTGGCGTCAATGTGGCGGCGCGATTACAGGAGCCGAAGCGGTGGCGTCGCGGCTGTACTTGTCCGATAGCCTAAAGACGAATCTTCGCGGCCATGCGTGCTAATGTTAGCAAGGAGAGGAAGAAATGATGTTTCTTAGAGCCCTAATATTCTCGATGGTTGCCGTCTTCCTGTCGACGGTGGCAACTGCTGATCAGGCGGATATCCAAAGCGCGATCTCCGCAGGCCCGAGTTCACTCACAAAGAATGCCACGATCATGCGCTGGGACGGCAAAGTGCTTCGCAAGGGCACAAACAGTTGGACCTGTCTCCCGGACATTCCGGATAACGGCGGAACGGATCCTTGGTGTGTGGATGCTTCGTGGCTGAATCTGCTCGACGCACTGTCGAACAATAAGACGCCCAGCTACAACAAAGTCGGTATCGGTTATATGCTTTCCGGCGATGCGCCGATTAGCAACATCACGCCGGCCGGGAAGAAGGAAGATGGCGATTGGGTCGAAGGCCTGAAGGCGCATTTGATGATCCAGGTGCCCGACCACGCCATGTTCGACAATATATCGACCGATCCGAACAATGGTGGGCCATGGATCATGTGGCCAAATACGCCTTACGCCCACATCATGGTCCCAATCGATTCCTACCCGACCGACTAGGTCCAGCAATTCCTTGGCGGGCTCCCTGCCCGCCATGGACCGGGCGGCGTTATTGCCCAATGGTCGCGGTAGGTCCGCTGCCCGAGGTGAAGCGGAAGGAATCAGTGGGAAAGCGGACGCGGCCGCTCGGAGGTCGGCTCTCGGGGGCAGAGCGGACCAATCCCGACCATGGCCTGAACCGCCGCTTGTAGCCACAAGCAGACTCTCGCCGACCCTTAACAGCGACCGAATTATGGCACATTGCCATGCCGGCGGTGGGAGCCGTCCACCGCATCAAAGCGGGATAGTGCCCCCTCGAGGGTGCCAATCACCAGTGGAGGAAGGTGCCACCCAGAAAGTTGTCGGTTGATCTGGTAGCTGTCGAGCGGGGCGGTCGGGAAACTGGCCGGATCGAAGCCTAGTGAAAAAAGGTCGCCTTTGGCGGTTGACCGATCCGGCGGGCCGTAACGCGAGCGAAATCTGAGCAGGCCTCAAAAGTGAAGTTGTGGATGCCGACCCGCCTGTCTGCCGTGGGAAGGTCGCGTGGAATGGGGAAGCAATCGACGCATGCGCCCGTTCCGATCCACCGGGGAAATGGTCCGGGTAATCGAGGGAGCCCGTTTCGGCCGGAGGCCGCACCTCCAGCACCGCGATCGTCGGCATGCTAGCCCAATTTGGCAAGCTTACCGGTTTACTTCATCAAACAACGGCTTATGGAGCACAGGGACCGGACCGGCGCTATTCTGGTAGGGCCGCTGTGGCGGCGCCGTGACCGCGATACAAGTTGTTACAACTTCTCACCTATTCTTACGCGTACGCGATAGGGTCGATACAACGCTCGCCTATCTTTGCTCATGTCGACGGTTAAGGACAGAACCACCGCTCCCAGCGACGAACGAGCGAAGGAGACTGACGATGTTAGAGTTTGCAACACGGATCGCCAATAGGCTGTTCAACGTCACCGAGGCGATCGCCAAGTCCACCTCGCGGAAGCTTGGCAAGGACGAGTCCGGATCGGCGTTGATCGAGTATGCTCTTTTCACCAGCGGCCTCGGAGTGACGATGGGCGGCGTCCTAGCCGCGCTCGGTATCGACGTGGGGTTCCTGTATCAGATGTTGGACACCTCTATGTGTGAGCATTTTTCGCTCAGGGAAATTTGTTCGATACCACCATAGGGACGGAGAATTGACATGAGAAAGATAGTCGATTCTGGTCTGGTAATTCGAGCCGGCGTTGTTCTTGCGAACCTCTGTCTCATGGCCGGCCTGACGGAGGTTTTCACCGCCCCCGGGACCGCTCAGGGCAAGGTAAACCTGGTGGTCTTCACCGTTTTCGATATGGTGGCGATCCTTGGGCTGGCCCTCATCATTCAGAAGACCCTGGAGCGCTTCGAGAGCTGGTTGTCTCGGACCAACAGAGTCGCTAGAGCATTGCCCGATCAAGCGTCGCCAGCCTACGCGCGCTCCCGCCACCCAAGCAATGGCAGGCTTGGAGTGGCCGGGAGGGAGAGTGGGATGGAACCGATTCCAATCGATTGGAAAACGCCCTTGCCTACCGACCGCTGACCTTCTGGGCAAACACGTAGCCGACGCCCTGAACGGTCTTGATCAACACCGGGTGCTTTGGATCCGCCTCGATCTTGTGCCGCAGGCGACTGATGAGATTGTCGAGGGACCGATCGAACGGCGACCATTCGCGACCGTGGACCATGTCCAGCAATTGATCCCGGGAAAGAACGCGATCGGCATTGGTGGCGAAGGCCGAGAGGAGATCGAACTCCTTCGTGGTGAGCTCTACTTCGATGCCTTCTACGGACACCAGCCGGCGTGCCGTGCGGTCGAGCGACCAGGCGGCAAATTCCAGAGTATCGTGCTCTCCGACAGCGGTAACGTCCAGGCTGTGTTTAGCGCGTCTTAGGACGCTGCGCACGCGCGCGAGCAGCTCCCGAAGATCGAAAGGCTTGGCAATATAGTCGTCGGCGCCGACTTCCAACCCGATAATCCTATCTATCCGTTCCCCTTTGGCCGTCAAGATGATTATGCCGACATCGGAAGACGCGCGAAGCGTTCTCGCTATGGAAAGGCCATCCTCCTCCGGCATTACCAGATCGAGGATAACGAGGTCCGCTTCGTCGCTTACCAGGATCCGACGCATCGCCGGCCCATTTTCGGCGACACTGACCCGGTAGCCTTCCTGCGAGAGGTAGTCCCGGACAGTCTCACAAACGCCGGGATCATCGTCAACGACGACAATATGTGCAGGGTCACGCACGGCCACGATTCTTCTCCATTAACCTTGTGTCTGATCGTCGCGGCAGGGCAGAACTAAGATACCGTTACTCTTGCTTCCTTTCCCCGTAGGCGCGAGATGCATCGCCGATGCCGAGCGCCAGAGCCGACTCGGAGTGTCAGGTTTTTCTTTGGCGAGAGCGCCGTTGAATCGCCAGGTAGACTCATGATGTGGAGTGCCACAGGTCCTGCACTGCCTCGACAAGCTCATCCGGCGTGAACGGCTTGGGCAAGATGCGCTCGGCCCCCAAGACCTTCGCCATCCTCAG
>CBDUZE010000121.1:0-4715 GCA_965371625.1 uncultured Alphaproteobacteria bacterium
GGCGTACATCGGGGGGCGGTAAATAGCCGCATGGTGCGAGCCCATCACCATCGGCCTATTGCTTGAAGATGGGTTGACGTTCGCCCGCGATCGCTCGAGTGGGCGCCCACGGGCGGGCGCCGGTGGCGACGGCCGGCTCGAGCCACCGCGCTCTCGAAAGCCCATGCCTCTCGAGGGCCCAGAGCGGCCCGCCTCATCGAGGTACCGCCGAGCGTGCCGCCCGGCAACCTGGCCGGCCGCCTAAGTCAATGAATTGGCGGAGGGAGTGGGATTCGAACCCACGATACAGCTGTTAACCGTATAACGGTTTAGCAAACCGCCGCCTTCGACCACTCGGCCATCCCTCCGGCATTGCTCGGCCATTTGGTTCTATCCAGGCCTCCCGGCGCTGTCAACGGCGGCCTCGCCGCCGACCCCGGCGACCGGCTCGCGGGGGAGTCCGGCAGCGCTGGAGGCCGCCCGGGGCGAGCCGTCCGCAGGCGCTGCGGGGCGCCACCGTCTCAATAAAAGTAAATCAAATATTAGCGGTATATTTAGAAGTTCTTAAGTATCCAAAGCAATCCCTAAACATCATCATGTAACCGGGCGGATCTTTACCATTCATTAAAGACACTGGCATAACATTTGCTCGAAAAGGAGTAGAAGGCATTCCGCGTTCCGAAGAATTTGGAGCTGGATCATGTTGAAAACAATCACAGCGGCGGCGGTCGTGGCGGCACTGTCCCTGCCGGCAATGGCACAGACGGTGTGCGGCGAGCGCACCAAGTTCCTGAAGCATCTTTCGAGCGGTTACTCCGAGGCCCCGGTGGCCATGGGTCTGGTCTCCAACGGCAGCATCCTCGAGGTGCTGGCCTCCAAGAAGGGATCCTGGACCATCATCGTCACCCGACCCGACGGCACGAGCTGCGTGGTCGCGGCGGGCGAGGCCTGGGAGGAGATGCCCATGCTGGCCATGGGCCCCGCGGCCTGAGCGGCCAGAGCGCCAAACCATGGTCTTGGCGCTATCCGGCACGGGGGACGAGCCGGCCGACGCCAGCACCCCGCCCGCGAACGCGGGCTGAAGTAACGCGGGCCCACCTCCGCGCCCCGGCGGGGCGCGACCCAGACCTTCAACCGATCTCCACCTCACCCCAGCCGACGGTCCTTCGGCGGCCGCCGTGCAGCCCCGACCCGAGTGCGCAAATCGAGGCGGCAAGACTTGCCGGGGTAGGCAAGATTTGCCCGATTTCGGGCAAATTCTGCCGCGCCCGGGCGGCGCCTCGCGTCGTCTTCATATCTGGGAGCGGGCGCCCGGCGGTAACGATTTCGGGCCGGTGGTGGGGTCGGGTCGGTCGTGGGGTCGGCGCCTCGCGCCGCCGCGCGCGCGGTGCGGGTATGGCAGAGCAATAAAACCGGTTCTCAGTGCGAGTGGCTCCACTCGCGCGCCAGCCTTTGGGCCTCGGCGATCTCCGACTGACTCATGTCGCGGGCAAGCTCGACCCGGCGGTGGCGAGCGTCCTCGCTGCCCTGTACCGAAGCCAGGTTGAACCATTTGTGGGCGACGACGTAGTCGCACGGCGCGCCGCGCCCGGTGGCGTACATCAGGCCCAAATTGAACTGGGCTTGGACCTCGCCATCCTCGGCCGCGCTCTCGCACCTGTCGAGGTTGCCAAACATCGCCCGTGCCATCGCGATCCTCCACCGCCGCTGGTTGGTCCGGGCCCGAGAATCCGGTCCCCGGACCCGATCACGGTACCAGCGAGATTCGTGCCAGAGCCATTAAGGATTGGTAAAAGCGGTGGGGGTTTTTGCCCCCGCCGGGAGCTGGCGCCGGATCAGGCCTCGAGGCCGAGCGAGAGGCCCACCAGCACCGCGCCATTGGTGAGGCGGGCGAGCTCGTCGAGGGTGGTGGCGAAGACGCAATGGGGGTGGCCGGCCGCGGCGAAGATAGTGGCAAAGCGGCCCAAGCTGGCGTCGATGGCGGTGGGCAGCGCCCGCGGGTGAGCGAGCGGCGCGACCCCGCCGATCGAGAACCCGGTGGCCTCGCGCACCGCCTCGGCGTCGGCCCGGCGGGCGCGGCCGGCGAGCCCGAGCGCCGCCGCCAGGGCTCCGGCGTCGCAACGGCGGTCGCCGGCGACCAGCGCCAGCACCGGCGCGCCGCCGACCGTGAAGACCAGCGACTTGACGATGGCGCCGACGTCGGTACCCAGGCCGCGGGCGGCGTCCTCGGCGGTGCGCGCGGTCTCGGCCAGGACCATGACCCGGGCCTCGGATCCGGCCCTCTCGAGCGCCGCTTGCACGCGGCGCACCGAGGCGCGTTCCAAGAGCGCGTTCACGGCACCTCGTAGCCCTTCCGCACCGGCGGCCGCGCCCAGATGGCGTCGTACCAGCGCTTGAGGTTGGGGAACTCCTCGAGCTCGATGCCCTGCCACTCGTGGCGCGCAATCCAGGGGAAGGTGGCGATGTCGGCGATCGAGTAGTCGCCGGCCAGGTACTCGGACTCGGTGGCGCGTTTGTCGATGACGCCGTAGAGCCGGCGGGTCTCGTTCGTGTAGCGCTCGACGGCGTAGGGGATCTGCTCGGGCGCGAAGCGGCGGAAGTGGTGGCACTGGCCCATCATCGGGCCGACGTGACCCATCTGGAACATCAGCCACTGCATGACCTCGTAAAAGGCCCGCCGCCCGGTGGGCATGAAGCGCCCCGTCTTCTCGGCCAGGTACATCAGGATGGCGCCCGATTCGAACATCGGGTGGGGCCCGCCGTCGGGCCCCTCGTGGTCGATGATCGCGGGAATCTTGTTGTTGGGGCTGATCTTGAGGAACTCGGGCGCGTGCTGCTCGCCCTTGGTGATGTTGATCGGGAACGCGGTGTAGGGGAGCTCGAGCTCCTCGAGCATGATGGAGACCTTGCGCCCGTTGGGCGTGCTCCAGGTGTAGAGATCGATCATCGTCTCGGCACTCTCCGGCAAGCAGGAAGAACGGGAGGCGCGAGCTTAACCGCTGTCGAGCGCCTGCTCCAGGTCGGCGGTCAGGTCGCCCTCATCCTCGATGCCGACCGAGAGCCTCAAGAGATCGGCGGGCACCGGGGTGCCCTCGCCCTCGATGCTGGCGCGGTGCTCGATCAGGCTCTCGACCCCGCCCAGCGAGGTCGCCCGCTTGAATACCCGGACTCGGGCGGCGACCGCGAGGGCCGCCGCTTCGCCGCCGGCGACGCGGATCGAGAGCATGGCGCCGAAGCCGCCCGTCATCTGGCGCGCCGCGACCTCGTGCCCGGGGTGCCGGGGCAGCCCCGGGTAGAGCACCGCAACAACCTTGGGGTGCGAACCGAAGCGCCGCGCCAGCGCCAGGGCGCTCCGCGAGCTGCGCTCGACCCGCAAGCCGAGGGTGCGCATGCCGCGCACCAGGAGCCAGGCCTCGAAGCTCCCCAGTGTGGCGCCGCCGTGGCGGCGGATCGCCTTCACCCGCCGCCAATAGTCGTCGTCGCGGGCGCTGATCAGGGCGCCGGCGAGGACGTCGCTGTGGCCGTTCAGGTACTTGGTGGCGGCGTGCATGACGAGGTCGGCGCCGAGCGCCAGGGGCCGCGTCAGAAGCGGCGTCGCCACCGTGCCGTCGACCGCGAGACGGGCACCGGCGGCGTGGGCGGCCGCGGCCGCGCGGGCGATGTCGGTGATCGCCCAGGTCGGGTTGGCGGGGGTCTCGATCCAGACCAGCTTGGTGCGACCGGGGCGGATGGCGCGCTCGAGGGCCTCCGGCTCGTCGGCGGCCACGAACTCGACCTCGAGGCCCCAGCCGCGGGCGAACTCCCTGAGCCAGGTCCTCAGCCCGTGGTACATGACGCGCGGCGCCACCACGTGGTCGCCGGGCGCCAAGGCCAGGAAGGCCGCGCTCGCCGCCGCCATGCCCGAGGCGAACAAGAGGCAGCCGTGGCCGCCCTCGAGGGCGCTGAGCAGGGCCTCCGCCTGGTCGAAGGAGGGGCTGTCGTCGCGCCCATAGGCGCGGCCCAGGGGATAGCTGGTGTCGGCGTCGCGCTGAAAGGTGGTCGAGGGCTGGAGCGGCGGCACCAGCGCCCCCGTCGACGCGTCGATCCAGCCCAGCGCCTGGGCCAAGAGCGTCGCCGGCTTGAGCTTATTCGCCTTGGCCATCGCCCGGCCCCTGGAGCGGCAGGCGGAAGTGGCAGGCGCCGATCTCGCTGCCCTTGGCGATGTAGAAACGCTGCGCGGCGCCGTGCTGGAGGCCTGAATCGAGGTCGAGCCCGGCGCGGCCCTCGGCTCGCGCCCGCTCGAGGAACGCCGCCGCGCCGCCCAAGGGACGCGTGAGCTCGGCCATCACCGGATAGCAGCGCTCGATCTCGGCGTCCCACTGGGCCAGCGCGATGGTGGTCATCGGCGGGCCCCCTCACGCCGGGCGCTAATGGCGCTGGTACTGGGTGCTGCCGAAGAGGATCTCCTTGGCCTTCTCGTCCATGCCTTCGGGCTTGCGGCGCTCCTCCGCCAGCACCTCGACCCCGCGCTGCACCGCGGGCCGCGCCTTGATCGCCTCGAGCCAGCGCACGAAGTTGGGGAGCTCGTCGATGTCGACGCCCTGGCGCTCGTGGATGCGCACCCAGGGGAAGACGGCCATGTCGGCGATCGAGTAGTCGCCGGCCAGGTACTCGACCTCGGAGAGGCGCGTGTCGATGACGTTGTAGATGCGCCGCCCCTCGTTGGTGTAGCGGTCGACGGCGTAGGGCATGGGCTC
>CBDUZE010000122.1:0-4643 GCA_965371625.1 uncultured Alphaproteobacteria bacterium
GACACCGTGGCCGGGCTGGTGGCGCGCTTCGAGGGTCATGTCGCCAAGTTTCTCGGCGACGGGGTGCTCGCCTTCTTCGGCTGGCCGCGTGCCTACGAGGATCAGGCGGAGCGGGCCGTGCGGTCGGGCATGGCCGCAGTAGACGCGGTGGCCAACTTGAAGACCGAGGACGACCAGCCGCTCGAGGCCCGCGTCGGCATTGCCACGGGTCAGGTGGTAATCGGCGACATCGTCGGCGAGGCCGCGACGGAGGCGGACGCAGTCGCCGGGGAGACGCCAAATCTGGCAGCCCGTCTGCTGGAAGTGGCGTCGCCGGGCCAGGTGGTAATCGGCGCCACAACACGCCTGCTGATCGGCGAAGCCCTCGACATAGAGGATATTGGGACCCATCAACTCAAGGGGTTTGCCGAGTCGGTGGCGGTCTGGCGGGTGGTAGGCGAGAGCGCGGCGGAGAGTCGGTTCGAGGCGGCGCACCCGGGCGCGCTTGCCCATATTGTCGGCCGCGAGCACGAGCTTGGGTTGCTCAAACGCGCCTGGCAGCAGAGCCAAGCGGGCGTCGGCCAAGTGGTGCTGATCAGCGGTGAGCCCGGCATCGGCAAATCCCGGCTGGTGGACGCGTTGAGCGTAGAGCTTGGCGACAAAGGCTATACCCGGATCACGCTCGGCTGCTCACCCTATCATACCAATAGCGCACTCTTTCCCGTTATCGTCCACCTAGAGCGCGCTCTACGGTGGCAGCGCGAAGATAGTGCCGATGTCAAGCTAGCCAAGCTGGAAGAGGCTCTCCGGGACTTCAGCTTGCCGTTGGACGAGGCGATACCGTTGTTTGCCTCGCTGCTGTCGCTGCCACTCCCCGACGATCGATATCCGCCAATCAGCGTGACGCCGCAGCAGCAAAAACAGCAGACCTTGGACGCGATCGTGGCTTGGCTGCTGGAAGAGGCCGAGCGACAGCCGGTGCTGCATGTTTGGGAAGACCTACACTGGGCCGACCCATCGACGTTAGAGCTGCTGGCGCTGGAGATCGAGCAGACGCCGACCGTGCCGATCCTCAATGTGCTGACGTTTCGCCCCGACTTCGCGCCGCCCTGGCCGCAACGCTCGCACATAACGCCGCTGACCTTGAACCGGCTGGAGCGGCCCGAGGTGGAAACGTTAGTCGGCCAACACGCCGGCGGTAAGACGTTGCCTGAGGAGGTCGTCGAACACATCGTCGACAAGACCGACGGGGTGCCACTCTACGTCGAGGAGCTGACCAAGGCGATCCTGGAGGCGGACTTCCTGCACGAGACGGCGGCAGGCTATGAGCTCGCGGGCCCGTTGTCCGACCTCGCCATCCCGGCTACCTTGCAGGACTCGCTGATGGCGCGGCTGGACCGTTTGCCGAGCATACGAGAAGTGGCCCAACTCGGCGCCGTGCTGGGACGGGAGTTCGCCTACGAGATGGTGCAGGCCATTGCTTCGATCGAAGAGACGACACTGCAAGAGGGTTTGGCCCAGCTGGTCGACGCCGAGCTGCTCTATCAGCGGGGGCGGCCGCCTCGCGCCAAGTACATCTTCAAGCACGCGCTGGTCCAAGACGCCGCCTATCAGTCGCTGCTCCGACGCACGCGGCAATACTACCATCGCCAAGTAGCCGAATTGTTGGAGCGTCAATTTGCCGAGATCGTCGAGGCTCAACCGGAGCTGGTGGCCCACCATCTAACCGAGGCGGGCATGGCGGAGCCGGCGATCGCCTATTGGCAGCAGGCTGGTGAGCGGGCCGGCGCGCGCTCAGCCTTAGCTGAAGCTGTCACACAGCTTACCAAGGCGATCGAGTTGCTTGGCGGCCTGGACGAATCCGTCGAGCGGGATGCGCGCGAGTTGGACTTGCAGATTGCCTTGGCGGGACCGTTGATCGCGGTCAAAGGCTATGCGGGGACGGAGACTGATCGTGCCTACAGGCGGGCGCTTGAACTCTGCGATCGGGTCGGCGACCCCCAGCGGATATTCCCGGTACTGTATGGCCGCTGGGCCTATCACTATGTCCTCGGTCACATGACCGAATGCGAGCCCTTGTCAGCCGAATTCGTGCGCCGCGCCGATGGCCAATCGGACCCAGTCCCGCGCGTGGTCGCACACCGTGTACGCGGCACCACATTGCTGGTTGCCGGCCAACCTGCTGGCGCGCTAGAGCATTTATCCCGCGCCTATGAAATCTACGATCCCGAAAATCATCAGGACGAAGGGTTTCGATACGGCCAGGATGTCCGGGTGGCGACGCTGGTCTATCAAGCCTTGACCTTGTGGTACCTGGGATTGTTTGAGGAGGCTCAACGCCGATCCCGTGAAGCGCTCGACAGAGCGCGGCAACTCGGGCACGCAAACACCTTGGGTTATACGTTATTTCATACAAGCTGGCTCCGTATGCTCTCGACCACGCCTGCGGAGGTACTTGAGATGGCCGAAGATACGATCGCACATTCGCAGGAACACCGGATGCCCCTATGGGCGGTGTCTGGCCAGGTCATGCGGTCCTGGAGCCTCTTGCAGGAGGACTGCACAGCGGCGAGAATTACCATGCTGGAGAAGGATTTGAGGGAATATGTCGAGTATCTCGGACTCGCGCGACCGATGTTCCTGACCTGGCTGGCGACGGCGTACGGTGTGGTGAAGCAGCCGGAAAAGGGCCAGGAGATAGCCTCCGAGACACAAGCGCTGATCGAGTCCACCGGCGAGGCTCACTATCAAGCTGAGCTTTGCCGGGTACGCGGCGAACTCGAACTCATTCGCGGCGCCGATGGCGAAGCGGAAGTCCAATTCGAACAGGCCCTTGCGACCGCTCGGCGCCAAAGCATCAAGCCGTTCGAGTTGAGAGCCGCCACGAGTATCGCTCGGCTCCGGCGCGACCAAGGCAAACCCGCTGCAGCGCGCGATCTCCTTGCCCCTGTCTTCGACTGGTTCACCGAGGGCTTCGACACGCCGGACCTGATGGTCGCGAAGGCGCTGTTGGACGAACTGTCTTGAGTCCGTTCTTGGCTAGAAGCGAAGTTTCGGCCAGGGTGCCGCTACGACCGCTTCGCCCCCAGGAACCGACCTGCGAGCGACGACTTCTGCTTTGGCCCCGATTTCGTCAGCTTCACCCCCGGGAGCAGACCTCCTGGGCAATGCTCCGATTCGTCTGCTTGTGACCCGAAGCGGAAGTTCGGTGCTTCAAGAAATCTGGTTGTTTTCCCCCGGGAACTCGTTGCCCGCAGAACACAGGCCAGATAGATTGAGGCGAACGAAGGGAATGATTTTGTCGCGAGGGGAGGCGGCTGTGACCCGGATCCTCGTCACGGGAGCCACAGGCACGATTGGCGGCGAAATTGCGCGCCAACTGCAAGCAAGAGGCGAACCGATTCGGGTCTTGGTACGCGATGCGTCCAAGATTTCCGAATTTGATGAGACAGCCCAAGTCGTCGTCGGGGATTTCGCAACACCTGAGAGCCTCGACGCCGCGCTAATAAAAATCGAACGCGCCTTTCTCGCGTCATTCGACAGCCCGGATCAGGCCAAACTGCAGCGCAACGTCCTGACCGCCGCAAAGCGCCACGGCGTTCATCATGTTGTCCGCATGTCGACGATGGCCGTTCATGAGAAGCGACATCCCCCGATCTTTGACTGGCACAACGAGTGTGAGCGACAACTGGAAGAATCAGGACTGGCTTTCACCCATTTGAGGCCGTCCTGGGTGATGCAGAATTTCTTGCCTTCGTCGTCGGCGACACCTGTCGTCGGCGACATGATCCGCCTGCCTGTCGGAGATGGGGGCATCGGCTTCGTCGACGCAAGAGATATTGCCGCAGTAGCGGTAGAAGCCCTAACGACACGCGGCCACGAGGGAAAGGCATATGAATTGACTGGTCCGGAAGCCTTGTCACATTCGGATGTCGCGGACCAGTTATCGGCGGCCACAGGTCGCTCCATTATCTACGAGAACATCTCGCCAGAGACGTATGAGCAAGAGAAAGTCTCGCAGGGATGGTCACGCGCGTCGATCGACACGATGCTCGCTCTCTTTGCTGATATTCGAGCTGGGATTGATTCTGTCGTGACCGATACGGTCGAGAGCGTGACGGGTCGGGCACCCTTCAGTTTCCAGAAATTTGCCCGTGATTACGCGTCGAACTTCAGAACTGGTTCGTAAGTAGAGCGCGACGAATCTCGATATTGAATTGACGTTGGTGGCCCAGCCGTTCACTTCCGGAACTGGCTATAAGCCGAAGTTCCAGCACACCGGCCGTGACGTCCGCTTCGGGGGGCTAAGCCGACATTCAGGCGGCTGACCTCGGCTTCCCGCCACTACGCCGGCCAGCGCGCAGGAGCCGATTGGGGACCTCAAGTCTCGCATCACGATTCAGGCACTATTTCTGGCGGACCCGAGCAGGGTAACGCGGCGCACATGGTCAGTGCACGCTTGCGCCCTCAGGCCGCTCCTTGGCAAGCAGCTCCTCAACTGCCTTGAGTATCCGCACCCATACCGCCCGCCCGTCCAGGTCGCCCTTGTCCAGTAGCTCGTCAACGCGCATGGCGGCATGGATCGGTGCGTCGTCGCCATGCTGGTCCACTAGCGCGCATCAGGATTGATACCGGTCATATCCAGCATGCCTGAAGAAGTTCTG
>CBDUZE010000123.1:0-4462 GCA_965371625.1 uncultured Alphaproteobacteria bacterium
TTACGCCCGCCAAATCAGGCCCCACCAATTTTCCCTTGCCGATGGTGTGGCAAGCTGCGCAAGTACTTTCGAAAATTTCTTGGCCGGACTCGGCGGCGTTACCATGTCTCAGCGGCGCCAACCAAATGACAATCATAAGAACCCCTAATGCAGGGACCCGCCATCTTCTTGAAAACCCGGTAATCATATTTGCCAACCTTTCAAATTCGAGGCCCTGATAGCGGCAACAAATGGATCCAGCGCCCCGCTGAGCTTATGCCATACAAAAAGCCGTCGTGAGCCGAAGCACGAGGTAATAACACCGAAAAAGGCCTGTCTCAGCTTGGCGCAGAAGCGATGAATCCCGGGGCCGACAATCGCTTGGCCGGCGAAGGTCTGGGCGGCGCCGGAGACGTCGATCATGCCCTCCTCGAGGCCATCACCCTTGACGTAATGGCCGAGCTGAGTGTGGGCGACAATGTAGAAGCGGCGGGCTCGATTGACTTGGCTGAACCGGAGGTTGTGGTCCACGGTCTCGACGGTCTCCGCTGTCGCTCGGAGTGGGCCATCGTGGTGAGCAGGGAGCGAGGCAAGTGTCATTTCAGCTCTTAAGCCCCGGCGGCCCAGGCTCAGTTCCGTCGTTTTCGGCCAGCGGGCACGCGGGCTTTCGGATCCTCGACGTCCTCTGCCGCAAGATAGGTCGCTCCAGGTCCAGGAACCCCGCTCACCTGCTCCAGAAACTCGCTCATCTCCATGAGGCTCTGGAAATAGGCCTCCTGGTCGCCTTGAACGTGCCGGATGTGTCCCCGCCATATCGGATCCCCGTTCGATTCACGTTCCACCCAGATCCGCGCAACAAACGAATCCAGATCTCGCTGTATTCCCATCTCGCATGGCCCATCCATAGCGCCGCGACGATGCCTACAGGGGAGGCTCGCACGGGCCGGTGACACTCTGGTGACAGTGCCGAGACGAATAGCTAAGGAAGGGACAGCGGCCGGTGCCCGAGGACGGCTGTGGCCTTGATCGATGGAGGGTTTCGCGACGCTTGGGAAGGAAGGCGCTAGTCGGCCGCCTGACCAAGTCTTGCCACCCCGGCCGTCGCCTCTCCGGCAATGATCTGCCGATAAAGGCGTTGCGTCGCGGGCATGGGCTCGACGCCGAGTTCGTCGGCCAAAACGCATTGACAGTGACGGTACTGAGCCAGGGCCGCGTCGTTGTTGCCGAGACGAACGAGGAACCCCATTAGCGCGCGATGAATGCCTTCGCGGCAGGGATCGTCAACGAGGATCGTCCGGCACACCGTCACCGCTTGCGCGAAGCGGCCCAGCTCGACATAGCATTCCGCCATGTCGGCCAGCATCTCGAAGTGGATCTCGCGCAGCCGCTCGCGCTCTTCGGCGCACCAATCCGCGTAGATATCTTCGCCCAGGTAGTTGCCCCGGTAGAGACGCTGCGCCTCGCCGTAACAATCGAGCGCGTCGTCCCAGCGTCGCCGCCCGTGATATTCGGATCCCTCGGCGATGCAGGCTTCGAAGGCCTGCGCATCGACCCAGACGGCTTCGCGTCGAAGCATGTAGGCCTTGTCGACCGTTTTCACGATCTCCTCGCTGATGCCGGCGGCGCGCAACTGGCGCCGCAGGTAATACACGGTGACCTTCAACCGCTCCCATCCGCTGCGCTCATCGGCCTCCGGCCACAGGCAATCGATCAAAACCTCGCGGGGCACGGCCCGACCCAAGTGCACGACGAGGAATTTCAAGAGGGTCAGGGCCTGCTTGCGTTCCCATTTCTCCACCGCGAGACTGTGGCCCCCCGCCGCCAGGCCAAATCGACCGAACGTGGAGATCCGCAAAATGTTCCCTGCCCAGGCCCGCTCGGCTACCTCGCCGGCGGGCTGTATGAAGATGGCGGCAATTCCCGAGCGGGAATCCCCGTTCCGGGCCCGTTTCGAGGTGACGACGGTGGCGAGGCTCACTGGGACCCAGCTCCCATCCTTATGGCGCGCGAGACATGCCGGTGCGGCGAATGGCTGGAAGCGTTCAAAGCACCAGGCGCCTTCGCAGCCGGGAACGCACAAAGGCGCGCCGTTGGGCAGGACGGCTTGAAGAACCTCCGAACAGTGCCGTCCGAGAACCTCGCGACGCCTGTAGCCCAACAGCCGTCGCGCGCCATAGTTCCAAGCGACAATTTTCAGGCGGCTGTCGATGGCGAAGGTGGCGTCAGAGGCGTAGTCAACTAAATAGCGAGCATCGAACATCGTGTCGTTCTCAAACAACCTATTGCTCCACGGGGTCCGAGCTGCTCATCAGGCCCGGGAGCCGAATAACCCGCCGAAGTCAGCGGCCCGGTAGATTTACAGAAAACGGACACGCGCGAAGGTGCTACCTTTCGAGAATTCTCGCCCCAAATGGCTGCGGAGAGCAAGCCCGGTAACCCGACCTTGCCGTGCATGCGACAAATAGCCGCAGTCCGGCACAGAGGCAGGATTTTCGCTTCGCCGACCGGATCGCGAGGCTTGGTTCGGGGCAGGCACGGCGGAGCCACGATGAGAAGAGCGTGCGGCTTGGGGTCGGGTCCGTGGCGTCGTCGAGATCGAGGTATCGCTGGACGAGGGTGTCGGCGAGCACGTCCAGAGAAGCGCAGGCTCGGTTGGCCACGGCCCCTCGTTGGCGAACGACCGAAGCCGTTCTGCAGGTTGCGGCAGCGGTAAAGGCTGGCCGGAACGACAGGGCCACGACCTTGGGTGGCTTGACCTTCTCTCCGAGGTGTCAAGCGGCGTTGTCGAGGACCAGGATAACGCTCTTGTCGCGCCCGGCGCCAACCTCTTGGGCGATGGCTTCGAGCATCGCCTGGCAGGCTGCCGCATTGACCGGGCGAATGAGGTCCTCGAGGCCCTCGGCTCGGCGGCCCGAAACCATAGCGGCAAGGCTGCTCATAACGCGGGTAGATGGGCACCGGCACCGACCCGCGCTGGCCCGGAGCTTCCGGGTGATGGGATAGAGGCCACGGCGATGCTCGTCGAAGGCCCAGACCTCGACCGCTGCTCCGGGCGCGGCCGCGCGAGCTGGGCCCACCGCCTCCCGATAGCGCTCGCACAGCCCGTCCGCGCTCAAACGAGCCACAGGTTGTAGCCGCTCGGTCATGATCCCGCGGCATCTCGAGTCAAAACTAAAAGGAAATCACATTTACCAAAAATCAACCAAACGTTTGTTGTATTATCCGCGATTATCGTGTTCCAAGTCAGGGGCGCGGGCTGATTCGAGTGATCTGGTTGCGGCACTCACCGCATCCGGCCCGAGCAACGACTAGTGGCGCCAGAGGCGATGGTTGTTTCATTGAATGACTTGCTCCAATGGAGCCCCCATGCGCGCCGGAGAACGGGACCCCGGGATGATCGGCGACGACCAGCATGAGTGCCGGCTCAATTGATTTTCCTTCGGTAATAGCCGCCCCCGGGAGCCAAGGAGATTGGTAACGACCCAAAAAAAGCCGTATCAAGCGATTCGTCGATTGGCAGTTTGATTACCTGTCGCCCTGTTGCGGAGAATCGTCGAGTAATTACCAATATGGGAGGATGGCCATGAAAATGATCGACGCGCTTCTGGGCGAGCATGGGGCGTTCAACGCATTATTCAACGCCATCGAGAAATTGGCGGATACCGGCGGGGATTTAGCTCAAATCGAGAGCGCCACGGCGGTACTGGCAGCCGAGGTGAGCTCGCATGCGGCGCTCGAGGAAGAGCTGCTTTTTCCCGCCCTCGAACCCCACCTGGCGAACGACGAGTTGATCGTTGAGATGCGTGCCGAGCACGATGAGATAGAGGCCGGTCTGGAGCGCATAGAGGACGCACGAGATATCCAGGAAGCGGTGGCCGCGGTTCGAGAGACCTTGGGCATTGCCCGTCGACACTTTCAAAAAGAAGAAAAGGTCCTATACCCCCTGGCCCAACAGTTGCTGGACGACGAAACGCTTACTCGCCTCGGCGAGGTCTGGGCGGCCACCCGGCGCGTGAAGACCGAGTAAGGGTAAGGCACTCCGCCGAGGTCTTCGTTGGTAGTCTCACCAAGACAGTGAGAACGGTGGAGCACTGTTCCCCCACCTCAGCGGCCGGGAGCTTGGTCCGGTCCACGTCCTTGCCCCTCGAGCACGACCTCCTCGACCCTGGCCGGAGTCCGCGTCGACGAAGCTCCTGGGCGGTTTGCGCAGCCTCTGTGCCAGGGTCTTGAGGTCGTCCTCCTGGGTCCCGCCGAGCGCCCGGCACTGGGACCAACGGTGCTTGACCAGGATGCCGCACCTGCGGAAGTCGGGAAACTCGATGATGCTCTCGAACAGGATCGGCCCCTCGCTCTGGGCCGAAAGCGCGCCGATGTGGTCCATGCTCACCGGCTTGGTGACGCGGGCGACGATATCGGCGTTGCGCTCCAGCTAGTGGATCGAATCTAACACTTGGTGCCCGCGTTTGACGGCAGCGATGATTTT
>CBDUZE010000124.1:0-4191 GCA_965371625.1 uncultured Alphaproteobacteria bacterium
TAGGGTATGGGCGCGGCGGCGGCCAGGAAGATCTCCGCCGGCGGCCCGATCAGCAACGCCGCCTCGAGCGGCTGGTCCATGACCTCGGCCTGCTCGTGATAGCGCGTCAGGTGGTCTGAGCCTTAGGACTCCGAACCTTCGCCCATATCACCATTTAGAATCAATCGGTTAGCGGCGATATTCGCGGTGGGCTTCCTGGCTCGGCACCGGCCTGCGATGGCCGGGCAAGCGTAGGGTAAGAATAGTCAGCCCACTCCGCGCCCGTGATGTGGTGCGCTACATGGATTGAGGACTCACGACACATGGTTTGAGTCCCGATGCGAGAGGAGTTCGTATCGGGCTACGAACCTCCAAAGATACGCCGAAGGTTTTCGACTGGAGTGACTGGCCCGAGGTCCTCGCGGACTATACCATCCGCTGCTCGGTCGAACAGCCGCTCAAGGACCACCTGCATATGGGAGTCCGTTGCGTGGCCCCCCTCACGCAGAGCCAGGTACGTCTGTACCATGGTCACGCGCTCAAGGGCGTCGTTGCCAAGGTGGAGCTGGCTTGTTGACAACCTCAACAGCACACGCGCCACGGCCGAGAATAGACCGATCCCGACCAACGCGAGGGCAATCAGCCCATAGGTCGCCTCGGCCCAAAACGACGACGACCAGATCTGCGTGTCTCGCACCCCGATATACCCAAAGACGATGACGATGAGCACATAGTCGACGAAGGCCAGGGCCCAAATTCTAGTCCGCTGGCGGTGGTGCTCCCTCTTTTTCCGCCAATACTCTACCGCCTCGCTGAGCGCCATCGCATCATGGTAGATCTGCTGTATTGATTCGAACTCCACTAAGTGATTTTTCCTCTGTTGCTTCGCCTGCTCCTCCCAATCCGCGATTTTTCCATCGAATTCTTCGATCTTGCCTTGGCGGGCCTTGTCGAACTCCTTCGACTGATCGGCCATCTTCGCCTCATACTGCGCACCGCGTGCCTCGAGGTCAGTTATTCGCTCTTGATTGGCTGCAAAGCTGGTCGCGAAATCGGAACCCAGGGTTTCGAGCGCCTCCCTTTGGCTGCGGGCCCCTTCGGGATCGACTCCCAGCAAGAAAAACCGGGCAGACATTGTGCCCCATAGGATCGCCGGATCGTGACCCGTTGCAGGCTTCTTACAAAGTGATGCAAGAATCGCCGCAGCGATAACGTTATCTTCGTCCTCCCGAGCTTGTTTGACCCGGAAAGCTGCCGCGGATGATGAATCGACGAAGTTCCATGCGTCGAGCTGCTCTTGGGTCTCGCGTCGCAGGTCGTCAACCAGCGCAGATTTGATCCCATGGCCATCCGATGCATTCAGCTTTTGATCGATTTGATTGAAGGCCCTCGAGAATGCATTCGTGATGGCGTTTAATTCCCCCTTGGCGCTGACGGGCTTGCTGTTAAGCCATGACCAGTACTCTTGCTCTTTGCGAAACCAAGCCGTGAACTCCTCCAGCTTTTGGAATGTTCTCGGCCGTGCCGGGTGCATGTCAGCGGGCGGCGTGATGGTTATGCCGGGCGGCCCCTCATGCCCCTCGGCGCTCTCTTCTTGTTCCTCTGCCATCGCATGTCCCTCAGCGTTGGGTGTCCTCGTAAACCTCTATTGGAACCTGGCCGGTTTTGTCCGTACTCGGCTTGTCACCCATCCTGGCCTCATCATTGGAATGTTTGCCCCCTGGGCCTGCGGCTCCAAAGGCCCGAGCAAAATTGAGAGTCACGAGCAAGTGTCACTGCTCAGGTCTCCTATGATACACGATCGGTCGCCGCTGATCAGCAGCTCCCGCACCGGCCTCGCCGCGAGTCGGTCGGTAATGAGCGACGGCCGAGGGCCGTAGGCCCGAGGGAACCAAATAGCACAGCTTTTTGACCGTCCGCTCGATTGCCTTGTTAGATGTCCGCGCTAGGCCAGTATTTCTCAATATCGTATAAGTACGCGAAGTCAGACAACTCCGCTGGCAATCCACGAGAGGCGTCAAGCCCATGAATTGCGAAAGTAAGCATCGAATTCACAGTTAACCCAGCTATGGCTCCAACCTCGAGCGGCAAACCAACCCCGGCCGCCAAACCGCTGAATAGAGCGGCGCTCATTGTACTTTCTTTAGTGGCAATGCACAACTTTATGGTAGAGAAGAACGTCCGGATCCGTGCCTCGCGAAGCGTCCGATGAAGTTGATTCAATCCGAGTTCGATTTCCTCCTTCGCTCGCTCTACAGCACGCTCAGAATCTGGCTGCGACATCACCACGGCGTGCAGCCTGTCTATTGCGCGGCGCAATTGAAGCAACTCTCCCTTGCGTCTAGCCCGAAACTCCATGATATCGTCAAGAGGTGTCGCATCTGTAGGGACAGGCAGAGAAGCATAAAGAGTGGCCTCAAGAAATTGTCCCAACGCATTAGGATAGACTACTGTAGACAGCTGAGCGTTGTATTCTCCGATAGTCCAGATCCCTCCGTCATTCGGCGCAACTTTCGTCGCCACTTGAAGTTGCGCGAATGTGGATAGTTGAGGCCATATGTGTGCAGGGGAACCAAGAACTAGCATGCCACTGGGGTTTTCGGTGGTAGGCTGCCCGCTGGAGATCAGACTCGAGGCCTCAGAGAGTTTAACCGGACTTGGAATTTCGTCCATGCCGATATCCGGGGTACCTACTGGAATATCGTGCAGTGATAACACACCGTATTCTGATAAGAATCTAATGTCGTGCAAAGCGTCGAAGTTCGGTTTGCCCAGCCCGTTCGGGTACGCGTAAGCGACCTTGTCCCAATACAGAAGGTATCGTCGCAATGCTGTTGGTTCTACATCGCAACTGAGTTCAATTTTTCGCCCAGTGACAGCGAATTTCGGGCAGATCACGACGCCTCTCATCGTCGATTCGGTCATCGGTTTGTCTCCAAGTCCTGCTGACTCAGCAATCTCAATGTTTTGCTGTGATTCCGTCGCTCAATCTAACAATCAGCGTGACTACTTTCTCGGCATCTCCCGTCTCCATCTAGTATGCCGACGCGCGTACCCGCCTTTCATCCCATTCTGGTTCTTCGGTCGTGAGCTTCGCCTTGATGTCTTCGAGTTGCTGCCACAGTTCGTCGTCGGAAAGGTTAATTCGTCGAATTTACGTCAGCGGCTGGTAGGCAAAGAAAAGGCTCTCCGGTAAGTCCTTGCACCGACGGATGTTTCGCCCTTCATAGGGGGCAAAAAGTCGCCCCTTCAGGCAGGCCGGTCCCCGGCCAAGCCAAAATCTACCACGAACTTCTAGTTGTTTCGATAGGCTCGTCTGGTCCCGAATTGGGAAGGGCGGGGTAACCCGGCATCGCCGCGCCGACGTTGGGGTGAGCCATGCCCCGTAGTCGCCCCGCCCGACAGCGCCGAAGATGCGGCATCGCCGCATCCTGTCGCAAACTCATGCGTTAGCCAACGCCTCGTCCGCTTGCGACGGCGACAAGATCAACAGCCCGTCGTCGCCGACCGTCCCGCCCGTCTCGGGGTCGGGCTCAGGCAGGCCCGCGCCGACTTCGAGCAGGTGCCGGGCCACCGTCGACGCGACACCCTCGACGGCCTCGAGCGCATCCTCCCCCATCACTAAGGCCGCGTAGTGGACGGGGCCCGCGGCGCAGATGCGCTCGCGGCGCAGGTCGATCAAATCCTCGGGCGATAGGCGGCCGCCGTAGACCCCGGGGAGGCTCTCGATGGCGTTCGCCGTCAGCCAGTCGGCGCGGGCGATGGCACCCCTGTAGGCCACCTTCATCTCCAACGCGGTCGCTGGCAACTTCGGCCAGATCGCCGCGCTGACCACGTTGTCGGGCTCGCCGCCCGCAGGCTTGTGAGTCGCGTGCCGCTGGGCCAGCTCCCGGGCGAGTGTGTCTTGGTGCCGCCGCACCTGTCCAAGCGTGACCTCGGCGTCTTTGACGGCCCGCGCCAGGGCCTTTGCCTTCCCGGCATCGCCTCCCGGGGCGACCGGTTCCGCTGCTTTTCCCTCCCGCTCCGGCGCCAAAAAAGGCAGCGGCGGCGGCACCATCGTTTGGTTGCCCCTCTCGAGCTGTCAAGCGCCATGGCACGAACCGATACGCGCCAGCGCACGCCACTCCGGCGCCCGCCCGGCGCCGTCGGCGAGCTGTGCTAGTGGATCGAATCTAACACTTGGTGCCCGCGTTTGACGGCAGCGATGATTTT
>CBDUZE010000125.1:0-4133 GCA_965371625.1 uncultured Alphaproteobacteria bacterium
CGATGGGCGCGGCCTTGCCGAGCACTCTTGGCTGAGACTTGGTGCGACATCCGGAACCCTTGACGAAGTTGACGAAAAATGCGGATGATTATGGATCGCGCTTAGAATCTGCCCTATCGACTGGAGGTCCTTAGATCGCTGATAAGTGTATTATATATACATATTACTCTATTTGAGAGTATTATAGCTTTGGATCTCGCGATTCTTGAGTTTGCTTTGGATGATGTCGGATTTTCTGGGCGCGCGAGGGTGTTTTCATGGGTGATCTCATCGATGGCGGCGGAGGCTAGAGGAAGTGGTGCCCAATGAAAGGGCCGCACACCTCATAGAGCCCTACAAATAATACAACAAATAGGCTATCGTATTCGGCCCTCAATCGGGAGAAGGACTGGATGAAACAGATAACAGCGGTCGTTAAACCTTACAAACTCGACGATATCCGCGACGCCATGGAAGGCGTCGGAGTCGATAGCTTTACATACGGTGAGGTTCGGGGCATCGGGCATCACAAGGGTGAGCGAGATATCTATCGAGGCCTCGAATATGCTCCTTCCTACGTTCCAATGATGGAAATCATTGTGGTTGTAAAGGACGATATTGCCGAAAAGGTCGCGGCCGCGATAACGAAAGCAGCGAAAACGGACGAACCGGGTGACGGAAAGATCATGGTTAGCGACCTCAGTGTTGTCATCGATATTTCGAGTGGTAAAAGTGGCCCCGACGCGATTTAGGAGAATGACAATGACTAAAAACTGGATAAGTGTCGTGTCGATATCGGCCTTGACCGTGGTTTTCGTAACCGGCGCATCGTCGGCGAATGCGACGGTATCCTCGGAAGCCGCTTTCGTTTTCAATACTTTTTCGTTCTTGATCTGCGGCGCGTTCGTAATGTGGATGGCCGCAGGTTTTGCGATGCTTGAATCGGGACTCGTGCGGGCCAAGAACACCGCGACGATCTGCCTCAAGAATATCGCGCTGTACTCGATCGCCTGCCTCACATTCTATCTGGTTGGCTATGATCTGATGTACATGAATGTAGGCGATTACATGGGCACCCTCTCGTTTCTCTGGAGCGCCGACGATTCGGCGGCCAGGGCCGGTGAATTCGCCGATGGTTCCTACGCGGCGGCATCAGACTGGTACTTCCAGGTAGTATTCGTCGCGACCGCTGCATCGATCGTATCGGGCACCGTGGCCGAGCGCGTCAAGCTCTGGCCGTTTCTCGCCTTCGTCTTCGTTCTGACAGCCGTCATTTATCCTATCCAGGGATCGTGGGTATGGGGCGGCGGCTGGCTGTCCAAGATGGGGTTCTCCGATTTCGCCGGCTCCACACTCGTTCATTCCGTGGGTGGGTGGGCCGCCTTGACAGGAGCGATCATCATCGGTGCCCGACACGGCAAGTTTGCGACCAGGGGGCGGGCCAATCCCATTCCCGGTAGCAACCTGCCCCTCGCAACGCTGGGCACGTTCATTCTCTGGCTTGGCTGGTTTGGCTTCAATGGGGGATCGGTCTTGGCACTGGGATCCGCCAATGCCGCCATCGACATGGCCAATGTCTTTGCCAACACCAACATGTCGGCGGTGGGCGGCGTTCTCGCCGCCATGATCGCGACACAGCTCCTATACAAGCGTGTCGACTTGTCGTTGACCCTTAACGGTGCGATCGGCGGGCTGGTGTCGATTACCGCCGAGCCTTCCACGCCCGGACTCGGAGCGGCTGTGCTGATCGGTGCAACCGGCGGACTTATCGTCGTATTCGCGGTGCCGTTCCTGGAGAAGATGCGGATCGACGACGTGGTCGGCGCCATTCCCGCGCACCTGGCGTGCGGTATCTGGGGAACGCTGGCTGTCCCAATCACCAATCCCGACGCGAGCTTCGGGTCACAGATAGTCGGTATCGTGGCGGTCGCCGCCTTCGTCTCGGTCGTCAGCACCGTCGTCTGGTTGGCGATCAAGCATACTGTCGGCCTACGGCCGGAAATGAAGGACGAATGGATGGGTCTGGACCACACCGAGCTCGGTCTCGAGGTCTATGCTGACTGGGCCACGGATCCATTTAGAAAGGGCCCGCGGACCAGCAGCTAGGCTCAAGCCAGACTGGTTGACAAATTAACCTTATACGCTAATGGGAGGATGCCAGATGTCCGACGTGAAATCCGTTCTGGAGAAAATCAAGGCTAATGACATTCAAGAGGTCGACTTTTGCTTCACTGACCCGCGCGGAAAGTGGCAGCACCTAACCTACCATGTAAGTGCGGTGGACGAAGATCTTCTCTCCGTTGGGGTCATGTTTGATGGATCGTCAATCACCGGCTGGAAGGATATCAGCGAGTCCGACATGTTACTGAGACCTCGCGCCGAGACTGCGGTCAACGATCCCTTCGCGGAGAAGCCTACGTTGATGATGATCTGTGATGTCATAGAGCCGCGCACTGGCGAACAATATGGCCGCGGCCCACGCGGAGTCGCCAAGCTCGCCCAAGAGTATTTGATCGAAACCGGTATCGGCGATACCGCGTACTTCGGCCCCGAGCCGGAGTTCTTTGTCTTCGATAGCGTTCGCTTCACTGTGGATCAGAACATCTCGTACTATGAAATCGACTCCGAAGAGGCCCATTACAACTCGGGTAAAGACTACCCCGACGGCAATTTGGGCCACCGGCCGCAAGCTAAGGGTGGCTATTTCCCCGTGGCCCCGGTCGACCACGGAGGACCCATGCGCGCTGAAATGCTCGCTGTGCTGGTCGAGATGGGCGTCGAAGTCGAGAAACACCATCACGAAGTGGCACCAAGCCAGCATGAGCTCGGCCTGCGCTTCGAGACCTTGGTCCGCTGCGCCGATGTCATTCAGAAGTTCAAATACGTCGTACACAACGTCGCCAACGCCATGGGAAAAACTGCGACCTTTATGCCTAAGCCCGTGATGTACGACAATGGCTCGGGCATGCACGTTCATCAGTCGATCTGGAAGGACGGCACCCCAGTGTTTGCCGGTGACGGGTATGATGGACTCTCGGATACGGCGCTCTACTACATCGGCGGCATCATCAAGCACGCCCGGGCGCTCAACGCCTTTACCAATCCTACCACCAACAGTTACAAGCGGTTGGTGCCTGGCTATGAGGCGCCGGTATTCCTCTGTTACGCCTCAAGTAATCGCTCTGCATCTTGCCGCATCCCGCACGTCACAAGCCCCAAAGGAAAGCGCGTGGAGGTGCGATTTCCTGATCCTTCGGCCAACCCGTACCTCGCTTTTTCCGCGATGTTGATGGCCGGGATCGACGGTATCGAGAACGAGATTCATCCCGGTGAACCGATGGAACGTAATCTCTACGAAATGTCGGAGGCCGAGATCCAAGAATTGCCGACAGTGTGTAGGAGTCTGCGTGAAGCGTGTCGAGCGCTTTCTGCGGATCGCGATTTCCTGAAGAAGGGTAACGTGTTCACCGACGACATGATTGACGGCTACCTCCATCTCAAGAGAGAAGAACTTCACGCATTCGAGGAGACGACTCACCCACTGGAGTTCAAGATGTACTACAGCGTTTAGCTCGCAGACTTCGGTGGATTCCTCCAGCTGTTGGTCGTTGATTAACCCTCTGCAGTCAGGCTGCAAGCTGCCTGGTTTAGCAACAACGTTCTCCCGCGAGCACGAGGGGCGAGCACCTACTTCTCGACGCTCGCCGCGCTCATCCAAAATGACGTCAGCCGCTTATGGTCGCATAGGTTCGGGTTTCGGTGTAGCTGCGGTCTCGGTCGGGAGAAGAGGGTATTCCACACGCGGCGGCTCTCCCTTCAGCGTCCCGAGGAACGCCGTAATGGCCTCGATCTCCTCCTCAGACAACGTTTCTCCCAACTGGCTGCTGCCCATCACCGCGACGGCCTGTTTGAGACCCCATACTTTGCCCGAATGGAAATACGGAGCGGTCAAGGTCACGTTGCGAAGCGACGGCGCCCGGAAAACGTATTCGTCACCTGCGGTTTTGGTGACGGCGAAGCGGCCCTTGTCCCCCGCAGGCAGGATTTCAGCCCCGGGCTTTTCCACAACACCAAAGGCGTAGTAATCGCCGCCCCCGACATTAACGCCGTTGTGGCAGCCGGCGCAGCCCTTGTCCATGAACAAGCGCAGCCCT
>CBDUZE010000126.1:0-4122 GCA_965371625.1 uncultured Alphaproteobacteria bacterium
TAGCAATAGCCGATCAGCATCATCCGAATGATCAGCTCCGGATCGACCGACGGGCAACCGGTATGACTGTAGAACGGGGCCAGAGCACCCCGAAGCCAACTTAGATCGAGTACTGCGTCGATCTTGCGCAGCAGGTGATCCGCGGGAACCCGATCCTCGAGGCAGAACTCGTAGAACAGTCGATCCTGACCACCAACCTGCTCACCCATCATCGCCCAGCCCTCCCGCGAATCAGCAGAAAGAGCGAATCACGACTTCAATGCCGCGGCAAGTCCGAGTTCTTCAACAGCCTCGGCTATCAGCGGACTCCCCGACCATGCCGCCGGTACGACCGCTCTACCCCCAAAAGCAGACCTTCGAGTGGCAGCGTCCGCTTTTCGACCCGCTCCTTCCCCTTCATCCCCAGCAGCAGACCTTCCTGGCGGTGCCGTCCTTGACAAAAATAAGGGCGGCAGGAAATGCCGCTAAGTGCTTGAAAAGGTTGGTCGGAGTGCCCGGATTCGAACCGGGGCCTCACCCCGAGCCTGACGAAGGCGGAGGCGCGGCTCCCGATCAGGCCGCGGCGGCGTTGACGAAGGCCTCGATGTTCTCGGGCGGGGTATCGGCGGTGATCTCGCAGCCGGGCGCCAGCATGTAACGCCTCGCCTGGGGGCCGCCCGCGGACTGGATCGAGGCGCGGCAGGCGGCGCTCACCTCCGCCGCATTGCCGAGCGGCAAGAGCCCGATGTGATCGATGTTGCCGGCGATGCCGATGCGGTCGCCGAAGACGGCGCGCATCTCGGCCAGGTCGACCTCGGGCCCCACGTTGATCATGTCGAGCCTGCCGAGCGCGATCAGCGCCTCGACGTTCGCCTTCATATGCGGCGTCACGCGGCCGCACATGTGCACCATGTTGTAATCGTAGATCTCCAGCAGCGGCGGGTAGTAGCGGATGCTGAACTCGCCCACGTGCTTGGGCCCCATCATCTGGGTGTCGTGCTCGCAGATCATGAACACGGTGGCGCCCGCCTGCTTCAGGGCCTGGCCGTAGGCGACGCCGATCTCGACCGACTTCTCGACCAGCCGGTGGACCACCTCGGGCTCCTTCATCATCAGCTTGATCAGCTTGTCGTAGGGCATGAGCTGAAGGGCGAAGGTGAGGGGGCCGGTCATGAAGCCGACCACCGGCACGTCGGCGCGCTCGGCCAGCAGGCGCGTGCCCTCGATCAGGATGCGGGTGCTCTCGGTGGCCATGAAGTCGGGCACGCGGATGTCGTCGATGGCCTCCTTCTCCTGGATCAGGTAGTCGGTGATCCAGGGGCATTTCTGGGGCGGGTAGGTGACGCCGGCGCCGCAGGCCTCGGCCACCGGCCAGCTCGGCTCCACCTGGATGGTGACCACGTCGTAGCCATAGCGGGCCTGGGCGTCCAGATGCGCCTGGGCGGCCTTCTCGGCGTCGCGATACATGACGTCGTAGGTGAGGCCGGCGAGAAGCCCGGCGTGGTCGCCGATCTGGGGGAACACCGGGGGCCGGTCCACCGGCTCGCCCTTCAGGGCGTTGCTGACGCGCTCGAATGAATTCATCGTCTCGGGGTCCGTTGGTTCAGGCTTTGCGAAACTGCATGGCGTGGGTGAAGGCCTTCTGGAAGGCGTCGAGGCCGCCCAGCTGGATGTGCTCGGCGCGGTCGGCGAGGCGCTCGGCGCGGCGGCGCTCGATCACCGAGACCAGCGCCAGCTTGGCGCCGACCCCGGCGGCGTTGCCGACGGCGTGGATGCGCTCGAGCGGCACCTGGGGCGTGAGCCCGGCCCGCAACGCGTTCTCAGGATCGAGGAAGTTGCCGAAGGCGCCCGCCAGCAGCACCTCCTCCAAATCCCCGGCACCCAGGCCCAACTCGGCCAGCAGCACCTCGGCGCCGGCGCGGATGGCGCCCTTGGCGAGCTGGCACTCGCGCACGTCCTGTTGGGTGAAGACGATGTCCTGGGCCGCCCCCGCCTCGCCCGCGCGCACCAGGACGAAGTAGGTGTCGCGGCGCTTGGGCGCCTCGATCAGGCGCTCGCGCAGGGTCGCCGGGGTCGCCGCCGGGAGGTCGGCGTGGCGTACGAAGGCGCCCGCGTCATTGAGCAGCCCCGCCTCCAGGAGCTGGGCGACGATGTCGATCAGGGCCGAGCCGCAGATGCCCTGGGGCGCGCCGCCGCCGATCACCGAGCAGCGCACCTCGCTAGCGATGCGCACGTGATCGATGGCGCCGGGCGCCGCCCGCATGCCCATCTTGATGCGCGCGCCCTCGAGCGCCGGCCCCGCGGGCGCCGAACAGGCGAGGATGCGCTTGCGGTTGGCCAGCACCATCTCGCCGTTGGTGCCCACGTCGATGACCAGGCGGAAGCCCTCGGAGCGGGCGATCTCGGTGGCCAGCATGACCGCCACCGTGTCGGAGCCGACGAAGCCGGCGATGTTGGGCAGGACGAAGACCGGCACGTCCGGCCCCAGGGCGAGGCCGAGCTCGCCGGCGCGCAAACTAAGCGCGTTGCGGACCACCGGCGCGTAGGGGGCGAGGCCGAGATAGGTGGAGTCGAGCTCGAGCAGAAAGTGGTGCATGGCCATGTTGCCGACCACCGTGACCTCGTAGATGTCGCCGAGAGCGATCCCCGCCTCGGCGGCGAGCTGGCTCAGCAGCCCGTCGAGCTGGCCGCGCACCATTTCGTTGAGCGTCGCCAAGCCCTCCGGGTTGCGCTGGGCCCGACTCAGGCGGCCGATGATGTCGTCGCCGTAGACCGCCTGGCGGTTGACCGCCGAGGCCACGGCCACCTCGTTGCCGCTGCCCAGGTCGATCAGAAAGCCCACCACCGAGGTCGAGCCCACGTCGAAGGCGACGCCGTACTGGCGCGCCGTGGTGTCGCCGGGCTCGATGGCGATCACCTTGCGGCCCGCCAGCACCAGCGTCATGCCCTGGGGCGCGCGGATAGCCGCCGGGAGCTGGCGCAACAGATGCAGCGGGATTTCCCGGGGCCGGGAATGGCGCGGCCACACCCGCCGCACCCGGTCCCAGTCGGCGACGTGCTGGGCGGCGCGCGGATCGGTGTAGGGGATGAAGACCTTGCGGATGTTGGGCTGCAGGGGGACCTCGCGCTCGAGCCCCTGGTGCAGCAGCCGCGCGGTCGCCGCGGCGCCGTGCTCGGGCACCTGCACCACCATCGGGCGCTCGGCCCGCACCTGGCACGAGAGGCGGTAGCCGCGGCCGATCTCGGCGCCCGACAGGAGCAGGTAGTCGAGCGGCGTCGCCGCCGGCGCGTCGTTCTCGAAACGTACCTTGCATTTGCCGCACGAGCCGTTGCCGCCGCACACCGTGTCCACCGGGACCCCGGCCGCGACGGCGATCTCGAACAGGGTCTCGCCCGCGGCCACCGTGAAGCGGCGGCCCGAGGGCTGGAAGGTGACCGTGACGGTCCCGGCCTCGGCCACGACTGGGCTCTCCTTCTCCGTCGTCGTCATGGCTGCGGTTGCGGGGCGGGCCGCGTCTATTCGGCGGGCGCGGCCGCCGCTTCGGCCACCGGGTAGGCGTAGTCTGCGGCCTCGGCCTCGGCGCCGGGCTGTGGCTTCCCTTCCATGATGGCCACCAGCCGGCGCTCGAGATCGCCGTAGCCCACGTGCCGCACCTCGAGCACCAGCCCCAGCGAATCGGCGATGGCGCGGGCCTTCGCCACCAGCGCCTCGTCGCGCTCCTGGCTGTAATACAGCATGCGCTTGTAGTGGCCGAACATGAGCTCGGCGAGCTTGGGATGCTTGTCGATCTTCAGGCCGCGGACGATGAACTTGTCCCAGGCCTGCACCAGGTAGTCGGTGAGGATGTAGGTGCTCGGCTCCTCGATTACCGCGCGGCGGAAGTCCTCGCCCCCGTACATCTCGTAACAGTGCGGCCCCACCGGCCGCACCGCGCCCTGGTGTCGGGCGATGATGCGGTCCAGGTTTTGGGCGCCGCAGTGGCCGTAGACCACGACCCGGCGCTCGTAAGCGCCGTCGGTCTCCTCGAGCCGGGCCGCCACCTCCCGCTCGATCTTGCTCGGGTACAGGTGGTGGCGCGCGTCGATGGGGCGGAAGTCCGCCTTCCAGCCGTGCTTGCGGATGATCGCCCGCACCTCCTTGCC
>CBDUZE010000127.1:0-3894 GCA_965371625.1 uncultured Alphaproteobacteria bacterium
TGGGCAGCAAGAAGGTCAAGGCGATCGTCGTCGACAAGGACAAGATGCCGAGCTTTCACGACCGCAAGAAGGTTATGGGGGCGGTGCGCGAATACGGCAAGCGGCTGAGCGGGGAGGCCGCCATCGATGCCTTCACCCAATACGGCACGGCGATGATGGGCGATTACACCAACAAGATCGGTGGCCTGCCGACGCGTAACTTCAGCTCCGGCCAGTTGGACGACGGCTCGGACGGGCCCTTCAAGTTGGGCGGCACCTATATTCGCGATCTCAATACGGAACGCGGCGGCCATACCGCGCACGCCTGCATGCCCGGGTGCCTGATTCAGTGCAGCAACATCTATGCCGACGCCGACGGCGAGGAAATCGTCTCGCCCTTGGAGTACGAAACCATCGGCTTGATCGGAACCAATTGCGGCTTGGACGATCCCGACGACGTCGCCAGATTGAACCATGTCGCCAACGACCTCGGTGTCGACACCATCGAGGTCGGCGCCACGCTGGCGCTGCTGATGGAGGCCGGCGAAGCCGAGTTTGGCGACGTCGCGTTCATGGGCCGGGCGCTCGACGATATCCGCCAAGGCAATGAACGGGGCCGCATCCTGGCGCAGGGGACCGCGCATGTCGGCGAGCACTATCATGTCGCGCGCGTCCCCGTCATCAAGCGCCAGGGCATCAGCGCCTATGACCCGCGGGTCATCGAGGTCACCGGGATCTCGATGATGGTGACGGCGCAGGGCGCGGACCATACCGCGGGCAACCTGCCGGCCTTTCGCAGCAAGGACAAGACCACCGAGGAGCTGGTCGAGGTCAGTCTGGAGACGCAAATCTCCTGCGCCGCGGCCGATTCCCTGGGCCTCTGCCTGTTCGGCCGATCGGTGACCAACGAAAGCTTGGACCTCATCGCCACGGCGCTCAATGACGCCCACGGCACCGAGCTCGAGCCCTCCTTCATCGAGGAGCTGGGTCGCGAGGCGCTGCAACTGGAGTGGAAATTCAACAAGGAGGCGGGCTTCACCGAGGCCGACGACGAGCTTCCGGAGTTCTTCTATAGCGAAGCCCTGCCCCCGAGCGGCAAGGTCGCGCGCCACCGCAGCGCCGAGGTCAACGAGCACCTGCGCAAGTTGCTAGGCGAGGGCGGCGCCTGATCGCGCTCGGTCGGTTCGCGCCGCCGCGAGAGCCGACCTTCGAGCGGCGGCGTCCGCTTTGCCCCCGATTTCGTCTGCTTCGCCCTCAGGTGCAGACCATCCTGGCGGTGCCCCCGAGAGGTCCGGAGTTGACCCGAAGGCGATATCTTTCGGGCATCTAACCTCTGATCGCGTTGTCCTCTACAAGGCATGGAACGATATGAAACCGCATCGTTCTTCGAGGGTGCGTGTGCAGGCGTGTACGCTGTACCCGGTGCTGTTCAGCGGGTGGCCGAGCGGCAGTTGAGGAAGTCTTACCTCGCCGACCGCCCAGCGACGTTATTGAGCGTTCGCGTTAGGCCGCTCGCGGGCCGCCCGAAGTCATCGTGTTGTAGACCATGTGCGCATGGCTGTCGGTAAAATCGAGGGGGACTTCACCCGTCGCCTTCGTGGTGCCGCTGGCGACCTCGGCTAAATCGAATTCCTTGCCCATAGGCAGTTCAATACGGGCACGCCATTCGACGCCGGTAACGGGATTCTTGACAGGTCCCGCCGTGGTCTCGACGAGCCCCGGAATGTGGAGTCGGGCGCTGCGGCCCTCAACGTCGATCTCCAACTCGATTGGTTTGAAGAGCGGCTCGTGCACCGTCGCGCACATGGATCGATATATCTGCAGCATGATCACGCCCGGTTCGGCACCCTCGCCTTGCAGGATGGCAATCAACGCCTCGCGTTGCGCCGGGTCCGCCCGCTCGTCGATGATCGACTGCAAGGTGCCGTTGCCCTGGTGAATGGCGTTCGGCCAACGATAGGTGTTGGCAGCGAGGAGGCCGTCGAGACGGACATCGCCGAAGTGACCCTCATCTATGCGCCAGGCGGCGACCGCGTGGCAGGTCCCATCGGTTGGCAAAGCCATGAATTGACACGGA
The DNA here is from genome assembly GCA_965371625.1 of uncultured Alphaproteobacteria bacterium. GTDB lineage: Bacteria > Pseudomonadota > Alphaproteobacteria > CBDUZE01 > CBDUZE01 > CBDUZE01. Next base: position 2,057 of record CBDUZE010000127.1, read on the forward strand.
CAGCCATAAGCGCAGTTGCAGTTTACGAAATGTGGCCCCTTGATGCTCCAATCGACACTTTGCATTCCTTCCTCCCAAACTGATGAGTATCCACGATTTCTCCGATGACGCCCCGGTGGTCGACGACCGTAGCACAGAGGTTTCTCGATGCCCAGTCAGGCGACCAACGCTCGACATCCTTGGGCCGTGCTGACTTCCGCTTGTGGCTGAGGCTGTTGAAAAATGTATGGTCCGCCCCCGGTCTGCAAGCTTGATTCGCGCGACGCGCCGTCTGAGCAAGAATATTTTATCGTGATCCCTGTCTCGATTTTATTGTTGCGCCGAGGCCGTCGCGGTCGAGTTTTTCAACAACCTCGGCTAGGAGGCGAAGTTCGGCGGACTACTCCAGTAGGTCCGCTTACCGCCTCGAAGCGGACATCGGTGAAGCGTTTTCCAGAGCCGTCGACAACTCAAGGCCCAGGGACGCACGCCCTAATACTTATCCGCCGTCATGCCGGCGATCTCGATCTCCGGCTTGCGCCCGGCGATGAGGTCGGTGACCACGCGGCCCGAGCCGCAGGCCATGGTCCAGCCCATGTGGCCCTGGCCGGCGTTGAAGTAGAGGTTGTCGTGCCTGATCTTGCCGAACATCGGCGGCCCGTCGGGCGTCATCGGCCTGAGGCAGGCCCAGTACGAGGGTTCCTCGTAATTGGCGCCGTCGGGGAACAGCTCGCGCACCACGCCCAACATGCCGTCGAAGTCCGAGGGCTTGTAGTCGGTGTCGTAGCCCGAGAACTCGGCCGTCGCCGTGACCCGCAGGCGATCGCCCATGCGCGCCCAGGCGGTCAGGTTCTGCTCGTCGATGCCGCCCACCGTCGGCGCTCCGCCGTGGCCGTCGATGGGGAAGGTCAGCGAGTAGCCCTTGACCGGGTAGATCGGCACCCTGAGGCCGGTGCCGCGCAGCGCTCCCGAGACGTGGGGCCCCAGCGACATGACATAGACGTCGCCCCTCACCGTGCCGTTCTCGGTCACCACGCCCTCGACGTGGTCGCCGCTGGTCTCCAGGCCCTTGACGGTGGTGTCGTAGAGGAAGCTCACGCCGAGCCGATCGGCGCAGTGCTGGGCCAGGGCCTGGGTGAACATGTGGGCGTCGCCGCTGGCGTCGTTGGGCCCGTAGATGGCGCCGGCGAAGCGCTCCTTCGCGGGCTCGAGCGCGGGCTCGATGCGCACGCACTCGGCGACGTCGATGACCTCCTGGACGTGCCCGTTCTCGTTCAGGAAGCGCATGTTCTCGATCCCGGTCTCGAGCTGCTCCTGGTGGCGGTAGAGATAGAGGATGCCCTTGCTCACCCAGTCGCAGGCGATGCCGGTCTCGGCCATCAGCGCCTCGGTGGCCTGCTGGCTGTAGAGGCAGAGCTTGAGCTTGGGCAGGGTGTTGGCGCGCTGCCGCGCCGAGGTGCAGTTGCGCAGGAAATAGAGGCCCCAGAGGTAGAGCCTGGGGTCGAGCCGGAACTTGACGCGCAACGCGGTGTCGGCCCCGGTGAGCGATTTCAGCATCATCATCGGCGCCTGGGGCGAGGCCCAGGTGGTGGCGTGGCCGGGCGCGATCAGGCCGGCGTTGGCGTAGCTGCTCTCGCGGCCCGCCGACGACTGGCGCTCGATCACCGTGACCTCGTGGCCGTCCCTAGCCAGGTAGTAAGCGGCGGCGACGCCGATCACGCCGCCGCCCATGACGATGGTCTTCATGGCGACACTTCCCCCCTCGTCCGCTCGCCCCTCCGGTGCCGGTCCCCGCTTCCGCGGTGGCGCTAGTGGATAAAATCTGACATTTGAATCCCGTTGGGGATTCCCGCCGGGTT
>CBDUZE010000128.1:0-3865 GCA_965371625.1 uncultured Alphaproteobacteria bacterium
GGCCCTTCAACTTCGGCATCGTCGACGAGGTCGACAACATCCTCATCGACGAGGCGCGCACGCCGCTCATCATCTCGGGCCCCACCGAGGACAACTCGGAGCTCTACCGCACCATCGACCGCTTCATCCCCAGGCTCGGGGAGGGCGACTACGAGAAGGACGAGAAGTCGCGCACGGTGTCGCTGAGCGACGAGGGCACGGTGCACATCGAGCGCCTCTTGGGCGAGGACGGGCTGCTCGAGGGCGATAGCCTCTACGACATCGAGAACGTCTCGATCGTGCACCACGTCAACCAGGCGCTCAGGGCCCACAAGCTGTTCGCCCGCGACACCGACTACATCGTCAAGAGCAACCAGGTCATCATCATCGACGAGTTCACCGGCCGCATGATGGAGGGCCGGCGCTACTCGGAAGGCCTGCACCAGGCGCTCGAGGCCAAGGAGGCGGTGGAGATCCAGAACGAGAACCAGACCCTGGCCTCGGTCACCTTCCAGAACTACTTCCGGCTCTACCCCAAGCTCGCCGGCATGACCGGCACGGCGATGACCGAGGCCGCCGAGCTCGCCGACATCTACAAGCTCGAGGTGGTCGAGATCCCCACCAACCTGCCGTGCGTCCGCGGCGACGAGGACGACGAGGTCTATCGCACCATCGGCGAGAAGAACATCGCCATCCTCGACCTCATCGCGGACTGTCACCGCCGCAGCCAGCCGGTGCTGGTGGGCACGGTGAGCATCGAGAAGTCGGAGGACCTGTCGAAGCTCTTGAAGAAACGCAAGGTCCCCCACAACGTGCTCAACGCCCGCTACCACGAGCAGGAGGCCTACATCATCGCCCAGGCCGGATGCGTCGGCGCGGTGACCATCGCCACCAACATGGCGGGACGCGGCACCGACATAAAGCTCGGCGGCAACGTCGAGATGCGAATCGAGACCGAGATCGACGGCGGCGCCGACGAGAGCAACGGCGGCGACGGCGCCGACAGCGCCGGCGACAACGACGATCTCAAGGCCAGGATCGCCACCATCGAGGCCGAGGTCGAGGCCGACAAGGCCGCGGTGATCGACGCCGGCGGGCTCTACATCCTCGGCACCGAGCGCCACGAGAGCCGGCGCATCGACAACCAGCTCAGGGGCCGTTCGGGGCGCCAGGGCGATCCCGGGGCCTCGCGCTTCTTCCTGAGCCTCGAGGACGACCTGATGCGCATCTTCGGCTCGGAGCGCATGGACGGCATGCTTCAGAAGCTCGGCCTCGAGGAGGGCGAGGCCATCATCCACCCCTGGATCAACAAGGCGCTCGAGAAGGCGCAGCAGAAGGTCGAGGCGCGCAACTTCGACATCCGCAAGAACCTGTTGAAGTTCGACGACGTGATGAACGACCAGCGCAAGGTGATCTACGAGCAGCGCATCGACCTGATGAGCGTCCAGGAGGTCAGCGAGACCGTCTCCGACATGCGCCACGAGGTGGTATCGGATCTGGTCCACGCCCACATCCCCGAGAAGGCCTACGCCGAGCAGTGGGACACCGAGACCCTGCACCACGAGGTCGAGCGGATCTTCGGCCTCGACCTGCCGATCGCCGAGTGGGCCGCCGAGGAGGGCATCGCCGACGAGGAGATCCGCGAGCGCCTGACCTCGGCCACCGACCGCAGGATGGCCGAGAAGGCGGCCAACTTCGGGCCCGAGGTGCTGCGCATGGTCGAGAAGACGATGCTCCTGCAGCTCCTCGACCAGCAGTGGAAGGACCACCTGTTGCAGCTCGACCACCTGCGCCAGGGCATCGGGCTCCGGGGCTACGCCCAGCGCGACCCGCTGCTCGAGTACAAGCGCGAGGCCTTCGGCATGTTCCAGGGCATGCTCGACAAGCTCAGGGAAGCGGTGACCAGCGTACTGGCCCACGTCGAGTTGCGGCTCGACGAGCCCCAGTCCGCGGCGCTCGAGCCCGGAGCGGGCCAGCGCCCGCCGCGCGAGATGCACGCCAGCCATGTCGACCCCCTCACCGGCGAGGACAGCGCCGCCCTGCCCCCGCCGCCAATGGGCGGCGGCGCCGGGCGCCACAAGGCGGCGCCCGAGCGCGACCCCAACGCTCCCGCGACCTGGGGTAAGGTGCCGCGCAACGCCCGCTGCCCCTGCGGCTCGGGCAAGAAGTACAAGCACTGTCACGGGCGGGTACATTGAAGCGATCAGCGTTCAGCTTTCAGCCCCGACCTCGCCGCAGCCAAGTGAGAGCTGACCGCTGATAGCTGACCGCTGATAGCTCGCAATGGCGCCCCTCGAGCCCTTCCGCATCGACGTCGCCGATCAGGCGCTCGACGACCTGCGGCGCCGCCTCGCCGCCACCCGCTGGCCGGGCGAGGCGGACGATGCCGCCTGGCAGTACGGCGCCAACCTCGGCTACATGAAGCGACTCGTCGCCTACTGGCTCGAGGGCTACGACTGGCGCCGCGCCGAGGCCGAGCTCAACCGTTTCGACCACTTCATGGCGCCGCTCTCCGACCCCGAGCTCGGCGACTTCCGCATCCACCTGGTGCGCGAGGCGGGCGACGGCGAGACCCCGATCCCGCTGCTGGTCAGCCATGGCTGGCCGGGGTCGTTCCATGAGCTTTTAGGCATCGTCGGGCCCCTCGCCCACCCGGACAGCGCCGACGGCGCGCCCAGCTTCGACGTGCCCAGCTTCGACGTGATCGTCCCCTCGCTGCCCGGCTACGGCTTCTCCTCAGGCCTGAGCCGGCCCATCGGACCGCGCGCCATCGCCCGGCTGTGGCGACGCCTGATGACCGAGGTGCTGGGCTACCAGCGCTTCGCCGCCCAGGGCGGCGACTGGGGCGCCATGGTGAGCTCGTGGCTCGGCTTCGACCACGCCGACGTGGTCGACGCCATCCACCTCAACATGATCGCCTTCCGGCCCTGGCTTGGGCCGGGCTCGGCACCGCTCAGCGCCGACGAGGCCGCCTGGGTGCGCCGGGTCAAGGGCCGGCTCGGGCGCGAGGGCGCCTATCAGCGCATCCAGGCCACCAAGCCCGAGACCCTGGCCTTCGGCCTCACCGACTCGCCGGTCGGCCTGGCCGCCTGGATCGTCGAGAAGTTCCACGGCTGGAGCGGCGCGCCGGCCGAGACCGAGCCGCCGTTCACCATGGATCAGCTCATCACCAACGTCATGATCTACTGGGTCACGGGCACCATCAACACCGCCAACTGGATCTACCGCGCTGCTCCCGACGAGGGCCTGGGGCCCGACCGCGACGCCCGGGTCGAGGTGCCGACCGGCTTCGCCCTGTTCCCCAAGGACCTCTTTCCGCCCTGCCCGCAATCCTGGCTCGAGCGCGCCTACAACGTCGTCCACCGCAGCGACATGGCCGAGGGCGGCCACTTCGCGGCGCTCGAGAACGGCCCCGCCCTGGTCGCCGACATCCGGGCTTTTTTCGAGAAGTTGGAGCGTTAGCGGCGCTTTCGAATGGGTTAATCTGCCGCTCTCCGAGATCAGCCACCCTAGCGAGCGAGGACGATCATGAGCACCGACTACGCGGCCGCGGTCAAGGCCCTCAACCAGGACGCCGCCGGCCTCTACAAGGGCGCGCCCGAGGTCATGAAGGCCTACCAGGCGCTGGAGAAATCGGCCCACGCGGGCGAGGCCCTCGATCACGCCACCAAGGAGCTGATGGCCGTCGCCATCAGCGTCGCCATCCGCTGCGAGGACTGCATCGCCTATCACATGCGCGCGGCGGCGCGCCACGGGGCGAGCCGCGAGGCGGCGCTCGAGGCCATCGGCATCGCGGTGCAGATGGCGGGCGGCCCGGGCGTGGTCTACGGCGCCAAGGCGCTCGCCGCCTACGACCAGTTCGCGGGCTCGGGCGGGGCTTGAGCGG
>CBDUZE010000129.1:0-3800 GCA_965371625.1 uncultured Alphaproteobacteria bacterium
AGAGGCGCCGGCGGCAAGTACGAAGACTTCGTCTCGGAGCTCGCCCCTTAGGCGGGGCGGCCGCGGACGTCGCCAGGGGGAGCGACCCTTTACCGCGCTCCCGGCGTGCCGCGTTCGCCGGCGCCCTCGAGCAGGGCGGCGACGTCCTCGAGGCTCGAGATCTCGATCACCGCCTCAGGCGGGAGCTCGTGGCCGAGCAGACGCTCAAGCTCGAGGATGAGCCGCATGTGAGTGTGGCTGTTCCAGGCCGCGACGGTGTCGATCGAGGCGTCGCGATCGATGCCCTCGGCCGCCACTCCCAGGGCCTCGGCCAGAACGGCGCGGGCGCGATGGTAGCTCTCGGTCACCACCCGCGTTCCGCCTTCCGCGCCTGCCAATCGTGGCGTAGCAGCCCGAACATGTAGATGTCCCGCCAGCCGCCGTCGGGGGCGCGCTCCTCGTCCTTGAGGATGCCTTCGCAGCGGAAGCCCAGGGCCCGGTTGTTGAACACGGCCGGCAGGCTCCGGGTATAGACCGCGCTAACCACCTTGTGCATGCCCACCGCCTCGAACAGGAAATCTATGAGCGCGATGCGGGTCTCGAGCACCGCATTGGTTCCCCAGTAGTCGCGCTCGCCGATCACGGTGGTGGTGCGGACGCGTCTGTTCCGGGCGTCGCCGAGAACCTTAAAGTAACCGATATGCTTGTCCGAGGCGGTCTCGAATATGCCTAGATAGAAGTGGGAGACGTTGTTGTAGGCCCTCAAGCCGCGAATGAACTGGGCGCGCGTGGGGATCGCGGGCATGAACACCATGTCCATGATCTCGGGATCGTGGAGCCAGCCCATGAAGCGCGGGCCGACGTCCTCGGGCCGCAGGGAGCGTATCAGGTAGCTCTCGGTCTCGAGCCTGACCGGCTGACCGCGCTTCCAGGTCATCTCACCTCACCCTTGCGCGCCGGCGCTCGAAGGCCCGCCATGCCCCGAGCCTTGCGACGGCCAGGAGATGCTCGCTCACGGCGCCGCTCCGAGGTCCGCCCTGAGGCGATCGTAGGCCACTTTGCCGCTGGCCAGCCGGGGCAGCGCCGATACCCCATGCACCCGGAAGTCGTCGCGGTGCAAGCCGTACAGGTCGACGAGGGTGGTCGCGATGGCCTCCACCCTGACGGCGTCCTCGACCACCACCTCGAGGCGCCGGTCGTCCCCGAGGCAAACCGCCGGCACCCCGAACCGGGCGGAAAGCGCCCGCTCCAGCTCGTCGAGCCCGAGGCGCAGGCCGTAGAGCTTGATGAAGCGCGTGCGCCGTCCGACGATGCGAAAGAAGCCGTCCTGGTCCACGCTCGCCAGGTCGCCCGTGTCGAGCCGCCCCCCCATCTCGTCGCCGCGTCCGAGGTCGGCCCGGCTCTGGGCGTAGCCCAGCATAACGTTGGGGCCGCTGTAGACGAGCTCGCCGCTCTGCTCGTCGATCCACATACGGCCGCCGGGGATCGGCACCCCCACGGTCTCGGCCTTGGCGGGCAAGCGCTCCGGCGGCACGAAGCTGATTCGCGCGCTGGCCTCGGTCTGCCCGTACATGACGAAGAAGCGCCAGCCGCGGGCCACGGCGAGGGCATGGAATCGGCGCACCAACGACGGCTCGAGCCGGCCGCCGGCCTGGGTGAGGATGCGCAGCGATGACGGCGCCAGGCGCTCGAAGCGCATGCGTTCGAGCACCTCGAAGGTGTAGGGCACGCCGGCCAGCAGTGTCGCCCCCTGGGCTTCGAGGAAGTCCCAGAAACCTCTCTCTACCAGGCTCGCCCCGGTCAACAACACAGAGGCGCCGGCGGCCAGATGCCTGTGTACCACCGAGAGCCCGTAGCAGTAATGGAGCGGCAGCGAGGCCGCCCCCCGGTGGTCCGCGTCGAGCTCCAGATAATCGGCGATGGCGGCGGCGTTGGCGTCGAGGTTGCGGTAGGAGAGCCGCACCATCTTGGCGCTGCCCGTCGAGCCCGAGGTCGAGAGCAGGAGCGCGAGTTCGGCATGGATCGCCGGACGCTCCGCGGCGGGGGGCGGTGCGCGCCGCAGCAGCCGCGGGGGGCCCGGCCCCGCCTCCTGGTAGCCCGCCGGCACGGGATGCTCCGCCGGCGCAACGACCCAATCCGGCCGGTAGGCATCGATGAGCGGCCGCAGCAGCCGCGCGTCGAGGCCGGCGTCCAAGAGCGCCACCGCCTGGCCCGAGCGCAGGGCCGCGAAATAGGCGACCAGCGTCGGCGCCTCGTTGCGGGCGAGGATGAAGCCCAGCGTCTTGCGCCCGGGCTCGGCCAGCAGGCCGGCGAAGGCGTCGGCCTGGCGCGCCAGCTCGCCGTAGCTGAGACCTGCGCCGCTGGCGTGATCGGCCAGCGCGGGTCGCCGCGCCGGGCGGTCCAGCGCCCAGAAGGTCATGCGCCCCTCGCCGTCTCGAGGCTGCGCCATTCCTCGCGCAGGATGGCGAACAGACACACATCGCTCCATTCGTCGCGCCCCCGGCGCAAGTGTTCGCGGTAGATCGCCTCGCGGCGGAAACCGAGCGCCTGGGCGAGGAAGATGGCGCGCGAGTTGCGACTGTCGGCGGCGTTGAACACCTTGTGCACGTCGAGCTCGGCGAAGACGAAATCGATCACCGCGGCCGAGCTCTCGAAGCCCACTTTGTCGCCCCAGTAGTCGCGCTCGCCGATCACCGGGGTGATCTCCGCGCGCTGGTTGGCGGGATCGCAGACGATGTTGACGAAGCCGACATGAAGGCCCGAGTCCTTGAGAAAGACGCCGAGCTGGAAGCGCTCGCGGTTCTCCATCGGCCGCGTCCGGATGATCCGGGTCCGGGTCAGGTTCATGGGCCTGTCGAGATAGCCCATCACCGCGCGGTCGCGGAACCAGCTCCGGTAACGCTCGCTGACGTCCTCGCGCCCCAGCGAGCGGATCAGAAGGCGCTCGGTCTCGAGGCGCACCGGCGTCCCCGGCGTCCAGGTCATGCCGCCGCGCCGCCGCCGAGGCAGCGCTCCCGGACCGCGGCGCGGTCGAGCTTGCCGCGCTCGGTGCGCGGAATCTGGGCCATGAAAAACCGCCTCTCGGGCACCGCCTCGTGCCGCATCCGCTCGGCGCACCACGTGCCGAGAGCGCCCTTCGCCAGCGTCGCCCCGACCCCGAGCCGGACCAGGAGCGCGGCCCGCGCGGCGACCTCGGCGGCGAGGCGCGGACCGCTCCACACCTCGTCCCGAACCAGATCGGTTATCGACCCGAAGGTCTCGAGTGTCGCTTTCACCCCACGGCGCCTCCGGCACTCCTCGACGGGCGGCGGCGCGCCGTGCCCCTGCCCAACCCGGCGATGCTAGCCTTCTTGGGGCGACAGCGCAGCAGGAATGCGCGGCCGGCGCTTATGCCACCGCCGTGTCGCGGTCGCCGAGTCGGGCGCAACCGCCATCGAAAACGGTCTGATCGTCGCCGGGATCAGCCTCGCGGTGATCGCCGTCGTGTTCGCCTTCGGCAACGATATCCAGGCTCACTACCGGGCCATCGACACCCGCATCACGTCGCGCACCCTGACCTGAGCGCGGGCCCGTCGCGCGGGTCTGCCGCCCTCCCATAGCGGCCATCGAAATCAACTGCGCCAGCGGATCGGGTGCCGCCCACTCCCCTCTTGGTTTTTGTTGCGGTAACGGCTCTACTAGACGACGATCACCGCTTGGCGGCGCCATGAGCCGCGGCCGGCGCGGCCCTGGTGGTCGGTCGGGTGGCCCCATCTCAGGACGGGCTTTGGCATGGACGAAACGGAAAAACGCTCCGAAGCACGCTTGCCGGTCGACCATGG
>CBDUZE010000130.1:0-3702 GCA_965371625.1 uncultured Alphaproteobacteria bacterium
CGGGTTGAGCGCCGCGAGGTCCTCGTAGGCGAGGCCATAGCGCGCCAGCCCGCCGACCCGGTAGTTCTCGATCACGACGTCGGACTCGGCGGCGAGCTGGCGGGCGATCTTCTGGCCCTGCCGGCGCGACAGGTCGAGGGTCAGCGACTTCTTGCCCCGGTTGCAGGAAAGGTAATAGCCCGAGGTCTCGGTGTCGTTGCCGTCACGGTGCTTGAGGTAGGGCGGGCCCCAGGTGCGGGTGTCGTCGCCCTGGCCGGGGCGCTCGACCTTGGTCACCTCGGCGCCGAGGTCGGCGAGGATCTGGCTCGCCCACGGGCCGGCCAGGATGCGGCTCAAGTCGAGCACTCGGATCTTCGAAAGCGGCCCTTCCATGTCGCACTCCCTAATCTGCGCAGGCCGGGAGCATAGCCAAGCCGGCCCCGCCCGCAAGGGGCAAGCGGGCGCCTTTTCACGGCGCCACGAGATCGGGCAACTTTGTTGCCGTGGCTCCGCGATGTGGTATGGTCCGGGCCACGGCGGCGCCCACGGGACTGGATTTCGTAGGGGAGGGCGACCGCCGACGTCATAACTGGTGTCCCCTGCGTAACGGGAGAGAGGCGTGCAGGTTCCGCTCGAGAACTGTCCGGCCCTGGTGCTCAATGCCGATTACCGGCCGCTGAGCTACTTCCCGCTGTCGCTGTGGCCGTGGCAGGACTCGGTGAAGGCGGTGTTCCTGGAGCGGGTCAACATCGTCTCGGAGTACGAGCGCAAGGTGCACTCGCCGAGCTTCGAGATGCGGCTCCCCAGCGTGGTCGCGCTCAAGCGCTACATACAGCCCACCCGCGATCCCGCCTTCACCCGGTTCAACGTCTTCCTGCGCGACCACTTCGAGTGCCAGTACTGCGCCGACACCCGCGAGCTCACCTTCGACCACCTGGTGCCGCGCTCGCGCGGCGGCCGCACCACCTGGGACAACGTGGTCACCGCCTGCGCCGGCTGTAATCTCCAGAAGGGCGGGCGAGTGCTCAAGGAGTGCCGCATGCAACCCATGGTGTGGCCCTACAAGCCCTCGGTCTACGAGCTCCAGAACATCGGCCGCTCGTTCCCGCCCAACTACTTGCATGAGAGCTGGCGCGACTATCTCTATTGGGATACCGAGCTCGATCCCTGATCCGCACCGCCCTCGGCGCTCGGCCGTGGGCTTTCAGCCCAGGGCGTGGCTTAAGCGCGGTCCATGGCCCTGCTGACCACCACCATCGGCGCCTTCCCGAAGCCCGACTACGTGCCCCTTCCGGACTGGTTCCCGGGCCGCGGCGAGGCCATGATCACGGGGCCGGCGGCGGGCTATCTGGAGGCGATCGAGGCCGCCGGGGAGGGCCTCGAAGCGCACCTCCAGCGCGCCGTCGAGGAGGTCGTCCGGGCCCAGGTCGAGGCCGGCATCGACATCCCCAGCGACGGCGAGGTCCGCCGCGAGAACTATGTCCACTACCACTGCCGCCATCTCGATGGCATCGACTTCGAGCGCATCGTCGAGGTCGACGTGCGCGAGGGCGCCGTCCACGGCTACCTGCCCACGGTGACCGGGCCCATCGCGGCGCGCGAGCGCTTTCTGCCCCGCGACTGGGCGATGGCGCAGGCGGCCAGCCCGCGGTCGGTGAAGATGACCGTGCCCGGGCCGCTCACGGTGAGCGACACCGTGGCCGACCGCCACTACGGCGATCCCGCCCGGCTCGGCGCTGATCTGGCAGTGGCCATCAACATCGAGGTTCGCGCCCTGGCCGCGGCGGGCTGCCGCCACATCCAGATCGACGAGCCGTTGTTCGCCCGCCGGCCCCGACAGGCGCTCGACTACGGCCTCGCCAACCTGGCGCGCTGCTTCGCAGGCCTTCCCGAGGGCGTGACGCGGATCGTCCACATCTGCTGCGGCTATCCCGACCGCCTCGACCAAAGCGATTTCCTGAAGGCGCCGCGGTCCTCCTACCTCGAGCTCGCCGAGGCCCTCGACGGCGCCGAGATCGACGCCGTCAGCCTCGAGGACGCCCACCGTCCCAACGACCTCGGGGCCCTGCTGCCGCGCTTTCGCAACACCGTCGTCATCCTCGGCGTGGTCGCCGTCGCCCGTAGCGCGGTCGAACCCGTGGCCGCGATCCGCGCCCGGCTCGGCCACGCGCTCGAGTTCATCGACGCCGAGCGCCTGATGGCGGCGCCCGACTGCGGCCTCGGCTTCCTCGGCCGCGAGGGCGCCATGGCCAAGCTGCGCAATCTCTGCGCCGCCGCCCATTCCGTTGCCTGAGCCCTGGGGCCTAAGCCCTGACCGCTGAAGGCTTCTTCAATCGGCGCCGAAGGCCCGGCACAGGGCGGCGCCGAGGTGCTCGCCGGCGGCGCGGTGCCCGGCCTCGTTCCAGTGGCCGCCGGCGAAGCTCTTCGAGCCGTGGAGGGGTGTCCGGCGCGCCGCCGCCAGCGCGCCCAGCGGCTCGGCCAGGGTGACCACGGGGATGCCCTCGAGTTGGCCGAATTCGGCGATCCGGCGGTCGGGGTAAGCGAAGTCCGCGAGCCCCAGGGCGGCGGCGAGGCGACGCCTCAAGCCCGGCTCCGGGTGGACCTGGAGCGGGTTCGAAAGGGTGGCGATCCAGAACTGGGCGCCGTGGGCGCGGGCGGCGCGGTCCATCGCCCTCAGGATCGCCTCGGTGAGCGCCCAGGCCTCGCCCCAGGGACCGTTCTCCGGCGGCCGGTAGACCCCGGGATCGAGCCCGCTGCCGAGCTGCTCGGCGGTGTCCATGAGGGCGAGGCGCAGCGCGATCTTGGTCTGCTTGTAGGCGCTGCGGGCGACCTGCAGGGTGCGCAGGCGATTGTAGAGGCCGTGCTTGAGATCCGACCAGCGCTTCTTGCGCGCGAAGCGCGCCGATTGGAGCCCGCTCGCGTCGAGCACCAGCGCGCCCCCCTCGAGGCGAAAATAGGGGCGGTCGGGGTGGCCGTCGAGGCGGCGGCTGGCGTTGGCGATGTCGTTGCCGGTGAAGAGCGCCAGCACCACCGCGTCGGGCTGGTAGCGCCACACCCGGTGCTCGAGCACGATGAGCTCCTGGGGCGGGCCGTAGCCGTTGACGCCGAAGCCCAGCACCTCCACCGGCGCCCGCCCGGGCCCGAGGCAGCGCTCGAGGCGCCGCTCCATCACCTTCCAGAAGGTGTCGGCCAGGGCCACCTCGCGGGCCTCGACGAAGGAGTCCCCGAGCACCGCGACGCGGAAGCCGCCGACCGCCCTGGCGCGGGCGTGGTCGCGGTCGCGGAAGCCCTCGGCGTTGATGCTCACCCGGGTGCCCCCGGCCGCGTAGCCGCCTTCGAGCCCGGGGCGCGGTGCCCAGCCGAGGCGCTCGTCGAGGCGGTTGAACTCGGGGTACGAGACCCCGGCGGCGCGCAGGCCGAGCTCGAGCGTGGCCAGCGTCGCCAGCAGGCTGAGGCCGAGGGTGATGAGCTCTTTGCGGGTCACCGGCGGCGCCGGCCTCGGGCGCGGGGCGGGCGCCTCGGAGCAATTCCAGGTCGCCTGGAATCGCTCTCAGGCCGCGACCGCGGCCCGCCGGCCCTCCGGTGCGCCCACGCAGGCGCGGACCCTCGGGTCCGCTGCCGTGAGCGACAAGAGTCTAGCGCGGTTCCAGGCAACCTGGAGCCGCGCTAGAAACGTTCGGCGAGCCAGATCGCCAGCCGCGACCCGGCCTTGATCGCGGCGAC
>CBDUZE010000131.1:0-3623 GCA_965371625.1 uncultured Alphaproteobacteria bacterium
CCGCGCAGGGGTTCGCGGCGGCGCACGGGTTGCAGGGGTTCTTGGCCGCGCACGGATTGCACGGGTTCTTGGCCGCGCAGGGGTTCGCGGCGGCGCACGGGTTGCAGGGGTTCTTGGCCGCGCACGGGTTGCACGGGTTCTTGGCCGCGCACGGGTTGCTCAGCGCCGCCGCCCTCAGCCGCGGGATCACGCACATGCTCGCCGCCGCGCCCGTCGCCGCGCAGGGGTTCTTGGCCGCGCAGGGATTGCACGGGTTCCCGGCGGCACAGGGGTTCTTGGCGGCGCAAGGATTGCACGGGTTCCCGGCGGCACAGGGGTTCTTGGCCGCGCAGGGATTGCACGGGTTCCCGGCGGCACAGGGGTTCTTGGCGGCGCAAGGATTGCACGGGTTTTTCGCCGCGCACGGGTTGGAGGCGGCGAAAGGCACCTCCGGCGCTACCACCGCCGCGACCGCGAATACCCCCACGCCCACCATAATGGGAATTACGGTCGTCGACAGCAGCTTGCTGGTCAGTGCGTTCATGGTTTGATCCTCCCCCGAAGATGTTCGGCTTCTGCCCCTGATTTATAGGGACCTTCTGCCCCCGGATTCGAGTAACTTCTTGTCACGTGTTCGTGATTGTCGCTGGCCCCAAGACCACCGCGGCACGGCGGCGCGGGGTGCGAACCGGCGGCGCAAGGAAGACAGCGATGACAGCAAGGCTCTGGTTCATCGGTCGGCTTCTCGCCCTGGCATTGTGTTTTACTCCCGGTTTGGCCACCGGCCAGCCCTATGTGCCGGAGCCGGTCGCGGTCCCGGCGGGCGCCTTCATCGCCGGCTCGGACAGGGCCGAGCGCGAGGCCGCCTACCGGCTCGACGAGGCGGCCTACGGCCACCGCGTCACCCGCGAGCAAGGCTGGTACGACGGCGAACGCCCGCGCCATCGCGAGATGACCGGCAGCTACGACATCACCCGCACGCCCATCACCAACGCCCAGTACGCCGCGTTTGTCGACGCCACCGGTCACCCGGCGCCTGACGTGGACGCCGTCACCTGGCGCCGCTACCGTCTCATCCACCCCTACCAGCGCACCCGCCGCTTCGCCTGGCCCGGCGGCCGGCCCCCGGCGGGGCGCGAGGACCATCCCGTGGTCCTGGTCTCCCATGACGACGCCCGCGCCTACGCCGCCTGGCTCTCCAGCGTGACCGACAGGCTCTGGCGGCTGCCCACCGAGCTGGAATGGGAGAAGGCCGCCCGCGGCGCCGACGGGCGGCGTTTTCCCTGGGGCCAAGACTTCGATCCCGGGCGCCTCAACAGTCACGACCTGGGGCCCTTCGACACCCTGCCCGTGGGCCGCTTCGCCGCCGGCGCCAGCCCCTTCGGACTGCTCGACGCGGTGGGTCAGGTCTACGAATGGACCGCGACCGAGACCACGGCGGACCGCTTCCTGGTCAAGGGCGGCTCGTGGGACGACAAGGGCTGCGGCGTCTGCCGGCCGGCGGCGCGCCACGCCCGGCCGCGCCAGCTCAAGCACATTCTGGTCGGCTTTCGACTGGTGCGTGAGTGAGGAGGTAACCCTGTGGCGGCCGCGACCGCCCTCGCCTATATTCGGCGCGACATGAAGTCGGACGCCGTGAAGACCCTGGAAGACTTCGCCGCGCTGCCGCGAGAGGAGCTCGAGGCGATGGCCGCCGGCGGCGAGGAGATCCTCGAGTGCTACCGCGTGCTGAGCAAGGCGGGCACCAACGTGGTGGGCGAGACCCTCAAGGGCCAGGGCGATTTCCTGGAGTGGGATCACTACCCCAAAGGCGACGTCTACGACGGCGAGACCCACTCGCAATACTACTATCACGCCCACCGCGGCGGCGAGAACGAGCACGGCCACTTCCACACCTTCTTGCGCCAGCCCGGCATGCCCCCCGGGGTCAAGCCGCTGGCCTACGACGGCACGGAGGAGTGGCCCAAGGGCAAGGACGCGCTATGCCATCTGGCGGCCATCTCGATGGACGCTTACGGCTTTCCCACCCGCCTCTTCACCACCAACCGCTGGGTCACCGGCGAGAACTGGTATCCGGCGCGTGACGTTCTCGACATGCTGGATCGCTTCCTGATCGACCATTGCTACCCGTCATGGCCGACCAACCGCTGGCTCAGCGCCATGTTTCGCCTGTTCCGCCCGCAACTGGCCGAGCTGATCGAGGAGCGCGACCGGGCACTGGCGGCATGGCGCGACAAATACCCCGACCGCGACATCTACGAGGACCGCGACCTCGAGATCATGTCGGCCAGAGAGATATCCGTGGACGAGCAGATTTCCTTGGTCCACAAGGCCCTGGGATAGCCCTTGGCTGACGGCGGCGCGGCGCGGGCCCTATCTTTAACGAATCTTCACCAATTCCGGGTAGATATCGGCTCCGAGTGGCAACAGGTCGTCGGGTGGGCGCCGGAACAGGCGTCGGTCGCGGACGGGCTATGGTGGGAGTCTTTATTTGACGGCAAACCTCTCTCAAGCCGACGTTGCCAGGCTGTTGGATGATCCCTCGGCGGAAACGCGGGTCGGCACGGCACGCAAGATCGCCGCCCAGCTCGACAAGAACGAGCTCACCGAGGCCCAGCGGCGGCTCGTCGAGGACATCGTCCGCGCCATGACGCGCGATGCCGAGGTGCGGGTGCGAAAGGCCCTGGCGGAGAGCCTCAAGGAAAACCCCAATGTGCCGCACGACATCGCGGTCAGGCTGGCCACCGACAAGGTCGAGGTGGCGGCGCCGATCATCGAGTTCTCCGAGGTCCTCACCGATGTCGATCTGGTCAATATCGTGCGCACCAAGCCCCAGGGCTTGCAGCTCGCGGTGGCCCGGCGCAAGTCCGTCTCTCAGTCGGTCGCCGACGCCCTCGTCGAGACCGACGACGAGAACGTGGTTGCCGAGCTGATCTGTAACGACGGCGCCGACATCGGCGAGATGACCTTCCAGAGGGTTCTCGACCAGTTCGGCGAGAACGAACGGATCAAGGCGCCGATGGTAGGCCGGCGGCAGCTCCCGGTCACCGTCGCCGAGCGCTTGGTGACCCTGGTTTCTGATGCTTTGCGGGACCATCTCGTTACCCGCCACGAGCTCTCCGCCGACCTCGCCACGGACCTCGTTCTGCAAAGCCGCGAACGCGCCACCGTGGGCCTGATCTCGAGCGGGGCCAGCGAGTTCGACGTCGGCGAGCTGGTCGAGCAGCTCCACGCCAACGGTCGCCTCACGCCGACCATCGTGTTGCGCGCGCTGTGCACCGGCGACATCTTCTTCTTCGAGCAAAGCCTGGCCAGTCTGGCCGGCGTTCCGGTGGCCAACGCCCGCATCCTGATCCACGATCACGGGTCGCTGGGATTGAAATCGCTGTGCGACAGATCCGGCATGCCGCCGGACCTCTACCCGGTGGCGCGGGTCGCCGTCGAGGTCGTAAAGGAGCTCGAGTACGACGGCCAGCCCGGCGACCGCGAGCGATTCCGCGGTCGCATGATCGAGCGCGTGCTTACCCACTTCGAGATCGGCATCGACAGCGACAACCTCGAATACCTGGTGGCGAAAATCGGCCAACGGGCTCAGGCCTGAGCGCCGGCTCTCGCGCCGCGCCTTCTTTCTGTTCCACGTAACG
>CBDUZE010000132.1:0-3605 GCA_965371625.1 uncultured Alphaproteobacteria bacterium
GGAAGCGCCCGCCGAGGAAGCGCCTGCCGAGGAGGCACCGGCGGAGGAAGCGCCCGCCGAGGAGGCACCGGCGGAGGAAGCGCCCGCCGAGGAAGCACCCGCGGACGAGGAGCCGTCCGAGGAACCCAAGGACAGCTGATATTTCCTGTACCGCGCGGCGCCCCGAGATGGGAGCGCCGCGCTGGTCGATCGTCCGGCGCCCGTGCGGCGCCGGAAGCGCGACCGCCTAATTCTCGAGCTTCTCGCGGATGCGCCCGGCCAGCGCCTCGATCCGCGCCATGTCGCCGGGCTGAAGGCCCCAGTTGATCTTGGCCTCGTCGTCGTCGCGCCGCGGCAGCACGTGGACGTGGTAGTGGAAGACCGACTGGCCGGCGGCGGCACCGTTGGCCTGCATGACGTTGAGGCCGGCCGGCGCGAGCGTCTCATCGACCGCGCGGGCCACCTTCTTGACCACCGACGCCACCGCCGTCAGGGCCTCGTCGGGGGTCTCGTACAGGTTCGCGTGATGGCCCTTGGCGATCACCAGCGCGTGGCCGTCGTTGAACGGATTGATGTCCATGAAGGCAACGGTGGCCTCGTCCTCGTGGAGCTTGAAGCAGGGCAGCTCGCCCGCCACGATCTTGCAGAACACGCACTCCGGATCGCGTTCCATATCGGTCCCCTTAGCTTGCTTGTGATTTTGCCGGTCCGCCCCTGGGCCGCCCCGGGGCCGCTCTCTCACTCGCCCTCGTTGCGGAAGGGCGAATGGTGGCCCAGCAGCCGGATGTCGAAATCGACCTCGGAGCGCTCCTGCCGCAGGTAGCCCTCGAGGGCCTCGCGGAAGCCCTCATCACGCACCCAATGGGCGCTGTAGGTCTTGCTCGGCAGGTAGCCGCGGGAGAGCTTGTGCTGCCCTTGAGCGCCGGCCTCGACGCGGTCCAGGCGATGCTCGATGGCGTAGTCGATGGCGCGGTAGTAGCAGGCCTCGAAGTGGAGGAAGCGGTGGTGCTCGAGGCAGCCCCAATAGCGGCCGTAGAGCGCATCGCCGCCGACCAGGTTCAAGGCCCCGGCGACGTAGCGGCCGTCGCGCGCGCACATCACCAGCACCAC
The DNA here is from genome assembly GCA_965371625.1 of uncultured Alphaproteobacteria bacterium. GTDB lineage: Bacteria > Pseudomonadota > Alphaproteobacteria > CBDUZE01 > CBDUZE01 > CBDUZE01. The sequence goes on from CBDUZE010000132.1 coordinate 1,090, forward strand.
CCGCTCGGCCATGGTCTCGCCCAGGCGGCGGAAGAAGTCGCGGTTGAGGTAGGGGCTGCCCCACTTGCGCTCGCCGGTGTCGAGGTAGAAGCGGAAGAAGGCATCCCAGTGGCGCTCCTCGATGCGCTCGCCGCTGAGCGCCTCGATGGTGACGCCGCTCGCCTGCGCCTCGCGGCGCTCCTTGCGGATCGTCTTGCGCTTGCGCGAGGCGAGGCTCGAGAGGAACTCGTCGAAGCTCGCGTAACCCTGGTTTTGCCAGTGGAACTGCTGGTCGGTGCGCAGCAGGAAGCCGCTGTTCCCGAGCTGGCGCCATTCCTCCTCCTGGCAGAAGGTGACGTGGAGCGACGACACCTCGAGGCGCCGTGCCACCTCGATGCAGCCCGCAGCCAGCGCCGCCCGCGTGCGCGGCGCCCGTGGCCCCGGCGGCGCCAGGAGCCGGGGGCCGGGCACCGGCGTGAAGGGCACCGAGATCTGAAGCTTGGGGTAATAGCGGCCGCCGGCGCGCTCGTAGGCGTGGGCCCAGGCGTGGTCGAAGACGAACTCGCCGTAGGAGTGGCTCTTGAGGTACATCGGCACCGCGCCGCTCAAGCCGCCGGCGCCGTCCTCGATCACCAGGTGATAGGGCGCCCAACCGCTCTCGGGCGAGGCCGAGCCGCTTCTCTCCAGGGCCGCGAGGAAGGCATGGCTGACGAAGGGGTTGTCGGTGCCGGCGCAGGCGTCCCAGGCCGCGGCCTCGACCTCGGTGATGGCGCCCACCAGGCGGACGATAACGGCGCCTTGCTCGACGTCACCCATGGCGTCGCGCTCTCCCCGGACCCCGGGTCATGGGCCGCAGCCCCTCGAAAATGAAGTTGTCGGCGTAGCGCAGCGCCTTGGCCTGCTCGGGCTCGCCGCGCACGGTCCAGGCGATGAGCGTGAGCCCGTGGCCGCGGATGCGGGCGGCGAGGCGAGGGCTGAGGCTGGTGATCTCATGCGAGATGAAATGGGGCCGGGCGAGCAGCCGGGCGAGCCGGCCCCAGCCCAGGGCGCCGCGAACGCGTTGGTGCAAGCCCCGCGCGTCGAGGTTGTAGCCCCGGGCCAGCGCCGGCGCCCGGCGGCGGAACCAGGCCAGGGTGAGGGGATTGAACGAGAGCGCGGCGACGGGGCCCGCATAACCCTCGAGCAGCGCCCATACCTCGGCCTCCAGCGCGCCGGCGCGATGTCGCCGGTTCTTGATCTCGACCAGCAGCGGCGCCTCGCCCCGCACCAAGCTGAGCACCTCCTCGAGCCGCGGGATGCGTTGATCGCTGTCGCCGAGCCGGGTGCGGGAGAGCTCGGCGCTGCCCAACGCCGAGACCGGGCCGGCGCGGCCGGTGAGCCGCTCCAGGCTGGCGTCGTGGAACACCACCGGCACGCCGTCGGCGGCCAGGCGCACGTCGAGCTCGATGCCGTAGCCCGCCCTCAGCGCCGCCTCGAACGCCGCCAGCGAGTTCTCCGGCAGCCCCGCCGACTCCTCGTGCAGGCCGCGGTGGGCGAAGGGTGTTGCGCACAGCCATTCGAGCCCCGTCACCTCAGGCGATCTCGAACACGGCGTCGAGCTCGACCGCGATGTCGAAGGGGAGCCCCGGCGCCCCGATCACGGCGCGGGCGTGGCGCCCGGCCTCGCCGAACACGTTGACCATCAGCGCGGAAGCGGCGTCGACCACCTGGTGCGGGGCGTTGAAGCCGGCGTCGCAGTTGACGAGCCCGAAGATCTTGACGCAGCGGGTGATCCGGTCGAGGTCGCCGTCGAGCGCCTCGCGAGCTTGAGAGAGCAGGTTGAGGGCGGTCAGCCTGGCCGCCTCGCGGCCCTGATCGAGGTCGAGGTCGCGTCCCAGCTTGCCGCTGAAGCGGACCTCGCTGCCCCACACCGGGCCCTGGCCCGAGACGTGCACCAGCGCGCCCGAGATCACGTAGGGGAGGTAGGTCGCGACCGGCGCGAACGGCGGTGGCAGGACGAGTCCCAGCTCCTCCAGTCGGGCGTCGACGCGGCCGCTCATCGCCCGCTCCCGCTCAGGCGATCTCGAACACGGCGTCGATCTCGACCGAGACGCCGAGCGGCAGGGCGTTGCTTCCCACCGCGAAGCGGGCGTGCCGGCCCTTGTCGCCGAAGACCTCGGCCAGGAGGTCCGAGGCGCCGTTGATCACCCACGGCTGGCGGTCGAATCCGTCCGAGCTGTTTACGAAGCCGCCCAGCTTGACGCAGCGCACGACCCGGTCGAGGTCGCCGTCGCAGGCCGCCTTGACCTGGGCGATGATGTTGAGCCCGCAGACCCGGGCCGCGGCTTGCGCTTCCTCGAGCTCGATGTCCTTGCCGACCTGGCCGACGTACTTGAGCTCGCCGTCGACGAAGGGGACCTGACCGGCGACGAACACCAGGTTGCCGGTGACCACGTAGGGCACGTAGTTGGCCGCCGCGCTCGGCGCCTCGGGGAGCTCGATGCCGAGCTCGTTCAGTCGGGCCTCGATCTCTCCCGCCATGTCGGCCTCCTCCACCA
>CBDUZE010000133.1:0-3541 GCA_965371625.1 uncultured Alphaproteobacteria bacterium
CCGGCTACGAGGTCCACGTCTACGAGATGTCGGACCGGCTCGGCGGCATGATGGTATGGGGCATCCCGGCCTTCCGCTGTCCGCCCGAGGTGATCGCCGAGGACATGGACCGCATGCTCGCCCACTGCCCGGGCATCAAGGTCCATCTGAAATGCGGGCTGGGCCGAGACGTGAGCTTGGACGAGCTCAAGGCGCGTCACGACGCCGTGCTGCTCACCATCGGCGCCTGGTGGGGCAAGCCGATGGGCATTCCGGGCGAGGACCACGAGCGGGTGGTCGACGGGGTCGGCTTCCTGCGCCGGATCAACGGCGGCGAGCGCCCCGAGCTCCCCGAGACGGTGCTCGTGGTGGGCGGCGGCGACGTCGCCATGGACGCCTGCCGCGTGGTTAAGCGGCTCAAGGGCTGCAAGGACGTCAAGGTGATCTACCGCCGCGGCCCGGACGAGATCCCGGCCCGCCGCGACGAGCTCGAAGGAGCGATCAAGGAAGGGATCGAGTTCGTCTATCACACCCAGCCGACCGCCGTGGTCGCGAATGGCGACGGCCTCGCGCTGCGCTGCCTCAGCACCAGCCTCGGCGAGCCCGACGAAGACGGCCGCCGGCGCCCGGTGCCGGTCCCCGGCAGCGAGCACGACATCCCCTGTGGCATGGTCATCGCCGCCATCGGCCAGACCGCGGCGAGCGAGGAGCTCGAGCGCTCGGGCCTGATGGACGGCGACCGGGTGCGCGCCGACTTCGCTTCCATGGCCACCGCCGAGGCCGAGGTCTTCGCCGCCGGCGACGGCGCCTTCGGCGGCTCCACCATCGTCATCGCCATGCATCACGGTCACCGCGCGGCCTATTACCTCAAGGCCTACCTCGAGGGCGTGGAGGACCCGGTGCCTTATCGCACCCCCTATCGCACGCGCCGCGTGGCGGTGGCCGACGACCCGGCGTGGGAGATCGTGCCGCGCCAGGAGCAGGCCTTCCACGGCCTCGGCGACGACCCGCTCTCGTTCCCCGAGATCGAATCGACCTACGACCTCGAGGCGGCCAAGGCCGAGGCCGCACGCTGCTACCGTTGCGACGCCGAGACCGGCTCCGCCGACTATTCGGTGCGCCACCGCGAGGACATCTTCGCCATGGCCCGCACCGCGCCTCACGACCACGCCCGCCACGCGGCGATGCTGAGCAAACGACTCGCTCCCCGCGACGACGCCTTCCCGCCCGATCGCCCGGCCACGCTTGACGACCTGGTGTTCCTGCCCGCCAACCTCTCGCGCCTGGTGATCGATCCCTACCGCGAGGCCTGCGTCACCGAGACCACCCTCGGCGGCGCCATCACCATGGCGCACCCGCTGTTGGCCGCCGGCCTCGACGAGGCGCCTAAGGAGGTGCGCCGCGCCCTCTCCCGGGGCCTGGCGCGAAGCGGCTCGGCCTACGTCGGACGGGCCCCGATCGGCGACGGGGTGCCGTGGCTGCAGCTTCTCGCGCCGGGCGATGGCGCGCCGAGCCCTGAGGCCGTGGCACTGATCCACGTGCTGGGCAGCCAGTTCCGGCCGCTTCCCGCCGAGCGCCTCGCCGAGGGTCAGCTCGTCGGCCTCGCGGTCGCCGCGCCGGCGCTCGAGAAGGCGGTGCCCCATGCCCTGGAGCAGGGCTTCGACCTCCTGCTCTTGGACGGCAGCGCCGGGCTTGGGATGCCCTGGGCCGAGTTGCGCGGCGCTCCGGACCTCACGGTGCTGCGCGACGCCATCGCGCTTCTGCGGCGGCTCAACGCCGAGGAGACGATCCAGCTGCTTTACTTCGGCGGCGTGCGCTCGGGCACCGACACCGCCAAGCTCATCGCGCTCGGCTGTCAGGCGGCGCTCTTGGGCGTGGCCATGGGCTTCGCCCTCGGCGGGCGCATCGGCGAGGCCGAAACCCTGGTGTTCGAGGCCGACTATGGCCTCGAGGACCGCAGCCGCGGCGCCGAGAACCTGATCGAGGCGTGCGGCAGCGAAGGCTCGATGATGGCGCGCTGCACCGGCAAGACCGACATCCACAACCTGGAGCCCGAGGACCTGCGCGCCATCACGCTCGCGACCTCGAGCGCCACCGCCATACCCCTGGCGGGGGCCCGTTGAGGGGCGTGGGGCAATGCGTGTTTTCCCCAACATTGTCGGGGGCTAAACTAAAAGTCTGTTATTAGAATCCGCTAATTGGCGGTTAGGCGTCAGGGAGGCAGAGGAAATGGCAGTCGATCTCGCGAAGGTCGCCAAGGACAAGGGCGTAAAGTACTTCTTGATCAGCTTCGTCGACCTGTTCGGCGTGCTGCGCGCCAAGCTGGTGCCGGCGCAGGCGATCAAGGGCATGCAAAAGGACGGCGCCGGCTTTGCCGGCTTCGCGGCTTGGCTCGACATGACCCCGGCGGATCCCGACATGTTCGCCATTCCGGACCCCGACAGCCTCGTCATCCTGCCGTGGAACCAAGAGGTCGGCTGGGTCGCCGCCGACCTGTGGATGGACGGCAAGCCGGTCGAGGCCTCGCCCCGGGTCATGCTCAAGCGCCAGATCGAGCTCGCCACGAAGGCCGGTTATCGGATGAAAACCGGCGTCGAGTGCGAGTACTTCATGGTCAACGCCGACGGCACCGCGATCTCGGACCCCAACGACACCCAAGCCAAGCCGTGCTACGACCAGACCGCGCTGATGCGCCGCTTTCCGGTGATCCGGGACATCTGCGACGCCATGGTGGAGCTCGGCTGGAACCCCTATCAGAACGACCACGAGGACGCCAACGGCCAGTTCGAGATGAACTGGGACTACGACGACTGCCTGGTCACGGCCGACCGCCACGTGTTCTTCAAGTACATGGTCAAGACCCTGGCCGAGCAACACGGCATCCGCGCCACCTTCATGCCCAAGCCGTTCCAGAATCTCACCGGCAACGGCTGCCACGCCCACGTCTCGCTGTGGGACAAGACCGGGGAGAAGAACCTGTTCCTCGACAAGAAGGACGAGATGGGACTGTCGAAGCTCGCCTACCAGTTCCTCGGCGGCATCATGCACTCGGCCCAGGCGCTGTGCGCCATCTTCAACCCCACGGTCAACAGCTTCAAGCGCATCAACGCCCAGCCGACGCTCTCGGGCGCCACTTGGTCGCCCAACGCGGTCACATATTCGGGCAACAACCGCACCCACATGATCCGCATCCCCGATCCCGGCCGCTTCGAGCTGCGGCTGATGGACGGCTCGGCCAACCCCTACCTCATGCAGGCCGGGGTGCTGCTCGCCGGCCTCGACGGCATGGCTAACAAGCGCGACCCGGGCAAGCGCCACGACATCAACATGTACACCCACGGCCACAAGCTGCGGGGGCTCAGGAAGCTGCCCCTGACCCTGCTGGATGCGTTGCGGGTGACCGAGAAGAGCAAGGTGCTGCGCGAGGGGTTCGGGGACGCGCCCCTGCGCTCCTACCTCAAGCTCAAGCTCGACGAATGGCATGAGTACACCGGTCACTTGAGCAACTGGGAGCGCGACAATACGCTCGACTGCTGAGGGGGGAGGGCCGCGGGCTCTGGAT
>CBDUZE010000134.1:0-3423 GCA_965371625.1 uncultured Alphaproteobacteria bacterium
AACCGCGCCAAGGCGCGCCGCCATTACGCTCGGCGAAAGGGGCGCGGGGCGCGGCCGCCTTCGTGAGCGGCGCGGTCGACCTGATTCCCGGCCCGGGACGGCCCCGCCGCGGCCATCGCCAGGCACCCCGGTCCCATCCAAACTCCCCGCGAGCGGCGCCACCGCCCGGAACCCTGGGAACCCCCCGCCGGCTGGTCTATGATTCGACCGCGGGTCGACCACAGGCTAGGCGCACGCTAAGCGAACGACGGGGCCATGGCGCTTCTGACAACCACAATCGGATCCTTTCCCAAGCCGGATTTCGTATTGGTAAGGGACTGGGTTCATCCCAAAAGCAAATACAAACCTACCTACGACGCCCATATCGCGGACCGGAGATATTTCCACGACAAGGCAATCTCGACCAGCATCTTTCTGGGCACGATCGATGCCGTTCGCGCCCAAATCGAAGCGGGTATCGACGTGCCGACCGACGGCGAACAGGGACGCGAGCACTACATCTTCTATCACTTACGTCACCTCAAGGGCGTCGACTACAACCGGCTGCAAATCAGAACCGTGCGGGGCATCGAGGAATGGTACAAGGACGTTCCGACGATCTCGGGCAGGATCGAGCCGCAGGGCCATTTCCTGCGCTATGATTGGCAGATCGCACAGCAAATTGCCGGCACCGGCCATTCCGTCAAGCTTACCTTGCCCGGACCGATGACGATCGCCGATACCGTAGTCGACGATTATTACGGCAACGAAGCAAAATTGAACCGGGCCTTGGCGGAGGCGCTGAACACCGAGATAAGGGATCTCGCCGCGGCCGGCTGCGAATGGATCCAGATCGACGAGCCGCTATTCGCGCGTTATCCCGACAAGGCGTTAGCGTTTGGGATCGAAAATCTGGAGCATTGCTTCGCCGGTCTGCACGAGGGCGTAAACCGCGTCGTTCACCTCTGTTGCGGCTATCCCCGGGAGCTCGACGATCCGGACCCTCCCAAGGCCGACAGGGGTTCATATTTCAAGATCGCCGAGGCCTTGGACGAAGCGGACGTGGATGCGGTTTCGATAGAGGACGCCCATAGGTACAACGACCTCACGCTGCTCGAGAAGTTCCGCAAGACGAAGGTCATTTTCGGCGTTATCTCGATCGCCGCGACCCGGGTCGAGGGCGTGGACGAGATAAGGGATCGCCTGAGCGCCGCGCTTCATCATATCGATGCCGAGAGACTGATCGTCGGACCCGATTGCGGCCTCGGAATGCTCGATAAAGCGACCGCCCATGAGAAGCTCAAGAACCTGGTAGAGGCCGCCCGTTCCATTCAGTGATCGGAACCCACCTGCCCTCCGCTCGGATCGAGTACTCGGCTTGCGGTTCCGGTAACCCGCGGCGGGCCTACCAGCGCAAGGTAAGGGTGTCGCCGCGCACCTCGTAGGAGCGCAGCCGGGCCAGGAAGCTGATGCCGAGCAGCGAGCTCTCCATCGCGGCCCCGTTGACCGAGGCCGCCAGGTCGCTCACCCGGACCGGTCCGATCACCAGTTCGCCGAGCCGCACCGGGGCGGCGCGCACGGTGCCGTTGGCGGTGGCGAAGGACTGGGTGTAGGCGAGCGCGGCGGGGTCGAAGCCGAGCCGCCGGGCGTCGGCCGGGCTCAGCACCACGAGGCTGGCGCCGGTGTCGACCAGGAAGCGCACCGGCGTGCCGTCGACCATGGCCTCGATGCGGAAGTGGCCGTCGAGCCCGGCGCGGAAACTTATCTCCCCCTCGCTCACCGCTGAGCCGCGGTGGGGCAGCAGCTCAGCTAGCACGCGTTCGCCGACGGCGACGAGCTCGAGGCGATAGCTGTAGCCGAGCAGCACCACCAGGGCGACGCCAAGCCACGCCGCGGCCTGCTTGGCGAGCAGCGCGAGAGGCGGGCGCCGGCGCAGCAGGACCGCGCTCGACACCAGCGCCAGCAGCGCCACCAGGTAGCCGACGCGCGCCCAGTCGCCGCCCGATGTAAGCGCGTCGGGAAAGCGCCAATCGAGGTAGGTCACCAGCGCCACCACGCCGAGCACCAGCGCCGGCCACAACCACCAGCGCCCGCGCGACGGCGCGCGCCCCGGGCGCCGGCCCCAGGGATCGGGCGCGTCGCTCACGGGCGAGGGCGCCCCCGAGGCGCCGCGCGTCGCGTTGCGCCTTGCGCGCAGCCTCGTCGATCAGGTCTCTGGCTCACCATCGAACCGAAGCGCCCCCTCGCCAGGAGGTAGGCGACTTCGACCGGCGGTGCAAGCGCGCTTCCGCCGCGGGCCGTCAGCCGTGTTTAATGACCGCCCGGTCGAGCTTGATGAACGGCACCTTGCCGACGAAGCGGTCGACGCACTCACCCTCCTTGAACAGCAGCAGGCTGGGGATGCTCTTGACCCCGAACTCGTCGGCGAGCGCGCCGTTCTTATCGATGTCGACCTTGACCACGGTGAGCGCCGGGTATTTGCGCGCCAGGTGCTCGACCACCGGGCCCACCGCGCGGCAGGGCCCGCACCAGGTGGCCCAGAAGTCGAGGAGGACCAGCGGGCGCTCGCGGATCGCGCCCCGCGCCCGGGCGCTGTCGCCGGCGACCAGGTTGGCTGGGCCGCTCACCGCCTCCACTCAGGCCTCGGCGACCTGGGGCTCGCCGAGCGGGTAGCTGAGGCCGGTCGGGTACTTGCTCTCCTCGGTGGCGTCGAGCTTCATGGTGATGTTGAACTTGTTGCCGAAGTTGAAGATGCTGCAGCCGAACACCAGCTCGACGACTTCCGCCTCGCTGAACTCTCCCTTGAGCTCGTCGTAGAACGCGTCCGGGATGTAGTTGGGATCGCCCGCCATGTACTCGGCCAGGCGCACCGCCACCACCTCGCGGGACGAGAGCTGGCTCGCGTCGATGTCGCCGAACACCGCCGCCTCGCGGGGCGCCACGTCGTCGCGCACGCCGGCCGCGCGCACCGTCGCGCAATAGGTGCACTGGTTGATCTCGCCGGTCTTGAGGCGCATCAGCTCGAAGAGATAAGGCTCGATGCGGCCGGCCATGAAAAAGGCCGCGAAGACCGGGACGATGGTCTTCAAGAGATCGGGCTGGTGGGCGATGACGCCGAACATGGCGGAGTCGTTCCACCAACCGTCGACCGCGTCCTGCAACAGCTTGTTGACCTCGGCGTCCGGCGATTCGCCGGCCTTGAGCGGCGTGACCTGTGAGGGCATGGCTTCCTCCCTTTTGTTATTGCCGGCGAGCCCGTGGCGGCTCGCCCCGGGTCCGAGCAATAGACACCCGGGCGCCGGCTGACAACTCAACAGATCGTGAGCGGGCGAGGTGGCGGCGGCGGCGGCGTGGTGGCGGCGGACCGGGCAAGATATCGAGACTTCAAGGGCGTACATCGGGGGGCGGTAAATAGCCGCATGGTGCGAGCCCATCACCATCGGC
>CBDUZE010000135.1:0-3161 GCA_965371625.1 uncultured Alphaproteobacteria bacterium
GAATGCGTCATCTTCTCCGACGAGCTCAACCACGCCTCGATGATCCAGGGCATGCGCGACAGCCGCGCGCCCAAGCGGATCTTCCGCCACAACGACTCAGCACACCTCGACGAACTGTTGCGCGAGGCCGATCCGGGGGCGCCCAAGATCGTCGCCTTCGAGTCGGTGTACTCGATGGACGGCGACGTGGCGCCGATCGCCGAGATCTGCGACGTCGCCGAGCGCCATGGCGCCATGACCTATCTCGACGAGGTTCACGCGGTGGGTCTCTATGGCCCGCGCGGCGGTGGCATCGCCGAGGCGCGCGGCCTGATGGACCGGCTCGACGTCATCAACGGCACCCTCGCCAAGGCCTTCGGCGTGATGGGCGGGTACATCGCGGCCTCGGCCGAGATCATCGACACGGTGCGCAGCTTCGCCTCGTGTTTCATCTTCACCACCGCGCTCTCGCCGGCGATCGCGGCCGCCGCCCTGGCCTCGGTGCGCCACCTCAAGACGAGCTCAAGCGAGCGCGCGCGCCATCAGGAGCGCGCCGCCCGGCTCAAGCGGATGTTGCGCCAGGCCGACCTGCCGCTGATGCCCTCGGAAAGCCACATCGTCCCGGTGCTGGTGGGCGACCCGGTGCGCTGCAAGCGGGTCACCGACATTCTGCTCGACGAGTACGGCATCTACATTCAGCCGATCAATTTCCCCACCGTGCCGCGCGGCACCGAGCGCCTGCGCATCACGCCGTCGCCGCTGCACGACGATCCCATGATGGACGACCTGGTTTCGGCCCTCGCGGCGGTGTGGCGGCGGCTCGAGCTTCCCGCCGCCGCCTGAAGACCGCTTTCCAAACGCGATCGGGCCGCGCCTTCGTAGGCGCGGCCCGCTTCGTCGTTTGACGCCGGAACGTGACTCAGACGGCGCGCGCGTGGCGCGTCTCCGAGGCCTCGAGGTACTGATCGAAGACCGCGCAGACCGTTCTCAACAGGGGGCGCGCGTGGGCCGGCACTTCGACGCGATAGGCCTCGATCACGACAATACCGTCCCGCGCCATGGCCTCGAGCCTCGCGAGCTCCCGGGCGAAGCGCTCGGGCCTTTGCCCAAAGGTGGCGCACACCGCCTCGAGGTCGACCCGCATCTCGCACATCAGGCGCTCGATGACGGCGCGGCGCAGGCGATCCTCGTCGCTGACCTCGATGCCGCGGACCACCGGCAGCGCGCCGCCCCGTGCGGCCTCGCGATAGGCCTTGATGTCGACCTCGTTCTGGACGTAGCCCTGCGGCAGGTCGCCGATCGCCGAGGCGCCGAAGCCCAACAGCGTGGTCGCCGAATCGGTGGTGTAGCCCTGGAAGTTGCGGTGCAGCCGCCCTTTGCCGAGGGCCAGGGCCAGGGTGTCGTCGGCTTGCGCGAAATGGTCGAGGCCGATGGCCACGTAACCCGCTTGCTCGAGGCGTTGGCCCGCGGCCGTGAGTTGCTCGAGGCGCTCCTCCGCGCCCGGCAACTGGGCCTCGTCGATGAGGCGTTGGTGGCGCTTTATCCACGGCACGTGGGCGTAGCCGAAGAGGGCGATGCGCCGCGGCTCGAGCGCGAGCGTCGCCTCCACCGTGGCCACCACGCGCGCCGTGGTCTGAAGCGGGAGCCCGTACATCAGGTCGATGTTGAGCGCCGTGATGCCGGCCTGGCGCAGCCAATCGACCACCTGCCGGGTGACCTCGACCGGCTGCCAGCGGTTGATCGCCCGCTGGGTCTCGGGCGTCACGTCCTGGACCCCGAGGGAGGCGCGGTTGACGCCGCCGCGGGCCAGCGCCGCCGCCCGGTCGGGGGTCATCTCGCGGGGGTCGATCTCGACCGCGAACTCGGCCTCGGGCGAGAACGCGAAGCGGCGCTTGAGATGGCGGGCCAGGCGTTCGAGGTCCTCGGCCCCGAGCATCGTCGGCGTGCCGCCGCCCCATTGGCAGTGGTGAACGGTGCCCCGGCCTTGAAGCGCCTCGGCGACGATGTCGATCTCGCGCATCAGCGCCTCGAGGTAGAGCTCGAGCGGATGATAGCGGCGCACCACCTTGGTGTGACAGCCGCAGAACCAGCACAGGCTGTCGCAGAACGGGATGTGCAGGTAGAGCGAGAGCCCGGCGTCCGCCGGCACCTTGCCGAGCCAATCCAGGTAGGCCTCGGCGCCGACGCCGGCATGGAAGTGGGGCGCCGTCGGATAGCTGGTGTAACGCGGCACTCGGCCGTCGTACTTGGCCACCAGGGCCTGTTCCAGGTGACTAGTTTGGCTCGCCATCGAGCTCTTTCCGCTTGTCGCGACGGCCGTCGCGAAGACTTGTGCGCGGGCGCCGGGCGGGCGTCAAGTCCGAGCTTCCCGGCGCCGCCTGGCGAGCGCCGCGACGTCGCGCTCGCGAAGCTTGAGCGCGCGCAACGAAGCCGCGAGCAGCGCCACGAGGACCACCGCCGTAACCCCATAGGCGGGCCAGACGAAGGCCGCGTAGCCCGCCATCCCGAGGAAGGTTGCGATCGTTTCCATGTCGTCAGCCTTCTCGTTGCGCCGCGGCTCAGGCCGCCGCCCGCCGCGGCGCCGCCATCTCCTCGACCTGGCGCAGCCGCGCCGAGTGCAGCTTGCGACCGGCGATCTCGGCGCGAACCCGGATCAGCAGCACGGTCACGAAATAGAAGGTGAAGGCGGTCGCCATGACAAGCAAGGGCCAGAGCATCGAGGCGTGGATGGCCGGGCCCGACGCCGTCAAGACGCTCGCCGGCTGGTGCAGCGTGTTCCACCAATCGACCGAGAACTTGATGATGGGGACGTTGATGAAGCCGACCAGCGCGAGGATGGCCGCGGCGCGGCTGCCGCGCGCCGGGTCCTCGTAGGCGCTGCTCAGGGCGATGTGCCCGAGATAAAGGAAAAAGAGCACCAGAACCGAGGTCAGCCGGGCGTCCCAGACCCACCAGGTTCCCCACATCGGCTTACCCCAGAGCGCGCCCGTGAACAGCGCGAGGAAGGTGAAGCAGGCGCCCACCGGCGCTGCCGCCTTGGCCACCAGGTCGGCCAGCGGGTGCTTCCAAATCAGCGCCACCGCGCTCGCTGCCGCCATCGTGGTGTAGACGAAGAGCGCCATCCAGGCCGACGGCACGTGCACGAACATGATGCGGGCGGCCTCGCTCTGGCGGTAGTCGGT
>CBDUZE010000136.1:0-2963 GCA_965371625.1 uncultured Alphaproteobacteria bacterium
ACGAGGTTCCTTGGCCTCCGGTAACCCGTTCAAATGTCCGCTTTACCCCCAAAAGATGCTATGAGGCCGAAGGATGCGGTCTCAAGCTCCTTCGATTGTTTCAACATCGATCTGAAGGAGCAATACGATGACACGGTTTCCAGCATCCACCTGCAACGAACAGACTATTCATGCCGCCCTTGAGCTGAGCAAGAACAGCTGGCTCTTGGCGATCCAGGTTCCGGGGCGGGACAATCCGAGCCTGCATCCGATCAAGGGCGGCGATACCGATTCTCTGATGGCCAAGCTCGATGCGGCGCGGGACCGCCTGGCCAAGGTCATCGGTCGGGTGCCGAAGGTGACGCTCTGCTACGAGGCGGGCTATGACGGTTTCTGGTTGGCGCGGTTCCTCGAGCAACGGGGTATCGAGTGTCTGGTCATGGAGCCGGCCAGCTTGCGGGTCAACCGCCGGGCGCGCCGGGTGAAGACCGACCGCATCGACGTGGAGAACCTGCTTCATACGCTGATCGCTTGGTGCCGCGGCGAGCGCCACGTCTGCTCCATGGTGGTGATCCCGAGCGTCGAGGAAGAGGACCTTCGCCGCTCTCACCGCGAACGCGACCGGCTGGTCCGCGAGAGGACCGCCCACATCAACCGGATCAAGGGCCTGCTCTTCGGTCAGGGCATTCGCGGGATCAATGTCAAATCGCGTTACAAGACCTTGACGCCGGCGGAGCTGGTCACCGGGGATGGCCGGCCCCTGCCGGAGCGTCTCGGCCGGGAGATTGCACGGGAGATCGAGAGACTGGCCCTGGTGCGGGACCAGCTCGTCGAGATCGAGCGCGAGCGTGACCACCCCGCAACGCCCTGCGAGTCCACCGAACGCAAGCGTCACGATCTGTTGCGTCTCAAGGGTATCGGGCCCGCCATTTCCGCCATTCTCGCCCGCGAGGTCTATTACCGGCGGTTCGCCAATCGACGACAGGTCGCAAGCTATATCGGCCTTGCTCCCAGCCCCTACGACAGCGGCGACGGACGCCGCAGCCAGGGCATCTCCAAGGCCGGCAACGGCCTCGTGCGCTATACCATGATCCAAGCCGCCTGGCTGTGGCTAAAACATCAGCCGCAATCGGCCTTGAGCCAGTGGTTCCACCAGCGCACCGAGGGTCAGTCGAAGCGCATGAGGTGTGTCATGATCGTCGCCCTGGCGCGCAAGCTGGCGATCGCCCTGTGGCGCTATCTGGAGCACGGCCTGGTACCGGAAGGCGCAATCGTCACTGGATAAGAGCTTTCAACGGCCCCCTCGACACGGTTGGGGGCGCGTTGGCGGGTCGGATGTGTGGCTCTATGTCCGCTTGGCGAAAGTGCCGTCCAAAAGATTAGCCCCGTCCCACCGCCCTGCGATGGTCCATGCACGCAGCATTGTGGCAAGCCGGATCGGAGCTGCCGGATATAAGTTGATGCGATCCTCGCTCGAGACACGGACCTCATCGCAAAACCCGCTCAACGCACGACGCACGGAAAACAGAGGTAGTGATGCAACACACACCTAAACCACCTTGACATCATCCGGCTCATATAAGCGGACATTGGCGGGATGGCGCAAGGCTTGGCTACGAAATTCTCCACGTGCTAAGCCCAAACCCGATGGGGCACACCGAGGTACACGGTTCCTACGTTACCTCCTCCCCCAGACAGGCCGAAAAAACAAATGGGCCTTTTGGGGGATTATTTGGTCCACCAACGGAGGATGAGCCTGCGGACACAGCGTCTGGCGACTGCCTGGCCAATTTTGCTTGAGCCTTCGATACTTGTTGCCAGACAAGCCCATTCGTGGCTCAATTATCGACAACCGCCAAGTGAAATTGGCAGCATGAAATCATGCAGATATTGGTTATTCGGTTGTTAGAAAGCTAGATGCTGCTTTGCCTAACTCTGGCGAACGAACACATTTTCTGGGCCCCCCGTTTGGGAGACAATTCATGGAGGAAATCGGTACTTTTTGTTAGTTATGAGGGATTTGATCGAAAAAGAAATCGAGAGATTGCGCAACCGTCTCCTCGATCTAACCAACCGAAATCGCCTGCTAAATTTTCGGCATAGCGATCGGTCAAGAACCCACATTCGGATCATTGATGAACTTCCGGACGTGCTTTTTTCGCGCCTAGATGAGGGCCAAAGCTCAGCATTCAAGTCGCTTCCAGAGCCTGAGGATGAGCCTAAAGACGAGCACTCGGACAGATTTTTTTTAGCCTTGGAGGAGGCTCGGCTTTCCGATGCCCAATACCTTGAGGAAATTGAAGAGCTTGATGAGACAGACGATGGAGGCTCTAAGAGAGCCCGACAGATCGAACGCAACTTGAAGGATCGGGTCCGCGAAAAGCTTGGCATGTCACCGCGCAAGTCACTCGACATTCTGTCGATAGCTGAGTATGCGGAGCAACACGGTCTCAACCCGAGTTACGACATGCCACATCCCGACAAAGCAGGGGATGAAGCTGAGCGTCATGTCGATAAATTTCTGCAAACATTGTTATTGCCTGAAGCTATGGACCGGAAACTTAGTGGCATTCGGGACAAGGCGCGAAGCGTCCTGCAAGAAACAGGCATTAATACCCTCTATTGTGCTTTTGGTTTTCTCCAGTGGTACGAGAGTCAAAACTCTGAGCGTCCATATTTTGGCCCACTTCTTCTTCTCCCAATTGAAATAGAACGTAAGAAAGTACGCAATCGCTACCAATACACAATTAGTTCAGTTGGGGATGAACCTGAAATCAACTTAACTTTATCAGAGAGATTAAGAGGCGACTTCGGCTTAACACTGCCTGAATACGAAGAAATCGACACTCCGGAGAGTTATTTCGCGAAGGTAGAGGATATCGTCGAAGAACATAGGCGGTGGAGCGTTCGTAGATTTATCACTGTAGGTCATTTCGCATTTGCGAGATT
Source organism: uncultured Alphaproteobacteria bacterium (assembly GCA_965371625.1). GTDB lineage: Bacteria > Pseudomonadota > Alphaproteobacteria > CBDUZE01 > CBDUZE01 > CBDUZE01. Next base: position 2,929 of record CBDUZE010000136.1, read on the forward strand.
GGTTATGTACAAGGACCTTGAGGCTACTCGATGGC
>CBDUZE010000137.1:0-2625 GCA_965371625.1 uncultured Alphaproteobacteria bacterium
TGGGAGCGCGACAATACGCTCGACTGCTGAGGGGGGAGGGCCGCGGGCTCTGGATCGGAGACCGGATCCAGAGCCGCCGGGCGCAGCACCGCCGATCCGGGAGCCATCAAAGGCCCCCCAGGCAAGAGCCAAGGCCGACGAAGATGACCGAACCCCGCTACCGCGTAGAGAGGGCGTACCGCAACGACGCTTTTCTCAACAGTCGTGACGCGCGACCCCTGCGCATCATCTCCGAATACCTGGAGCCCGAATCGCGCTTCGATAAGTTCCAGATCCGCGACACCATCGTCTTCTTCGGCTCGGCGCGGATCGCCTCGCGGCAGGCGGCGGAGGCCGAGCTGGCCGCCGCCCGGGCCGGCGAGGGCGACCTGGCGCGGGCCGAGACGCAGGTGCGCATGTCGCGCTACTACGAGGACGCCCGCGAGCTCGCCAGGCGGCTCACCGAGTGGTCCAAGGGCCTCGAGGACGCGGACCGTCGCTTCGTGGTGTGTACCGGCGGCGGCCCCGGGATCATGGAGGCGGCGAGCCGCGGCGCCTCCGAGGCCAAGGGCCTCAACATCGGCCTCGGCATCTCGCTGCCCGTCGACGAGGGCACTAACGCTTACGTCACCCGCCAGCTCGCCTTCGAGTTCCACTACTTCTTCATGCGCAAGTTCTGGTTCGCCTATCTCGCCAAGGCGATCGTGGTGATGCCCGGCGGGTTCGGCACCCTGGACGAGTTCTTCGAGATCATCACCCTGATCCAGACCTTCAAGGTGAAGAAGCGTCTGCCGATCGTGCTCTACGGCGCCCCCTACTGGCGCGACGTGGTCGACTTCGACGCCCTCTTGAAGTACGGCACCATCGATCCTCAGGACCTCGAGCTCTTCCTGCGCACCGATTCGGTCGAAGAAGCCTTTCGTTTCGTCACCGCCGAGCTTTCCGAACACGCGCTGGCGAGCCCCGGCGAGAGCCTCTAGGGGCGGCTCCCTGCCGTCGACGCGTTACCGCACCGGGGCCCGGACATGAACCCCCAAGGCGTCCTCGGAGTGATCGCTCTCATCGCGCTGGCCTGGGTCCTGGCGGAGAAGGGCAAGCGGGCGCCGCCCGCCGGCGCGCTCAAGATCGTCGTCGCGGGCCTGGTGACGCAGTTCGCGCTCGCCCTGCTGCTCCTCAAGCTGCCGCCCTTGAAGCAGGTCTTCCTGTGGCTCAACGACGCCGTCGCCGGACTGCAGGCCGCCACCGACGCCGGCACCGGGTTCGTCTTCGGCTACCTCGGCGGCGGCCTCCTGCCTTTCGAGGAGACCCAGCCCGGGGCCAGCTTCGTGCTCGCCTTCCGGGCCCTGCCGCTGGTGCTGGTTGTGAGCGCGCTGTCCTCGCTGCTGTTCTACTGGAAGGTCCTCCCCATCGTCGTGCGGGGCTTTGCCTGGGCCCTTCAGAAGAGCCTCGGCATCGGCGGCGCGGTGGGCGTCAGCGCCGCCGCCAACGTCTTCGTCGGCATGGTCGAGGCGCCGCTCCTGGTGCGTCCCTACCTCAAGGAACTGACCCGCAGCGAGCTCTTCATGGTGATGACCTGCGGCATGGCGACCGTCGCCGGCACCGTCATGGTGATCTACGCGACGGTCCTGGGAGGGGTCATCCCCGACGCCATGGGCCACATCCTCACCGCCTCGATCATCAGCGCCCCGGCCGCGGTGATGGTGGCGCAGCTCATGGTGCCCGAGACGGCGGCGCCGACGCCGGGCGGGCTCGAGCTCGAGGAGCGCCCGGGCAGCGCCATGGAGGCCATCACCAAGGGAACGCTCGACGGCGTCAACCTGCTGATCAGCATTATCGCCATGCTGGTGGTGCTGGTGGCGCTGGTGCACCTGGCCAACCTGGTCCTTGGCCTGTTGCCCGAAATCGGCGGCCAGCCGCCGACGCTGCAACGCCTGCTCGGCTACGCGCTGGCCCCGGTGGCCTGGCTGATCGGGGTTCCCTGGGCCGAGGCCCAGGCCGCGGGCGCGCTACTCGGCACCAAGATCGTGCTCAACGAGTTCATCGCCTACTTCGAGTTCGCGGCCCTGCCCGAGGAGACCTTCGGCGCGCACAGCCGGCTGGTCATTACCTATGCGCTCTGCGGCTTCGCCAACTTCGGCAGCCTCGGCATCATGATCGGCGGGCTCGGCGTCATGGTGCCCGAGCGGCGGCGGGAGATCGTGGCCCTCGGTCTCAAGACCATCGTCTCGGGCAATATCGCCACCTGCCTGACCGCGGCGGTGGTCGGCCTGCTGTAGAGGCCGAGAGCGGACCCGGGCGCCGCGGCGCCCTCGACCACGTCGCCGTCCCTAAAGAATACCCCCGCCCACGAGGGGCGGGGGCATCGAGAGGGTGAGTGTACGGACGCCGCGGCCTCAGGCGGCGCGGATCTGGGTGAGGAAGCTCTCTACCTGATCACGCAAGGTGCTCGACTGCTCGGTCAGCTCTCCGGCCGCGTCGAGCACCTGTTTGGCGGCGCTGCCGGTCTCGGCGGCGGCCTCGGTCACCCCGGTGATGTTGGTGGTCACCTCGTGGGTGCCCCGGGCGGCCTCTTGCACGTTGCGGCTGATCTCGCTGGTCGCCGCGCCCTGCTCCTCCACCGCGCTGGCGATCGAGCTGGCGATGTCG
>CBDUZE010000138.1:0-2426 GCA_965371625.1 uncultured Alphaproteobacteria bacterium
CTGATGGCGTAGACCTGAGCGGCACGACGGTGGCATTTACAGGGGAATGGCCGGCCAATTTCTATTTGGGTGGAGGCAAGGCTCGTCTCTACATTGGCGAAACCGCCACCGAAGACCAACGGTGCGAGCTGGAAGCAATTTTCAGTGGCAAGAAAAGCGGTCATTTGAAGAGTCTTTGGGGCGCAACGGTAGACGAATGGTTGCCAGCCGAGGTTGTGAGTATCGCAATTTCCTGGGGCGAGAAACCGACCCTTTCTGTGAATGGCATTGGCCAAGCGACTATGCAGCCATTATCGAATGGTGCTGGGAAACTAACGATTGTGTCTGGCGCGATGTCTCAAGCAGGACTTCAGATTGATAGCATGAATTTGGCTAGCAGTGACGGAAGCCAATGGTCCGATCCTGACTTCCGCAGCTGGAAAGGCAGCTCTGGAAATATTCATGAGTTTGACTGGAGCGGCTGACCAGAAAAAGTGGGGTCGAATTACTGCACTTTAGTCATGCCGCGCATCAAGGCGACATTGCGGTGCGATCGGCTCCTGGCTGCGCTCCGGGCTTTCGATCGCAACGTGCAGCGAGAGGTCCGAAGCTGGGGGATAACCGGACCTATCTCGGGCATGGCCAGAACTTCGCTTGTTTGCCATAAACCGTCATTGGACCATGCCGGTTAGCCTTGGCCTGAATATCCTTTCAGAAGTAAACTAAATGGCGAATCAAGGACTGGAGCGACGGGATGGCTGATCAATGGATATTTAAGAGCGAAACCTACGATAATTGCAACTGTGAGATAAACTGCGGGTGCCAATTTAACTTGCCTAGCACCTATGGCTATTGTCAGTCGGCGTTCATCGGCAACATCGTCGAAGGCCACTTCAACGATGCGCCTCTTGTGGGCCTGAACTGGGCGGGACTTTACAAGTGGCCCGGCGAAATCGCGGAGGGAAATGGCAAGCGCCAGATCGTTATCGACGAGCGCGCTAATGAAGCCCAACGGGCAGCGCTTGAAACTATAATTTCAGGCAAGTCTTGCGAGCCCTTGAGCAATTTCTTCTCGGTCTTCGCATCCACCTGTTCAGAGTTTTGCGAGACGCTCTTCCTGCCGATCGATCTTGAGGCGGACTTGAAAGCTCGAACCTCAAGGGTGGAGATACCAGGCGTCTTGAAGAGTAGTGGCAGACCGAAGATCAACGAGTTTAACGGTCAACCGTTCCACATTGCGCTGGCACGCCCGAGCGGCAGTTTCGAATTTACCTACGCGGAACTCGGACTGGGCACGACCTCGGTGACGGGTGATATGGAGATGGCGTTCGAAGATTCATGGGCGCATTTTTGTGTTCACCATTTCAACCAGGATGGCTTGGTCCGCGAAAGATCAAGGCTCACAGCATGGCTTGGCGCATGAGCCCGCGCTTCCGTGAATAACCGGTTTGGGTCACGTGCGGACCTTTGGCGGGGCCGCCAGGAAGGTCCGCTGCCTGAGGTGAAGCGGAAGGGATCAGTGGGAAAGCGGGCGCTGCCGCTCGATGGTCGGCTCCCGGGGGTAGAGCGGAGCAACCCCGACCAGGGCCCGAACCGGGCGGGCGCTCACTCCCGCAGTCCCGCCCGGTGCAGGCCGTCGAGCAAGTGGTCCCGCTCGGCGTCGCGCCAAGGGTAATGGGCGAAGCTATCGGCGGAGAAGTCGGGTTTCAGGCGCATGATTTCGGCGAGTTCGGCCGCGGCCTCCTGGTCGCGTTCGAGTTGCGCCAGCGATGCCGTCAGCACCGCGCGCGCCATAATGTAGCCATGGCGGACCTGAACCGCCCGCCGCGCCCGCTCGATGGCGTCCTGTAAGGCGAAGATGTCGTCGAGATCGCGGTCGTAACGCTCCGCCCAGACGTGGCTGCCGCTGGTTGCGTCGATCAACTGCGCGCTGATGCGCACCCGGTTGCCGGCCTTGCGGACGCTGCCTTCCAACACGTAGCGGACGCCAAGCTCGCGGGCCACCTGGCGGACATCCGCGTCGCTGCCCTTATAGACGAAGGTCGAGTTGCGAGCGATCACGAACAGGCTTCGGAATTTCGACAATCCGGTGATGATGTCCTCGGAGATGCCGTCCGAGAAATACTCCTGCTCCGGATCACCGGACATGTTGTCAAAGGGCAGCACCGCGATCGAGGGCTTGTCGGGCAGGGGGAGCGGCTCGCCAGCATGGGACTGCGCCACCGTGCCAGATGCCTCGACCTGCCCGGGCGACCAGCGCCAGACGCGAAGCGGATCGCTGACGTTCTTCACTACCTGCGCGCCGCCGTCCGCGAACGCGACGCCGAGCTTCCCACGCACTTCGACCTGTACCTTCTCCGAGATGCAGGCACCGCCCGGCTCGGCGATCTCCTGAAGCCGGGCCGCCACGTTCACGCCGTCGCCATAGATGTCGTCTCCATCGACGA
>CBDUZE010000139.1:0-1636 GCA_965371625.1 uncultured Alphaproteobacteria bacterium
GTCACCGCCACTACCATCGCCTTTAGAGGCGTTATGACGGAGCGCAGGGTGAGCCAAGTCAAGATCGTTGCCAAGGCAGTGGCAAAAATCAAGAGGATGACAGCGATACGTAGAGCTTGGCTCGCACCGGTGATCGCGGTTTCTTTCGCGACTTCCGCCTGCTCCCTAGTTTTCGCTGCAATTGTCAGCAGGATTTCGTCAACCGCTTGAATTTCCGTCCGCGCGTCCGCAGCCAAGCTATTCCCGAGCACACGATTGTCGTCGATATATGCGTCTGCCGCCGCCAAGGATAGCTCGACAAACTTCTCCGCGTGCTTCTGGATCTCGGTAGCTTCCTCGGGCGCGAAGGTGCCCATCTCCTTTAGGTGCTCTCGTAGCGCCTCCATGGCCTGGTTCGCGCTATCCTCCGATTCGTTCAACCAGCTGGACTGTAGATCGGTAAGCCAATACTTGAGCTCACCGAACGCTCTCAAGGCAGCGGTCCCTGTATCCAGAGTCTGCAGAACTTGAGCCTGATGGGAAAGGGCCTCCCTACCCGCCAAGAGTTTGAGGCCAATGTGAAGATTCGAGCCCACCAGTGCCAGCAACAGGACAGCCGACAATAGTACCAGCTTCCAACGAATCGTAAGGTCGATTCTAAAGCCGTTATGCCGCCAGGACGTGATGTCTCGCCAGGACATTGGAGCGCTCCTTCCAGGCCCGAATGGTCAATTAAAGAGCGTAACGCTGATGGCTCCGCCCAACTCGCCCAGGCGGCCGCCTTCCTTCTTTCCGCCGGTCAGGTCGCGCTCACCCTTCGGCTCGCCATGGCACTTCAGGCAAGATTCCTTGTAATACTCGGGAAGTATCAGCCGATAGGCACTCTTACCCTTCTTTTGGGCCATCTCCGCAAAGTGTTGCCCTTTAGGGTGGTCGGCGGCCTTGAACCTGGTCTCGATGACGTTGAGCTCCCATTTGTCCGGCCGATTGGCACGATTGCGGACATAATCCATGGGAGCCGTCAGCTTGAGGTCGGCGACCTCGCCCTTCTTGGCGCGGAAACTTTCGGTGACCAGCCTGGCGAAAATGGCCGGTAGAAAGCCCTTGAAACCCACGCCTTGTTCGTTGATCCGCGCTTGGGCCGCCTCCATGACTTCGACGATGGCCTCCAATTCGGCCTTTAACAGCTCGCCCTGAAGGGTCGAGGGATCTATATTGTCGAGGCTCTCATTGGTGGCCTTTTCATAGTTCTGCTTGGCACGAGAGAGGACTGCCTCGCCGGAGAGGCCCTTATCCCCCTTGGTCGCATCGTTGATCAAGGACTGGCTATCCGATATTACCGCCCGCGACGCGCGGAGCAGGGTTGCCAAGCTGAGAGCGATCTCTTCACTATTTTCGTCAGACGCCGCTCTGACACCCGAAGGAATGAGCAGCGATACTGTCAAAATAGTGGTCAGACCCAGAACCCTTATTTGCCCCGGAACGTTCATCGCAATGTTCTTGAAGGTCATGACTGTCTCCGTTGGTTTTTCCTGTTAGACGCAGGCGTCGCGGGCGAAAACGATTTGCCGCTCATTTCATTCCTTGCGGCAAGACATCCGCGAGTTCGTCGTTTTCCTATCGTGATCGGTTTAACTAAAGCACTCGGGGGGCGGGG